>JBKECK010000027.1:0-43070 GCA_047974625.1 Acidimicrobiales bacterium
ATGTCCACCGAGACCTGGGCCAACCGGTAGACGTTGGCTTCCCGGGAGCGGTAGTCGCCGCCCTTGACGGTGTCGTAGAACAGCCGGAAGACGCTGTCACCGTCGTTCTGGTAGTTCTTGGCCGCATTGATGCCACCCTGGGCCGCGATCGAGTGGGCCCGGCGGGGCGAGTCGTGGAAGGTGAAGGCGTGCACGTTGTAGCCGAGCTCGCCGAGGGTGGCCGCCGCGGAGGCGCCGGCCAGGCCGGTGCCGACCACGATGATCTTGAACTTCCGCTTGTTGGCGGGATTGACCAGCTTGATGTCGAACTTGTGCTTGTCCCACTTGTTCGCGATTGGGCCGGGGGGAGTCTTGGCGTCGGGCAGCATGGTCGGGTCCGCTCCTAGATCCGGGGATCGAGTTCGATGATGCCGGTGAGCACCGCGATCGGGAAGCTGACGTTGCCGATCAGGATGATGGCGGCGAAGACAGCGGCCAGTTGGCGGCGCATGCGGTTGTAGGCCGGGTTGCTGATACCGAGGCTCTGGAACAGCGAGTAGGTGCCGTGGAAGATGTGGATCGACAGGGCCACGTTGGCCACGATGTAGACCAGCGCCACGACCGGATTCGACAGGCTGCCGACAACGTTCTCGTAGACATGGCCCCGCTGCCAGTCGTATCCGGGGATCCAGCCCCAGGTCAGGTCGGCCAGATGGAACAGGACGTAGGCAAGGACGATGACGCCGGTGACCCGCATGGTGCGGGCGGCGAAGTTGGCGGCCACGAAGTCGCGCTTGGACCGGTAGGCCACGTTCGACTGCTGGTTGAGCCTCGTGAGGGTGACGGCGGCGTGGATGTGGAAGAAGAAGGCGGCGATCAGGCCGATCCTGAGCAGCCAAAGGGTCACGGTGCGGGGAAGGAAGGGGACCAGCAGGTCGCGTAGCCACTCGCCGTACAGGTCGACGTCGTACACCAGGTGGCCGTCGTGGTCGATGGCGCCGAGGTAGAGCTTCAGGTTGCCCAGCAGATGGAACAGGACGTAACCCAGCAGCATGATGCCGGTGAGCGCCATGACCCACTTCTTACCTACGGCATTCTGGTAGAGGTTGAGCGGGAAGGGCCGCGGCCGGGATCGAGGGCGCAGCGGACTACCCGCGCTCAATGGACTCGAAGTTGTTGGCGCGGCCACGTGGGTTCCTCCGCTGACTGACGTGTGGGTTCGGCGTTGTGCGAAGGACCATAGCCGGATGCTCCAGCGACGGCTCAAGCTGTGATAGGCGGCCAGGTTGCGATCGGGCGTCGATTCTGGCTGGGGGCTAGGTTCGGGTGATGACCGAACGCGCTCAGAGCCCTGAACGTCCCCAGACCCTCGGTGCGCTGCGGGCCTCCGGATGGCGGTCGCGGACCGTGAAGGAGGAGATGCGGGCCAACGCAGTGACCCGCATCCGCTCCGGCAAGCCCCTGTTCCCCGGGATCCTGGGCTACGAGGACACGGTACTCCCCCAGCTCGAACACGCCGTCCTAGCTGGCCACGACGTCGTCTTCCTGGGCGAGCGCGGCCAGGCCAAGACCCGCATGATCCGGTCGCTGGTGGAACTGCTCGACGAGTGGATGCCGGTGATAGCCGGCTCCGAGATCAACGACGACCCCTACAACCCGGTGTCGCGGGCGGCCCGGGAGCTGGTGGAGGCGGAGGGGGACAACACCCCGATCGCCTGGGTGCACCGCTCGGATCGGTTCGGGGAGAAGCTGGCCACCCCCGACACCTCGATCGCTGACCTGATCGGTGAGGTAGACCCGATCAAGGTGGCCGAGGGCCGCTACCTGTCCGACGAGCTGACCCTCCACTATGGCCTCGTGCCCCGGACCAACCGGGGTGTCTTCGCCATCAACGAGCTCCCCGACCTGGCCGAACGGATCCAGGTTGGTCTGCTCAATGTGCTGGAGGAGCGGGACGTCCAAATCCGGGGCTACAAGATCAGGCTCCCCCTCGACGTCCTCCTGGTGGCCTCGGCCAACCCGGAGGACTACACGAACCGGGGCCGGATGATCACCCCGTTGAAGGACCGGTTCGGGGCCCAGATCCGCACCCACTACCCCCAGGAGCTGGCCACCGAGATCGATATCGCCCGCCAGGAGTCGGCCCTCCCAGACCTCACCGAGGTCGGGCTCGGCGTGGTCGTGCCGGACTTCATGGAGGAACTCGTCGCCGCCTTCACCCACCTGGCCCGGTCGAGCCCGCAGCTCAACCAGCGGTCCGGGGTTTCGGTGCGCCTCACGGTGACCAACCTGGAGACCCTGGTGGCGGCGGCCACCCGCCGGGCCCTCCGTCTCGGGGAGACGACGGTCGTCCCCCGGGTGTGCGATCTCGACGCCCTGGTCGCTTCCACCGCCGGGAAGATCGAGGTGGAGGCGCTCGACGAGGGCCGTGACGAGGAGGTCATCGACCACCTGCTGCGGGGGGCCGTGCTCACGGTGTTCAAGGAGCGGGTGTCGCCCGAGGTGGTGCGCCAGGTGGTCGACGCCTTCGACGAGGATCTCTCGGCGGCCGCCGGGGACGATCTCCCCTCGTCGGCCTACCGCAAACTGGTCGACGACAACCCGGCCTTGGCCGCCGGGGTAGCCGAACTGGTGGGCGACGACGATCGCGACGAGGTGGTTGCCTCGGCCGTGGAGCTGCTGCTGGAGGGCCTGCACCTGTCCAAGCGGCTCAACAAGGACGCCGTCGGCGGCCGGGCCAGCTACCGGGCCCGGGCTTGAGGGCCGGAGCGATGAGGCCTTGGCCGAAGAGGCGAATCGCGGTGCTGGACGGTCTGGCCGCGTCGATGTCGGCGGAGCGACTTCCGGCGCCCGGGCGCTAGAGTCGCCATCGCCGGATCGGGGCTGACACCGGGCGACATTGTCAGCGCGAGCCGATCCGGCATGAGCGGCGGGCGTCAGCCAGGCGAACGAGAGGTGGGTCGGAGATGAGCGCAGTGGATGACGGTGTCGTCGAAGACGACCGGGTGAACGCCCTGGGGAACGGAGCGGTCGAGACCGACGACGACGTCGAGGTGGTCGTCGACGACGAGGTTCCCGTCGCCGACGATGAACCGATGATCCACGACGACGCCGACACGCCCGATCTCGAGCCCGACGACCTGGCCGAGACCGAGGAGTCGGTTTCCCCCGAACAGCTCGTGCCCATCATCAAGGTGGCCAAGGCGGCGGTGACCGCCGACTGGTATCAGCGGCTCGGTTTCGAGGTCACGTTCATCCAGCAGTACTCCGACGAGTTTCCGGCCTACATCGGGCTGCAGCGTGGGGCCATCCAGCTCCACCTGTCCGAGCACGCCGGGGACGCCACCCCCGACACCCTCCTCTATCTCATGGTGGACGACGTCGGCTCGGTGGCCACCGAGTTCGGGGTGGGGCCGAGCGACGGGATCTTCGGGTCCAACGTGGAGCTCACCGATCCCGACGGCAACCGGGTCCGGGTCGGGTCCACCCGCGGCATCGGCCGCGGCGACTGATCAGACGACCCCGCCGCCCATCCGGGCCAGCTCGGCCGCTGCGGGCGTCACCGCCCGGGACCGGTCGATCACGCCGGGTCGGACGTTGAAGCCCCACTCCCAGGCGTAGCCGTCGATTGGGCTGGCCTGCCACCACCCTTCGAGGCTCGACGCGGAGGCCAGGTCGACGGCCCCGTCCAGTAGGGCGCGGAGCTGGTCGGGGCGGTTCCGGCCGTCGTCGATGACCGAGGCCAGATCGGCGGCGGCGACCGTTGGTCTGGCCACCCGGCCGAGCACGTCGTTGAGCGCGTCGAGCTCCATCTCGGGGTGGGTCAGGAGCCCGGTGGGGGCCACGGGTCGTCCGGCCGGCTCGGGCCGCCACCGCCCGTCGGCGTCGACCCGGATCGGTGGCCGCAGCATGGCCACCACCCGGTCGAAGGCGTCGCGCAGGTGGGGGGCCTCCACGTCGGCGGTGCCCGGAACGGACACCACGCCGCGTTCAAGGGCGCCCACCCAGGCGTCGGTCAGCAGGCCGGTCAGGAAGCGGGCTCGGCGGGCGGCCTTGACGTTCCCGCCGTCGCCGACGATTGGACGGACGGTGGGCATGGTCGCCACCGGGCTGGTGCCGCGCAGCAGGCGCCAGGCCTCCCCGTCGGCGAGGAGGCCGTCGCGGACCGCGGTGGCGGCGTCGGCGGCCGGCACCGTCCCGATCCGTCCGGCCGGTCCGGCTAGGCGCCGCAGGGCCCAGTGGGCGGGCTCCCGTTGGGGTACCCAGCCGTCGATCAGGCCGCCGAACCGTTCGCCCACGGTGTCCACGTGGCGTGGCCAGCGGAGGGTACGGGCCCGGTCGTCCCCGAACCCGCCCAGGTCGTCAGCGAACCAGCCGGGCTGGGTCCCGTCGACCAGGCAGGCCCACACCCGGAAGCCCGCGTCGCGAGCGGCGCGGAGCCGTCCTTCGATGGTTTCGGCCGCCGCCGGGTCCCAGTGGCCGTCGCGGGGTTCGAGCCGGGCCCACTCCAGCGTCATCACCACCTCGTCGAGGCCGAGCCTGCGGAGCTGGGCCAGATCGTCGGCGACGTTGGCCGCGAACCCGGCTCCGTCGCCGCTGGGGGGGATCTTTCCGGTCCGTTCCCACCGGCTCCAGTCGGCGGCCGGGGCCACCCCCTCCAGTTCGGTGGCGGTCAGCACCGCGCCGACGGGTCCCGCCCCGAACGGCCGGTCATCGGCGGGGCTCTGCGTGGTGACGCCGTCCGGCTCCGGCCCGGGGGTGCTGATCATCGCCGACAGCATACGGGCCCGGGGTGAGGGCCCTGCGATGAGGGCTTGGCCGAAGAGCCGGTAGACCGGGCCCGGGGTGAGGGCCCTGCGATGAGGGCTTGGCCGAAGAGCCGGTAGACCGGGCCCGGGGTGAGGGCCCTGCGATGAGGCCTTGGCCGAAGAGCCGGTAGACCGGTGCCCGGGGTGAGGGCCCTGCGATGAGGCCTTGGCCGAAGAGCCGGGATCATGAGGCCTTGGCCGAAGAGCCGACAACCAGCCCCGAGCGGGGGGCCTGGAACGGGTGATCTCGTCGGGATCTGTCGGTACGACTTCGCCATGACGGTACGTGTAGGTCAGGATGGTGGACGCGCGGCACAGTTGTTGTAATGAAGGGGGACCCGCGATGGCGGATCACGACGAAGTCGGCGCGCGGCCTCCGTTGGCCGGGACGAGGGTGCTGGAGGTGGCGCAGAACATCGCCGTGCCCTACTGCGGCTGGCTTCTGGCCGGGCTCGGGGCCGAGGTGGTCAAGGTGGAGCCGGCCGAGGGTGACACCATGCGCTTTACCACCAGCCTGCCGGTGCCGGAGGGGGACACCCCCGAGGGTCGGATCTACTCGGTGGTGAACCGGAACAAGCGGAGCATCGTGGTCGACCTGGCCCATCCCGAGGCGTCCGAGGCCATCCGCCCGCTCGTCGGTTGGGCCGACGTGGTGCTGGTGGCCCTCAAACCGAGTGACGTCGATCGCTACGGTCTCGACCCAGACTCGATCCACCGGTACGACCCCAGCACCATCGTGCTCGACCATCGCCCCTTCGGTTCCGAAGGCCCGTACGGCGGGCAGGGCGGCTACGACATCCTGATGCAGGGGATGTCGGGCATGGCGGTCACCACTGGTCGCACTGTCCCCGGTGGCCACTATCCGGCTACCGTGCGCCCCCCATTCAACGACTTCGGCACCGGCATGCTGTCCGCCTTCGGTGTGGTGGCCGCCCTGCGACAGCGTGACGTCGATGGTCGGGGCCAGACGGTGACCACCTCCCTGCTGGCGACGGCCCTGAACTTCATGTCGCCCCTGATCAGCCGGTTCGAGGCCGAACCGTCGATGAGGGACCTGTGGGCGGCCGCCGATCCGGGCCCGGGGGCCGACTTCGAGGAGCGGCGCCGGGCCTACGAGGCAGTGAGGGTCGACACGGCCGCCCTCGGCCTCTACTTCCGTCACTTCCAGACCGCGGACGGTTTCGTCTCCATCGGGTGCCTCAGCCCGGCCCTGCGCCGCCGCTTCCACACCACCACCGGGGTGCCGACCCCGGCCGAGGCCGGGGTGTCCCCACACGACGACGGTTGGCGGGATCTGATCGCCCAGGCCGAGGCGGTGTTCCGCAACCACAGCACCGACACCTGGCTGGACCGGCTGCGCGCCGCGGGGTGCCCGGCGGCTCGGCTCAACCTGCCCCACGAGGCGCTCGACGATCCGCAGGTGGAGGCGAACGGCTTCCGGTCCGACCTCGACCATCCCCGGTTCGGCCGGCATCGCGTCCCCGCCTATCCGTTGCGTCTGTCCGGGTCGGCGCCCCCGCCCGACCGGCCGGCCCCCATCCTCGACCACGACACCGTTGAGGTCATGTTGGAGGCGGGGCTCACCGAGGCCCAGGTCGGGGCCCTTCGGGTCAGCGGGCTGGTGGGTCGACCGGTGGAGCGGTCCGGGTCGGCCGACGGCCTCGATCGGGCCACGTCGAGGACCGCCAACTAGGATCGTCCCCATGGTCGGTCAGCGGTTCCGGTACTCGCGATGGGACGGTACCCAGAAGGGGTTCGAGTTCGACGCCTTCGATGTGCTGTCGGAGTTGACTGACGATCTCATGTACCACGGAGACCCGATGGCCGCCTTGCGCCGGCTCATGCAGGAGGGTTTCGAGGACCGCAACGGTGAACGGGTGCAGGGCCTCCGGGAGATGCTGGAACGCATCCGCCAGGAGCGCCGGGAGCGCCTGGAGAATCACGACCTCGGCGGCGTCTACGACGAGATAAACGAGGAGTTGCGGGATCTCGTAGCCACCGAGCAGCAGGCGCTCGACGATCGCCACGCCTTGGCCGAGATGGAGGCCTCAGAGGCCGAATCCGGTTCCGAGGAGGCCCGGGCGGCCGAACTGGCCTCCGAGACGACCACCTCCAAGCAGATGCAACTCGATCTCCTACCCGATGACCTGGCCGGCCGGGTTCGGGGACTGCAGAACTATGAGTTCGAGTCGGCCGAGGCCCAGCAGCGGTTCGACGATCTACTCGACCAGCTCCGCCAACAGTTGATGCAACAGCAGGTGGACCAGATGACCGGGGCGATGGAGAACATGAGCCCCCAGGACATGTCCCGTATGAAGGACATGCTGTCCGAGCTCAATCGGATGCTGGAGCAGCGGGCGAACGGTGAAGAACCGGACTTCGAGTCCTTTATGGAGCAGTTCGGGGATTTTTTCCCGGAGAATCCCGAGACGCTCGACGAACTGTTGGAGGCCATGGCCCAGCGCATGGCGGCCATGCAGGCCATGCTCAATTCCATGACCCCCGAGCAGCGGGCCCAGTTGATGGAGCTGTCCGAGCAGCTATTGGAGGATATGGACCTCAACTTCGAGGTCAGCCGTTTGGGCCAGAACCTCCAGCAGATGTTCCCCGACGCCGGGTGGGAGCGGAGCTACGACTTCAGCGGGTTCGATCCGCTGGGCTTCGCCGATGCGTCGGAGATGCTCCAGGACCTCGGCCAGCTCGATCAGATGGAGCAGTTCCTCCGGCAGGCGAGCGCTCCCCAGGGCTTGGCCGAGGTGGACCTCGAGCAGGTCCGCCGGTTACTGGGGGAGGAGAGCGCCGAGAGCCTCGCCCGGGTGAGCGAACTCGCCGACATGATGGAACGCCAGGGCCTGATCCAGAACCGCGAGGGACGTCTGGAGCTGACCCCGAGGGGTCTGCGTCGGCTCGGCCAACAGGCCCTGGGCGACCTCTTCTCCAAGCTGGCGCCGGACAAGATGGGCACCCACGACATCGACGCCAGCGGCACCGGCCACGAACGGAACTTCCAGACCAAGCCCTACGAGTTCGGTGATCCGTTCAATCTGCACATCGAACGCACCGTCCGGAACGCCATTCAGCGTTCGGGTGGCGGCACCCCGGTGCGGCTCACCCCGGACGACTTCGAGGTGGAGCGCACCGAACGCCAGGTCCGCTCCAGCACGGTCCTGATGCTCGACCTGTCATTGTCGATGCCGATGCGGGACAACTTCCTGCCCGCCAAGAAGGTGGCGATGGCCCTGCACTCGCTGATCTCGTCCCAGTATCCGCGGGACTACCTGGGGATCGTCAGCTTCAGCGAGGTGGCCCGGCAGCTCACCGCGGCCGAGCTCCCCGAGGTGTCGTGGGACTACGTCTACGGCACCAACATGCACCACGCCTTCCGGCTGAGCCGTCAGATGCTGGGCCGCCAGACCGGCACCAAGCAGATCATCATGATCACCGATGGCGAGCCCACCGCCCATCTCCTGCCGAACGGTAGCCCCTTCTTCAGCTATCCGCCGGCCCGGGAGACCGTGGAACAGACCATGGCCGAGGTGATGAGATGTACCCGGGCCGGGATCACCATCAACACCTTCATGCTCGACCCTGATTCGGGTCTCCGGGGGTTCGTCGAACGCCTCACCCGCCTCAACCGGGGCCGGGCATTCTTCACCACGCCAGAAACGCTGGGTGACTATGTCCTGGTCGATTTCATGGAGCACAAGCGGAAGCTGCTCACCGGGCGTCGTCGCACCGCCTGAGCGTCGCTACGGTTGGGTTGACCGCCGCATACTGCCGCCCCTCGGCCCTTTGGTCGTGAGCCCCCCGCCGCGGGGACGCGTCATGGCTGTTACCCGCGCCCTGGAATCCTGACGCGACCTTCATGTCGATACAGGTTGACTCGGTTTCTTGAGGATTCGGGTTGTGGTGAGTGGGATTACAGTGTTGTAATTACATCCGACCAACTCCAATCAGGCCGCGTTCCCGGCGTCGTGTTGGGTTCGGCTCGCGGACGCGAGTGAACCGGGCGGGGTGCCGGAGCGAGCTCGCCCCGGCGTAGGGGAGCGTCATCGGCGTCAGCACTAGCAATCCACCGGCGCCACCCAGCCACCCACCAGATTCTCCGCATCGAGCTTGCTCGGCGGGAGGAGGAAGCATGCGACCAGGGCGGAAGCACCTGATGCTCGACACGACCTGGCAGGAGTACGCCAACTGTCTCGGCGTGGACCCTGATCTGTTCTTTCCGGAACGGGGAGCCTCGACCCGCGAAGCCAAGGAAGTCTGTCGAGGTTGCGTCGTGCGGGAGGGCTGTCTGGAATTCGCCCTGGCCAACGGCGAGAAGTTCGGCATCTGGGGCGGGATGAGCGAGCGGGAACGGCGCCGCATCCGCCGTCAACGGGCCCTCGAGCGCCAGCAGGCCACCGGAACGGGTTGAGCCCGGGGCCCGGCCGCCGAGCCTGCCGGAATCGGTCCTGATCGGCCCCGACAACGCCAGGGATTGACGGAGGGGCTACAGTGACGGCGTGCCCAGTCTAGGTCCACAAGAACTGCTCATCATCCTGCTGATCGTCCTGGTCCTCTTCGGCGGCCGGAAGCTTCCCGACCTGGCGAAGAACCTCGGCCAGGCCCAACGCGAGTTCAAAGCCGGGCTCGACGACGGCGCGGAAACGGCCAAGCCGGACACGGCCAAGTCCGAGATCACCAAGGCCGACCGTTCCGACGATTCAGCCTGACACCGTTCGGCCCCGCCGGACGGAATGAACCACGCCGTTCCCCCGGGTTGCCCGGGGTCTGGCGGACGCGAATGGACGAGAGCCGCAGCGCCCGAGATCCTCGTTTCACGGGGACGAGATCGTGGTGCTTCTGGCCACAGGTACTTCTGACCCACGGCACGCGACCTCCGGCCATCACGACGGTCGCCATGACACGGTCGTGCAGGAAATCGCCGGGCATGACGCCCGGGGTGAGACGCCGGGTTGTCCGGCGTTTGCCGCGCCGCCCCGGTACTCAGGGGCGCCGCCCCGAACCCCGGTAGTCGGCGGCCCAGCGCGGACCGTCCCGGTCCGGCGGGGCCGGGACAGGGACGGGGTGTGATGCCGGGGACGGGCGGAGCCGATCCGGGTCCGCCCCGGGCCGGTCAGGCCACCGGGCCGGCGAGTTCCCGGCGGGCCTTGAGGATCCGCCTCCGCTGCCGCTCCGAGGTGCCACCCCACACGCCATGGTCGATCCGTTCCGACAGGGCGTGTTCGAGACATTCGGAGATCACCGGGCACGTGGCACAGATCTTCTTGGCCACCTCGACACCAACACCGTCACTGGGGAAAAACACGGCCGGCGGGTGATTGTTGCAGTTGCCGTCGGCCATCCAGGTCGTCTCCATGCCCAGTAAGACGCAGCAGGGGGCCGGTTGGTTCCCGAACGATTCAGATTTTCTCTGTGGCCGTACGTCACTCGGCCCGGGTCATCGGGCTCAGGGCCGGTTCCCCGGGCGGCTCGGGGGCACCCGACCGGCTGACCGGCCGCCGCCCGGTATCGTGAGGCGATGACTGCGGTAGAGCCGACCGAAGAAGAGCAGGCGCCGGTCGCCCACGTGACCATCGAATACACGGGCCCGGTGGCTCCCCATTGGGAGTTCCGCATCCACTTCGGCGACCAGGACGAGCTGGAGCGGTTCTGGGCCCGCGTCACCGCCCGCCTGCTCCTGCTCCCCAAGCACGACCCCCAGTTCCGACGGAACCGGGAACGGGTCAACCGAGACGCTGAACGGGAGCTGATCGCGGTGGACTGGGATCTCGGCGAGGACGACGCCGAATCCACCGTCCGGTCCGGTTCGCGGACCTGATCGTCGCCCCCCCGCCGGTGGTTGAGTGAGCGGACCCGTCATCCTCTACGGTGGAGGGTGCTGGTCGGCCATCGAGGGTGACACGGTCCGGCCGGTAGGGTCCGTCTACGGCGGACGGCCCGGCGCGGTGGATCGATTTTCGACGAGCGCACCGGGGCCCGGTCTGCCACGATGAGGACGGCCGGCGTTCGCCGGCCCGACCCCTGTCTCCCGGGCGGTTCGTCCGGTGATCATCGGTTGGGCATTGATTCCGCCGCCTCCCGGGCGATGGAAACGGTGTCCGACGGCAAGGACCCGACCCGTTTCACCCGCGCCCCGGCCACGACGCCGGCCATGACCCTGCCTGAGCGAGGCTCCCATGACGACGCTTGATCGTGTCGCCGACGACGACCCCTCCCGATACGTCAACCGTGAACTGTCCTGGTTGGCGTTCAATGCCCGGGTGCTGGCCCAGGCGACGGACCCGGCCATGCCCCTGCTGGAGCGGCTCAAGTTCTGCGCCATCTACTCCTCCAATCTGGACGAGTTCTTCCAGGTCCGGGTGGCGGGCCTGAAGGAACAGGTGGCCGCCGGGGTGTCGGTGGCCTCCGCCGATGGGATGAGCCCCCTGGCCCAACTGACGGCGGTCCGGGCCGAGGTGCTCCACCGGACCGACGAGCTCGAGACGATCCACATCGACGAGATCCGGCCCGCCCTGGCCGAGGCGGGGATTGAGATCGTGCGGATGGACGAGCTCACCGAGGAGGAGGCCAAGGCGGCCGCCGCCGAGTTCGAGCAGCGGATCTTCCCGGTGCTTACCCCGCTCGCCGTCGACCACAGCCACCCGTTCCCCTACATCTCCAATCTGTCGCTCAGTCTGGCCGTCCTGGTCGACGATCCGGAGATGGAGACCCGCCGGTTCGCCCGGATCAAGGTGCCGACCGCCTTGCGACGGTTCCTCGAGGTGGGGGAGGGCCGGTTCGTGCCCATCGAGCAGGTCATCGTCGAACACCTCCCGATGCTGTTCCCCGGACTCGACGTGGTGGGCGGATGGCCGTTCCGGGTCACCCGCAACGCCGATCTCACCCTCGACGACGAGGACGCCGACGACCTGCTGGAGGCGGTCGAGGTGGAGGTGCGCCGACGCCGGTTCGGCCGGGCCATCCGTCTCGAGCTGGACGCCACCATGCCGCCCGAGGCCCGCCAGCTCGTCCTGCGCGAACTCGAACTGGAGGAGGATGACGTCTACACCCTCCGGGGCCTGCTCGACCTCTCTGCCTACTGGGAACTGGTCGGCCTCGACCGGCCCGACCTCAAGGTCCGCTCGTCGCCGTGGATCACCCCCCGGCGGATGCGTGACCTGGAGGACAGCCGCGACCTGTTCGCCCGCCTGCGCCGAGCCGACATCCTGGTCCATCACCCGTACGAGTCGTTCTCGGCGTCGGTATCGGAGTTCATCCGCCAGGCGTCGCTCGACTCGTCGGTCCTGGCCATCAAGCTGACCCTCTACCGGACCTCGGGCGATTCGCCGATCATCGGGTCCCTGATCCGGGCGGCCGAGTCCGGCAAACAGGTGGCGGCCCTGATCGAACTCAAGGCCCGTTTCGACGAGGAGGCCAACATCACCTGGGCCCGTCGTCTGGAGGAGGCCGGGGTGCACGTGGTCTACGGGCTGACCGGCCTGAAGATCCACTCCAAGACGGCATTGGTGGTGCGGGACGAGCGGGAGGGGGTGCGCCGCTACTGCCATATCGGCACCGGCAACTACAACCCCAAGACGGCCCGGATCTACGAGGACGTCGGCATACTCACCGCCGACGACGCGGTGGGCGACGACCTCACCCAGTTGTTCAACTTCCTCACCGGCTACGGCCGGGACGTCCGCTACCAGCGGCTGCTGGTCGCCCCCCGGGCGATGCGGATCCCCCTGGAGGACCTGATCGACAACGAGGCGGCCGCCGCTCCCGGCACCGGGCGGATCATCTTCAAGATGAACAGCCTGGTCGATCCGGCCATCATCGACCGGCTCTACGCCGCCTCGGCCGCCGGGGTGGAGATCGACCTCGTGGTGCGGGGCATCTGCTGCCTCCGGGCCGGGGTGCCCGGCCTGTCGGAGAACATCCGGGTCCGCAGCCTGGTGGGCCGGTACCTCGAGCACTCCCGGATCTACTACTTCGCCAACGGCGACGGCGCCGGCCGGCCCCGCTACTACATCGGTTCGGCTGACCTCATGCCCCGGAACCTCGACCGTCGGGTCGAGGTGCTGCTCCGGGTGGACGACATGGCGTCCCAGGCCCGCCTCCAGGAGATCCTGGACGGGAACCTGGCCGACACCGCCCTGGCCTGGGAGCTCGAGCCGGACGGCGACTACCGCCGACTCGGGGGTGGGATCAACGCCCACGACGAGTTCGAGACCGCGGCGGTGGAGCGGGCGGCCCCGTCCGAGTCCCGCCGGGGCGACCTCGAGCCAGGTGCCGTCGCCGACGGCACCTGGGTCACGATCCGGGCCGCCGGCTGTGTGGTGGTGCGGAGGGCCATCGACGGTGACTGGGTATTCCTGGTCGCCCATCGGCCCCGCTACGACGACTGGTCTCTGCCCAAGGGCAAGGTCGAGGCCGGGGAGTCCGACGTGGCCTGCGCGGTGCGGGAGGTCGAGGAGGAGACCGGGGTCCGGGGGGAGATCATGGCCGACCTGCCCGAGGTCCGGTACCGGGTGGACGGCCAACCCAAGGTGGTGCGGTACTGGCTGATGCGTCGCACCGGGGGCCGTTTCCGGTCCAACGAGGAGGTCGACGAGATCCGCTGGCTCCCCGTGGACGAGGCCATGGACCTGCTGACCTATCAGCACGACCGGGCCCTCCTGTCGGCGGCCGAGGTGGCCCTGGCGGCCGAGGACCGGTAGCCCGGCCCGGCCCGGAGCCGTCCGCACCCCGACTGTCCGGTTCCCGTTCACTGAACGTTCAACTCCGCAGGGGTGGCGCGTTACCCGGCCTTTCTACCGTAAAGCGCAACGGCTGACCCGGAGGCCCCAGTGGGGGCCGGTCGGCCGGAGGAATCGGACGGAATGTCCGTCCGCGTGATCCACGAGGAGAGGTTCGTGATCAGTTCTTCGTTGCGGCGCCTGTTGGCGTTGCTGCTCGCGCTCGGTCTGGTTGCTGCGGCCTGCGGGAGCGACGACTCCGACGACACCAGCGCGGATTCGAGCGACACCACCGCCGCCGACGCCGGCGGTGGCACCGACTCCGGCAGCGCCGATTCGGGCACCGCCGATTCGGGCACCGCCGGTGGCGACATCGAGGGCGAGGTCGCGGTGTCCGGCTCGTCGACCGTCGAACCCATCTCCATCGAGGTGGCCCAGGACTTCGCCTCGGTGGAACCCAACGTGAACGTCTCGGTGACCGGTCCGGGCACCGGTGACGGGTTCAAGGCCTTCTGCAGCGGCGAGACCGACATCTCGGACGCCTCCCGCCACATCAAGGACGAGGAGGCCGCCGACTGCGAGAGCAACGGCATCGATTACGTGGAGCTCAAGGTGGCCGTCGACGGCATCGCCGTCATGACCTCCGAGGGCAACGAGGCCCTCAGCTGCCTGTCCTTCCCCGACCTCTACGCGATCGTGGGTCCGGAATCGAACGGCTTCGCCACCTGGGCCGACGCCAACGCCCTGGACACCGAGGTGGGCGGCAGCGGTGACCTGCCCGACGCCGAACTGGTCATCAGCGCCCCCGGCGCCGAGTCCGGCACCTACGACAGCTTCGTCGAGATCGTGCTCGAGGGGATCGCCGAGGAGCGGGGCCAAGAGGCCACCACCCGGATCGACTACTCGTCGGCCGCCGACGACAACGTCATCATCGAGACCGTCTCGTCCAACGACACCAGCTTCGGCTGGGTCGGCTTCGCCTACGCCGACCAGGCGTCGGGGGTCCGGATGATCCCGGTCTCCGAGGAGCCCGGTGGGGAGTGCGTCGAGCCCAACGCCGAGACCATCGCCTCCAACGAGTACCCGATCTCCCGGGACCTGTTCATCTACGTGAACACGGCTAAGGCCGAGGAAAACCCGGCCGTGGCCGCCTACGTGGACCACTACATGAGCTGGGGCCTCGACGAGGGGGTGGCCAACGCCGACTACGTCGTGCTGACCGATGAGTCCAAGGCCGAGACCCGCTCGGCCTGGGACGGACGCTGAGGTTCCCGGCGATGGCGGCCACCCTCGAACCGTGGGACATCGGGAAGCTCCAGGGCACCCCCAGGCGTCGGCGCCGTGAAGCCGTCGTCCGGGGCCTCGCCTTCGGCGCGGCCCTGCTGTCGGTCCTGATCAGCGTCCTGATCGTCTACTCCCTCGTCTTCGAGGCCGTCGCCTTCATGCGTGAGGTCGACTGGTCGAAGCTGTGGGGGCAGGTCGGTTGGGCGCCCCGGCGGAACGTGTTCGATCTGCCCACGATCATGGTGGCCACGGCCTGGGTGACCGTCATCGCCATGATGGTGGCCGGCCCGCTGGGGCTGGCGGCCGCCGTCTATCTCTCCGAATACGCCAACCCCAGGGTCCGCCGGTATCTCAAGCCGGCGCTGGAGATCCTGGCCGGGATCCCCTCGGTGGTGCTCGGCTACTTCGCCCTGCGCTTCATCGCCCCCGAGGTCGTCGGCCGCCTGTTCTCCAGCGCGGCCCCGGCCAACCTGGTGGCGGCCGGGATCGGTGTCGGCCTGCTCACCATCCCCCTGGTGGCCTCGGTCTCGGAGGACGCCCTGGCCGCGGTGCCCAGCTCGCTGCGGGAGGCCTCGTCCGGGCTCGGGGCCCGGCGGATGACCACCACCCTCCGCGTCGTCCTCCCGGCCGCGATATCCGGCCTCACCGCGGCCTTCATCGTGGCTGTCTCCCGGGCCGTCGGTGAGACGATGGTGGTGTTCATCGCCGGTGGGGCCGCCGACTCGGCGGTCAAGAGCTTCAACCCGCTCGACCCGGGCATGACCATGACGGCCGCCATGGCCTCGGTGGCCTCCGGTACCGACAACGTCGCCGGCGCCGGGCCGTCGTTCCAGAGCCTGTTCTTCGTCGGCCTGCTGCTGTTCATCATGACGCTGGTCCTCAACCTGATCGCCGACGTCTTCGTCCGCCGGTTCCGGCAGGAATACTGAGAAGGGACGCCCAGACCAGATGACCGCTCCCTCCATCCCCAACGCCCCCGGCCGGCCGGCCCCGGCCGGCTCGTCGACCACCGCGCTGGCCGGCGTCGGGGACCTCCAGCGGCGGCCCGACACCCGGGGCTCACTGTTCCGGTTCGGTCTCCTCAGCTCCCTGCTGGTCACCCTCCTCGTCCTCGTCACCCTGCTGGTCCAGGTCCTGTACGACTCGTGGCCGGTGTTGACCACCCGGTTGGGGGAGTTTCTCACCACCGGCCTCGGATCCCGGCCCGAGGTCTCCGGGATCGCCCAAGGCTTGCGGGGCACGTTCTACGTCTGCCTGATCGTGGCCCTCGTCGCCTTCCCACTCGGTATCGGCGCTGCCGTCTATCTGGAGGAGTACGCGGCCAAGAGCCGTCTGACCCGGTTCATCGACATCAACATTCGGAACCTGGCCGGGGTGCCGTCGGTGGTCTACGGGATCCTCGGGTTGACCATCTTCGTCAAGGGGCCCGTCATCGGCAGTCTCACCGGGGGCAGCACCCCCCTGGCCGCGGGCCTCACCCTGTCTGCCCTGGTCCTGCCGGTGGTGATCATCACCTCGGCCGAGGCGCTCCGGTCGGTGCCCCAACCCCTCAAGGAGGCCGGCTACGGGGTGGGGGCCACCAAGTGGGAGGTCATCAAGGACCACATCCTCCCCTACGCCGCCCCGGGCATCCTCACCGGCACCCTGCTCTCGATCGCCCGGGCCGCCGGTGAGGCCGCCCCGCTGATCCTGGTCGGCACGACCACCGGGTTCCTGACCAACATCCCGTCCTGGTGGGACGTCAGCCAGGTACGTGAACGGTTCACGGCGATGCCGATCATCATCACCACCTGGGCCCGACGTCCCCAGGAGGGGTTCAAGGTAGAGATGGCGGCGGCCGCCATCGTGATCCTGATCCTGTTCGTGGTGCTGCTGAACTCCGCGGCGATCCTGCTGCGCAACCGATACGAGAAGCGGCGGCAGGCATGAACGCCGACACCGACCCTGGAGAGGACACGACCATGGAACCCACGGGCACCGATGTACGAACGGTGGCCACCTCGGCGGCGGAGACGGTGACCGGCACCTCCGGCTCGGTGGATCTGCGGACCAGGGGTCGCAGCGCCGACGATCCGGCCGGGGAGCCCGACCGGCCCGTCGTGCTCGACGTTGAGGGCCTGTCGGTGTTCTACGGCGATTTCCGGGCGGTCCACGATGTCGACCTGCCCATCAAACAGCACGAGATCACTGCCATGATCGGCCCGAGCGGCTGCGGCAAGTCCACGGTGCTCCGCTGCCTCAACCGGATGAACGACCTCATCCCCGGGGCCCGGGTGGAGGGCCGGCTCGAATACCACGGCATCAACCTCTACGATCCGGCGGTGGATCCGGTGGAGGTCCGCCGCCGGATCGGAATGGTGTTCCAGAAGCCGAACCCGTTCCCCAAGTCGATCTACGACAACATCACCTACGGGCCGAAGATCGCCGGTACCGCCAAGTCCGAGTTCGACGACATCGTGGAGTCGTCGCTCCGCAAGGCGGCCCTGTGGGACGAGGTGAAGGACCGGGTCAAGGACTCGGCTCTCGGTCTGTCCGGGGGGCAGCAGCAGCGGCTGTGCATCGCTCGGGCCATCGCCACCAACCCCGACGTCCTGCTCATGGACGAGCCGTGCTCGGCCCTCGATCCGATCGCCACCGGCTACATCGAGGACCTGATGCACGAGATCAAGGCGGAATACACGATCGTGATCGTCACCCACAACATGCAGCAGGCGGCCCGGGTGTCGGACCGGACCGCCTTCTTCACCGCCGAGCTCGACTCGGAGAACGACCGCCGCACCGGTCTGCTCGTCGAGTTCGACCTCACCGAGACCATCTTCTCGAACCCGGCCGACGAACGGACCGAGAACTACGTGACCGGTCGGTTCGGCTGAGTCGGGGACGGGCGGACTCGTCGTGGCCAGGACCGGGTTCAGTGACGACCTCGAGGGGCTCCGGCTCCAGGTCGAGCTCATGGCGTTGCGGGTCGGTGAAGCCGTGTTCGGAGCCCGGCAGGTGCTGGCCACCGGCGACGTCCAACGGGCCCGGGAGATGGTGGAGAGCGACGACGCCATCGACGAGATGCAGGTGTCGCTGACCGAACAGTGCTACCAGCTGCTGGCCCAGCAGGCACCGGTGGCGGCCGATCTTCGCCTCGTCGTCTCGGTCATCCGGGTCCTCCACGAACTGGAACGCATCGGCGACCTGTCGCTCCGGGTGGCCAACGCGGTGGACGACCAGCACCTGATCGCCGCCCACCCGGCCGTGTTCAGGGTCCTGCTCGACCTGGCCGACAATGTGGTGCAGCGCTACGAGGCCGTTCGGGCGGGCTGGTCGGCGGGATCGATCGAGCTGCTCGACCCGTTGCGGGCCACCGACCCGCTGGCCGACCTGGCTACCCGCCTGGTGAGTGAACTGCGGGCCCTGGTCGGGCCGGACGCCGTTCGGGTAGCCTTGGCCGCAGTGGCCATCGGCCGCTCCTTCGACCGTATCGGCGACCATACCCAGGTGATGGCCTGTCGTCTGCAGTACCTCGTCACCGGGGACCCGGCCCACCTGGCCGACGAGGTGGCCTGGTGACCTCGGCTGGCCACCCGGGGGACCAGGGAGGAACGACCGTGTCCGATTCCGAGCTCCGTACCCAGTACCACCAGAGTCTCGACGGTCTCAGCCGCGACGTCATGCGCCTCGGGGCCATGGTGTGCGAGACGATCCCGGCCGGAACCGAGGTGCTCCTAGCCGGCGATCTCCACGCCGCCCAGGCGCTGATCGACGCCGACGACCCGATCGATCAGCTGTCGATCGAGATCGAGGACCAGTGCTATTCCATCCTGATCCGGGAGGCTCCCAAGGCGGGTGAGCTCCGTCAGATCGTGACCATCGTGAAGCTGGTGGCCGAACTGGAACGGTCGGCCGACCTGATGATCAACGTGGCCAAGACGTCACGCCGGATGCACGGGACCACGATGAGTCCCCGGATCCGGGGCCTGGTCTCCTCGATGGCCAAGGAGGCGGCGCGCCTCATGCGGCTCGCCCTCGACGCCTACGCCGACGGGGACGCGGCGGTTGCCGCCGCCCTGGCCGACATCGACGACGAGCTGGACGAGCTCAACCGGGACATGGTCCAGGCCATCTTCGAGGCCCACTCGGCCGGCTGGATCGATCTGGGGGCCGCGGTCCAGCTCGCCCTCGTGGCCCGGTACTACGAACGGGTGGGAGACCACGCCGTGAACATCGGTGAGCGGGTCACCTACATGGTCACCGGCTGGCTGCCGGAACAGCTCGGCGCCTATCGGGAGGAGCTCCGGGCCCGCCACGACCAGGAGCGGGGCGAGGCGGCCGGCTCCGGATCGGGCGGCGGGGTCCACGCGAACGGCACGGCGGACGGAGGGTCCGGGGCCAACCCCGGAAGCCCCCGTCGGTGACGATCCGGCCGCGGACCGCCGGCCACCACCCGGAGTCCCGATGGAGCTGATCGTCGCCGCCGTGATCGGCCTCGTGGTCGGGGGGGCCGCTGGGCTCATCGCCGCCCGCCGCCGGTTACCGGCGGCCGTCGGGCCGGTCGATCCAGCCGATCGGGTCGATCCGGTCGATCCCGGCCGTTCCGACGGCCACGCACCCGTCAGGGACACGGCTTCGGCTCGTGGCCCGGATTCGGCCCCAGGCGGCGCGCCGGTCCCAGGCACAGGCTCGGCCCGTGCTCCAGTTTCGGCCCATGGCCCGTTGTCGGACGGTGGCACACCGCCCGGTCGGGTATCCCGGGATCCCGGTGGTCGGGCCGCAGGTGGGGCCGGTGACAGTGACAGGGCCAGTGACAGGGCCAGTGACAGGGCCAGTGACAGGGCCAGTGACGGTGGTCGGGACCCCCGGGTCGGCCCCACCGGGGAGGCCGACGGGATGACGGCGGCCACCGTGGTGGCCGCCGAATGGACGTCCGCCGGCCCGGAGGCCGACGGTCCCGATAGATCCGGCCTCGGGCCGGCCGAGCCGGTGGGCGGGGTCGGCCACGGTAACGAGATCGGTCACAGATCCCAGCCGGCGCCGACGCGGGTCTTCGCCGAGAACCTGGCCGTCGTGGCCGAGCTCCGGGCCGAACCGTGGCGGGCCTCCGGTCCCGACGGGGCCGGGGGAGCGGAGCGCCCGGTGAGCCTGCCGTCCATCGCCCCGGTCGGCGATAACGCTCCGCTTCGCGACCTGACCCGGCTCCAGGTGGACCCCCTCGGCCGGGTCCTCGACGTCCTGCCCCTCGGGGTGGTCGTGGCCGACGCCACCGGCACGATCTGTTTCCGCAACGCCCCGGCCGGCCGGTACGAGCGGGGCCGTCACGGTGACGCCCTGGTGGAGGCGGCCATCGAGGACGGTATCGACGAGGCGCGCTCAGGCCGGGCCGTGGAGCGGCCGTTGAACCTGTTCGGCCCGCCGGTCCGGAACCTGATCGTCCGGGCCACCCCGATCCTCGGCACCGACGACGACGTGGCCGGGGTGGTCGTGGTGATCGACGACATCACCCGGGCCCAAGAGATCGACCGGGTCCGCCGCGACTTCGTGGCCAATGTGAGCCACGAGCTCCGGACCCCGGTCGGAGCCGTCGGCCTGTTGGCCGAGACGCTCCGGGACACCGACGACCCCGAGGCCGTGGATCGCCTGGCCGACCGGCTCCATCACGCGGCGATCCGCCTTGGTGACCTGATCGACGACCTACTGGCCCTATCCAAGCTGGAGAGCGGGCAGGTCGACCGGCCGGAGCGGGTCGACCTGGCCGAGGTGGCCCGGACCGCCCACCAGCGGGCCACCGCGGCGGCGGTGGCCCGGGGCATCGAGGTGGAGGTTTCGGTACGGCCCCCCGCCAACGGTGCGGCGCTGGTGGTCGACGGTGACCGCCGCCAGATCGTCTCGGCCGTGGCCAACCTGATCGACAACGCCATCAAGTACTCCGACCAGGACGGCACCGTCACCGTCACCGTTGAGCGGACCGGGGATTCGTGCGTGGTCTCGGTGGCCGACGAGGGGGTCGGGATCCCCGACGCCGCCCTCGGACGGATCTTCGAACGGTTCTACCGGGTGGACGATGCCCGGAGCCGGCAGACCGGGGGGACCGGGCTCGGCCTGTCCATCGTGAGGCATGTGGCCATCAACCACCGGGGTTCGGTGTCGGTCCGGTCCACCGAGGGTGTCGGCTCGACCTTCACGATGCAGTTACCGGCGGCGGACCCGGAACCGCCGCTCGACCCTGCGCCCTCGGAGGAGACAGTCTCATGAGCGATACTGGTCCGGTGGCCCAACCCCTGATCCTGGTGGTCGAGGACGAGGAGGCGTTTGTGGACGCCCTGACCCTCGGTCTCGGCCGGGAGGGGTTCCGGGTGGAGGTGGCCCGCGACGGGGCCGAGGCCCTCAGGCGGTTCTCCGATCTCGACCCCGACCTGGTGCTCCTCGACCTCATGCTGCCCCGGGTCTCGGGGCTCGACGTGTGCCGCCAGATCCGCCAGACCTCGTCGGTGCCGATCGTGATGGTCACCGCTCGTTCGGCCGAGGTCGACACTGTCGTTGGCCTGGAGGTGGGGGCCGACGACTATGTCACCAAGCCGTACCGGATGCGGGAGCTGGTGGCCCGGCTGCGGGCCGTGATGCGCCGCACCGTACCGGTCCGCCCCGGCGACGACGAGCCGGCCGCCGCCCCTAGCTCCGAGGTGACGGTCGGTGACGTGGCCATCGACCCCTCGAGCCACGAGGTCACCGTCCGGGGGGAACCGGTGCGGCTGCCCCTGAAGGAGTTCGACCTCCTGCTCTACCTGATGGAGAACGCCGGGTTGGTCCTCTCGCGTGACGCCTTGATCGAACGGGTCTGGGGCCATGATTATGTGGGGGACACGAAGACCCTGGATGTGCACGTGAAACGGTTGCGGTCAAAGATCGAGGATGAGCCCTCGTCCCCGAGCCGGATCGTTACCATTCGGGGCTTGGGCTACAAGTTCGAACGATCGAGGTCGTGAGCGGGCGACTCGACCCGGTGCGGGCCGCGGTCCGCGACGCGGTCCGGGGGTCCACGCGCTTCCACCGCCTGGCCCGGACCCACGTCTGCTCGGCTGGCGGGGACGCCATGCTCGCCGTGGCCCTGGCCGACTCTCTGTTCTTCGCCGTCGACCCGAACGACGCCCGGTGGAAGGTGGCCGCCTACCTCCTGCTCACCCTGGCCCCGTTCGCCGTGGTGGCCCCCCTGCTCGGACCGGCCATGGACCGGCTGCGGGGCGGCCAGCGGTTCATGGTGGTCATGTCGGCGGTGGTGCGGGCCGGTCTGATGGCCGCCCTTGTCCGCTACGTGCACACCCCTCTGCTGTTCCCGCTCGCCTTCTCGATGCTGGTCATGGGCAAGACCTACGCCGTAGCCAAGAGCGCCCTCGTCCCCACCCTCGTGGAGAGCGAGGACGAGCTGGTCCGCTCCAACGCCCGCCTGGCCGTCCTGAGCGGGATCGGGGGAGGGGTGGCGGGTGCCGTCGCCGCCGGCCTGCTCCAGGTGGGTGGTTCGGGGGCGGTCCTGGCCACCGGTTCCGCCGTGTTCGTCGCCACCGCCGTGTTCGGCCTGCGGATCCCCCCGACCCGGGTGGCCACTGACTCACCCGACGACCGGGAACGGGCCGAGCTCCGGGCCCCCGGGGTGGTCCTGGCCGCCAGCGCCATGGGATATCTCCGGGGAGTGACCGGGTTCATCACCCTGCTGCTCGCCTTCTCCCTGCGGGGTGGGGTCGATCCGGGGCCGACGGCCACCGGGGTGGCGATCGGACACCGGGTCCGGGACGGGCTGGGCCTGCCCCGCCTCGACCTGGCCACCGGTGGGGCGCCACCCTGGCACTTCGGCGTGGCCCTGATCGGGGTCGGCGTCGGTGGTCTGGCCGGATCGCTCCTCGTGCCGCGGCTGCGGGCCCGGTACCCGGAGGAACGGATCCTGGCTTTCGCCCTGGTCGGCCTGGCTGGTCTGACCGTGCTGGCCGCCCTCTCGTCCGGGGTGGTGGGGGCGTTCGTGGCCGGCACCGCGGTGGCCCTGGCCGGCACGGCCGGCAAGCAGTCCTTCGACTCCATCGTCCAGCGCGACGCCCCCGCGGCCGACCTGGGCCGCACCTTCAGCCGGTTCGAGAGCCGCTTCCAGCTCTTCTGGGTGGTGGGGGCTCTGCTGCCGGTGGTGGTCCCGATCCCGGCCCGCGCTGGCTACCTGGCGGTGGCTATCACGGCGAGCTTCGTGGCCGCCATGTTCTGGTTCGGGCGCCGTCCCGACCCCCGCCTGTTGATCGAGGACGAGGACCTGGCGGCGGGCGTCCGGCGACGGATCCGCAACCCCCTGCGCTCCGGACCGCCGACCTCCCCCTGACCGCGGCTCCGGCCGGCGGTACCGGAGGCCGGCCGGGCCCGTCGACGAGGACGGGGTCTAGTCGGCTCCGGGGTCCTCGGGCTCGGTGCGGTCGGGATTGGTGGTGTCAGGGTCGGGGGTGCCGGGATCGGGGTTGGCGGTGCCGGGGCTCGAGCCCATCGACGGGTGGTCCCCGGAGGGGGTGTCGCCGTCGGCCGTTTCGTCGAGGCCCCATCCGCCCAGCTCGGCCAGGCCCGACAGGTCGTCGGGTATGTCGGTCTCGAAGGCGTCCTCGGGCTCGCCCAGGCCGATCCGGGTCAGCCATAGGCCGGGGGCGTCCACCTCGGCGGCGGTAGGCAGGTCGAGATCGTCGGCCCACAGCCGGACTAGGCCCTCGTCGCCGGCCCGTTCCACCACCCCGGTGATGAAGGCGTCGCCCCGGTCGATCATGGTCTGGGTGATGTCGAGGCCGAGCAGCCGTTCCATCATGCGGTCGGCCGGGGCTACCTCGACCCAGCGCGAGCGGAACTCCTCGGTGATGGCTGCCTGTGACGCCACGAGACCCTGGCTGATGCGGCCGACCGTGTGGTCGACGAACCCGAGGATGGCGGCCAGCAGGGCGTTGAGCTGGGGGACCAGCAGATCGTGGGCGGGGGATCGCATCATCGACAGCATGGCGTCGGGGCTGTTGAGCTGTTCCGACAGTTCCTGGATGCGGGACAGATCCGGCGGGCCGTCACCCAGGCTGAGCTGGTCGGCGATGACATCGGGGTTGGGGCGGAACGCTGCCGCGAAGTCGATCAGGAGGCTCTCGAGTCGGCGTCGGACGTGGGGGGTGGACAACACGGCGTGGGTGGTGAGCTCATGGATCAGGACCCAGAGCCGCAGCTCCTCCACCGGGACGTGCCAATCGGCGGCGGTGGCGTCGATCGTGGACGGTACGACCAGGACGTCGTCGGTGAGGCGGGGCACGGGCAGGTCGTATTGGCCCAGAGCGGTGCTTCCCAGGTGGCCGATCATGGAGCCGGCGCTCGCCGCTACCAGCATCGGCCCGAGGGAGGTCATCATCTGACCCAGCATCATCCCGAGGGGGTCGCCGGGGTCAGCGTCCCGCTCGGCCTGGACCGCGGAGCCGAGGGCTTCGCCGAAGCGCTCGAAGAATGGGCGATAGGCGGTCACGCTGCGGCGTGTCCATTCGGTCTTGGTCACCGGGACAACCGTGGCGGTCGCCGGCAGGGTGACACCGGGGGCCTGGGCGACGTGGAGCTCGGCCACCCGGGCCAGGGCCTCCACGTCCATCCGGGTCAGAGGGTCGAGGTTCGGTTCGGGGTTCCCGCCCGAGGCCACGGCCCCGGCCATCTGGGATGCCGTGGCCCAGGGATCACCCGCTCCGCCCGAGAACAGAGCGTTCAGGTCGAACGGCAGGAACCCTCCGGGGAAGTCATCGCCGTCAGTCACGCCTTCCATGCTAGGGCGACCTACCGCCGGCCGGGCCGCGGGACGGGGGCGACCGGCTCGGTACGTCACCGGCTGGGGAGGGTCAGCTGTCCTGGGGGTCGATGGCGGCCATGCCCGGCAGGGTCGGTCGTGGGGCCGAGGTCGGCGGGGCGACGGTGGACACGCTCGGCGCGGCCTCGACGGCCGGGGGCGGGCTCGAGATGATCGGGCTGTCGCCGGCCGGCGGGGTGGCCCGGGTGTCGCCGCTCGCCGGGGTGGATCCGGTGTCGCCGGCCTGGCTCGGGGCCGACCCGGTGGGTTGGGTCAACGGCGGCCGGGTGGTGGGTGTGGTGGGGGCCGAGGCGGTGGCCCCGGTGCCCGCCGCCTCGGTCGCCGGGGCCCGGTCGCCGCCCGTTGCGCCGGTGCCGGTGGTCGCGCCGGTGCCGGTGGTCGCCCCGCCGGTGGTCCCGTCCCGGGTGGGCCCGTCGCCGGCCCCGGGGTCGGCGTTCGGGTGGCCGTCGGCCTGACCGGTCGGTGAGGATCCCGGGTCCGTTCCGCCGGGATCGCCCACCATGATCTCGCCGATGGTCACGGTGGCCGTCACCGCCACCCCGCCCCGGTCCAGGTCGAGGTCGACGGTGGCCCCGGGTCCGGCGGCGCGGAGCAGGTGGACCAGGAATTCCCAGGGGGCGACGGCCCGGCCGTCCATGGCCGTCACCACGTCGTTGGGCAGGAGCCGGGCGGCCTCGGCCGGGCTGCCCGGCTCGACCGCGGTGATCTCGGCCCCACCGGCGCTCGTCCGTCCCTCGATGCCCACCCAGATCGGGTCGGGCCGGCCGGTGGTGAGCAGGGAGCTGGTCACCGAGCGGGCGACGTCGACGGGGAGGAAGCGGACGAGCACGCTGGAGGAGTCGATCACCATGCCGACCAACTCGTCGTCCGGACCGTAGACGGGTTCGCCCGCGGGCTGGCCGCTGGTGGCCTCCAGCGTGGTGGACACGGCGTCGAAGACGACCGCCCCGTTCCGCAGGGTGCTCCGGCCGGCCGGGCCCACCACGGTTCCCGTGATCCGGCCGGCCGGGCCGTTGACGGCCACGTCGACCCCGGCCCCGGGTCCCGGGTCGGGGTTGGGGGTCGGGGTGGGCCCGGGGGCCCCGAGGGCGATCGGGTGGTCGGAAGGAAGGGTGACGTCCGGGTCGTCGCCGAGCATCACGACGTCGGTGATGGTGTCGGCCGCGGCCACCGTCATGGCCGACCAGGTGTCACCGACCACCACGGCCAGTCGGGCCTCGTCGCCGAGGGCCGAGAGACTGGTGATGAGGACCCCTCCCACGTCGGTGACCCCGGCCAGGCGGACCACCTTCCCGTCCGACCATCCGTAGACCCCGTCCCCACCGGCGACCACGGCGGGATTGGCGAGGCCGTCGAACCAGCGGTCGGCCGGCTCGGCGGTGGCGAGACCGGTGATGTCGACCCCGGTGTCCTGGCGGAAGGCGGCCGTACTGGTGGTCACGGGGGTTGGTCGAGGGACCGCGGTGGCCGCCAGCTGGTCGGGGCCCGGCCAGCGGACGGCGGCGATGGTGCCCACGACGATTACGACGGCCGCGGCCACGCCGGCCACGGTGGCCGGTGACCACCGACCGGGCCAGGATCCCTGGACGAGGGCGCTGGGGGGCCAGAACCGGGGCCATCGTCCGGTACCGTGATCGGCGGCGGCTGCGTCCCGGGCGGCCGCCGCGTTGGCGGCCGCGATCTCGGAGGGGTGGCGCCAGGAACGGGTCGACGGGTCGGGGGGTGGTCCCCCGCCCATCTCCGGTTCGTCGTCGTCATCCGGGCGCACAAGGCGAACAGTACCGGTTGGCCGGCCCCGCGGTGGCGCGAGGCGACCTGGGGAACGCTGGTTCCCGTCCCGACCGTACCCCCCATTACGCTGTCGTCATGGCGTTGACACCACCTGGACACGGCCGCACCTGGACCGCGTTGACGGCCGAACCACTACCCGTGGAGGGTGCGTCCCGCTGGGTGGTGGAACCGGCCAACGGGGCCGTCGTGACCTTCAGTGGGACGGCCCGGGACCACTCGGTGGGCCGCGAGGGCGTATCGCGCCTGGAGTACGAAGCCTACGAGGACCATGTCGTCCCCCGCCTGGACGAGATCGCCGGGGTGGCCCGGCGCCGCTGGCCGGATCTGGGTCGGATGGTGCTCATACACCGGGTGGGCGTGGTGCCGATCACCGAGTCGGCCGTGGTGGTGGCGGTTGCCGCCCCCCACCGGGCCGAAGCGTTCGACGCCGCCCGGTTCTGCATCGACACCCTCAAGGCCACGGTCCCGGTGTGGAAGCGTGAGGATTGGTCGGAGGGGTCGAGTTGGGGTCTCGAAGCCCAACACATCACCGAAGTCGAGTCCGAAGTCGAGTCCGAAGTTGAGGTATGAACAACCGTTGATCATGACCCGAATGGTGCCACCACCGGTTCCCGGATTTATCCCGGCCCTTCGGGGGACCAGCCCGCTGAATTCCCGAGCGTCTGTCGTCGCCTGAGATGTGGCGACGGGGTGAATATCGGGGGAGCGCCGTTTTGGCAATGCCCGTGGCCCCGCGACAGGGCCGCCAGGAGTCGTCACCCGGGGGGATCCTGGAGCAGGTCCTCGGCGATCTGGCGGACCTGCCAGTCCCGGTCCCCCAGCGCCCGTTCCAGGGCCCGGTCCACCTGCTCGCCGTCGAAGGCGGCCAGGGCAACCACGGCCCGGCGCCGCACCGCGGCGATGTCGCCGGTGGCCGAGAGCACGGCGTCCAGGCCGACGCCGAGGCTCCCCAGGGCGGCCACCGCCGATTCCCGGACCAGAGGGTCGTCGTGGCCGGTGGCCAGAGCCCGCAGGGTCGCCTCAACAGCGGGATCGGCCACCCCCAGCTCGCCCAGGGCGAAGGCGGCGATCTCGGCCACCGCGGGGTCGGCGGTGAGCTGGATCACGACCCCGGCGAGGACGGTCCGCCCGTCCTGTTGTCGCCCATCCTGCTCCGGTTCGGTAGCCCTCGGCCCGCCGGCGCGCGATGCGTACTCCGCCGGGGGGTCGCCGGCTGGTTCGGAGGCCGGATGGGCGGCCCACGCCGCGGTCACCTCGAGGGCGCGCCGCCGCACCGAGACGTCGGGGTCGTCGAGGGCGTCCGTGAGCATGGCGGGCGTCAAAATTCCCAGGCGACGGAGGGCTCCCAGGGACGCACTCCGGGCCCGTGGGTCCTCAGCAGTCAAGCCCTCTATCGCCGGCTCATGCCGGCCGGCATGACCAGCAATGATGATGGAGCGCCAAGCATGTTCTTCTGACATATCTTTTGGATTCTGCTCCTCGATCTGGAATGCTGTGAGCGGAGGGGTCCTCGATCGTTCCAATTGGTCCTATTCGATCCAGGGCGAAACAACTGGTCCAGGAGACCAAGAATCAGGAGTAAACCCGTGTCGCACATGGTCATCTACCGAGGGGCCGACGGAAAGCCGGGCTACCAGCAGGCCGAGGATATTCACGACGCAGTCACGTTCGTGGAACAGATGCGGAACGAGGAGGGGGTCGATCAGGCCCGCATCTTCCGCCTCGAGGAAGTGAACTTCGAGTATCGGCCCTACTACCGGGTCGAGCTGAGTGCCGGCGGGTCGGTCGAGCCCCAGCTCGTCAGCCCGTCACCGCCGATGGTGGGTATCCCCAACGCCCCGGCTCCGGCCCCGGCGATGAACGGCGACGACGGTCCGATCACCGTGCTCGACGATTCGTTCGACGTGGTGGACGCCTCAGGCATCAATGTGGACGAGGTGGAGAGCGAGGCCGTCGGTACCAACGGCGCCCGCCGGGGCCTGTTCGGCCGCTGATCCGGCGACCGGGGACCCGCGCCGGTGGCGCAGCTCCCTGGTCGGCCGCCGGCCCTCCCGGCCGGACCCCACCGCCCGGGGCCCGTTGCGGCCCCTCCTCCCCGGCCGGACCCCGTAACACCGGCCCCGGGCCGGTTCTCCGGTCACGCCGACCCCTGGGGCCGACGATTGTCCGCCCGGTTCCGTCGACGCCTCCGTACTCCGCCAACGCCGCCGGAGTACGGAGGCGTCGACGCGTCCGGGTGCATGGTCGAGGGCCCCGGAACGTGGAAGGGGCCGGGGCCGTCCGGGGCTGGGTCGTGGTCAGGCGCCCCCGCCGCCGATGGCCCGTTCCAGGATGAACACGGCGATGAGCAGGGTTAGGCCGACGAGGGCGGCCAGCACCACGGCCCCGAGCACCACCATCGCCCCCAGCGACAGTGCGGCCGTGACCCGCCGCCAGATCGGGGTATGGTCGCCGCCGACAGAGAAGGCGGCTTCATCGACGCGGCCATCGTCGTGGGCCACGGGCACAACGCCTGCGGAACGGTTGACCATCGATAACTCGTCTTTCGCCATGAGCCAATAGCGTCGGTGTTGATCCATCATGGTGAATGCCGACTGGAGCGAGATGGACACCTCGACCGAAAGCCTACCCGCTACCCCGGAGCCAGACCTGCGTGCCCTGCGCCGGTCGATGTGGCGATGGGTGGGCGGCATGGTCGGGGTGATGGTGGTGGCCACCGCCATCGGCGGGACCTTCTTCCGGGTGCCGTACGTGGCGATCGTGCCCGGTTCGGCCACCGACACCGAGGGCATGGTCACCGTCAGCGGGGCCGACAGCTACCCGAGCGAAGGCGAGATCCTGCTCACCACGGTCCGCACCCACCAGCGGCCCAACCTGTGGGAGTACCTGTGGCTGAGCAACCGGGACGACGCCAGGATCGTGCCGGAGGAGCTCATCCTCGGTGAACGGTCGGTGGACGAGAACCGGGAGTACAACTCCCAGCTCATGCAGGACTCCAAGCAGGTGGCGATCGCGGTGGCGCTCGAGGAGCTCGGCTACGACGCCGTCACCCCGGACGGCATCATCATCGTCGGGCTGGTGGAGGGATCGGCGGCCGACGGGGTGGTGGAAGTCGGCGACGAGCTCATCGCCATCGACGCTGCGCCCCTGGCGTCCACCGCTGACCTGATCGAGCAGCTCAAGGCCTACGCCCCCGGCGACCAGATCGACCTCACCATCGGCCGGCTGGTTCCGGACGCCCTCGGCGCCGATCACGCCGAGTCCGGGACCCCGGACGGCGGGCCGGCGAGGGAGACCATCGAGGTGACCGTCGACCTTGGGGCCAACCCCGACGACCTGGCCGCCGCCTTCCTCGGGGTCCAGCCCACCGACCGGGTCGACCTCCACGACGACTTCGGGTTCACCATCGACATCGACTCCGGTGTGGTCGGTGGCCCCTCGGCCGGACTGGCCTACACCCTGGCCGTCCTAGACGACCTGACGCCGGGTGAGCTCACCGGGGGCCGGGTCGTGGCGGTCACGGGCACCATGGACGTGTCCGGTCGGGTCGGTCCGATCGGTGGGGTCGCCCAGAAGACGGTCGCGGTGCGCGAGCATGGTGCCGACGCCTTCATCGTCCCGGCCGGTCTTCGCGAGGCCGATCTGGCGGAGGTGTACGAACAAGCCGGGGATGATCTCCAGATCATCCCCGTCAACACCATTGACGAAGCACTCGACGCTCTCGCCGGATTCGGCGGTGACGTCGAGATTATCGACGAGTTCGCAGCCGTCAATACCCCCTGACCGTCCGGTCCGCCGGACGTTCCACCGGCGTGTCTTCACGCGGGAACCTGACCATCGATATAGCTCGATGGCGTCGGTCGGCTCTGGCGAATTGTGGTGATAATTGGAAATTGAACGATGTCCCTCCCATCGGGGTCGTCGGGGCCCGATCGACTCCGCTGGCCCGAGTTTCGGCGACAATTCCGGTGATTTCTTCACAATATTGCGTCGATATTCCCCCATCCGATGCAATGAAGTCGTAGCATTGGAAGATGGACGCCGAAGGTCGAGTCGAGTTTGATCCCGATGAGATCGCCCGGGCCGGGTTTCCCACTTCACCCCACGGGTACGAGCAGGAGGCGGTTCGCCGCTACCTGGTGAAGCTGGCCGCGGCGATCGGACAGGCCCAGATCCGGGGTGACCTGGAACCCATCGGGCCGGAGGGGTCCGCCCACATCCGGGTGGCGGAGCTCGATCACGAGGCCGCGGTACTGCGGGCCCGGGTGGCCGATCTGGAGGACCAGCTCGAGAGTGGTCTGGCCGGCGGTTTCGGCCGCGAGCTAGACGAGGCCGAGCTGATCGGGTTGCTCGGCCAGGAGACGGCCCGGATCGTGGCCTCGGCCCGGTCGGCGGCCGCCGACATCACCAGCCGGGCCGAGCGGGACGCGTCCGAGGAGCTGTCGTCGGCCCGCAGCGAGTCGTCGGCCATGCTCGACGACGCCGACAGCGCCCTCCGTCGGGCCCGGATCGAGGCCGACGACATCGTCCACCAGGCCGATCTGTCGGCCCGGGCCCTGGAGGCCCGGATGAAGGCGGAGGCCGAGGCGGCCCGGGCCGAGGGCGAGGAGGAGGCCAACCGGATCCGGGCCGAGGCGAACCTGGCCGCCGACGGCGAGGTCACGGAGGCCCGCCGGCGGGCGGCCCAGATCGTGGCCGACGCCGAGGCCGAGCGGGACGACATCCTCAGCGACCTGGTACGCCGCCGCCGGGCCGGTCAGGCCCAACTGGAGGCCCGGGCCGAGGCCCGGGCTCGTTTCGTCGACGCCCTCGCCTTGGCCCGGGTCGATCTGGACGAGACGCTGGCCGGGGTCGGGGCGGTGCCGTCGAAACCGGCCGAGATCGATCTCACCGTGGGTGATCACCGCGACGGGGACGATTCGGAGGTGGCCCAATTGGCCAGCCGGCTCGACGCCCGCCGGGGTGAACCGGGCGTGCCCGCCCCCACCCACCACGCCACGGGCAATGCCACCACGACCAACGGCACGACCAACGGCACGACCAACGGGGCCGGCAACGGCAGGGCCCCGGCCCCGACCCCGCTCGGCTCGTCGGCCGGCCACGGCAGCGCCGGTACCAACGGCAGCGCCGCCACCAACGGCGGCTCCCGTAACGGCAACGGCGCCCCATCGGGGAACGGGACTCCGGGCCCGCTATCCAACGGTTCGCCGTCCGGCGGTCCGCTGCCCAACGGGCGGGGCGGGGTCCCGCTCGGCGATCGGTCGCAGCCGACGGGGCCCACCGAACGCCCGGGCCGCCGTCCGGTCGACCCGGGCGGTCTCGGCGAGGCCGCCCGGCGCCTGGACCCGAACGCACCCACCAGTCGGCCCGCCCCCCGCCCCGGGACCGGCGGCCCCGGGGCCGACCAGGGACCCACCGCCGTCGGCGACACCCTGGTGAGCGAGGCCCCGTCGGCCGTGGTCGCCGGGGACACGGTTGAGGACGTCCTCGATTTCGGCGTGGTCGACCAGCCCCTGATGGGCATCGACTTCGGCTCCCTGCAGCGCACGGCTACCCGGGGTGACCTGCCGCGGAGCGGCACCTACCACGGTCTGCTGCCCGAACCGTTCCAGGTGCGTGACATCGCCCTCACCCGGGCCACCCCGGGGTTCAAACGGCGGCTCAAGCGAGCCGTCAACGATGATCAGAGCGACGTGCTCGACCGCATCCGGGCCGGTCGGGGGAAGATCAAGGTCGACGAGCTGCCCCCACTGGCCGATCAGCTCCGCGGCTATGTGGAGGCCCTACGGCCGGTGCTCACCGACATGATCACCTCCGGGGTGGAGGCCACGGGTCGGCTGGATGTGCCCTCGCAGGCGGTGGAGAACTTGTGCCTCCAGCTAGGCAAGCACATCGTGGACTGTCTCCGCATCCCCACCGCCGAGGTGATCGAGGCCGACGTCGACAACGACCGGGAGGCCATCCTCGATCCGGTGCGGGCCATCTACCGTGACTTCCGCAACGGGCTGTTGCCCGACCTCATCGAGGACGCCTTGCATGAGGCCTTCGCCGTCGGCTTCCACCACGGGATCGACGTGGGCACGTTGGTCATCTGGGCCACCGACCCCCGCCTCGACTCGGATCCGATCTGCGAGCAGAACTCGGCGTCCCCGCCCCTGTTGAAGGGGGAGACGTTCCCCAGTGGGCACGCCCGGCCGCTGTCAATGCCGGGTTGCCGGTGCCTGGTCGTGCCCCGCTGAACTGGTGTCGCCGCCGACCTCCCGGCATCCCCCGCTCCCGGTAGTCTCAAGTACAGATGAAGGCGTTTCGCACCAACGTCCGGTCGTCGCGGTTCCGCACCCCGATCCTCATCGGGGTGGCCGTGCTGGTCGTTCTGCTGCTCTCGGCCAGCGGGCTGGCCCGCGCCTACACGGACTGGCTCTGGTTCGACAGTCTGTCCATCGGCCAGGTGTGGACCACGGTCGTGGGCACCCAGTTCCTCCTGGCCGCCATCTTCACCATCCTGTTCTTCGTGATCCTGCAGGGGAACCTGCTGCTGGCCGACCGGTTGGCGCCCGCCCACCGGGTGGTCACCCCGGAGGAGGACCTCGTCGAGCGGTACCACGAGCTGGTCGGCAGCCAGGGCGGCAAGCTCCGGCAGATCATCGCCGCTGTCTTCGCCCTGGTGGCCGGGGCCAACACCGCGTCCCAATGGCAGGAATGGCTGCTGTTCCGCAATGGCGGTGACGTCGGCTGGCAAGACCCCCTGTTCGCCCGTGACGCCGGCTTCTACATGTTCCGGCTCCCGTTCATCTCCTTCGTGGTCGACTGGCTGTTCGCGTCCCTGATCCTCACCCTGATCGTGGTGGTCGTGGCCCACTACCTGAGCGGGGGCATCCGAGCGTCAGCCCCCACCGACCGGGTCACCTCCGGGGTGAAGCTCCACCTGTCGTTGCTGCTGGCCGCCCTGGCCGTGGTGCGGGCGGCCGGCTACTACCTCGACCGGTTTGGCCTCGTCACCTCCCACCGGGGTATCCGCGACGGGGCCCTGGCCACCGCGGTCAACATCCAGCTCCCGGCCTACAACCTGCTCACCCTGGTCGCCCTGTTCGGGGCGGTGCTGTTCATCATCAACATCCGTCGTCAGGGGTGGGGTCTGCCGATGGTGGCGATCGGCCTGTGGGCGGTCAGCCACCTGGTGGTCGGGAACCTGTTCCCCACCCTCTACGAGCGTCTCCGGGTAGCTCCTCAGGCCTCTACCCGGGAGGCCGAGTACGTGGGCGACAACATCAACGCCACCCGCTACGCCTTCGGTCTCGACGAGAGCCGGCTCGCGGTGGAGGATTTCCCCTACCAGGAGGGCCTCACCCGAACCGAGGTGGCCTCCTATTCTGACGTGCTGCAGAACGTCCCCTTACTCGACCCGAGCCTGGCCCGGGACTCCTTCATCCGCAGCCAGGGCGAGCGGGCCATCTACGAGTTCTCCGATCCGCTCGACGTCGACCGCTACAACGTGAACGGCACCCCACGGCCCATGGTGCTGTCCGCCCGGGGCCTCAACATCGACGAGGTCGGCTCGGGCTGGGAGCGTCAGCACATCGTGTTCACCCACGGCTACGGCGCGACCATGGCGGCGGGCTGGACCGTGGACTCCACCGGACGCCCCGACTTCCTGGTCAGCGGTCTCGGTGACCCGGTGATCAACCCGGAGCTGACCACCACCCTCACCCAGCCCCGCGTCTATTTCGGGGAGAACTTCGACGGCTACGCCATCGTCGACGCCGGGCGGGACGAGGTCGACTACCAGACCTCGGCCAACGAATCGGTGTTCTACCGCTACGACGGCGACGGCGGGGTGTCGATGGGGTCGGTGGTGCGCCGCACCGCGTTCGCCCTGCGCTTCCGTCACCTCGACCCCCTGATCGCCCCGGCCGTCACGTCCGATTCGCAGGTCATCTACATCCGGGACGTGGCCGAACGGGTCCGCACGGCGGCACCGTTCCTGGAGTTCGACTCCGACCCCTACCCGGTGATGGTGAACGGGGGCATCTCCTGGGTGGTCGACGCGTACACCACCAGCAGCCGCTTCCCCTACAGCCAGCAGGTGGAGACCTCGATGGCGGGGACGGATCTCGCCGCTGGCTACAACTACGTCCGCAACTCGGTGAAGGTGGTGGTGGACGCCTACACCGGGGCCACCACCTTCTACGTGGTCGACGACACCGATCCGGTCCTGGCCGCGTGGCGGGCCTCCTTCCCGGACGTGTTCACCGACGGGGCCGAGATGCCCGAGGAACTCCGGGCCCACCTTCGGTACCCGGAGGACCTGTTCCGGGCCCAGACCGACATGTGGGCCACCTATGTGGTGTCGGATCCGGTACAGCTCATCCAGGGTGACGTGGCCTGGTCGGTGGCCGCCCAGCCCCGTAACGAGGCCCAGGTGACCGAGGCCGACACCACCGCCGCCGGCCAGTCGACCCCCATGGACCCCCAGTACCTGATCACCCGGCTGCCCGATTTCGACAACGACCCGACCACCGGCAACGCCCCGGAGTTCGTCCTGCAGCGGGCCTTCGTGCCCCGCTCCGGTGAGGCCGGATCGAACACCGAACGACCGGAGCTGACCGGCATCATGATGGCCCGGTCCGACCCGGGCAACTACGGGGAGCTGGTGTTGTACCGGATCCCCAGCGGTGAGGTGGAGGCTCCCGACTTCGTCCACTCGGAGATCCGCAAGAACGATGCCCTCACCGAGTTCGTGAAGGAGAAGATCGGCTCGGTGGTCCTGTTCGGTGAGATGACCCTGCTCCTGGTCGACGACACCATCGTGTACATCAGACCGGTCTACGTGGAAGCCGCGAGTCGGACGGCGGTGCCGGAGCTGAGCCGGGTCATCGCCGTGAACGGCAGCCGGATCGCCATGGGGGAGACCCTCGACGAAGCGATCGCGGCCGTGGTCGACGAGTCGGCCGTCCCGCCGCCGGCGGCCGAGACCGAACCGGCCACGCCCGAGGAGACCCCGCCGGCGACGGACTCGACGACCACCACCCCCCCGGCTCCGCCGGCGGACGGCACCACCCCCCCGACCTACGACCCGAGCGGCCGGTCGGTGGCCCAGCTGGTGGAGGACGCCTCCGACCTCCTGGCCGCGGCCGACGTGGCCGAGGCCCAGGGCCGGGCCGAGGACGCGGCCGAGCTCCGGCGTCAGGCCCAGGCCGCCCTGACCACCATGGAGTCCCTTCTGGGGACAGGGGACCCGACCCCGCCGGTGGGCTCCACCGTCCCCACCTCCGGCACCTGACGACCCCGGCGCGATCGCGGCCCCCTCCGGCCCCTCCGCATGGAACAGGGATGTCCGCCCGGGTTCGTTGAATCGGGGATCAGGGGTTGCCGGGTCGCCGGCCCGCCCGGACGATACAATCCTGATCAACATGTTTGGGGCAGCTGATCGGCGCCTGGGCCACCTCTACGGCGGAAGGATGGCTCAGGCGCCGTTCAGTCGCCCGGAACCGGATGCCGGGCCCCGCCGGAGCCCCCTGGCTCGTCGGAACACCGATCGCCCAATCCGCCGGAACGGCAGCCGGTGCGTCATACTCGGCGGGTGGATCCCGTCGCCGGACGGGGCACGTCCGGGCCTGGAGCGAACTCGACGCACGCCCCCGGTCTGAGGACGCCAGCTATTCGAAGGAGCCGAGGCCATGGTTCGTTGGTTGGACCGCTCGCAGCATCTCACCGTTCCCACCGCCGATCAGACCCTTCCCGGACGGGAGGAGGCCATCATGGTGCCCAACGAGCACCATGTCACCGGCGCCGCCGTCCTGCCGCCGTTCCCCGAGCGCAGCGAGACCATCTACTTCGCCATGGGCTGCTTCTGGGGGGCCGAGCGCCTGTTCTGGGCCGTGCCCGGGGTGAACACCACCGCGGTCGGCTACATGGGGGGCACCACTCCCAACCCGACCTACGAGGAGACCTGTACCGGAATGACCGGGCACACCGAGACGGTCCTCGTGGTCTACGACCCCGCCGAGGTGGGCCTCGACCAGCTGTTCAAGGTCTTCTGGGAGAACCACGACCCCACCCAGTACATGGGCCAGGGCAACGACCTCGGCACCCAGTACCGCACGGCCATCTACACCACCTCCGACGCCCAGCAGCAGGCCGCAGTGGCCAGTCGGAAGGCATACCAGGACGCCCTCAACGCCGGAGGGTACGGAACGATCACTACCGAGATCGCCCCGGCCGGCCCCTTCTATTACGCCGAGCCCTACCACCAGCAGTACCTGGCCAAGAACCCCTACGGCTACTGCAACCACGGGTTCTGCCAGGTCGGCTACGCGGCGAACACGGAGCCGGAGCGGGCGGCCCCGTCCGCCCCCATCGAGGGGTGATTTGCCCCCCGTAAAGGGGGCTTGAGTGTGACGCGAGCCGTCACACCGCCGGCTCGTGGGGTAGTTTGGATTCGGTACGGGCCTTGGGCCCCTTTTCGCCGATCAGATACCCGCCACTATGAAGACTCCCGTTCCGCACGTGCAGATGCTCGGCGGCTTCAGTCTCCAGACCGACGCCGGCGAGCACCTCAGCAAGCTGACGCGCCAGGCCACGTCACTCCTGGCCTTCCTCGTTCTGCACCGTGACCGGGCCCAGACGCGGGATCTGTTGGCCGGCCGGTTCTGGTCGGACCTGCCCGAGGACCGGGCCCGCCGCCGGCTCACCTCCACCCTGTGGCAGATCAACCGGGCGTGGCGGTCCCTGGAGCACAGCGGCGATATCGAGCTGACCATCCCCACCAACACCACCATCCAGCTCAACCCGGCCCTGGCCGTGGTGGTGGACGTGGAGGTCTTCGAGCGCCGGCTCGACGCCTTCGAGCGGCGGTTGCGGACCGACCGGCGGGCCACCATGGTCTCTGAGCTGACCGCAGTGGTGAGCAGCTATCGGGGTGAGCTCATGGCCGGCCACTACGACGAGTGGATCGAGCCGTTCCGGCACCAGACCCGCAACCGGTACCTCGACGCCCTGGTGCAGCTGGAGCAGCTCACGGTCAGCGAAGGCGACTATGTGACCGCCCTGCGCCACGCCCGCACCCTGGTGGAGCTGGAACCCCTCCGGGAGGAGTGGCAGCAGGACGTCATGCGGTTGTGTGCCCTGAGCGGACAGCCCACCGCTGCTGAGGCCCAGTTCGAGCGGTACCGGGGCCTGCTGGCCAGCGAGGAGATGGGAGACCCGGGGCCGGAGATGATCACCCTGATCAACCGGATACGCCACGACGCGGCCCAGCCACCCCCGGTGGTGCGGGCCGAGGACGGGCCGAGCCGGTTGCCGCTGGTCGGTCGGGGCGAGGAGCGGTCGGATCTTCTGGCCCGGGTCAACGAGCTGGTGGGGGGCAAGGGGGGCATCGCCCTGGTCGAAGGGTCGGCCGGGGTGGGGAAGTCGAGGCTGCTGGAGGAGGTGGCCCAGGGGGCGGAGTGGCGCGGCGCCCAGGTGCTGGTCGGTCATCACACCGAGGGCAACCCCCAAGCCTACGAGGGGCTGCGGGAGGCGCTGGTCCCGGCCACCACCGGGTTCAAGGGCGAGCACGTCGTCCACCAACTGCAGCCGGTGATGCGCCACCAGGCCAGCGCCGTCCTGCCCGGACTGGCCGAACTGGTGGGGCCGGGACGCAATCAGCAGCTACCGCCGGCGGACGAGCCGTGGCGGGCGGCCGAGGCCCTGGCCCAGGTGATCCTGGCCCTGTCGACGCCCCGACCCACCTTGCTGGTGTTGGAGGACATCCACTGGTGCGACGAGGACACCATGCGGGTGCTGCTGCAGCTGGGCGACCGGCTGCTCGACGCCGGCGTGCTGGTGGCCGTGACCTACCAGTTGGAGGCGGCCCGCCGGAGCCGGCCGATCTGGGACGGGCTGTCCGAGCTGGAAGCCAAGCCGGGTTCGTCCCGGCTGGTGGTGGGGCCCCTGGCCGAGGCCGACGTGCGCCAGCTGGTCACCGGCCGGCTCGGGCCGGGCCGGTTGCCGGAACGGGCCATGCACCGCCTGATCGACACCGCGGGCGGGAATCCGGCCGTGGTGTTCGAACTGCTCCGGGACCCGCCCGACGTGCTCGACGAGTCGGCGTTCACCCTCGACGACCTCTCACCCAGCGGGGAACTGGCCCGCCGGGTGCCCCACCTGGCCGAGCTGCTCGGCCGGCGGGTGGCCCTGGTGGACGGGGTGACCCGCAAGGTGCTCGACGTGGTGGCGGTGGCGTCCTTGCCGCTCACCAGCGAGGTGATCTGCCGGATGTCGGGGCTCGACCGCCACCTGGCCCTCCCGGCCATCCAGAACGGGATCGAGATGGGTCTGCTGGAGGAGCACCCCCGGGGCCGGGTCCAGTTCGGTAGTGAACAGAACCGGCGGGCCGTGTACGACATGTTGACCAGCGACGCCCGGATGACGTTGCACGGGTCGGTGGTGGACGGGCTGGTGGGGGAGCCCGGGGTGGTGGTGGAGCAGCTGGCTCACCACGCCCGGCTCGGTGGCCAATGGCTGCGGGCGCACCAGTACTACTCGCTGGCGGCCGAGGCGGCGTTGCGGGCCAACGCATACCAGACCACGGCCGAGCACTTCGCCCGGGCCGACGAGGCCGCCCGGGCCTCGGGCCTGTCGGACGCCGACCGGGCCGAGGACCTCCTCGAGGCCGAGCGGGTGCTGGACATTCTCGGCCGGCGGGACGAGCAGCAGGAGATCCTCGACCGGCTGGCCGGGGTTGACCTGCCGGTGGCCATGACGGTGGAGGTCCGACGGCGTCAGGCCTGGTTGCTGGCCAACACGTCACGGACCGCAGAGGCGGTCGAGCTGGCCCGGGAGACCATCAGCCTCGCCCAGGAGGCCGAGATCGCCACCGGGGAGCTGCTCACCATCGTGGGGTGCGCTCTCGAATGGTCGGGCGATGCCCCGGCGGCGGTGGCACCGCTGGAGGCCGCCGTGGCGGAGCTCGGGTCGAGCCGGGAGGCTCTGCCCGCCCAGGTGATGCTGGGCCGGCTGTACGCCACCCTGGGTGACCTGGACGCGGCCGCGGCCCGACTCGAGGCGGCCCGAGACAAGGCCGAGGAGGGTAGTGAGACCCGCCACCTGATCGACGCCCTGGACTTCCTGGGGGCCGTGCACCAGCAGCAGGGCGACAGCGAGCTGGCCGAGGACGGGTTCGACGAGGCCCTCAAGCTGGCCGTCGACATCGGTTACCGCCACGGTGAGGGCCGGACGCTGGTGAACCTGGCCGTGTTCGCGGTGCAACAGGGGCGGTCCAGCCTGGCCGTCCCCCGCCTGGAGCAGGCGGCCAAGGTGTTCGCGTCCCTGGGCAACCGACGGGGCGAGGCCTTCGTGAAGACCAACGCGGCCGACATCCAGCACCAGGTGCTGGGGCAGGACAACGAGGCCTGGGATCTGGCCGTCGACGCGGCCCGGTTCTTCCGGTCGGTGGGCGACGAGCGAACCGAGGCGCACTGCCTGCACATCCAGGCCGGGGTGCAGCGTCGACGGGGGCGGCGCCGCCACGCCCGCAACCTGCTGGGCGAGGCGTTGACCAAGGCGGCGCATGCGGATGATCGGGACACCGAGATCCGGATCCATCGGGATCTGGCCCAGGTGGAGCTGGAGCTCGGCCACCTCGACGACGCGGCCGAGCACCTGGCCGTTGCCCTCGACCTGTGCGGCTACGACACATCGAACCGGCAGATCCCGCCCCTGCTGGCCATCGAGGCCAAGGTCCTGTCGGCCAAGGGCGAGATGGATGACGCCGTGTCGACCGCGGAACGGACGGTGGCCATCAACCGGCCCGGAATCGATCAGGCCCACCTGACGGCGTGGTGGTGCGCCGAGGTGTTCACCGCGGCTGGCCTCGACGAGCAGGCGGCCGAGCAGGTGGCGCTGGCGTGGCGGTTGCTGTCGGCCCACCTCGAGGGGGCCGTGTCGTCGGTGGTGGATCACGCCCTCACCGAGGTGCCGGATCACCGGGCCATCGTCGAGGCCCGGGAACGCTACTTCGAGGAGCGGATCGAGCGATTGCTACCCGCCATCGAAGCTCCAACCGGTCGGCCCTTGGAGCTGACCGATCTGGTGGAGGTGACACTTACGGTGTCACATCCCGACGATTGGGCGACCGGTTTGCCGGGCACCCGGCGTCGGCGGCGGGTCCAACGGTTGTGTCGTGAGGCGTACGACCAGAACGCCTTGGCCCGAATATCTGATCTCGCCGCGGCCCTACGGGTCAGTGAGCGGACCATCAAACGGGATCTCGCCCAGCTCCGGTCGGAAGGAATTCAGCCGCCCACCCGCGGAGCATTCTGATCGAACCCACCAATATGTCCCCCAAACGGGGGAAATGTGGGTGGTTGATGGTGAGGCTGGAAGTGCCCACCGAGTCATTTCGGTGGCCCCGAGCTCCGGTCCGCCGTGGCCCTGTGGTGTCCCCCAGGGGGTGTGATCGAACCCGTTTTTCGGACGGTTCAAGAAAATCCGGGAGAAAAGCATGACGCCGTCGTGCTGATGTATCTCCTAGTCAGAGGCAGTTTTACTAAGATGTCCCCTCGCGGTGTCACTGTCCCGGACGCAGTTTGAACACACCTGGAGGAGGCCCAGGAGACAGGCTGTGAAACGTAAAGACGAGCCGGGATGAACACCGCTTCGACAGTTGATGAAATCCCCACCTCGTGCGAGTAACTGGAGTCCAAACCGCATCGCATGAGGAAGGGTCAGCATCGGACGGAACGTTCGCCAGACACGTCAACATTTTGTTCGCCCAAACCTGCTAGGAGCATCCTAATGCGCCGCAAGATTGCTTTCACCTCCGCCGCCATCCTTGGTGCTGTTGCCGCCGCCACCACCGGTGTGGCCCCCTTCGTCGGGGTCGTCTGGATGACCTGATTTCTCCAAGCGCACCGGCCCACTCAAGCGGGCGGGAATGCGCAACCAACGAAAGTTCGGATCCCGGTTCCCCCGAGGGGCCGGGAACCCGAACGTGATCGAGCCCCCGAGACTCCCGATCCATTCCGCCGTGGTCGGTGACCAGCCTCAAGGGTTCGGCTTGGTCGGTGGCTGAGCCACCGACTGAGATGCCTCGGGTGTGGCCGCCGCAGGACACCTAGCACTGCGACGGCCACACCGAGGCCATGGTCGCCCGGCCCACGCTCAGGGGCCGGGCGTCTGTCGTTTTCGGCCGGTGTCCGGTGCGGGCGGTGGGGGGCGACGGGTCGGCCGGGGGGTGCCCGCCGCAGCGGGGCGGAGGAAGTAGGCTGATGGCCGTGCAGCTAGCTGCCCTGATCGCCGCCGACACCGATGGATACGTGATCCGTCTTCCGGCCCTGCCCACCACGCCGTTGGCATGGGTCCTGTTCTTTCTCGTGGTCGCCCTCGTGTTCTGGGCCCTGATGAGGGGGCTCGTCGAACTCGGCGGCAAGGTGAGCGGGTTTGCGTGGAAGCACGTGGCCATCGTGTGGCTGGTGCTGGTGCTGTTCATCATCGGCATGACCCAATAGCTGGAGCCGGTTGACCGATGGGTGAACGGCAACCGGGGCCGACCGGGCCATCGGGGCCCGGGGCCGGTCCGGTGCGGGTGTTCCACATCACCACGCCCACGGCCGCGCTCGAACTGGCCGAGCGGGGGGAGCTGAGACCGTCGTCGCTGGCGCTCGAGGGGTTCATCCACTGCTCGACCGCCGAGCAGGTGGTGGCCTCCACCCGACGTCACCTCGACGACGTGGACGACCTGGTGCTGATCGAACTCGACCCCGCCCGGGTGGGCGAGACGCTGCGGTGGTTCGAGTCGTATCCCGGCCAGTGGTTCCCCCATCTGCACGGACCGTTGCTGGCCGACCACGTGCTCGCGGTGCACCCCTGGCGGCCCGACAACCGGACCCGCTGGCCGGCCTGAACCCGGGTCGGAAAGGGGCGGCGACGCCGGTCGAGCCATAAATATGGCGACACGTCGGTGGGGAACGCCGATACCGACCGCTAGGCTGGAAGTTCCACTCGACGCGGGGTGGAGCAGTCAGGTAGCTCGTCGGGCTCATAACCCGAAGGTCGCAGGTTCAAAGCCTGCCCCCGCCCCGAGGTGAACCCCCAGGTCAGCGGCCGGGGGATTCGTCGCGTCTGGGGTGGCGTCTACCGGCATGGTGTACCGGCCGGCGGGCTCGCGAGCCCGTGACCTGGGTGTTCGCGTGATCGACCCGGTAGACGTCTACCGGCTCTCGGGTGTGGCGCCGTCTGTCGAGTGGCCGCCGGGTTGGTCGCGTTGGGTGGTGAGGAGGGCGGCGAAGCGGTTGGCGGCGTTGGCGCCCATGCCGGGGAGGACGTGTTGGTAGGTGGCCATGGTGAAGCCGGGGTTGGCGTGGCCGAGGCGTTCGGAGACGACCTTGATGGGCACGCCGGCGGCGATGAGCAGGGTGGCGTGGGTGTGGCGCAGGTCGTGAAATCGGATGGGTGGCATGCCGAGACGAACGACTTGGCGGGCGAAGAGTTGGCTGATCGTCTCGGGGTGCAGCGGCTGGCCGTGGGGGTTGGTGAAGATCGGGGCGTCCAACTCGACCGGATGCCCATCCGATGTCTGTCGGCGGCGCCAGCGCTGCAGGGTGGCTTCGGTGGTGTGGTCGAGGTCGATGCTGCGGCGACTGGCTCTGGTCTTGACGGGGGTCTCGACCGAGCGGCCAC
>JBKECK010000028.1:0-23006 GCA_047974625.1 Acidimicrobiales bacterium
CCAAGGCCGAGGCCCTGGCCCGGGCGGCCGACCGGGCGGCCGCCGTCGGGGTTGACGCCCCGGCCGACCAGCTGGCCCCGGCCCTGGCCGCTGCCCGGGCCACCGCGGCCGCCGCCGTCGATCGCCTGACCGACGAGCGGGCCCGGGCCGTGGCCCTGGCCGCCACCATCGAGGAGCTGGACGAGCGCCGGGCGGTCGACGCCGCCCTCGGCCGCCACCTCAACGCTTCCGGGTTCGAACGGTGGCTGCTGGCCGAGGCCCTCGACGACATGGTGGCCCGGGGCACGGTGCGGTTGTTCGAACTGTCGGGCGGCCGGTACTCGCTGGAGGCGGTGGCCGGTTCGTTCGCGGTGCGCGACCACGCCAACGCCGACGAACGGCGTGACGTGCGGACCCTGTCGGGCGGTGAGCTGTTCCTGGCCTCGCTGTCGCTGGCCCTGGCCCTGGCCGACTCCATCGCCGAGCTCGCGCCCGTGGACGCCCCCCGGCTCGACGCCATCTTCCTCGACGAGGGGTTCGGCACCCTGGACGCCGAGACCCTCGACGTGCTGGCCACCGCCATCGAGGAACTGTCGGCCACCGGCCGGCTGGTGGTGGTGGTCACCCACGTCCGGGATCTGGCCGACCGGATGCCGGTCCGGTTCGAGATTCGCAAGGGTCCGGACACCTCGACCGTGGAGCGCACCGATGCCTGACCACCGGCCCCGCACCCACCCACCCTCCTCGAAACGAGCCCCGGCATGACCTCGATCGACGCCGACCCCCCCACCCGGCCGCTCGAGCTGCCCGAACCGGGGGCCCCCGGTGGCGGCCGAGACCGGCGCGACCCTGGCCGGGTGCGCCGGGCCGACGGGGCCGGGACGGCCGGAGGATCGGACGGGCCGCCCCCGATGCGGTTCGCGCTCGACGCCTGGGACCCGGGCTACGGGGCGTCGACCACCGGCGGGACCGAAGAGGCCGGGGGGCCGGTGGACGCTGGGGTGGAGATCCGGGCCGAACGGTGGGATCCGGTGGATGTCGAGCCTGCCGCGGTGGAGACGGTGGTGTTCGTCGACGGGGTGCGGCGCATCGACGGCCGGGTGTGGATCACCGACGTGCCCCCGCCCGTCGGCCCGTTCGATGACCAACCGCATCCGGACGAGGTCGGGGTGCTGTCCCGGCCCGGGTTGTGCGCCAGCGTGGCCGCCGGCGCCGTGGTCTGCCGGCCCGGCTCGGCCCAGGTGGTCGGGGTGCGGGTCGGGCGGGGCCTGCACACTGCGGCGGGGGCGGCCACCGACATCGTCGTCCCCGGGCTCGGCGTCTACGGCTTGTACGCCACCGACGACGATGACGACCAGGCCCTCCACCTGAGCGTCGACACCCACATGGCCCGCTTGGAGGTGGAGGTGGCGGCTGCAGTGGAGGTGGCCGAACCGGTGCTCACCGTGCTCGACGGCCCCCTCCGGGGCCGGGACGACGCGGACACCGTCGGCTACATCAAGACCCAGCACGTCCAATACCTCGAGGGCCGCCCCCTGGGGGTGATCGGCCGCCTCGCCGAGGGCCAGCGGTCCCCCCTGTTCCGCATCGGGGGTCGGTTCCCCCGCTGGTCGTGGTACCTGCGCCTACCCGGCCCGGTCGCCCACCCGCTGGCCGGGGTGGTCCGGCTCGAACTGCCCGCCGTAGGGGCGCTGACCGAGGTGGCCGGGGCCGTGGCCCGGGCTGACCGGATCAGTGGGGGGCTGCCCCGGGTCGCTTCCCGGCCCCACACCGAGAGCCGGGCCCCACAGAACCTGGTGCCCATCGCCGCCTTGGAACGGCAGCTCCGTCACCGGTTGGGTGATCCCGGGTTCATCGAACGCTGCCTCCGCATCACCGCCGCCGCAGCCGCCTGACGCGGGCCGCGGCCCGGGTCAGCGACGTCGTCGGACGTCCAGATCGTCCTCGAACCGGGCCGGAGGCTGACCCCAGCCGAACACCCGGGCCAGGATCAGCAGCAGCATCGCGCCCAGCACCGAGCCGATGAACCCGGACGGTTCGACCTCGAACCGGAACCCGGCCAGCAGGTTGCCTACCGTTCCCCCCACGATCGAACCGAGGATGCCGAGGAAACTGGTGCCGAAACAGCCGAGCCGGGCTCGTCCCGGGGTGAGGAGACGGGCGATCATGCCGGCCAGGAGGCCGGTGACGAGCCAGTAGAGGATCACGGTCCCCAGCATGGCACGCCGGCCGCCGACGCGGTCGGGTTCACCAGCTGATCTCCACCTCGATACCGCTCTCGTCGCCGACCTCGATCTCGAACTCCAGCGTCACCTGGTCGGGTACCTTGAGGTGGGTGGGGATTCCCCCCAGTGAGAACTCGATCTCGTTGTGACGTTCAAGGGAGTCGGCCAGCTGTCGCAGTCTGGCCGCTGCCTCCTCCCGACTCATCGTCTGCTTGGTTTCGACCTCGAAGAGCTCCATACCGCCATTGTGGCCCGCCCGGCCGGCCGTCCGGGGTTCAGCGCATCACCAATCGTCGTCCCGCCAATAGGCTCCGAAGCATCATGGCACCCAAACCCAGCGGCGGTTCCGGCCGTGCTCACGACGCGGCCGCCGTGAGCACCCCAGGCCTGGAGGAGCAGACCGCGGCCGAGCTGCGGACCCTCGGCGTCCGGCCCCGTCCGGCCGGTCCGGGCACCCTGGCCTTCACCGCCACCGACCGGCAGCTCTACGCCGCCAACCTATGGCTCCGCACCGCCACCCGGATCCTGGTCCGCCTGGCCACCTTCCGAGCCACCGACTTCGCCCGCCTCCAGGAGCGGGCCGCCGAGGTGGACTGGGGCCCGTTCCTGGCCGACGAGACGGCGCCCCGGTTCCGGGTCACCAGCACCGACTCGAAGCTCTACCACACCGACGCCGTGGCCCAGCGCCTCCACCAGGTGGTCGCCCCGCCCGCCGTCGACGAACCGGAGCAGGTGTTCGTGGTCCGCATCCACCGTAACACCGTCACCATCTCGGCCGACGCGTCCGGCGAGTCCCTGCACCGGCGGGCCTGGCGAACCGCCACCGGCCCGGCCCCCCTACGACCCACCATGGCCGCGGCCGTGCTCATGGCCGCCGGCTGGGCGCCAGACTCCGGCCTGGTCGACCCGTTCGCCGGTAGTGGGACGATCGGCATCGAGGCCGCCCTCATGGCCGCCGGCCTCCCCCCAGGCGGTGACCGCCCCTTCGCCTTCCAGGCCTGGCCGTCGTTCCAGCCCGGCACCTGGGCCAGCGTCACCGCCGGCGTCCCCGCCCGGCCGTTCACCGGCCCGGGCCCGGCCGGTGCCGCCCGCATCGTCATGGCCGACCGGGACCAGGAGGCCACCGCCATCATCACCGCCAACGCCGAACGGGCCGGGGTCGACGCCCTGGTGGAGGTGGACACCCGGGTCGTCGCCCACCTGCGGGCCCGGCCCGGCCCCGGGCTGGTGGTCACCAACCCCCCGTACGGCCGCCGTCTCGGCCGCCGGTCGGCAGGATCCGGCTCCCCGGCCGACCGGGCCCGCCTCACTGGGCTCTACCGCCGCCTCGGAGCGGTGACCCGGGAGCGGCTGCCGGAGTGGGGTCTGGTGGTCATCGGCCCCGACCGGCGCCTCGCCTCGGCCGCCGACGACCGCGTCCGCCCGGTGCTCGGCTTCCGCCACGGCGGCCTCCATGTGGAGGCCCGGGCCCGACCGGCCGACGAGCCGGTCGGCCCATCCAACCGATCTCCCGGACCGGGCGACCGGCGGGTCCAATCGTCCTGAGCCGCGGCCCGGCCGATCAGATCCCGGCCCGGGCGGCCCGCTCGGCGGCGGCCAGGGCGACCCGGACCGCCGCGTCCACCCCGTCGGCTTTGACGTCGGTGTCGACCTCTTCCGACGCGGCACGGCTGGCGATCACGGCGCACACGCAGGCGGCCCGGAACCCGTAGGCGCCGGCCATGGTGAGCAGGGTCCCGGCCTCCATCTCGAAGTTGAGCACGTTGAGGTGCCGGTAGACGTCGACCAACCCGGCGAGGTGTGGCAGCAGGTGGGGGTTGGCCCCACCCACCCGACCCTGCCCCTCGTAGAACGTGTCCACGCTGGCCGTGATGCCCACATGGTGGCGCAGGCCCAGGTCCCGGGCCGCCTCGGCCAGGGCCACCACGAGGAATGGGTCGGCCACCGCCGGGTAGCCGGACGGGGCGATGTCCCGGGCGGCGCCCTGCCGGGTGAGGGCCCCGGAGGTGATCACCAGGTCGCCCCCCTCCACGTGGGGCTGGATCCCGCCGCTGGTCCCCACCCGGATGATGGTGGTGACCCCGAGCTGAACCAGTTCGTTGACCACGATCGACAGGCTCGGGGCGCCCATGCCCGAGGTGGCGGCCAGGAGGGGCCGGCCCTCGTGGCGGCCCCGCCATGAGTGGAGGCCGCGACGGCGGGACAGGGGGACCGCCCCGTCCAGGTGACGTTCGGCGATCTGGTCGGTCCGTTCCGGGTCCCCGGACACCAGGGCCACCGTCGGCGGCTCGTCACCCAGGTCGTCCGGCCCGAATCCGAGGTGGTACTGCGCGGCGGCCATCATCGTCGTATGGTAACGACGTCGTGGTCGTCGTTGCTGAACACGATGGCCGACGCCGACTCCGACCAGGCGGAAGTGCGTTCCAGGGCGGCCACCAGGGTGTCCACCCCGGTTCGGGTGGCGGGTTCGCACGGGCGGACACTCCCGCCGGGGAGGGACACCGCGGCTCGGCCGTCGTGGCGCAGGGCGACCGCTCCGAGGGTGGTGCCACAGTCGGTGTCGATCGTCAGGTCCCCGAAGGTACGGTCGATCTCGACCCGGGCCGTGACCGGCTCGACGACCTGACCCCCCACCACCAGGTTGGTGACCGTGTAGGGCCCGGGGTCGGTGCCCTCCCCCCCGGTGGCCGATCCACAGGCCGCGGCCAGCAGACCGCACCCCACCGCCAAGAGCACCGCCAAGAGCACCGTCGATGGCACCGTCGGCTGGGCGCGCCGGACCGGACGGACCGCCGACGGGTGGGGGTCGGAACCTGGAGGTCGGGCCGGGGTCACGGACGGTCGTGGGTGGCGCCGCCACCGTTGGGGTCGCCGGGTCGGGCGCCGGCGGCGACGGCCCGGGCGATCAGCTCGCCGGCGTCCACCCGGGTTTCGGGGCCTGGGTCGGGGCCTGGGTCGGGGCTTGGGGTCCGGCGGGCGTGGAGCACGTACTCGAGGTTGCCGCCACCGCCGGTCAACACCGAGGGGGCGAGGCCGACCGGTTCCGCTCCGGCGTCGCCGAGGGCGGTGATCACCTCGCCCAGGACCCGGGCGTGCACAGCCCGGTCGGTGATGACGCCGGCCCCGGCGTCGGCCTCCTCCCGGGTGGCCTCGAACTGGGGTTTCACCAGCAGCACCAGGGACGCCCCCGGCCGGGCCTGGCCCAGCAGGTTCGGGGCCACGGTCCGCAACGAGATGAACGAGAGGTCGGCCACCACGGCGTCGAAGGGTAACCCCAGGTCGCCGGCCTGGAGCCGCCGAACGTTCGTGCGTTCCACCACCGTGACCCGGGGGTCCCGCCGGATCCGGTCGTGCAGCAGGCCGTAACCCACGTCCACCGCGGTCACGGCGGCGGCGCCCCGTTGGAGGAGGCAGTCGGTGAAGCCACCCCCGGACGCGCCGGCGTCCAGGCACCGCCGGCCCGACGGGTCGAGGCCGAAGGCGTCCAGGGCCCCGGCCAGTTTGGCCCCGGACCGGGTTACGAACGCCGGTTCCCCGGCCCGTACGGCCACGGCTTCCGCCCCGTCGACCTGGCGGGTGACCGTGACGGCCGGGGCGCCCCCCACCGTGACCCGGCCGGCGGCCACCAGCTCGGCCGCCTCCTCCGCGGAGGCGGCCAGGCCTCGGCGGACCAGTTCCCGGTCGAGGCGTCGGCGGGTCACGCCGACCGCCGGGCGTGGAGCAGGAACTCGACGGCGCCGCGGCCTCCCCGGACCGGGGAGGCCGCTACCCCGGCGGTGACCCACGGCCCCCGGTCCACCCCGGCCCGGGCGGCGGTCACGGCCCGTTCCAGGTCGGCCGGGTCGGTGGGGAGCTCAGCCATGCGCAGCTCGTACATCGGTTTTACCAGGGCGATCAGATCGGCGTCGGGGGCGATGTCGATCGTCTCCAGCTGGCCGACGGCGTCGGCCACGGCCAGGTACGACAGGTCCATCACGACCAGATCGACTGCTTCGGGGATCAGAACCGGGGTGAGCGACCCCAGGTTGGTCCGTTCCAGGTTGACCACCCGCGGGTGCTGGCGGAGCGATCCCAGCAGCTGGCCGAACCCGGCCTCCACCGCGTACACGGTGGCCGCGCCGGCCTCCACCAGGATGGAGGTGAACCCGCCCGTGCACGCCCCGACATCGACGCAGACCCGGCCGGCCACCGCCACCCCGAAGTGGTCGAGGGCGGCGGCCAGTTTCCGGGACCCCTGGAGGGGGCCCACCTCGGCCACCGTCACCGCGGCGTCGGCCCGGACCCGGGCCGCCGGGTTGGTGACCACGGCACCGTCCACCTTCACCCGGCCCCCGGCGATGGCCTCACCCGGGGCGTCCAGGGAGGGATGGGTGACGCCCAGGCGGCGCAGCAGCGGCACGAACCGGGGCCGGGACCGGGCCATCGGGCCCTCAACCCGCCCCGGTGAGGCGCACCGTGAGCTCGGCCAGCTCGTCCGGCTCGAGATTGGCGACACTGAACCGGAGCAGGCCCTCGTCGTCGGGCGTGAAGGCGGTGCCGGGGATGGCCAGTACGTCGAAGTCGAGGACGAGGCGTTCCACCACCTTCGGGCTCGGGGTGCCGTCGAACGGGTGCCGCACCCAGCCGAAGAAGGCGCCCGCCGACACCAGTTCGAACCCACCGGGCCGGTCGGCCATCGCCGACTCGAACGCGGCCACCCGCGCCGCCACCCGGGCCCGTTGGGTACGACGCCAGCGGTCGGTCCACAACAGGCCCGCCACCACCGCCTCCTGGCCGATCCGGGGGGCGCTGATCTGGACGCAGTCCACCAGTTTCATCACCTCCTGGATCACGGCCGGACCGGCCACGACGCCCCCCATCCGGTAGCCGGGGATGGCCAGGTCCTTCGAGAAGCTGTGCAGGCTGATCGCCGTGTGGGTCCACCGCGGGCGGTTGAACAGCCGGTGTGGGGGATCGGTGGCGGGCCGGAAGTTCCGGTAGGTCTCGTCGATGATCAGGGCCAGGTCGTTGGCCTCGGCCAGGTCGCAGAAGCGGTCGATCACCCCGGGAGGGATGGTCACGCCGGTCGGATTGCCGGGGGTAACGAGCACGATGGCCCGGGTCCGCCCGGTGATCAGGGCCTCGGCGCGGTCGGGATCGGGGACGAGCCCGTCACCGGCCGCCCCGGGCGGAGGATGGAGGTAGACGGGGGTGACCCCGTCGAGGCGGAGCCACATGTCGTGGTTGAAGTAGAACGGCACCGGCACGATGACCTCGTCGCCCGGTTCGGTCAGGGCCGAGGTGACCACGCAGAACGCCTGGTTGCAGCCGCCGGTGGGCAGGACGTGGTCCGGGCCGACGGAGGTCCGGTAGGCGGCGGAGATCTCGGCCGCGAACGCGTCGTCGAGCGAGGGCAGGCCCGGCGGGGGCGCGTAGCGGCCGCCGTCGGCGGTGTGGGCGATGTCGGCCACCCGCTCCGCCACCACCGGGGCCGGCGGATAGCTGGGGGCGGCCTGGGACAGGTCGAGCAGGCTCCGTTTCCCCGACCGGAGCGGGACCAGGGCGTGGGCCTCGGCGATGGGGGAGGGGAGGAGGCCGGTGGTGCGGGCCGTGAAGCGCATCAGCTGCCGTGCCGCCGGGCGAGGAGGGAGTCAGGCACCATCGGGAGCCGATGCTACTGGTCAACGACCGACCATCGGATCGGACACCGCCGGTCCCGACGGCTAGGTTCGGCTTCGTCGGACCGGTGGCGGCTAGAGCGGAAACCTCCGGACGGATCGAACGAGGAACGAGAGGGGATGGGTTCGATGTGGTTGCGTCTACGGCAGATCGCCCTGGTGGCTGAGGAACTGGAGCCGGTGCTGGAGCAGTTCCGGCAGGTCCTGGGGTTGGAGGTGTGCTTCCGGGATAAGGGCGTGGCCCAGTTCGGCCTGGAGAACGCCCTGTTGCCGGTGGGGAACCAGTTCCTCGAGGTGGTGGCGCCCGTCTCAGAGGGCACCACGGCCGGCCGCTACCTGGAGCGACGGCGGGGCGACGGGGGCTACATGGTGATCACCCAGTGCGACACCCACCCGCCCCGCCGGGCCCGGGTCAAGGAGCTCGGGATCCGCGAGGTGTTCAGCTTCGAGCGGGGCGACTACATCTGCATGCAGCTCCACCCCAAGGACACCGGAGGCTCGTTCTTCGAGATCGACGAACAGCTCGGCGACCGGGCCCACGACGTGGACGGGCCCTGGGAACCGGCCGGGAACACCGGCTGGGAGTCGGCCCGACGCACCGACCGGGTGGACGCCATCGTGGCGGCCGAGATCCAGGCCGATGATCCGGCCCAGGTGGCCAGGACCTGGGGGGACATCGCCGAGATCACGGTGGATTCGCTCGCCGACGGCACCCTGGCCATGCCGCTCGACAACGCCGAGGTCCGCTTCGTGCCCGCCACCGACGGCCGGGGCGAGGGCCTGGGCGGCATCAGCCTGCGGGCCACCGACGCCGACGCGGTGCTCGCCGCGGCCGCCGGGGCCGGCGTACCCGTCGACGGTCGCACGGTGACCCTGTGCGGGATGCGGATGACCCTGGTCTGACCGGCCCCCGGCTCCCGGTACCCGTCGTGGGCCGGGGTCGGCTACCGGCCGGTGAAGGTGGGGACCCGCTTCTCGACGAAGGCCGAGAACGCCTCCCGACAGTCGTCGCTGGCCGTGATCCGCTGGTGTCGCTCCGTCTCCAGGGCGATGAAGTCGGCCAGGCCGGTCCGTTCCGCGGCCACGAAGTTGGCCTTCATGCCCCGAAGGGCGAGGGGGGCCTTGGCGGCCAGTCGCTCGGCCAGTTCCCGGGCCCCGGCCGCGAACTCCCCGTCGGGGAACACCCGCGACACCAGGCCGATCCGCTGGGCCTCGGCGGCGTCGAACTTCTCGGGCAGGAAGTAGAGCTCCCGGGCCTTGGCCGCGCCCAGGATCCGGGGCAGGGTCCATGGGCCGGCCATGTCGCCGGCCACGGCCACGTCGATGAAGGCGGTGGAGAACCGGGCCCGCTCCGCGGCCACCCGGAGATCGCAGGCGGCGGCCCAACCGAGCCCGGCCCCGGCGCAAGCCCCGTTCACCGCGGCGACGGTCACCGCCGGCATCTCGTGGAGCAGCAGGGTGATGTCGAACGTCTCGGCCGGCAACGGCCGGTCGGCCTCGCCGTCGCTGTAGTGCTTGAGGTCGGCCCCGGGGCAGAAGCCCGATCCGGCGCCGGTCAGCACCAGCACCCGCACGTCGGGCTCCTGCGCCAGGGTCACGAGCGCCCGGTGGAGTTCGATCATCATCGTGTTGGTGATCCCATTGAGCCGTTCGGGACGGTTCAGGGTCACGGTGGCGATGCCCCCGTCGACGTCGACGATGATGGTGGTCGGGTCCTGGTCGTTGGCCATCGCCCCAGCATGGTCGCCGGGGTCCCCCGCCGTCACGCCCGTGACCGACCGGCCCCCGGCGGCCCGTCGGTGCCGTTCCCGTTGTCGTGGGCGGCGTCGTCCGGGGCGGGGTCCGGGTGGTGGCGGGCGGTTATCGACCAGATCAGCCAGCTGATCAGCCCGAGGGGCATCGGTCCGATGAAGGTGACGGCCCGGAACACCAGTACCGCCGCCAGCACCGACGGCTTGTCGGCGGTACCGACGGCGTCGAGGGCCGAGGTCAGGCCCAGCTCCATCACCCCCAACCCGCCGGGGGTCACCGGGATGACGGCCACCAACCGGCCGAAGGCGAGGGCGGCGAACACCCCGGCGGCCGTGATCTCGTCGGCCCCGACGCCCACAGCCCGCAGGCACACCAGGAGCAGGAGGTACAGGCTGAGGTGACCGGCCGCGGTCCACACGGTCAGCCGGATCCCCCGCTCGTGCAACAGCTCGATGGTGGCGGTCCGCAACACCGCGATGCGGTCGGGCCAGCCGTTGCCGATCAGGGGGAGCCGGTCGAGAAGGTGGCCGACCCAGCGGGCCGGGAGCGGACCGGCCAGGACCACGACCCCCAGTCCGACGCCCCCCACGAACAGGACCAGGCCGATGACGGTGGCCTGGACCAGGCCCGGACCGACCGGCCGTTCGGTGGCCAACCACACGACCCCGGCGAGGGGGGCGACCAGTTTGATCAGCACGTCGAACACGCCGGTCACCACCACGGCCCGGGTGATGGCGGTCCGGGGCACCGACCACGACCGGTACATCGTCCAGGTGATCCCGATGGCGATCGCCCCGCCGCCCGGGATGAGGTTGCTGATCGCCGAGGTGGTCCAGTCCGACAGCAGGGCGTCACGGCGCCGCAAGCCGGGGACGGCCACCGCCTGGGCGACCGCCGGGAGGGTCAGGTTGGCCGCGCCGGCCACGGCGAGGGCCACGAACCCCCACGGGGTGATCCGTCCCAGGGCTTGGCCGACGTTGGCGTAGGAGGCGAACGACGGGAGGGCCCAGGCGAACGCGGCAACCGTCACCGCCAGGCCGGCGACCACCCGCACCACCGGGGAGCGCCACCAGGGGCGGTGCGGCTCCGACGACGGGGCGGCCGGGGCGGGGGTGGAAGGTTCGACGATCCTGGGATGCTAGAACCCGCCCGGCGCCCGGTCAGGCTCATGGGCCAGCCGAAGCCGGAACCCGGCCCGGGCCAGGGCATCCTGGTGGGCGGTGGAACTCACCCCTACCCTCAACGCTCCCATGGACCGGACCCGCCAGGCCGATCTGCGCCGGATGAAGCTGATCGCCGCCGGCCTGCTGGTGGCGGCCGCCGTGGTATTCGCCCTCACCTTCCTGGCCGGCGACGACGGCGGCTGGGTCGGGTACGTGCGGGCGTTCGCCGAGGCGGCCATGGTCGGGGCTCTGGCCGACTGGTTCGCGGTGACGGCCCTGTTCCGACGTCCCCTCGGCCTGCCGATCCCCCACACCGCCATCATCCAGACCCGCAAGGACCAGATCGGGGCCACGCTGGGTGGTTTCGTTCGCGACAACTTCCTCACCTCCGAGATCATCACCGAACGGCTGGAGGACGCCCATCTCGCCGGGCGGGTGGGGGCGGGGTTGTCGGTCCCGGCCAACGCAGCCACCGTCTCGGCCCAGAGCGCCGCGGTGGTGCGCGGTGTGACCGAGGTGTTGCAGGACGACGTCGTCCAGGGCGGCATCGAGCAGACCCTGACCCGTCGGATCCGCGAACTGCCGGTGGCGCCCCTGATGGGCCAGGTGGTCGACGCGGCCATCGTCGGCGACCACCACCAGGTGCTGCTGGAGAGCACCCTGCGGGGCCTGAGCCGGTTCGTCGAGGAGAACCAGGCCGGCTTCCGGGAGCGGCTCAACCAGGAGTCGCCCTGGTGGGTGCCCGAACCGATCGACGACGTGGTGTTCGACAAGATCTACACCGCCGTCCAGGCCTTCCTCTCCGACCTGGCCGCCGACCGGAACCATCCGATGCGGCTGGACGTGGACGTCCGGGCCGCCCGGCTGGCCGAGCAGCTGCGCGACAGCCCGGAGATGCAGGCCAGGGGGGAGGCGCTGATCGAGGAGGTCCTGGCCCACCCCGAGGTCCGGGCCTGGTCGGCCACCCTGTGGAGCCGGATCAAGCAGGGCCTGATCGAGGCGACCGAGAACCCAGATTCCGAGCTGCGCACCCGGCTGGAGGCCGGCCTCGTCGACGCCGGTCGGGCCATCAGCGCCGATCCCGCCCTCCAGGCCCGGATCGACCACTGGATCATCGACGCCACCGCCTACGTGGCCGAGCAGTTCCGCTCCGAGGTGGCCGACCTGATCGCCACCACCGTCCAGCGCTGGGACACCGTGGAGACCTCCCAACGCATCGAGCTCCAGGTGGGCCGGGACCTCCAGTTCATCCGCATCAACGGCACCGTGGTCGGCGGCCTCGCCGGCCTGGTCATCCACGCCGTGTCCCAGTTGCTGTTTTGACCGTCTGACCCGTCTGACCCGTCTGACCCGTCTGATCCGTTTGACCGTTTGACCGACCGTCCGACCTGACTGATCCGGGTCGGTCAGGTGACGGCTCGGCCGAGCACGAGGGGGGAGCGGGGCAGGAGCGCCGGGTCGAACCGGGCCAGCACCTCCGTCGCGGTTGCCGGGGTGTCCGCCGGCCACTGGCCCAGGCTGGAGGCCAGGAAGCCGAGCACGTCCGCGACCCCCTCACCCCGGGACAGGCGGTCGGGCAGGGTCACGGCGCCGTCCCGCTTGGCCAGGCGCCGACGGCCCGGACCGAGGACCAGGGGGACGTGGGCGTGATCGGGTACCGGCAAGCCGAGATGGTGGCTGAGGGCGAGCTGACGGGCCGTCGACTCGAGCAGATCGTCGGCCCTGACCACCAGGCGGGTCCCGTCGTCCGCGTCATCGACCACCGTGACCAGGTGGTACGCCGGGGTGCCGTCGTTGCGGGCCACGACGAAGTCGTCCACCGGGAAACAGACCGGTCCGGCGATCCGGTCGGTGAAACCGACCTCGCGTCCACCGATCCGGTCGCCGCAACGGAATCGCCAGGCCGGGGTGCGGCCGGTCGCCTCCCGGCGGGCCCGGCCGGCCCGGTCCAGGTCCCGGCAGGTGCCCGGATAGGCGTGGCCGGCCACCGGCGAGTTTGGGGCCATGGCCGCCTCGCGGATCTCCCGCCGGGTGCAGTAGCAGGGGTAGAGGGCACTGTCGGCCACCAACCGGTCGATCACGGTGCGGTAGCGGTCGATCCGGTCGCGCTGGCGGCGCGGTTCACCGTCCCAGTTCAACCCGAGGGCGGCCAGGTCGTCCGGCTGGGTGCGATAGTGCTCGCCCCGCACCGCGCCGAGATCCAGATCGTCGAACCGGAGCACGAACCGGCCACCGTCGTGGCGGGCGAACAACCACGCCGCCAGCGCGGTCCGGAGGTTTCCGAGATGCAGGCGCCCCGTCGGGCTCGGCGCGAACCGACCGTGCGGCATGACCGTCCATCATGGCCGCGGCGGCCGGGTGGGTGGGAGTCCACCGGGTCAGCCCGGAGGGGACGTACTACCATCGGGGGTCGAGGTCATGGGTGTTCACGAGTTCCGGTCGCCCGACGATGCGGAGGCACCCCAGCTGTTCGTCCGCCGACGGGCCGAGATGATCCGGACGATCGCGGCCCGGGGGATCCGCAACGGTCGGGTCCTGGCGGCCATGGCGGCGATCGAACGGCACCACTTCGTACCCCCCGATCTCGTCCACGACGCCTACAGCGACCGGGCGTTGCCCATCGGTTCGGGCCAGACGATCAGCCAGCCGTTCATGGTGGCCATCATGGCGACCGCCGCCCGTCCTGGACCCGAAGACGTCCTGGTGGAGATCGGGGCCGGCTCGGGCTACGGGGCCGCCGTGCTCGCCGCCCTGGCCCGCCGCGTCATCACCGTCGAGCGCGACCCGGACCTGGCCGAGGCCGCGGCCCGTAACCTGGGCGCGGCCGGTTGCCACAATGTGGAGGTGGTGGTGGGCGACGGGACCGCGGGTTGGCCGGCCGAAGCCCCTTACGACGCCATCGTGGTGACCGCCGCCCCCCGCCGGGTGCCGCCCCGGCTCATCGACCAGCTCGCCGAAGGCGGCCGCCTGGTCATCCCCCTGGGCCGACCTCGCCAGGTGCAGCGCCTCTGGCGGCTCGAGCGCGCCGGGGACACCGTGGAGCGCACCGCCCTCGGCCCGGTCCGGTTCGTCCCCCTGGTCGGCGACTAAGGGGGTGCCCGGCCCCCGGTCCGTCGCCGGCCGGATGCAGGAGATCCACCTGTCCGGGGGCCCGACAACCCTCCCTACCAGGGGTTTCACCCGGGCGTTCGGGTGGGGGTCAGCCTTTTTCGGCGTCCTGCTAGCCTCCTATGGCGGTGACCGAGGATCTGGAGAAGCTGGAGCCGGGTCAGCCCATCGTGTTCGGCGGTAACCGGCTCGTCCGGGTCGACGAGGAGCTGGCCCGACGGTTCACGGTTGGCGACCGCCTGGTGGTGGTCGAATCGACCGGTGACCTGCTCCACATCCCGGCCCGGGAGTGGGCCATCGCCTCCAGCGCCGTGGGACGGGCCCGGGCCGCCTTCGACCGGCTCGGCGCCGTCGACGACGGGGCCGTCTCCGAGTTCTTCGAGTTGTTCGCCCGGCACCTGGCTGACGACGACCGGTTTGCCCCCATCGCCCGGGCCAACCGGGACGACGTGGTTCGGGCCGTCGAGCGGGGCCGGTCCACCACCCGCCTCGAGCTCGGGGCCGGGATGCGGTCGGACATGATCGCCGGACTGCGCCTGTGGCGGGACGCCCCCTCCGGGCGGGACGCCGTGATCGACACCACCCCCCACGACGGCTGGCTGGTCGAACGGCGCCGGTCCGGGCTCGGGGTGGTCGGCTTCGTGTTCGAGGGCCGCCCCAACGTCTTCGCTGACGCCTGCGGGGTAGTGCGTTCCGGTAACACGGTGGTGTTCCGGATCGGCTCCGATGCCCTCGGCACCGCCCGGGCCATCGTGGAACACGCCCTCGATCCGGCCCTGGCCGCGGCCGGGCTGCCCCCCGGGACGGCCTCCCTGGTGGACAGCCCCGCCCACGCCGCCGGTTGGGCCATGTTCTCCAACCCGTACCTGGCCCTCGCCGTGGCCCGGGGCAGCGGACCCACCGTGGAGCAGCTCGGCGCCGTGGCCCGCCAGGTCGGCACCCCGGTGAGCCTGCACGGCACCGGCGGGGCCTGGATCATCACCGGGGAGGCCTGCGACCCGGCCCGGCTGTCGGCCGTGGTCCGCACCTCCCTCGACCGCAAGGTGTGCAACACCCTCAACACCTGCTGTGTGCTGCGGTCCCGGGCCGCCGAGCTCGTGCCCGTCGTCCTCGACGCCCTTACCGGGGCGGCCCAGCGGCGGGGGGCCGAACCCAAGCTCCACGTCACCGACGATGTCGCCCCCCACCTGCCCGAGGGTTGGCTGGGCGTCGAGGTCGAGATCGCCCGGCCCGATGGCCCCCGGGTCGAGGCCCGGGCCGAGACGATCACCGCCGACCGGCTCGGTCACGAATGGGAGTGGGAGAACTCGCCCGAGATCACCCTCACCCTGGTCGACGACCTCGACGACGCGGTGGAGCGGTTCAACCGGTGGTCGCCCCGGTTCGCGGTCAGTGTGATCACCGACGACGAGGCCGAGGCGGACCGGGCCTGGGCCCGGCTCGACGCCCCGTTCGTCGGCGACGGCTTCACCCGCTGGGTCGACGGCCAGTTCGCCTTCGACCGTCCCGAACTGGGCCTGTCCAACTGGCAGCACGGACGGCTGCTCGGCCGGGCCGCCGTCCTCTCGGGCGACAGCGTCCACACCGTCCGGGCCCGGGCCCGGCAACACGACGCCCAGCTCCACCGGTGAACCGGGCCGGCGGTCGCCGGCTCGAAGCGGTCTCCCCGCTGTGGCTGGTGGTCGGCGGTATCGTGTCAGTCCAGGTGGGGGCCGCGGTGGCCAAGGGTCTCTTCGCCCCCTCCTCGCCGACCGCGGCCTCACCGACCACGATCGTCTGGCTGCGCCTCACCACCACCGCCGTCCTGGTCGGGGCGGTCGTCCGGCCCCGGGTCCGGGGTCGGACCCGGCACGACTGGGTGGTGGTGGCCGGCTTCGCCCTCGGCCTCGGGCTCATGAACTGGTCGATCTACCAGTCCCTGGCCCGGATCCCGCTCGGCACCGCGGTGACCATCGAGTTCCTCGGCCCACTGGCCGTGACCGTGGCCGTGTCCCGCCGCCGACGGGACCTGCTATGGGCGGCCCTGGCCGCGGCCGGGGTGGCCGCCCTCGGCCTCGACCCCGGTGAGGTCACCCTGGCCGGGGTCGGTTTCGCCCTCGTGGCCGCCTGCGGGTGGGCCACCTACATCCTGCTCGGGCCCCGCCTCGGGCGGACCTGGCCGGGCGGGGAGGGCCTGGCCGTGGCCAGCACCCTGGCCGCCTTGGTGCTCGCCCCGTTCGCCATCGCCGCCGACCCGGGGTCCCTGGTCACCCCGCGGGTTGTCGGCCTCGGGATCGGGGTCGGGATACTCAGCTCGGTGATCCCCTACAGCCTCGAGCTCTCCGCCCTCCAACGGATGCCCCGGTCGGTGTTCTCGGTCCTGATGAGCCTGGAACCGGCGGTGGCCGCCCTGGTGGCCATGGTGATCCTGGGCGAGCTCTTGGCGCCGATCCAGTGGCTGGCCACCGCCGCGGTCGTGATCGCCAGTGTCGGGGCGACCCGCTCGGGTGGTTCGTCCGGTTGGTAACCGGGGGTTCACCCCGCCACCCTGGGCGGGTGCAACCAACGTTGGTCATCATGGCCGCCGGTCTCGGCAGCCGCTTCGGAGGCGTCAAGCAGTTGGCCCGGGTGGGGCCGGACGGGGAGGCCTTCATCGACTTCTCCATCCTCGACGCCCGCAAGGCCGGTTTCGGGGACGTGGTCCTGATCGTCCGGAGCGACATCGCCGACGACGTGAAGGCCCACATCGAACCCCGCCACGGCACCGACGGTATCCGCTACGCCCTCCAGGACAGCTTCGGCCCGGCCCGGGCGAAGCCGTGGGGAACCCTCCACGCCGTGCTCAGCGCCCGCCACGAGATCGACGGCCCGTTCGCGGTGATCAACGCGGATGACTACTACGGCCCCAGCTCGTTCGTCCTCGCCGCCGAGGCCCTGGACGGCCTGGCTCCCGGTCAGGCCGTCATCGTCGCCTTCGAGCTGGGCAACACCGTGCCCGCCCAGGGCTCGGTCACCCGGGCTGTCACCGAGGTCGAGGACGGTGTTCTCACCGGCATCGTTGAGACCGACGGCTGCCAGCGGACCGGGGACGGTGGGGTCATGGCCGGCGACCGGGTGGTCCCGGCGTCGACCCCGGTCTCGATGAACTTCTGGGCCTTCCATCCCTCGGTGATGGACGAGTTCATGGCCGCCTGGGAGTCGTTCTACGCCGCCCACGCCGAGGAGCCCAAGGCCGAGAGCCTGCTCCCCACCGTGGTCGGCGAACTGGTGGACGACGGGCGCCTTCAGGTGGCCGTCATCCCCTCGTCGGAGCAGTGGATCGGTATCACCAACCCCGACGACGAGGCGTCCGCCCGTCAGGCCCTGGCCGACCGCTGAGGGCGGTCCGGCCCGACGTCCCCGTCGGCCCGGACCAGCCGGTGCCGCTGAACCTTGCCCAGGGCGCTGCGGGGTAGGGCGGAGCGGATTTCCAGCTCCTTCGGGGCGGCCCAGCGGCCGAACCGGTCGGCCACCGCCTCCCGGAGGTCGTCCAGGACGGGCGGGGCGGCCGGATCTGTGGGCACCACCACCGCCACCACCCGGTGGCCCCACTCCGGGTCGGGTCGGCCGATGAGAACGGCGGCCTCCACGTCGGCTCGCTCGGCCAGTAAGGTCTCGATCCGGGCCGGCCACACCTTCTCCCCGCCGGTCACGATCACGTCACCGGCCCGGCCGTCCACCTCGATGAGGCCGTCGTCACCCCAGCGCCCCATGTCGCCGGTCCGGACCCAGCCGTCCGGGTCGAAGGGGTCGGGGTCGTGGCGGTAGGCCCGGAACAACATGGGGCCCCGAACCCGGATCTCCCCTTCGGGGGTGACGTCGAGGTCGACCCCGTCGAGGGGGTGCCGGTCGTAGACCACGCCCGACCCGGTCTCGGTCGAACCGTAGGTGGCCACCACGTTGGCCGGGCGGTCCGGTGGCGGGGCGGCGCCCCCGATCACGATGGTCCGGAACGCCCCGGCCGGGATCCGGGTCAGGGCCCGGGTGACCAGGGAGACGAGGGTGGCCCCCCGGCGGGCCGCGTCCAGGGTGGCCCCCGCCTCGAACCGGGGGTGGACCTCCACCGCCGTGCCCGTGACCAGGGACCGCATGACCACGGCCAGGCCGCCGATGTGGGCCAGGGGGAGGCAGGCCAGCCAGCGGTCGGTGGCGGGGTCCACCCCGAGGGCTCGGTGGACGGCCCGGGCCGAGGCGGTCACCCCGTCGTGGGTGTGGATCACCGCCTTCGGGTGGCCGCTCGTACCACTGGTGGCCACCACCACCGCATCGCCGGGCTCGAGGGGGTCCGACGGGGTGGTGCTCCCATAGCCGGCCGGGTCGAGCCGGCGTCGTTCCCCATCCTCACCGATCACCGCCGTCGGGCCCACGGCGGCCAGGACCGCGGTTCGTTCGGCCTCCGGGAGGCGGGGGTCGACGGGGGTGAAGGCGTCGCCGTCGTCCCACACCCGACGCACCGCGTCGACGAACGCCGGTCCACCCTCCATGGTCAGCGCCACCAACTCAGCCATGATGGGCACGGTAGCCAGCGGTACGCTCTGTGCCGATGGACCACACCCACCCCGCGGGCCCCGGCCCGGCCGTTCGCACCCGGGCCGGAGACGACGTGCTCACCGACCGGGTGGTGTGGCGGGACGGCAAGCTGACCCCGTTCGCCGAAGCCACCGTCCACGTCCTCTCCCACGCGGCCAACCGGGGCTCCCTGGTGTTCGACGTCCTCCGGGTGGTCACCGTCGACGGCGCTCCGGCTGCGGTCGGCCTGCGGCCTCACGTGTCCCGCTTCGAACGGTCGATGGAGTTGATGGGGATGGAGCCGGCGGTAGACGTGGCCACCCTCGAAGCGGCCGTGTCCGCCGTGGTGGAGGCCAACCCGGGGGCCGGCCTGGTCAAACTGGTGGCCACCTGGGACGAGATCCCGGCCGGCCCGGTCCCTACCATGCTGACCCCCACCGTCACCGTGGTGGCCCTGGACGCCGACGAGGTGGTGGTGACCGGCCCGGCGGTGACCGTCTCGACGGCGCCCATGCCGAAGATCCCGGCCTCGATCCTGCCGCCGTCGCTGAAGGTGGCCGCCGGTTACGCCGCCGCGGTCCGCCACCAGCTGGCCGCCCGGCAGGCCGGCTACGACGAGGTGATCTTCGCCGCCGCCGACGGGTCGCTGGCCGAATCGACCACCCAGAGCTTGCTCACGGTGATCGACGGGGGCCTGGTGGCCCCGCCCCTCGACATCGTGCTCGACGGGATCACCCGGCGCCTGGTCCTCGAGACGGCCCAGCACTGCGGCATCCCGGTGGAGGTGCGCGACATCGCCATGAGCGAGGTGGCGGCCGCGCCCGAGCTGATGCTGGTGTCCACCACCCGGTTCATCCGGCCGCTGGCGAATCTCGACGGCCGGACCCTCGAAGCCCCCGGGCCGGTGGCCGCCCGGCTCATCACCGAGCTCGAATCGGTCGTGACCGGCCGGCACCCCCTGTCGGGCCGCTGGGTCACGCCCCTGTCAACGGCCGGTTGATCAGCGGTCGGGGCCGGGTTGGGCCTCGATCCCGGCCAGGATCAGCTCGACTCCCCGTTCGAACCGGTCGCGGGTGAACTGGCGGCCCGTTCCCCCGGGGTCGGTGTCCTCGTCGTCGATGGCGCCCAGCTCGGCCGCCTGGTGGTGCTGCTGCTCGTTGGTGGTGAACCCGAGCACGAAGTGGAGCAGGACCGATGCCGCCGTGCCGGCCTCGTCTGGATCGAGGCCGGCGGCCGACAACTCCTCGGCGAACCGGGTGAACGGCTCCCGGGCGCCGAGCCGGAAGGCGAACGCGGAGGCCACCAGCTCGGCCCCATCGGGGTACCGGAGCAGCTGGTCCCGCAGGCCCAGGGCGAGACCGAGGATGCGGCGGTCCCAGGCCGGATCGGGGGAGGGGGCCACGCCGGCCAGGATCTCGTCGGCCACCGCGGCCAGCAGGGCCTGCTTGTTCTCGAAATGCCAGTAGAGGGCGCTCTGCTGGACGCCGAGGTCGTCGGCGATCCGGCGCATGGCCAGGGCGTGGAGGCCGCCCGCCTCCAGCAGGGACCGTGCCGCCGCCACGACGTCGTTCCTGGTGATCCGCTCGCTCATCGTCCCATGTTGGCCCATGCCGGAGGTCACACTACTTGAACAGTGTTCAATGAACAGTGTTCAATTCGGATTCGAGAACACAACCAGCTACCCCCGGACGGAACCGGGGACGACCAAGGAGGACATCATGGACAGGAACACGGGGGCGAACCCCATCGCCGCGACGGTGGGCGGGCCGGCGGTGCCGGTCGCCCCGCCGTCGGTTCTGGCCGACCTCGTCCCCGGCCAACGGGTCCGCGACGTCGGCCTAGTCCTGACGGCCACGGTGCTCCTCATCGTGGCCGGCCAGATCGCCATCCCCCTCTGGTTCACCCCGGTGCCGTTGTCGCTGGCCACCTTCGCCGTGTTGTTGACCGGGGCCACCCTGGGGCCGGTCCGGGCCGGGGCGTCCACCCTGCTCTACCTGGCGGTCGGCGCCCTCGGGGCGCCGATCTTCGCCGACCAGGCGTCGGGTTGGGCCTTCGCCTCGTTCGGCTACATCCTGGGCTACATCCCGGCCGCCGTGGTGGTGGGGTCACTGGCTCGACGCCGGGCCGACCGCTCCGTCCTGGCCACCGCGGCCACCGCCACCCTCGGCTCCCTCATCGTGTACGCCGTCGGCGTGCCCTGGCTGATGGCCAGCCTGGACGTCGACCTGGCCACCGGCCTCGAGCTCGGCGCCTACCCGTTCATCCTTGGTGACACCCTCAAGGCCCTAGCCGTGGCCCTCCTGCTGCCTGGCACCTGGCGGCTCGTCGACCGGCTGCGCTGACCCGTCGGGACGGACCGGGCGGGGCCGGCCGACGGTCCCGGCTGGGGTCCGGGCCCGCCGGGTGGGTCACAATGGCCGCATGACCGACCCGACCCACACCGCCCGGCTCGAACCGTCCGACACCACCTGGGTCGTCGACCACCAGGGGCAGGAGATCGCCCGGTCCGACCGGGCGGTGCTGTTGCACGAGACGTACGGCGACCGCACCCTTCCCCCGGTGGTGTACTTCCCACCCGAGGCGGTGACCGGGGCCACCCTGCACGGCACCGATCACCACACCAGCTGCCCGATCAAGGGCCGGGCCAGCTACTACCGGGTGGACCTGGATGACCGGCCCGACCCGGCCCTAGACAACTCGGTTTGGTACTACCCGGAGCCCCTGGCCGACCTGGCCCCCATCGCCGGCTACGTCGCCTTCTACCCGGATCGCTTCGAGGTCCACCCGGGGTAGGGGGACGGCAGGCCCGGGCCGGTTCCGTCGTCCGGACGGGTTGGACCCCGCCGGCTACGAACGGCCGGCGGCCAGCTCGTCCAGGCCTCGACCGGCCCGGTTGACCTGGGCGTGGAGCACGGGTTCCAGCATGGAGGTCCAGAGCCGGCCGTCGTACGTCAGCCCCATCGTGAGGGTGCTGCCGCTTCCGGCCGGGGCCACGGTGGCCTCCAGGGTCCATGCCGAATGGTCGCGGCCGTCGTCCTCCCTCCGCTCGAAGCGGGCCACCCCGATCGGGCCGGCCCCGTCACCGGACAGACGGTTGGGGCCGTCGTGCGGGCCCGACCCCGGGGAGGAGCGGACCATGCGGAGTCGTTTGGACCGGGAGAGCACCCCGACCCGGGCCCGGAGCGTCACCGTCCAGGCCGGTCCGGGATCGCCGTCGAGGGCGGGGGCGGGTTCGGCCCTCTCCACGATGTCCAACCACCCGGGGTAGGTGCCCAGATCGGACACGAGGTCGAAGACCGGGCCCGGGCCGGCGGCGAGTTCGACGCGGTATTGCTGCTCCACGGGGCCGAGGGTACGGGCCCGTGGCCCCGCCCGGCGCCCGACGGCCGGAGAATCAACCCGGACGGGCCTCGTCAGTGGCCGCGGAACGCTTCCTCGAGCCACCAGGCGGCCTCGCGGGTGACCTTGGCGTCGATGACCATGGCGGGGCGGGGTCGGCCGTGGCGCCATGCCGTCAACCAGTCCCGCAGCGGGGCCAGGTCCCCAGGCCGGCGGACCGTGACGGCCTCCAGGCCGAAACCGCGGGCCACGGCGGCCAGATCGGTCTCGGGGAAGGTGACCGTGGCCAGGTCGTGGTGGTCGGGACCGAAGTGGTGGATCTCGGCCCCGTAGGCGTCGTCGTCGTAGATCACGACGACCATGGCCAGGCCGAGACGGCGCACCGTGTCCAGCTCGGCCACCCCCATCAGGAAACCCCCGTCGCCCACGGCGGCCACCGGCAACCGGTCCGGGCGGGCAACGGCGCACCCGATGGCGGTGGCCAGCCCGAGCCCGATCGACTGGAAGCCCTGGGTCAGGCAGTAGCCGTCGAGGTCGGGGACGCCCAGGTAGGCAGTGGGGTGCCCCATGAAGTTGCCGGAGTCGACGGCCACCACCCGCTCCGCCGGCAGCAGCCCGTCCAGGGCCACCGACAGCACGGCGGGGTCGATCCGGTCGGGTGCATCCGCCCCGTCCGGGAGAGGAACCGGGTCCGCCGTCGGACCCGTCCCGACCGGTCGATCGGCCCAGCCGATCCCACCGGCCAGGACGGCGGCGGTGCCGGCCCCGCGGTAGCCGGAGCCCGGACGGGGGTGGGTGGCCAGGGCGGCGGTGAGTGCGTCCGCGGTGAGGGTCACGTCACCGACCACGCCCAGGTCGACGGGACGCTGGGCCCCGAGCGCGTCGGGGCGGTCATCCACCTGGGCCACCCGGGCCGCGGCCACCAGGGCGCCGTGCCGGGTGGTCCACATGTTCAGGGCACAGCCCCAGCCCACCACCAGGTCGGCCCCGGCGATCAGCTCAGCGGCCGGCGGTGAGGCGAACCCCCCGGAGATGCCCAGGCCCCACGGGTGGCCGGCGTACAGTCCGTTGGCCACCGCCGAGGTGGCCAGGAGGGCCCCGGCCGCCTCGGCCGCCCGGGCTACCGCCTCGCCGGCGCCGGGCTCCCGGCAGCCCCGCCCGGCCACGAACACCGGACGGCCGGCCGCCCGGACCAGATCGGCCAGGGCGGCGACCTCGGCGGCGGCCGGGGCCACCGGGTCGGGTCGGGGCACCGC
>JBKECK010000001.1:0-35862 GCA_047974625.1 Acidimicrobiales bacterium
CCCGTACCTCGGTGATCAACGACGAGTGCGCCGTACTGATCGCCGACCTGATGCGTTCCGAGCGGCCCGGTTCGTGGGCCGTGCCTCGCGCCATGCTCTACCGCTACTGGAAGCGGATCGTGGCCAACCTGGCCGGTATCACCACCGCCGCCATCGAGCCGTTCCAAACCATGGACTACCTCGAGCACGGCGCCGTCGACATCGACGACTGAACCCCGGATCCCCCCAGGTGGGAGGAGCCGCCGGGTGTATGAGGTGTGCCCCCGGTGGGATTCGAACCCACGACCATTGGATTAAAAGTCCACTGCGCTAACCAGGCTGCGCCACGGAGGCTCACACAGGCTAGTGCGGCCGGGGATGGTCGCCGCCTGGTTTCTCGGGCCCGGGGCGAGCGTCCCCCGTTCGTGGGCCGGGTGGATCATCCCTGGTCGCGTCCGGGGTGTCGTTGCCGGTCATCTGTCAGACTGGGGACACATGGCTGGTTCGCCCCTCCACGCCGGGCGCCGGCGGCGGCGCATGGCGGTGCTGCTGTTGGCGGTCTTCCTCGTCGTATCGACGGGTTGTTCGGAGGTCCCCGAACCGGCGGCGTTCGAGGTGACCGACGTGCGGGCCACCCCACAGGAGGGAGAGACGGGGACCCCGTCGGGGGGTGAATCGTCCGACGCGGCCACCGAGTCGTCGTTCGTGCCCCGCGCCCCGGACGGTTACGTGCCGGGGGTGGCCTTCGTATCCGGGGATGCGCTGATGCTGGTGGAGGGGAGTGAGGCGGTACCCGTCGACGGGGCCGGCGCCGGGGTGGTGCGGGCCTTCGACGACCTCCTGGGCGGTCTCGTGGTCGAGCACGCCATGCCGGACGGCGGGGTGGTCTGGCACCCGGCCGAAGGCGCGGAGCCCGTGATGGTGGCCCCGGCTCCCGCTCGCCTGCTCGACGTGTCGTTCACCAACGGTGAACCGGTAGCCCGGGTCCTCACGGGCGGGAATCGGATCGAGCGGGTCGGTCTGGTGGAACTCGACACATCCACCGTGCTGGAGCTCGATCCCGCCCAGCAGGTGGTCCAGATGTCGTCGGCGGGAACGCTGAACGCGGTTGCCCTCACCGACGACGGCTGTGGCTCGCTCGAGTTCGTCACCGACAGTGGTGATGCGGTTCGCCCGATCATCAATGCCGCGGTGGAGTGCGCCATGCCCCGATTCGCCGCGCTCGGCGGCGTGGCCCTCAGTCCGAACGGACGGGCCGCGGTGTACACCGAGGTCAGCTTCCGTGACGACGGAGTGGAGATCGCTACCGACCTGGTGGCGGTGGACCTCCGCAGCGGCGTGGTCTACGCCCGCCGCTCGATCGGCGGCGGTGGCGTGAACGTCTCGTCGCTGGCGTTCGATGGCCGACGGGTGGTGCTGGCCCGGAATCGTCCGGATGGCTCCGACGTCGTCCTGGTGGACCTGGCCATCGGCGCATCCAGCAACGAACAGGTCGTCTACAGCGTGCCCGAGCCGGGCTCGGTCCAGCAGGTCACGTTCATCCGTCGGCCGCTGGGTTGACGTCCGGGCTGGTCAGCCGAGGTGCTGGCCAGCCCGGACCTCGGCGCCGAAACGCCTCAAGCCACCGACTTGTAGGCCTCGGCCCGCTGGGCCCGTACGAGGTTCCGCCGCTTCCACGCCTTCGTCTTCCAGACCTTGAACCGGCGGCGGGTCACCGGGGCCGGTGTCCGCTCCGATGGGTCGGCCTTGCGGGAGGTGTGGACCGGCCGGGGGAGCGCGAGGTTGTCGGGCTCATCGAGCGTGGCCAGCTCCACATGGGCGGCTCGCCGGACCTTTCGGTGCTCCACCTGCCGGGCGTATCGGGTCGGCTTGTGGACCGACGCCACTCCGGGCTTCCGCAGACGATTCGAACGTGTGCGTTGCGACATCGCACTCCCTTCCTCGGGCTTCCTCGGGAGGCCCGGACCCTGATCGGTACCGGACCTTGAGGGTGGATGGTGTGCTCACTGATAGTGGCGTAGATCTGTGCCGTTGACCAGAGGTATCTGAAATCGAGATAAATCGGAGCGCCAGGCAGATTGACGGAGTGGAAACGACGATCGTGCCCGGTACTGACGGCATTCTGACGTCCCTCCTAGTGGGGGTGCCGCCGGCGCCGTAGCCGGTGGCGATCCCGTCGTCGGCTAGCGTGGCCGGTCATGGGAGATGACGACGCCCCCGATCCCGCTGGAGACGGTTCCGGCGTCCGGTTGCCGGAAGATCGGGGCCCACGCCTGGCCGGTCCGGTGTCGATGGCCCAACTGGACGAGCTGGCCGCTGAGCTCGACGGCATCGACGCAGCCCTGGCCCGGATGGACGCGGCCCGTTCCGGGGATACGAAGCCCTAGACCCGGGCCGGGGTGCCGCCGGTGCCAATTTCGGGTGGGATCAACTCCACTCGCCGCCCGGCCACCACGCGCTCCCCGTCGGTGTCGAACACCCGGCCGTGGAGGTTGGGGGTGCGCCCGTGGCGGACCTCCAGGTGGTCCTCGAGCGCCCCGATCACCCCGCCGTGGCTCACCACCAGCACGGTTTCTCCGGGGAGTTCGGTGGCGATCGCGGCCAGGGCTCGCAGGGCCCGCTCCTGCACCACCTGGTCCGGTTCCCAATCGTCGGGGCGCCGGCCCGAATCGATCCAGCCCGGGTGGGCGGCCTCGATCTCCTCGGTGGTCTGGCCCGACCAGCCGCCGGCGTGGCGTTCCCTCAGGTCGTCCACCACGATGACCGGCCCGACCCCGATGGCGTCGGCGATGGTGGTGGCCGTCTCGAGGGCCCGGATCTGGGGTGAGGACACCACGGCACCCACGGCCCCGATCCGATCGGCCGCTGCCGCGGCCTGTTGGCGGCCGTGGCTCGACAGGGGCGGATCGGCCTGGCCCTGCCACCGGCCCTGGGCGTTCCAGGTGGACTGGCCGTGGCGGACCATGAGCAGGCGGGTGTGGCCGGCCGGGGGTGGCCCGTCCGGCCCGGGCGGTTGGTGCATGCGGCCCGAGGCTACCGGCCTGTCGACGGCCCCGCCGACGACTCCAACCCGTCCCGCCGTCGCGTCGGGCCCCGATAGCTGGCACACTACGGATCGTGGTGACGCTTCGCCTGTTCGCCCAGGCACGTGAGGCAGCCGGTACGGCTCGGGTCCAACTGCCCGGCGTGACCGTCGGTGAGGTACTCGACGAGGCTTGTCACCGGTACGGCGGGGCCTTCGCCGAGGTGGTCGAGGGCTCCAAGGTCTGGCTGAATGGTGAACCGGCGGACCGGTCCACCCCGGTGGGGGACGACGACGAGGTGGCCGTGCTGCCTCCGGTGTCGGGCGGATGAGCCCGGGTCGATCGGGCCGCCACGGCGACCCCGGTTGGAGCCGACCCGCCGATCCCTACCCGGACTACGGGGCCGCCCCGCACGGGGTGGCTGAGCATGGGGCCGCCCCGCACGGGGTGGCTGAGCATGGGGTGGCAGGGCCTCCGCCGCGACCCCGGTCGCCCGAACCCCACCCGACCACCGCCGACCAACCCCCGTTCGAGCCGCCCGCGGTCATCGATCTGACCGACGGCGCTCCACCCAGCGAGCCGTTCCTCGCCCCCGTCTCCCGGGACCAGGCCGTCTACGCCCCCGAGCCGGTCGGCCACGAGCCCGAGCAGGCCGGCTACGACGAGCCGGCGCCCACCGACGGGGGAGCCGGGCAGCCGGCGGTCGCCTTGCCGTTGGCCGGGGGCGTCGACCCGGGCAGCCTGACCCGGCGGCAGCGGCGGCAGCTCCGGATCCAGCGGCAGGCCCAGCTCCGGGAGGCCCGCTGGCGCAACAGCCGCTACGCCGTCCCGTACCCGATCGATGGCCCTCGCATCACCGTCGGGGTCCTCTGGTTCGGCCTGATCATGGCGGCGGCCCTGGTGTCGCCCCTGGCCGTGGCCGCCCTGGTTTCCCTGGTCGCCGCCCTGGCCGGCCTGCAGACCGCCTACGCCTGGATCCCGCCGGAACCCACCGTGCGGTGGACGGCCATGGCCGCCGCCGGGGCCGGCGCGTTCGCCGGACTGCTCGGATCGGCCGGTGTCGTGGTGGGGGCCGTGTTGGCCCTCGTCCTGGGCCTGCTGCTGGTGGTGGTGGCCCCGATCCGGGGCTGGTCAGCCGGTGGGGTCGTGGGCGTGGTCGCTCGCGCCGCCATCTTCCCCGCCCTGGCCGGTGCCTCGATGATCGTGCTCGACCAGATCAACCCGGTCGCGCTGATCTCGCTGGTGGGCCTGGTCAGCGCGTATGAGACCGGGGACTACCTGATCGGCACCGGCTCCTCGAACGGGGTGGAGGGCCCCCTGGCCGGGTTCTTCTCCCTGGCCGCCGTCGGCTTCACCCTGTGGGTGATCAGCCCGGCCCTGTTCGGGCGCCAGGGTGTGATCCTCTTCGCCGCCCTGACGGCGGTGTGCTGTGTGCTGGGCCAGATCCTGGCCTCGGCCCTGCTCCCCCGGGGGGCCTCCTGGGCCCCGGCCCTCCGCCGCCTCGATTCCTACCTGCTGGCGGCCCCGATCTGGATGCTGCTCCTGTCGGGCACGGCCGTCCAGACCCACCTGTGAACGCCCCGCAGGTAGCATGACGAGTCGTGCACGCCGATCTGCAACCCCTCCTCGGCCTGGATCCGACCCCGGAACTGGCCACCGTCCCCCTCCCCGAACTGCGCCGGATTCGCACCGCCTGCAGCGACGCCGAGGGGGACGTCTCCCTGGCCCGCCGGGTGGCCCAGGGGCGGCTGGACATCGTCGGGCACGAGCTCCGGCGCCGGTCCGGCCTGGGTGAGGAGACGGCTCCGTCCGCCACCGGCCTGCTCTACGACATTCCCGAGCTGCTGGCCGAGACCGGCACCCGGTCGTCCACCCCCGGCAGTCGGCGGGTCGGGATCGGCACCCCGGGCCCCATCGCCGGCACCCTCCTGGGGGAGGTCGACGCGATCGCTTCCCCCGAGACGCTCGGTTCCCTGGACCAGCTCGAGGACGACGCCCTCCGCCGGCTGTTGGACCGGCTCCGGGCGTACGAGACCGTCCTGTCCGACACCCGCCGCCAGCTACACGATCGGATCGACTCCATCCAGGTCGAGATCGCCCGCCGGTACCGGGACGGCGAGGCCTCGGTCGACTCGTTGCTCGGCTGATCGGCGTGGGAGGCGGGGGCATGCGGCGGGTGGCCATGTTGTCGCTCCACACGTCCCCGCTCGCCCAGCCGGGTACCGGCGACTCGGGGGGGATGAACGTCTACGTCCGGGAGCTCTCGTCGGCCCTGGCCGAGGCCGGCATCGGGACCCGGGTCTACGTGCGCCGCTGGAGTGATGACCTCGACCCCGTGGTGGACGTCGAGCCCGGATTCCAGGTGGTCCACGTGCCGGCCGGTCCCGCCGAGCTGGCCAAGGAGGATCTCCCCGCCCACGTCGAGGCGTTCACGGCCGGTGTCCAGGCCGACCTCGAGCGGTTCGAACCGGACGTGATCCACGCCAACTACTGGCTGTCCGGGGTGGCCGGCCAGCTCCTCAAGGAGCGGCTCGGGCCACCCCTGGTGTCGACCTTCCACACCCTGGCCCGGGTCAAGGCCGAGGTGGGGGAGCCGGAACCGGAGGTCCGGGTCCGGGCCGAGGCCGCGGTCATGGCCGGCTCCGACGTGGTGGTGGCCAATTGCACCGCCGAGGCCGACGAGCTGGTGGGGCACTACGGCGTGGACCGGAACCTGATCGAGATCGTCCCCCCCGGCGTCGACCACGCCCTGTTCTCCCCGGGCAGCCAGGCCGGGGCCCGCTGGGCCCTCCAGACCGACGACCGGCCTCTCCTGCTGTTCGTGGGCCGGATCCAGCCCCTCAAGGGGGTCGACGTGGCGGTGGAGACCCTGGCCGCCCTCCACCACCGTGACGCCCGGCTGTGGATCGTGGGCGGAGCCAGCGGCACGGGTGGTCACGCCGAGGTCGAACGGGTCGAGAAGCTGATCGCCCGCCACGGGCTCGGCGATCGGGTCCACTTCGTGGCCCCCCAGCCCCACCACCTGCTCGGCTCGTACTACCGGGCCGCTGATGTCTGCCTGGTGCCGAGTCGGTCCGAGTCGTTCGGGTTGGTGGCCCTGGAGGCGGCCGCCTGCGGGGTGCCCACCGTCGCCTCGGCCGTGGGCGGCCTGACCACCCTCGTCGACCACGGCCACACCGGCTACCTGGTGGAGGGCCGGGACCCGGCCGACCACGCCGCCCGGGTCGACACCATCCTCGACGATCCCGTCCTGGCCCGGCGGCTGTCGATCTCGGCCGCGGCCCGGGGCCGCACCTACACCTGGGCGGCCGCCGCCGCCCGCCTCCGCCGGATCTACCAGGACCTCACCGGGCCGGCGGCCCCTCGCCCCGCCCCGGCCCCGGCCCCGGCCCCGTCCCCGGTGACCGTCCCCGCCCACCTCTCCGAACGGAGCCTTCCGTGACCGTGCCCGCCGAACCCCCCGCCCTCGACGCCCTGGCCACCGTGGTCGACCATTGGTTGGCCGGGGAGCTGGCCGGAAACCCGGCCGTGGCCGCGGTGGAGGCCGGCGTCGACGGTCCCCACTCCTGGTACGTGCGGATGAACGGGGAGGCCAAGGACGCCTACACCGTCCGCTTCCACCTCCGGCAGCGGACCCTGCGGTACGAGACCTACTTCATGCCGGCACCGGTCGAGCAGCGTGAGCAGTTGTTCGAGCACTTGCTGCGCCGCAACGCCGGTATGTACGGCGGCGGTTTCGTCGTCGGTGAGGAGGACGCGGTGTTCATCTCCGGCCGGCTGGCCCACGCCCTCATCAACCCCGAGGAGCTCGACCGGGTGCTCGGTTCGGTCTACGCCTGGGTGGAGCAGTACTTCCTGCCCGCGGTCCGGATCGGTTTCGCCTCCCGGTTCCGGTCCGGGCCTACGGAGGGTTGAACGCGGCGACGACGGGGGTCACTGGGGCCGGTCGAAAGGCCACTAGCCTCACTCCGGTGACGACGTTGCAGGTGATCGGCGGCGGGAAGATGGGCCAGGCGCTGGTCGGCGGCCTGCTGGCCGCCGAGCGGTACCGGCCCGATCAGGTGATCGTGGTCGAGCTGGCCGAGGCCCAGCGCCGGCGGCTCACCGGGGATCTGCCGGGGGTGACGGTGACCGACACCCCCCGGGCCGGGGTCGACAGCCTGGTCGCGGTCAAACCCCACCATGTGGTGGCGGTGTGCGAGGGGCTCGATCATCCGGCGCGGCTGGTGTCGGTGGCCGCCGGCATCACCTTGGCCGCCATCGAGGCCGTGCTCCCCGCCGACACGCCGGTGATCAGGGCCATGCCCAACACCCCCGCCCTGGTGGGCGCGGGCGCGGCCGCGGTGGCCGGGGGCCGGGCGGCCGGCCCCGACGACGTGGCCTGGGCCCGGGACCTGCTGGCCGCGGTGGGTACCGCCGTGGTGGTGGACGAAACCCAGATCGACGCGGTGACCGGACTGTCCGGCTCGGGACCCGCCTACGTGTTCCTCATCGTCGAGGCCCTGACCGACGCCGGTGTGTCGGCCGGTCTGCCCCTCGACGTGGCCACCGTCCTGGCCCGGCAGACCGTCTACGGGGCGGGCCGTATGCTCACCGGGGCCCCCGAGGTGAGCCCGGCCGCCCAGCGCGCCGCGGTGACCACCCCGGCCGGCACCACCGCCGCCGGGCTTCGGGCTCTGGAGCAGCACGGCGTCCGGGCCGCCCTGATCGACGCCGTGCACGCGGCCACCGACCGTTCACGCCAGCTGGGGGCCCGATGAGCCTCCGGTTCGACACCGTCTCGTTCCTGTCCGACTACGGCACCGGCGACGAGTTCGTCGGGGTCGTCCACTCGGTGATCCGTTCCCTGGCCCGGGACGTCACCGTGGTCGACATCACCCACCAGGTTCCCCCCTTCGATGTCCGGGCCGGGGGTCTGACCCTGGCCCGGGCGGCCAACCACCTGGTTCCCGGGGTGGTCCTGGCCGTGGTCGACCCCGGGGTGGCCACCCACCGCAAACCGGTGGCCATCGAGGTGGGCGGCGGCCAGTCGATCCTGGTCGGCCCGGACAACGGCCTGCTCGCCCCGGCCGTGGCCCTGGTCGGTGGAGCCACCGCCGCCGTGGTCCTCGACCGGCCCGAGTACCAGCTGGAACGACCGCCCGGGGCCGGGCCCTCCACCTTCGACGGCCGGGACGTGTTCGCCCCGGTGGCCGCCCACCTGTGTCGGGGGGTGCCCCTCGACGAGGTGGGCACGCCGGTCGATCCGGCCCGGCTCGTGCCTGGCATCCTCCCCGTGGCCGAGGACGCCGCGGACGGTGGGATCACCGCCGAGGTCCTCTGGGTCGACCGGTTCGGCAACCTCCAGCTCAACGTGGAGGGGGACCGCCTGGCCGCCTGGCCCGAGACGGTCGGACTCCGGTTCGGCGAGGAGGAGCGGGCGGCGCTGCGGGTCACCTCGTTCGCCGAGGTGCCCGACGGTGGTCTCGGGGTGCTGGTCGACTCCTACGGCCTGGTGGCGGTGGTGGCCGATCGGAGCTCGGCCGCCGCCCGCCTGGGGGCCGGCCCGGCCGACCAGATCACCGTCCTCCCGCTGGAGGGTCGCCCGGCCCGCCTCAGCCGGCCGGTGCCCGTGGCCCTGACCACCCGCCCCGAGGGTGAGGAGACGGCGTCGTGACCTCGGCCGGCCCGGCGGGCACCCGGCCCGGTGCCGCCCGATGAGGCCGTCCACGGTCATCATCCTCGGGCTCCTCCTGGCCGCCATGCTGGTGGCCACCGCCTATCAGCTCTTCTTCCAGATGCGCTAGGGGCCGTCGGCCCCTCCGGGCGGGTTTGTGCACTTGTGCACACCGGCCCGTTCGCCCCGTAGCCTGCTAGGGATGCCATCCGGTCCGATCTCGGCGGCCACCGTCGGCCGGCTCCCGGTCTACCTGCGCGCCCTGGTCGATCTGGCCTCGGCTGGTCGGGCCACCGTGTCGTCGGACCATCTGGCCGAACTGGCCCGGGTCAACTCGGCCACGGTCCGGCGCGACCTCGGCTCGCTGGGCATCACCGGCACCCGGGGGGTCGGCTACGACGTCCGGTACCTGGTGTTCGAGATCAGCGTCGAGCTGGGGGTCAACCAGGAGTGGCCGGTCGCCGTGGTTGGGGTGGGCAACCTCGGGCGGGCCCTGGCCAACTACGACGGTCTGGCCAGCCGCGGGTTCCCGGTCCGTGGCCTGTTCGACGTCGATGAGGCCAAGGTGGGCACCGAGATCGGCGGGGTGGTGGTGCACCATGTCACCGACTTGCCGGCGCTGGTTCCCCGCCTGGACATCTCGGTCGGGGTGGTGTCCACGCCCGCCGACGCGGCCCAGGACGTGGTCGACGACCTGGTGGCGGCCGGGATCAGCTCGATCCTGGACTTCACCGCGCAGCCGCTCGCCGTGCCCCAACACGTGGTGGTGCGCCGCGTCGATCTCGCCACCGAGCTCCAGATCCTCTCCTTCTACCAGCAGAGGGGGACGGGAGCCAGTAGTGGGGCCGGGGTGCCCCTGGAACACCGGTCGGAGGTCATGGTGGAGGAGGAAGCGTGAACCAGCGGGTAAGGTCGGAGGTCACCACCGATCGGTTCGTGAAATGGGCCCCTTCGGGGCGAACATGGTGGCACAACCCGTCGGGGCATCTCTCTGGCTCGGCCCCGGCCAGGAGTCAACGATGACCGTCGTCGCCATAGGCCTCAACCACCGCACCAGTCCGGATGACCTCCTGGAGCGAATGACGTTGGGGGCCGACGGGGTCACCAAGCTGCTGGTCGAGACGGCGGGCAGTGATGTGGTGAACGAGGCCGTGGTGGTGGCCACCTGCAACCGCACCGAGGTCTACGTCGACTCCGAACGGTTCCACGACGGGTTCCGTGATGTCCGGGAGGCCCTGGCCCTGGTGGCCGGCGTGGCCCCCGAACGGTTCGACCCCTACCTGTACGTCCACTACCACGACGAGGCCGTCCGGCACCTGTTCCGGGTCACCGCCGGGCTCGACTCGGCCGTCATCGGGGAACACGAGATCCTCGGCCAGATCGGTCGGGCCTGGGCCTCCTCCCACGATGAGGCCACCACCGGTCCGGTGCTCAACCTCCTGTTCAAACGGGCGGTCGAGGCCGGCAAACGGGTGCGTACGGAGACCGGGATCGGGCGTTCCACCCTCTCCCTGTCCCAGGCCACCGTCGATCTGGTCGTCGAACGGCGCTCCACCCTCGACGGGGCCACCGTGCTCCTGGTGGGTACTGGGGAGATCGGGGCCGGAGCGGCCTCCGCCCTGGCCCGGAGCCACCGGGTCGACCTGGTGGTCGCCAACCGCACCGTGGCCCGGGCCGAGACCGTGGCCGCCGAACTGGCCGGTCGGGCCGTCGGCCTCGACGCCCTGCCGGGCCTCCTGGCCAGCGTCGACGTGGTGATCAGCGCCACCGGTGCCCCTGACCCGATCATCGACCTCGACACCCTGGCCCGGGCGGTCGACCCCCGGCGTCGGGTCGTCCTGGTCGACCTGGCCCGGCCCCGTGACCTCCCGGTGGGGGCCGGGGAACTGGCTGGGGTGGAACTGTTCAGCCTCGACGCGGTCCAGGCCCACGCCAACCGGGGCCTCGAGGCCCGCCTGGCCCACCTCGACGCGGCGGAGACAGTGGTGGCCGCCGAGCTGGAGCGGTACCACTCGGCCGATTCGGCCCGCAGCGTCGCCCCCCTCATCGGCGGGCTCCACGGCTGGGCCGACGACCTCCGCACCGCCGAACTCGACCGGTACGCGGCCAAGCTCGTCGGGATGGCCGATGCCGACCGCGAGGTGGTGGAGGCCCTGTCCCGCACCCTGGTGGCCAAGATCCTCCACCACCCCACCGTCGTGCTGCGCGAGGCGGCCGGGACCGTCCGGGGGGAACGGTTGGCCGAGGCAGCCCGGGAGCTGTTCGACCAGCCGTGATCCTCCGCATCGCCACCCGCCGAAGCCCGCTCGCCGTCTGGCAGGCCGAACACGTGGCCGGGCTGATCACGGCCGCCCACCCCGGGATCGGCACCGAACTGGTCACCACCGACACCTCCGCCGACCGTGACCTGACCCGCCAGATCAGCGAGATCGGGGGCAAGGGGGCGTTCAGCAAGGAGATCCAGGACCTGGTCATGGTGGGCCGGGCCGACCTGGCCGTCCACTCGGCCAAGGACCTCCAGGCCGACACCCCCGAGGCCCTCCGCCTGGTGGCCGTGCCGGCCCGGGCCGACGCTGCCGACGCCCTGGTGGGCGCCACCCTCGACGACCTGCCCGAGGGGGCCGTCGTGGGCACCGGCTCGGCCCGCCGGCGGGTCCTGTTGGAGGACCTCCGGCCGGACCTGAAGATCGTGGGCCTCCGGGGCAACATCGCCACCCGGCTCGGCCGGCTCGACGAGCTCGACGCCCTGGTCATGGCCGGGGCCGCCCTGGACCGCCTGGCCATCACCGGCCTGCCCGTTGAGCGGCTTGACCCGGCCGCCTTCGTCCCCCAGGTGGGGCAAGGGGCACTGGCCGTGGAGTGCCGGGCCGACGATCCCCGGGTGGTCGAGCTCCTGGCTCCCCTGGACGATCCGGTGGCCCGGCTCACCGTCACCGCCGAGCGCCGCTTCCTCCAACGTCTGGGCGGCGACTGCGACCTCCCGGCGGGGGCCCACGCCGTGCCGGGGCCCGACGGGGTGGTCACCGTGAGCGGCGTCCTCTCCCTCGACGACGGGAGCCCCCTGCGCCGGATGTCGGTGACCGGGGCCCCCGAGACCGATCCGGGCGGGGTCCTGGCCGGCCGCCTGCTCGATCCCGCGGCCCATGCCGTCGGCTGAGTCGATCCGTCCGGCCAACGGCGTCCTCGAGGGCCGGACCGTCGTTGTGGCCCGCCCCCCGGAGCTGGCCCGGGCGATCGTGGCCGAGCTCAGCGACCTCGGGGCGACCGCGGTGGCCCTCGGGCTGCAACGCCCGGCGCCGCCGGCCGACGATGGCCCCCTACGGCGGGCCCTGGCCGGTCTGGGCGGAGCGGAATGGCTGGTGGTGACCTCGGCCAACGGGGTGGGCGCCGTCGCCCCCCTGCTGGATCCGTCCGTCCTCGGCCCCGCCGGCCCGAGGGTGGCCGTGGTCGGGCCGGCCACGGCCGCGGCGGCCAGGGCCGCCGGTTGGACCGTCGATCTCGTCCCCCCGGTGGCCACCGGAGCCGACCTGGCCGCCGCCTTCCCGGACCCGGCCGCCTCGGCCCGGGTGGTGGCCCCCTTGGCCGAGGCGGCCGGCGACGACCTCGCCGTCGGCCTGACCGCGGCCGGCTACCGGGTGGAGCGGGTGGTCGCCTACCGGATGGTGCCCGTCGACCCGCCCCCGGCCGCCCTGGCCGCCCTGGCCGCGGCCGACGCCGTGATCGCCACCGCCCCGTCGGTCCTGGACCGGCTGCTGGCCGTGGCCGCCAACGACCTGAGCCGGCCCGACGGGCCGATCCTGGTCTGTATCGGGCCCACCACCGCAGCCCGGGCCGCCGCCCGCGGCCTCCGCCGGGTGGTCACGGCCACCGACCACCACCGGGCCGGGCTGGTCACCGCCACGGTGGCCGCCCTGACGTGACCCGCTCGAGAGAGGACCGCCCGTGACCTTCCCCCAACGCCGACTCCGCCGGCTGCGTCGCACCCCCGCCCTGCGCCGCTTGGTGGCCGAGACCACCCTCACCGCCGACGATCTCGTCGCCCCCCTGTTCGTGCGGGAGGGCATCTCCGTCCCCCAACCGATCGTGTCCCTGCCCGGGGTGGTGCAGCACACCGTCGACTCCCTGCTGGCCGAGGTGACCAAGCTGGCCGAGGCGGGCGTCCCGGCCGTCATGCTGTTCGGGGTCCCCCTCCACAAGGACGCCGAGGGTTCCGGGGCCTGGGATCCCGACGGGATCGTCCAGGTGGCCTTGCGACGGTGCCGGGCCGAGTTCGGCGACCGGATGGTCCTCATGGCCGACCTGTGTGTCGACGAGTACACCGATCACGGGCACTGCGGGATCGTCGGCCCCGACGGCGAGGTCGACAACGACGCCACCCTGGACCTCTACGCCCAAGCCGCTCTGGCCCAGGCCGAGGCCGGGGCCGATACCGTCGCCCCGTCGGGGATGATGGACGGCCAGGTCATGGTCATTCGGGACGCCCTCGACGCCGAGGAGCACACTGGGGTGTCGATCCTGGCGTATGCGGCCAAGTACGCCAGCTCCCTGTACGGCCCGTTCCGCGACGCCGTCGACGTGACCATCGCCGGGGGCGGCGACCGCAAGGGCTACCAGCAGGACTGGCGCAACGTCCGGGAGGCCATGGAGGAGATCCGGTTCGACCTGGGGGAGGGTGCCGACATGGTCATGGTCAAACCGGCCCTGGCCTACCTCGACATCATCACCCGGGCCCGGGCCGAGGTGGACGTCCCCCTAGCCGCCTACCACGTGAGCGGGGAGTACGCCATGCTCAAGGCGGCCGCCGCCAACGGTTGGATCGACGGGGACATCGCCGCGATCGAGATCCTCACCTCGATCAAGCGGGCGGGCGCCGATTTCATTCTCACCTACCTGGCCGGCGAGGTCGCTCCCCGGCTGAGCCGCTGAACGGAGGGACCATGACCGACTACGACACCGACCATTCCCCCGAGGCCGCCAACCGGGCCTGGGACGCGCGGGCCAAACGGGTCCTGCCGGGCGGGGTCAACTCGCCGGTCCGGGCCTTCCTGTCGGTGGGCGGGACCCCCTACGTGGTGGCCCGGGGCCGGGGGTCCCGGGTCTGGGATGTGGAGGGCACCGAGTACCTCGACTACGTCCAGAGCTACGGGGCGTCGATCCTCGGTCACGCCGACGTCCGGGTGGTGGCTACCATCGCCGCGGCCGCCGCCGAGGGGACCACGTTTGGGGCGCCCACCCCCCGGGAGACCGAGCTGGCCGAGCTGGTCACCGGCTGGGTCCCCGGGTTGGAGATGATCCGGATGACCTCGTCGGGCACGGAGGCCGCCATGTCGGCCATCCGCCTGGCCCGGGGGGCCACCGGCCGGTCCACGGTGGTCAAGTTCGCCGGCTGCTACCACGGCCACGTCGACTCTCTCCTGGTGGCCGGGGGTTCGGGAGTGGCCAACCAGGGCCTGGTCGGCTCGGCCGGGGTGACCGAACGGGCCGTGGCCGACACCATCGTGGTGCCCTACAACACGGTGCCCCGGCTTGACGAGACCGTGGCCGTCCTGGCCGTGGAGCCGGTGGCGGCCAACATGGGCGTGGTCGCCCCCGAACCCGGCTTCCTCCGGGCCCTGCGGGCCGAATGCGACCGGGTCGGGGCCCTGCTGTTCTTCGACGAGGTGATCACCGGGTTCCGTCTGGGCCGGGGTGGGGCCACCGCCTGGTCCGGGGTCACCCCGGACCTGTGGGCCTTCGGCAAGGTGATCGGGGGTGGCCTCCCGGTGGGCGCCTTCGGCGGGAGCCGGGAGCTGATGGCCAACGTTGCCCCCCTCGGGCCCGTCTACCAGGGCGGCACCCTGTCCGGGAACCCGCTGGCCACGGCGGCCGGCCTGGCCGTACTGGGACGCCTCGACGACGACGCCTACGCCCGGCTCGGCGACACCGCCGACCGTCTGGCCACCGGCCTGGCCGAGGCCATCGGCTCGGCCGGCCTGCCGGTCCAGACCCCCCGGGTGGGGCCGCTGGTGGGCCTGTTCTTCGCCGACGCCCCGGTACGTCACTACGACGACGCCCGGGCCTCCGCCGATACCGGCCGGTATCCCCAGTTTTTCCACGGGATGCTGAACGCCGGGATCGCCCTGGCCCCCGGCCCGTACGAGGCCCTGTTTCCCAGTCTTTCCCACACCCCGGCCGACATCGACCGGACGGTGGAGGCCGCGGCCAAGGTGGCGGCCTCGATGGCGACCGGATCCTAGCCGCCGGCCCGGGGCCGGGCGGCTAGGCCAGATCGGTCGTTCCCCCACTGCTCCGTAGGGAAATTCCTGGTCGACACCGTTAACTTTCGCCGGATCGATGCCGTTGAACCGGTATGACGTCTCGAACCAGCTGGCGAACCGGTCACAAGCTCGCCGGGCGGACCATCACCACCGCCACCGCGACGGCCGTGAGCCTCGTCATGCTGGCCGCCTCTGTCGCCGCACCGGCGGCGGAGGCCACCGAGCCCGAAGGGGCCGGCACCGGCATCCTCGAGACCACAGACGTGCCGTGGATCATTGACCCCGCCGACCCGTCCGACCACGAGGTGACCCCCGAGGTCGAGGTGGACATGGCCGCCCTCCAGGCCGACCTGGCCACCGCGGAACCCGCTGGTGCCGCTCCGGCCGCCGGCCTGGCCCACGTCGGTCCGGCCGGCATCCACATCACCTGGGACACCTCCCAGGGGGGCACGGTGCCGCCGGCCAACGTCCAGACGATCGTCCAGGCCGCCGTCGACGACTGGAACGCCGTCTTGTCCACCAACGGTGCCCCGGTGGAGATCACCAGCCAGTGGTCCAGCCTGGGGCCGAACGTCCTCGGCGCCGGGGGTCCCAACGGGCTGGTCCGGCACGCCAACCTGCCCCGGCCGGACCTCTTCTACCCCTACAGCCTGGCCAACGCCATGCTCGGCGGCGACGTCGACCCGTCGAGGGCCGAGGGGATCATGGTGCTGAGCGCCGACGTCAACTGGTACGTGGGCACCGGTTCACCGACCAGTGGGGCCCAGATGGACCTCTACAGCGTGGTCCTCCATGAGCTCGCCCACGCCCTCGGGTTCATCAGTTCGGCCAGCAACAGCGGCGGCGGCAGCCCCCAGTTCGCCAGCCCCCCGTACATCTTCGACGACCTGATCCGCTACGGCAGCCAGGCCGTCCTCAGCCTGGCCAACCCCAACCAGGCCCTGGCGTCGAACGAACTGAACATCAGTTACTGCGGGGCGGCCACCACCAAGCTGTACGACCCGCTCACCTGGCAGGAGGGCAGCAGCGTCTCCCACTTCGACGACGGCACCCACCCCACTGGCCACCCTGGGGCCCTGATGACCCACGCCATCGGCCAGGGTGAGACGTCACGCAGCCTGGACGACCTCGTGCTCGGGGTCATGGACGGGATGGGATGGCCCCTGCGGGGGACCACCGCCCCGGCCGCCCCCCGCTACGTCCACCTCGATGGGACCACCCTCAAATGGGTGGCCCCCGCCGGCTGCCCGGTCAGCTCCTACCGGATCGACGCCACCGCCGACGGCGGCAACTGGAACACCCTGGGCACGACCACCAGCCCGTCGTTCACCCCCACCGTGAACCCGGGCGTGTACCAGTTCCGGGTCCTCTCCGTCGACGGGGGGATGGTCTCGGGGGCCGGGGTATCGATCCCGGTGGGGATCAGCACCGGGATGGTCCGCCCGGTTCCCCTGGACGGCCAGGTCTCCCGCCTCTACGAGGCCTACTTCCTGCGGCCCCCCGATCCGGGCGGCTTCCGGTACTGGCTCGGCGTCCGGGCGTCCGGCGCCTCCCTCGACCAGGTGTCCACCGAGTTCGCCGCCGGCCCCGAGTTCCAGGCCCGGTACGGGTCACTCAACAACGCCCAGTTCGTCGATCTGGTGTACCGCAACGTCCTCGGCCGGGGCCCGGATCCGTCCGGTTTCACCTACTGGAACGGCCGCCTGGCCGCCGGGCTGAGCCGGGGAGCCCTCATGGCCGGCTTCTCGGACTCGGCCGAGATGGTGGCCCGCACCGGCACCGCCTCCCCCGACTCGGTAGCCCGGGCGGAGGTGTATCGGCTCTATGTGGCCACCTTCCTCCGGTTCCCGGACGCCGCCGGGCTCGGGTACTGGACCGACCAGCGCAACCGTGGCGTCGGTCTCGACGCCATCGCCGGCGAGTTCGTCCGGTCGGCCGAGTTCCAGGCCGCCTACGGGTCGCTCCCCGACGCCCAGTTCGTCGACCTGCTCTACGCCAACGTGATGACCCGCGGCGCCGACGCCGGTGGCCGCGACTACTGGTCGGGCCGGCTGGCCGGGGGCCTGTCGCGGGGCTCGATGCTGGTGGGATTCAGCCAGTCCGCCGAGTTCGTCCTGGCCACGGGCACCCTGCGATAACCGCCGGTGGGGCGGTCGCCTACCCGGCCGCGGCGGCCTGCTCGCCGCCCTCGTCAGCGGCGGGACCGGGGCACGGGTGGGCCTCCGGATCGTCCGACCCGACACCGGTGGCCCCCGGGGTGTACTCCGGGTTGGCGCAGGCCAAAAGGAACTCAAGGTCGACCTCGTCCTCGGTGCCCGCCTCGAACTCCTCGCGCATCCGGTCCATCCACTCCTGGTAGGCGTCAGACGAGGTGTCCTCACCCGAGAGGACGGCCCGCTCGTGGAAGACGATCATCTCGAGCTCGACCATGGGGATCTGGCCCTCCTGGGCCGGCATCTGGCCGAGGGACCCGGCCGTGTGCTGGCTGCCGTCGGCCCGGACCGCCCCGTAGGTCTCGCCCTGGATGGCCGCCGACCCCCGGGCCACGTGCACGATCTGGTCGATCGGCTCCGGGAAGGTCTCGAGCACCGATCCGGCGGACAGCTGGTGGCCGGTGCCGCCACCTCCGGCGGCCCCGTGGCAACCGGAGCAGCCGGCCTCGGTGTAGAACAGGGCCCCTTCGGTGAACAGGGGATCCTCCACCTCAGGCTGCTGCAGGGTGCCGGCGTACGACCAGGCCCAGATGGGCAGGGCAGCCACCACCGGGATGGCCCAGACCGGGATCTTCTTGCGGGCCTTGGCCGCAGCCACGTACGCGGGTTCCGGCCTGGGCGGCTCCGGCTCCGGGTCAAGGTTGGGCAGGTCCGCCGTGGGGACCAGGGGAGCCTTTTCCGGCGTCGCGGGGGCGGCGGCCGGCGCGGGCGCGGCGGAGCCAGACCCTTCGGGCGGGGCAGCGGCCGATGCGTCGGAGCCGCCGCCCTTCGACTTGGCCGACTTGCTTCGCTTCAGCAGATGTTCGGGGATCTCGGTCAACGGTCCTCCGCGGAGCGTGCTCGGGGGCCGGAAGGGGGAAAACGGACCACACAGGAAGAGTGGTCCCGGTACCGGACCGTTGGCAAGACTACCGACACGCGACCCGTGCCGGGCAACCTTGTCACGAAACGCTCACCCTCCGCGGTTGCGTCGTTGGTGGGTGCACCCACTAGCATTTGTGCACCGCTTCACAAAGTCAGTACAACGTCCGGTAGGGGCCGTCCCCTCCGGCCGGTTGACGGTGGCGGAAGATGCTCGTCCCCCCCCGATCCCAGCACTGGTCCCGACACCAGGCTAAGGAGTGCCCAAACGATGGTCGCCCTGATCACCTCGATTCTCGTTGCCGCGGCGATGACGGCCGGCATCGTGTGGTACGCCCGTCGCCGCCCCGAGGGCACACCGCTGATGTGGGGTGAGGCGATGGCGGCCGCGATCTACGTCTTCTTCCTCTCCTTCCTTGCCTTCGGCATCATTCCCCACCAGTGGTTAACGCTGGCCGAAAACGAGCTCAGTTGGCGGGCCGACCGGATGGTCTGGGGCCCGGCGAACATCCTTCGTCCCCAGAGCCAGGGTGGCTGGTTCCCCTTCGACGTCACCTACCGCACGGTCTCGGACTCGATCGGCGCTCTCTTCTATGTCGTGTTCTTCGGAGCCTTCATGAAGCTGTGGGTCGACTGGCAGAACCGGGGCAAGTCCGCCGAGAAGCGGGCCGCCGTGGCCACCAGCACCTACGGCCGTCCACTGGTCAAGCAGGGGTGAGGCCGCCGCCATGACCACCACCGATGCCAATCCGCCGCTCCCGGAGTTCCGCACCGACTACCTCCTGATGGAGGTAGACGCCGACTACCTGGCCCGCGCCGTCAAACCCAAGCAGTTCATCCACATCGACCAGGAAGAGTGCATCGCCTGCGAGGGCTGTGTGGACATCTGCCCCTGGAAGTGCATCCACATGCAGACCACCGATGTGATCGAGGAGTCCTACGGGATCGCCAAGCCGGGCGACGACCCGTCCGACGCCTTCATCTTCACCATCGACGACGACGTGTGCACCCGCTGCGCCCTCTGCGTCGACCGTTGCCCGACCGGCGTCATCATCCTGGGCAAGGTGGGCGACCCGTCGGCCACCGGCGACGGCCACCAGCGAACGAGTTCCTACGGATACGGCTACGGTATGCGCCTGGCCTGACCGCCCGAGGGCCCTGCTGCGCCCCGAACCGGCCGGATCCCCATCCGGCTCCCTTTCTTCCCACCATCCGAACGCAACCTAAGGACCGAGACCTCGAATGGCCAAGTCGATCCAGGACAAGCCGACGCTCGCCGAGCGGTTCAACGGCGGCGCCAGTCAGCTTGTCGACAGCGTCCAGGGCTCCCAGGCCTGGAACTCGATCTTCCGTCCCGGGTCGGTCTTCCGGAAGGGCTACACCGACAGCCCCCGGAACCGGTCGTACGTGATCATGAACAGCGTGCTCTACCACCTGCACCCGGTGAAGGTGAAGCGGCACGCGGTCAAGGTGAGCTACACCCTCTGCCTCGGTGGGTTGAGCTTCTTCATCTTCATCGTGCTCACGATCACCGGCATCTTCCTGATGTTCTTCTACCGGCCCACCGCCGCCGCGGCCTGGAACGACATCGAGACCCTCCAGACCCAGATCGCCTTTGGTCTGCTGGTCCGCAACATGCACCGATGGGGGGCACACCTGATGGTGCTGTCCGTCTTCCTGCACATGGCCCGCGTCTTCTACCACGGGGCCTACAAGGCGCCCCGGGAGTTCAACTGGGTGATCGGGGTGAACCTGCTCCAGTTCACCCTGCTCCTGTCGTTCACCGGCTACCTGCTCCCGTGGGATCAGCTGGCCCTGTGGGCGGTCACGGTGGGTACCAACATGATGGGCTTCACCCCGGTGATCGGGCCCCAGCTCAAGTTCGTCCTCCTCGGCGGTCAGGTGATCGGCACCGACACCCTGCTCCGTTGGTACGTGCTCCACGTCCTGCTCCTACCGTTCGTGACCGTCATCTTCATGGCCATCCACTTCTGGCGGGTCCGCAAGGACGGCGGCATCTCGGGCCCGCTCTAGGCCTCGGCACCGGAGAGAACTCATGACCGAAATCCCAGAACATCTCCGCAAGCGGGCCGAACAGGCCCGCAAGAAGGCCGAGTCCACCTCCGACGGCGGTGGCGACGCGCCCGCCTCGGGAGGAGACGCGCCCGCGGCCGCCTCCGGCGCGGCCGGCAAGATCCCCGAGCACCTCCTGCAGCGTTCGAAGTCGGCCCGTCAACGGGGCGAGGAGGAAGGCGGCGGTACGGCCACGGCGGTGGCGCCGGCGGCCTCCCCGAGCGCCGCGGTGGCTGCGGCCACCAGCGCCGGGCCCCTGCCCACGATGACGGGTCCGGCCGGCCACACCCAACGCCTGCTGACGGTGGTCAAGTCGGGATCCATCCAGGACATCAAGGCCAAGCCGCTCGACAAGGTCCACACCTGGCCCCACCTGATCGTGGTGGAGTTCGGGGCCGCCCTGTTCCTGACCGCCTTCCTGACCGTCTTCTCGATCTTCGTCAACGCTCCGCTGCTGCGGCTGGCCGACGTGAACTCCACGCCGAACCCGTCGAAGGCGCCGTGGTACTTCCTCGGTCTGCAGGAGCTGCTGACCATGTTCCACCCGATGGTGGCCGGTGTGACCATCCCCGGCATGGGTCTCTTCATCCTGATGGTGGCCCCCTACATCGACCGGAATCCGAGTAACAAGCCCGAGGATCGCAAGTTCGCCTTCTCGGTGTTCACCGTGTTCATGATGTTCTGGGCCGTCCTGGTCATCATCGGCTCCTTCTTCCGGGGCCCAGGGTTCAACTTCGTGTTGCCCTGGGAGGCCGGCATCTTCTTCGATCTGTAGGAGCGGAAGATGAACCAGGACAGAACGTTGAACGACAGAACGTTGAACGACAGAACGTCGACGATGGAGAGGATGCTGCGATGACGACCGGCCTAGTGATCGGAATCATCGTGTTGGTCGTGTTGGCGGTGATCGCCGTGGCGGTCTCGTTCCGACGGAGCGACACCAACAAGGCGATCGGCCAACTGGCCGGCGAGACGGTCCGACGCGACCGTTCGGCGGAGGCCATGACCGCGGCCGAGGCGGCCGGTGGCGGCGGATCCCGCGCCGGCAAGGAGCTGGAGGCCGCGGCCCGGGCCGGTGGCAGCACTCTGGTGGCCACCGAGAGCCGGCCACCCGCCGTCTACGTCCCGCCGGACCCCGAGACCCTCGGCGTCACCCGTCGCCAGTTCCTGAACCGGAGCATCGTCGCCGTGTTCGGCTTCGGCCTCACCGCCTTCGGCGGTGCCGCCCTAGCCTTCCTGTGGCCCCCGCCCGGTGGTGGCTTCGGCTCCAAGGTGAACGTGGGCAAGTTGCCCGACATCGAGGCGGCTATTCGGGACGGCGCCGGCTTTTTCTACGTGCCTGAGGGCCGTATGTGGGTCACCGAGTACCCGTCGGCGGCCATCGCCAAGGCCGAGCAGGCCTACTCGTTCTTCCCCCAGGTCGAGCAGGGGCTCCGGGCCGGCGTGGTCGCCCTCTACCAGACCTGCCCCCACCTCGGCTGCCGGGTTCCCGACTGTGCCACCTCACAGTGGTTCGAGTGCCCGTGCCACGGTTCTCAGTACAACCAGGTCGGTGAGAAGAAGGCCGGGCCTGCCCCCCGCGGCATGGACCGGTTCCCCATGGAGGTCACGAGCGGCGGCGATCTGGTCGTCGACACCGGTGTGATCATCCAGGGCCCGCCGATCGGCACCAATACCACCGGTCAGGAGGCCGAGGGTCCCCACTGTCTCAGCAGCGGCGGCGGACACTAACCATGACCTACGCACCCGTACTAGCGGCGGATTTCCGCGCCATCGGAATTACCGTCCTCGCCATCGTGGTCGTCGCCTTCGTCGGCCTGTTCGCCCGCAACATCTTCCGGTCGAAGCCCGAGCTCGGCTCGGAGGTGGAGCTCGCCCCGAACCGCAAGCCGTATCTGTCGGACGAGGAGCTGGAGGGCACCAAGCTCGACCGGTCGCTCACGTTCGCCCTGGTCATGCTGGGCCTGCTGGCGATCATCCTGCCCTTCTACTGGATCGCCGAACCCGGCCGTCAGGATGGGGCGGAGGACGCCTACCAGCTCAAGTTCGAGACCGAGGGAGCGGACATCTACGCCGTCACCGCCCAGTGCGTGAACTGTCACGCCGCGGGTGGGGTGGGCGGTGAGGCCGCCTACGTCCTCCAGGACGCCGACGGCCAGTTCCTGGCCAACGCCAACTGGAAGGCCCCGGCCCTCAGCGACGTCCTGCTCCGCTACGACGACGATGAGGTCCGCTACATCCTCAACTACGGTCGTCCCGGCTCGCCCATGGCCGCCTGGGGCACCGAGGGCGGTGGGCCGCTCACCACCCAGCAGGTCGACAACGTCATCGCCTACCTGCACACCCTGCAGCTCACCAACCTCGACCCGGTCATCCTCAACGAGCAGTACATGGATGACCCGGCCGGCCTGGAGGAAGCCATGGCCTCGGCCGAGGAGATCCAGGCCGACATCGTGGCCGAGGTCGAACGGTCCATGGAGGCAGGCGAGTTCGACACGGTCGGCGAGGCGGTGTTCAACCTGGGCCTCTACAGCGGTTACCGATCCGGGTCCCTGTCGTGCGCCCGCTGCCACACCGCGGGCTGGTCGCTGGGGATCGACGTGTCCCCCGCCGTGCTCGACGACGGTGTGGCCGGCTGTGGGGGCGGTAACCCGTCCGGTATCGGCTTCAACCTGTGCGGCGAGGGTCTCAAGGAGCACTTCCCGGACGACACCTGGAAGCGGGCCGACGGTTCCTGGATGCCGGCCGAAGGTCTCAGCGACGACCAGGGCGCCTACATCGAGGCGGCCAACGGATCCAAGGTCCGGCTCGACGAGAACGGCGCCCCCGTCGACGCCGACGGCCAGCCCTACGTGATCCTCGACGATCCGGCCACGTCGCCGGCGCATGCCGACACCACCGGCCTCTCGGCCGGAGGTGACCCGGGTGACCTGGCGTCGTGCTCGTTCGTTTCGTCGCTGTGGCAGCCCACGGGCGCCGCGGCCTACCCGTTTGATCCCAACTACACCCTCGAGGTGGATGACACCGGCGCCTTCGTCGACCCGCCCCAGCTCACTCCGGCCCAGGTTCCGGGCAACGACGTGATCGGTCTCGGCGACGGTCGTCTGGCCAGTGGTTGCGACATCGTGGCCATGCCACCCAGGACCAGCCTGGACCAGTACGACTTCGTGTTCACCGGCGCCGAGGCCGGGGCCGGTTACGGCCGGGGTGGCCTCAGTGCCGCCGGCATGATGCCCGGATTCGGCGGGGTTCTGCCTCCCGAGTACATCCAGGCGGTCATCGACTACGAGCGAGGGTTGTGATGGGGCAGATGAGCACCGTGCTGAGTGGCACGGCCATTCTGGGCATCGTGGATGGTCTGGGGTTCGATCCCTTCTTCCGGGGTCTGCTCAGCGTCCTGGTGGCCATCGTGGTCCTCGGGGGCAGCACCTACCTTCTGGTGGCCACCAACATCGGTACCCGCACCGGCTTCCTGCTGGCCCTGTCGGCCTTCTTCGGCTGGATGTTCCTGATGGGCATCGTGTGGACGATCTACGGCATCGGCTGGCGGGGTGATCCCCCCACCTGGGCGCTCGAGGAGATCAACATCGACACCCCGGACCAGACCACCGACGGCCTGCTGTACTCCACTGTCGAACCGGTGGCCAGCCTGGCCGCCTCGGAGGAGTCCTCGGGCCTGCCCGAGGGTGGCCTGGCCAATTCCCCCGTCGACGCCCCCACCACCCTGGACCGGATCACCGACCCGAACATCAGGGTGGTCGCCGAGGACGAGCTTTCGAGTGCGGCCGTGGTTGGCGACATCGCCGAACCGGACGTGGCGCAGGAGGCCGCCCTGGTCTCCTCCCGCCAGTACAACCTCAACGGATGGCGCTACCTCGAGGCCTCGGACCCGATCCGGGGTGAAGCTCAGGCTTCGGCCGACGCCTTCCTGATCGAGAACGGGGTCTTTGCCGCCGGCGAGTACGTGCCCTCCCAGTTCGGCGCCTTCATCGTGGACGGCAAGCCGATCTTGGAGGAGGACCCGACGATGGTCGAGCGGGTGGTGCACACCGTCACCGAGACCATCGCCCATCCCAGTTTCGACAGCGAGTACATCATCATCCAGGCGCAGGCGGCGGTGAATCAGCCGACCCTCCCCGGCCAGCCGCCGCCCGTTGCCGAGGTGGACACCGAGGCCCCGGTGGTGAGCGTGGTCATGCTGCGCGATCGTGGCGGCCCATTTCCCGCCTTGTTCAGCGGACTCCGGTTCCGGCCCGCTATGTTCACGATCACCTGCGGGATCCTGTTCGCCCTCCTGGCGTTCTGGCTCAACAATCGTGACGAACGGCAGGCCGAGATCCGGGCCAGTAGTGCCTGAGGCCCCGGTGGCCCGAACCCGGTCCGCCGGGTCCGGGCCGGTGCGGGCCCGAGAGAGGAGGACATGATGGAGCAGTACCTGCCGGTGCTGGTCTTGTTGGTGCTGGCCACCCTGTTCGGCGCGTTGACGTTCGTCGCCTCCGGCATCCTGGCCCCGAGACGCTCCACGGCCGAGAAACTGGCCCCCTACGAGTGCGGCATCACCCCCGGACGGGACCTGCCCGAGCGGTTCCCGGTGCGGTTCTACCTGGTGGCCATGCTGTTCGTCATCTTCGACATCGAGATCGTGTTCCTCTACCCCTGGGCGGTCACCAACCAGGCGGCCGGGGTGTTCGGGCTGGTGGGCATCCTGCTGTTCTCGGCCCTGCTGTTCGAGTCCTTCGTCTACCTGATCGCCAAGGGCGCCCTCGAGTGGGGGCCGTTGCAGGTATCGCGCCGGCTCGATCCGATGCGGTCGGCCGAACGGACCACCAACGCCACGATCCGCCGGGTGGGTACCGACGGCCGGATCGACGTCGAGGCGGCTGGCCGGGCCCCCGGGGACGGCACCGAACAGACCGAACGCACCGAACGCGAGGAGGTGGCGGCCTGACATGGGGGTCGTTTCGAACGTCAACGAACACGGCTTCGCCGGTCTCGACCACAACGTCATCACCGCCCCGCTGGAGAAGTTGGTGCAATGGTCACGGGCCCGGTCCTCCTGGCCGGTCACCTTCGGCCTGGCCTGTTGCGCCATCGAGATGATGGGGGCCGGAGGCCCCCACTACGACCTCGCCCGGCTGGGCATGGAGGTCTTCCGGGCCTCCCCCCGCCAGGCCGACGTCATGATCGTGGCCGGCCGGGTCAGCCAGAAGATGGCCCCGGTGCTGAGGCAGATCTACGACCAGATGATGGAACCCAAGTGGGTCATCTCCATGGGCGTCTGCGCCTCCAGCGGCGGCATGTTCAACAACTACGCCATCGTCCAGGGGGTGGACGAGGTGGTTCCCGTCGACGTCTACGCCCCCGGCTGCCCGCCTGGCCCCGAAACCCTCATCCACGCCATCGTCACCCTGCGGACCAACATCCTGAACGGGGAGATCCTGGCCCGGCGCAAGGCGACCGGGGCCGGGGCCCAGATCACGATCGAGCAGCGCGACGGCCAGGGCGAGACCCAGCTGACCACCATCGGCAGGACGTCGTGAGCGATTCCGAGGCCCCCGCCGACGACCCGGCCGCGTCCGACCAGGCGGCCCCCGAGACCGCCTACGGCTGCCCCGTCAGCCGGTCCCGCGGCCAGCGGGTGATCCACCCGACCCGGGATCAGTGGGCCGGGGTGGTGGCCGGCCTCTTGACCGACGGCTGGAACATGTGCGTTGACGTCACGGCTGTGGACTACATGGCCGCCGCCGAGGCCCGTCCGCTGCCCCCTGGTGTGACACCCGAACGTTTCGAAGTGGTGGCAACCTTCGTGTCCTATGCTCGGCGCGAACGCCTCCGGGCCCGGGTGCAGGTACCCGGCGATGACCCCGTCATCACCTCGCTCTACACCTACTACCCCGGTACGGACTTCATGGAGCGGGAGGTCTACGACCTCATGGGCATCACCTTCGACGGTCACCCCGACCTGTCGCGGATCCTGATGCCCGAGACCTGGGTCGGGCACCCGCTTCGCAAGGACTACAGCATCGGATCCATTCCGGTCCAGTTCACCCGCAAGGGCGCCACGCCAGCGTCCGGCGCCTAACCCACCCCCAACCGGCCCAACCCGGTCGGCGGCCCCCGTGGCCGCCAGGAGCTCGATCGTCATGACGGTTACCGAACCAGCAACGCAGACACCCGAGGCCGACGGCCAGGCCCCGGGCCAGCTGCACGCGCTTCCCCGGCGCCACGCCGTGCTGCGGATGTCGGAGGTCCAGGCGGCCGAGCACATCGATGGAGAGCGCATCGAGGGTGAGAACGACCAGACCATGATCATCAATCTCGGTCCGGTCCATCCGTCCACCCACGGCGTCCTGCGCCTCATGCTCGAGCTCGACGGCGAAACCGTGATCCGGTCGAAACCGGTCATCGGCTATCTGCACACCGGGATGGAGAAGACGGGGGAGACCCTCACCTACCTCCAGGGGTCCACCAACGTCACCCGGATGGACTATGCGTCCCCCCTGTTCAACGAGCTGGTGTTCTCCATGGCCACCGAGGCCCTGCTGGAGATCGAGGTGCCACCCCGGGCGGTCTGGATCCGGATGCTCATGTCCGAGCTGAACCGGATCTCGTCCCACCTGCTCTCCATGGCCACCGGGGGTATGGACATCGGCGCGGTGTCGATGATGCTCTACGGCTGGCGGGAACGGGAGGAGGTGCTCCGGCTGTTCCAGAAGATCACCGGCCTGCGGATGAACCACAACTACATCCGTCCCGGTGGGGTGGCCGCCGACCTTCCCGACGGGTGGCGCCCCGACATCTTGGCCCTGATGGACTCCATCGTCCCTCGCCTCGACGAATACGACATCCTGATGACCGGGCAGCCCATCTGGCGGGAGCGCCTCCAGGGGGTGGGCGTGATCTCCCAGGAGGAGGCCGTCGCCCTGTCCACCACCGGACCCCTGCTGCGGAGCACCGGGATCGACTGGGACCTGCGGCGCGACCAGCCCTACCTGGCCTACGACGAGCTTGACTTCGACGTGCTCGTCGGGACCTACGGCGACGCCTTCGACCGCTACGCCATCCGCCTCAACGAGATCCGCGAGTCGATCCGCCTGGTCCGCCAGATCGTGGACCGTATGCCTGAGGGCGACTACCGGGTGCAGGACCCCAAGGTCACGCCCCCACCCCGGGCCCGCATCGACACCTCGATGGAGGCGTTGATCCATCACTTCAAGATCTTCACCGAGGGGTTCAAGGTCCCCGAGGGTGAGGTGTACGTGGCCGTCGAGTCCCCCCGGGGTGAGCTCGGCTGCTACCTCGTGTCCGACGGCGGCCCCAAGCCCTATCGGATGCACATCCGAGGGCCGAGCTTCGTGAACCTGCAGAGCCTGCCGCACATGATGGCCGACGGCTTCGTGGCCGACGCCGTGGCCGTGATCGCCAGCGTCGACCCGGTGCTGGGGGAGGTGGACCGCTAGTGGCCCGGCTGACCGACGCCAACGTTGCCATTGCCGAGGAGATCATCGCCCGCTATCCGCGGCCGAAATCGGCCCTCATCCCCCTGCTCCACTTGGCCCAGGAACAGGACGGGTACGTGGCCGACGACGCCATGGCTCACATCGCCGAACTGATCGACGTGACGCCGGCCGAGGTGCTCGGCACCTGCTCGTTCTACGAGATGTTCAAGCGGGAGCCGGTGGGGCAGTACGTCATCAACGTCTGCACCAACATCGCCTGCCAGCTCAACGGGGGTTGGGAACTGCTCCACGACGCCGAGGAACTGCTCGGGGTGCGGGCCGGTGGCACTACCGCCGACGGCATGTTCACCCTGGAAGATGTCGAGTGCATTGCAGCCTGCACCGAGGCGCCGTGCCTCCAGGTCAACTACCGGTACGAATACCGGGTGGACCGCGACGCGCTCAGCCAACTGGTCGGCGATCTGCGCTCCGGGTCACGCACCGACATCCCCCCGCACGGGACCCTGGCCCTGGTCCGCCAGCACATCCCGCCCGGCCGTGAGGCCGGGATCCAGTCGCCCGACGAGGCCGGCACGCCGGCCTGGTTCGACCGGCGCCAGCCGGTGGAGGAGGGCAGCTGATGGCCACGAACGCCTACATCCCGTTCGCTCCCGGCTACGTCGACAACGACGGACCGAAGATCGTCACCAGCCGGTTCTCCTACGAGGACAGCTACACCCTGGACCGCTACGAGGCCACCGGTGGCTACAAGGCCCTGCGGGCCGCCCTGGGCCGGAGCCCGGCGGAGGTGGTGGCCGAGGTCAAGGAGGCCGTCCTGCTCGGACGGGGCGGCGCCGGCTTCCCCGCCGGTATCAAGTGGGGCTTCATGCCCCCGGTGTGGCCGCGCTACCTGGTGGTAAACGGCGACGAGTCCGAACCGGGCACTTACAAGGACCGGCTCCTGATGGAGCGCGATCCGCACCAACTCATCGAGGGTTGCGTCATCACCTGTTACGCCCTGGGCCTCAACACCTGCTTCCTGTACGTGCGGGGTGAGATGGCGGTGGCCCAGGAACGGGTGGCCCAGGCCCTCAACGACGCCTACGCCGCCGGCTACGTGGGCAAGGGCATCTGCGGCAGCGACGTCGACATCGACGTGGTCCTTACCTGGGGCGCCGGGGCCTACATCGTGGGCGAGGAAACCGCTCTGATCGAGAGTCTCGAGGGCAACCGGGGCATGCCCCGGCTCAAGCCCCCGTTCTTCCCGGCGGCCAAGGGCCTCTACATGAAGCCCACCATCGTCAACAATGTCGAGACCCTGTCGAACGTCCCGTGGATCACCGAGCACGGCGCCGCCGCGTTCAAGCGCCACGGATCGGAGAAGTCGCCGGGCTCCCGGATGCTGGCCATCAGTGGCCACGTCAACCGGCCCGGGGTCTACGAGGTGGAGCAGGGAGTAGTGACCTTCCGGGAGTTGTTCTATGGCGACAACTTCTGCCAGGGCATCCGTGACGGCAACGAGCTCAAGATGTTCATCCCCGGCGGTGGTTCGGCCCCCTGGTTCTTCGATGACCAGCTCGACCTCCCCCTCGAGGCGTCCGAGGTCGGCCCGGCCGGTTCGATGCTCGGCTCTGGGGCCATCGTGGTCATGGACGAGACCACCGACGCCGTGGCCGCCTGCCTCCGCGTCGTCCGTTTCTACGCCCGCGAGTCCTGCGGCAAGTGCACCCCCTGCCGCGAGGGCACGAGCTGGGAGGAGAAGATCCTGGAGCGGATCCTCGACGGCCACGGCCGGCCCGAGGACATCGACCTCCTCCTGGACGTGGGCTCCCAGATCAGCCCCGGTGCCTACCCGGTGGCCAGCTGGGACGCCGAGGACCTGCCTGCCGTCCCCTACCCCCCGAAGCAGACCACCATCTGCCCGCTGGGTCCGTCGTCGGTAGCCCCGATCACCTCGGCCATCCGCCGGTTCCGCCCCGAGTTCGAGGCCAAGATCCCCGCGGGGCCGACGGCCGGGCCCCAACCCGATGCCGATGCCGATGTCGGTGCCGATGTCGATGTCGATGTCGACGCCGAGATGGCGCCCGCGGCCGGAGGTCACCAGTGAGCACCACCGACGACGTCACCGCGGCCGACCCCGACACCCCGCCCGGGGTGCCGTTCGTGCTCAACGGTCGGCCGTGCGCCGCCCGCGACGGTGAGCTCCTGATCGACGCCGCCGAGCGCAACGGGGTTCACATCCCCCGGTTCTGCTACCACCCGCGGATGGAGCCGGTCGGGATGTGCCGGATGTGTCTGGTGGAGGTCGACACCGGCCGTGGCCCCGCCCTCCAACCCAGCTGCATGCTGCCGGTCACCCCGGAGATGCAGGTCGACACCGAGTCAGAGGTCGTCGTCGAGGCCCAGGACGGGGTGCTGGAGCTCCTGCTCATCAACCACCCGCTCGACTGCCCGGTCTGCGACAAGGGCGGCGAATGCCCCCTCCAGGACAATGCCTACGCCTTCGGCCCGGGCGAGAGCCGCTACGTGGAGGAGAAGCGGCACTACGAGAAGCCGATCTCCATCAGCGACCTGGTCAAGCTCGACCGGGAGCGCTGCATCCTGTGCGACCGGTGCACCCGGTTCGCCTCCGACGTGGCCGGCGACCCCCTGATCCACTTCATCGACCGGGGGGCCCAGACCCAGGTCAACACCTTCCCGGACGACCCCTTCTCCTCCTACTTCAGCGGCAACACCGTCCAGATCTGCCCGGTCGGTGCGCTGACGGCCACCCCGTACCGGTTCAAGGCCCGGCCCTGGGACCTCTCCACCGTGGAGTCGACGGCCACCGTCGATTCCACCGGGGCCCGGGTCGCCCTCCAGTCGAGCCGGGACGAGCTCGTCCGGGTCCTCGGCGTCGACTCCGACGCCGTCAACTGGGGCTGGCTGTCGGACAAGGAACGCTTCAGCTACGAGGTCACCACCAGCCCCAACCGAATCACCGAGCCGATGCTGCGCCGGGGCGGGGACGAGCTGGCCCGCAGCCGGTGGAACGACGCCACCAAGGTGGCCGCTCGGGCCCTACGGGGCGATCCCCAGCGGATCGCTGTGCTCGGAGGCGCCCGTACCAGCCTGGAGGGCCAGTACGCCTGGACCAAGCTGATGAAGGGGGTCCTGGGCACTGATCACGTCGACTGCCAGCTCGGTGACGGTTTGCCCGCCCCGATGGCGCTCGGCCTGCCCCGGGCCACCATCGACCAGGCCTGCGAGCCCGGGGGCGTGGTCGTCCTGATGGCCCCCGACCCCAAGGAGGAGCTGCCCACCCTGTACCTGCGGCTGAGGCACGCCCTCCTCAACGACGGGGTCGACCTGATCGAGCTCACCCCCCGGCCCACCAGCCTCTCCCGTCACGCCACGGTCAGCATCCACCCCCTGCCGGGCACGGTGGGTCAGATGGTGGCCAGTTTCGAGGGCGGGCCCATCCCCGAATCCCTGGCCGAGTCGGGCGCCGAGCTCGACCGGGCCCGGGAGCTGCTCACCAGCGGCCGACCGGTCACGGTGGTATTGGGCCGCTTCAACCTGGCCGAGTCGGCCCGCTACACCGCGGACGCGGTGGGCGCCCTCCTCCGGGTCGTGCCCGACGCCCGCTTCCTGCTTGCCCTCCGCCGGGGCAACGTCTTCGGGGCCCTTGAGATGGGGATGACGGGGGGCTTCCTACCCGGCGGGATCCGTCGGGCCGGTACCGAGCTGGAGGGTTGGCCCTTCGTCCCCGACTTCGACGGCAAGGACGCGGACGGGATCCTGCGGGCCGCCGTCGACGGGGACATCGACACCATCGTGCTCATCGGCGCCGACCCGGTGGAGGACTTCCCCGACGCCGAACTGGTGCGCCAGGCCCTGGCCAACGTGTCCACGGTGGTGGCCGTGGACGCCTTCGTTACCTCCTCAGTGGCCCTAGCCGACGTGATCCTGCCCCCAGCCCTCCACGGCGAGGCCGACGGCACCTTCCTCAACCTCGAGGGCCGCCTCAGCCCCCTGCGGGCCAAGGTGACGGCCCCCGGCCAGGCCAAGGCCGACTGGGTCATCGCCGCCGAGCTGGCGACCGCGGTCGGGAGCGACATCGGTTTCTCCACCATCGACGAGCTCCGGGCCGAGATGGCGGCCACGACCGGCTCGGTGAACGGGGTCGACTGGTCGGCCCTCGACGGGGCGGACGACGGCCCGGTACTGGACCTGGCCCGACCGTGGGTCCTCGAATTCGGCGACCCGGCCACCCCGCCAGCCCTGAACGGGGCCGGTCTCCGGCTGGTCGTCGACCGCAAGCTCTGGGATCTGGGCACCATGGTGAACGAGTCGCCGTCCCTGCGGGACCTGCCCGAGCCGGCCGTGCTCCGACTCGCCCCCTCCGACCTGGAACAGCTCGACCTGGTCGACCGGGATCGGGCTGAGGTCAGCCATGACGGTCAACAGGTCGAACTCGACGTCGCCGCCGACGCCCGGGTGGTACCGGGCACGGCCTGGCTGCCCCTGCGGCTGCCCGGCTTCGACGTCCGGGAGCTGCTGAGCACCAGCCGCTCGGTCTCCCATGTGGTGATCCGACCGGGAGGGACCAGCAATGGGTGATCCGTATCTCGCCGACGGGGTCGACTTCGGCGACGCCCTGCTCGCCGTGGGGAAGGGCGTGGTGGCCTTCGCCGTCCTGCTGGTGGCCGTGATCCTGATGATCTGGTTCGAGCGGAAGGTGGTCGGCCGTCTCCAGAACCGGATCGGCCCTAACGTGGCCGGTCCCTTCGGGATCCTCCAGACCCTGGCCGACGGGATCAAGCTGATCCTGAAGGAGGGGATCATCCCGGAGCGCTCCGACTCCTTCGTGTTCAAGCTGGCCCCGTACCTGTCCCTGGTCCCGGCCTTCCTGACCTTCATCGTGGTGCCCATCGGGGGCGATTTCTCCGACGGCGGGAACGGCATGGTCACCATCGCCGGGCGTCAGACGACTCTCCAGGTGGCGGACGTCCCCATGGGCATCCTGTTCTTCCTGGCCATGAGCTCGATCGGGGTCTACGGGGTGATGCTGGCCGGCTGGTCGTCCGGCTCGAAGTACCCCCTGCTCGGCTCGGTCCGGGCGTCCGCCCAGGCCATCTCCTATGAGGCCGCCCTCGGCCTGTCCCTGGCTTCGGTCCTGCTGGTGACGGGCTCCCTGTCCACCCACGAGATCGTCCGCGTCCAGGCCGGTGAGGGTTTCGGCGGGGTCGTCCCCAACTGGAACGTGATCGTGACCGCCGTGGTCCCCTTCGTCATCTTCCTCATCGCCGGTACCGCCGAGCTCAACCGGCCGCCGTTCGACCTCGTCGAAGCCGAACAGGAGCTGGTCGGCGGATTCCACACCGAATACTCCGCCGCCCGGTTCGCCATGTTCTACGTGGCCGAGTTCATGAACACCGTCACGATGTCGGCCATCATCGTCACCCTCTTCTTCGGTGGTCCGGCGGGTCCCGCCCTCGGGATCCTGCCCGGCTGGTTGTGGGGCTTCGTCTGGTTCTTCCTGAAACTCCTGGTGTTCCTGTTCATCTTCGTCTGGATCCGGGCCACCCTGCCCCGGCTCCGTTACGACCAGCTCATGAACCTGGGCTGGAAGGTTCTGATCCCCCTCGCCCTGGCCTGGCTCCTGCTCCTCGGCGGGATCCGGATGGCCCAGGACGGTGGCCTCGGCCTGACCGACTCCTATGTCGGTGACACCGCCGTGGTCCTGCTCGTGGCCATCGTCCTCGGAGGGCTCGGCTCGGCCCTGCTGGGCGGGGCGATGAGGACCTCACGCAACGAACGGTTGGCCGAGCAGGGGCTGGTCGAAGTCCCCTACGAGAACCGGGCCGGGGGCGCCGCCGCCGGCCACGGAAGCCACGGCCACCACGGGGAGGCTCACTGATGGGATACCTCGAAGGATTCGCCGTTACCGCCCGCCAGTGGGTGGACGGCACCGTGACCCGCCAGTACCGGGCCGGTCAGGGTGGCAAACACGACCTCAAGGTGCCGAAGCCGGAACGGATGCACGGGCGGCACGTCCTCAACCGGTACGAGGACGGGATGGAGAAGTGCATCGGCTGCGAACTCTGCGCCGGTGTCTGTCCCGCCAAGTGCATCTACGTCCGCGGCGCCGACAATCCCCCGGACGATCCGAGATCCCCGGGCGAGCGGTTCGGCTACGTCTACGAGATCAACTATCTCCGGTGCATCCACTGTGACCTGTGCGTGGAGGCATGCCCCACCGAGGCGATCACCGAGACCAAGATGTTCGAGTTCTCGTTCACCAGCCGGTCCGACGCCATCTACACCAAGGACGAGCTCCTGGTAGGCGACGACGGCCAGCCCAAGCACATGCCGTGGGAGGACTGGCGACCCGGCGACGACGCCGACACCTCCGGGTGGATGCGGGCCACCGCCTCGGCCGGGCAGGCCGCCTACGAGGGCCAGGTGGCCTGGTCGGGCGAGCTGGGCTACGGCGTCCGCGCTCCGGAAGCGGGCCAGACCGCCGACGACTCCGGCCATGACCACGACGATCACCACGGCGGTGACGACCACCACGACCACGGTCACGGCGGGGGGCACTGATGGCTGAGGTCATCGTGTTCGTCATCGCCGCCGCCGTGGTGATCGGTGGCGCCTTGGGCGTGGTCATCAACCGGAACGCGGTCAGGGCCGCCCTGTCGATGGTGGCCGCACTGTTCGGCATTGCCGTGCTGTTCGTGGCGCAGGAGGCCAACTTCCTGGCCTTCATGCAGGTGGTCGTCTACACCGGCGCCGTCGTGGTGCTCTTCCTCTTCGTGATCATGCTGCTCGGCGTCGACCGTCTCGAGGAGACCTCCGTCGAACCGCTGGTCGGCCAGCGGGTGGCCGCCGTGCTGGTCTCGGCCCTGATCCTCGGGCTGGTCCTGGGCGGTCTGTTCCTGTCCGGGCCCGGCCTCGACGAAGGTGGCGCGGTGGCCCTCACCGGCACCGCCGAGGCCACCCGGCCCATGGTCGAGGGCGAGCCGGACGTGAACCAGCTCGGACTCGACCTGTTCGGCCGCAACATCGTGGCCGTGGAGGCCACCGCCCTCCTGCTGACCATCGCCACCGTCGGTGCGCTGGTGATGGTCCGCAACCGGGGCGGTAGCGACCTGACCGTCGACGAACCGGGGCAGGCAACGAGGTGAGCTCCGGTAGTAGGGGAGGAGAGGCGATGACAGGACCATGGCGCGTGCTCGTCGATCCCGGGGGGGTGACGCCATGGAGGTGACCCCGGCCTGGTATCTGGTGCTCAGCGCCGTCCTGTTCGCCATCGGTTTCGCCGGTGTCCTGGTGCGGCGCAACCCCCTCATCATGTTCATGTGCATCGAGCTCATGTTGAACGCGGTCAACGTCTCGTTCGTGGCCTTCTCCCGGGCCCTCAACGACCTGGCCGGCTGGACGGCGGTCTTCTTCGTCCTGGTGGTGGCGGCCGCCGAAGTCGTGGTGGGCCTGGGGATCGTGGTGGCCGTCATGCGGCGCCGGCCCCACATCGACGCCGATGATCTCTCGGCGCTGCGGGGGTGACGGACATGCTCGACGCTGCTTGGCTCATTCCCTTCTTCCCCCTGGCCGGGTTCGCCCTGCTGCTGGTGTTCGGCCGCCGTTTCGGCGACCCGTTCGCCGGCTGGGTGGCCACCCTGGCCAGTGCGGCCGCGTTCGCGGCCACCGTCACGGTGGCGGTCGGTCTCTACGACCGGCCCACTGAGGAACGCTTCTTCGTCCAACACCTGTTCGACTGGTTCTCGGCCGGGTCGTTCTCGGTGGACGCCGGCCTGCTGGTCGACCCCCTGTCGATCACCATGTGCCTGTTCGTGACCGGGGTGGGAACGCTCATCCACCTGTACTCCATCGGGTACATGCGCGGCGACCCGAAGTACTCCAAGTTCTTCCTGTACCTGAACCTGTTCGTGTTCTCGATGCTGGTCCTGGTGCTCGGCGACAACCTCGTCCTCACCTTCCTCGGTTGGGAGGGCGTGGGGGCCTGCTCGTACCTGCTGATCTCGTTCTGGTTCTCGGAGCGGGCCAACGCCACCGCGGGCAAGAAGGCCTTCGTGACCAACCGGGTGGGCGACTTCGGCTTCATGCTGGCCACCTTCCTGGTGTTCACCAGCATCGGTTCGGTCTCCTATCCAGACGTGCTCAGCCGGGCCGGTGAGATCTCCAGCCAGAACGCCACCATCATCGTGGTGCTCTACCTGCTCGCCGCCACCGGAAAGTCGGCCCAGCTGCCCCTGTTCGTGTGGCTGCCCGACGCCATGGCCGGTCCCACCCCGGTCTCGGCCCTGATCCACGCGGCCACCATGGTGACCTCCGGGGTCTTCCTGCTCACCCGGCTCA
>JBKECK010000029.1:0-53316 GCA_047974625.1 Acidimicrobiales bacterium
CCGACCCCGGTTGCCGGCTGGCCGTCCCCGCCAGCCGGCCCGACCTACCCGGGCGGCCGACCCGGGGCGTTCGGCGGGCCGGCGGACCCCGGCGCGGCCAGGCGCCGGTCCGGGGTCCTGGTGGGCGCCCTGATCGCCCTGGCAGTACTGGCGGTGGCCGGCCCGAGCCTGGCCGTCCTGCTGTGGACCCGGGGCGTCGACGGCACACCGAACCCGCCGACGGAGTCGGAGATCACCCCCACGGCCCCCGGCCCGGGTGCCGGTTCGGAGACCGCGTCCGGCTCGGGCACCACCATGGCCGGATCCGGTCCGGCGACCGCCGACGCGGAGGTCGACGTCGGGCCCCACCTGGCCGGCCCGCTGTGCCCGGCCGCCGGTGGGCCCGTCGCCGTCAACGAGGTGGTGGTGACCAACCAGGCCGACGTGGCCATGGACTACGAGGCCTCGGCGGCCTACGAGGACGACGCCGGGGTCCGGGTGGCCGACGCCTCCGACACCGTGACCGCCCTGGCCCCGGGCAGCACCGCCATCCTCAACCTCACCCCGAACGAGCCCACGGCCACCGGGTGCACCCAGCCGACGATCACCGGCTCGCCCACCCCGGCCGCCGATCTCGACCTGGCCGCCCTGGTCACGGTGGAGAGCTGCGACCTCGACGAGTTCTTCGGCAACTGGTACGAGGTCACCTTCACCGTCACCAACTCCGACGGGGCGGACCACCTCGGCTCCTTCACCGTGGTCGCCCTCGACGAGGCCGGGCTACGGCTGGACCAGTCGCAGGCCACCATCGTCGATGTGCCGGCGGGGACGACCAGTCGTGAGGTGTCCACGGTGCCGTTCGGGTTCGACACCGACCGGCACCACAGCACCGACTGCGCCATCGTAGCCGGCGACTGGCTGAGCTGAGGTCGGGCCCGGGACAGCCGGACCGGGCCGGGTTCAGCCGAGCAGGCGCTTGACCGCCGCCTCGTCGAGGCCGGCCTTCCCGGCCGCCTGCCGCAGGTCGGCCACCGTGCCGGCGTCGACGGGTACCGCGGTGGCGCGCCGTTCCCGGGCCCGGTACTCGGGTTCGCCGGGAACGAGGACCTCGTCGAACCCGTCCCGGACGGCGGAGGAGCGCACATAGTCGGTGAAGGCCAGGGCCTCCTCCACCAGGTTGCTCCGACCCCCGAGGGCGTCGGGGTCGATCACGATGGTGAGCATGCTGTTGAGAGCCGACCCGTCCCGCCGGTGGTGGGGGCTGATGGTGGTGCCACCGAGGAGGGCAGCGCCGAGCAGCTCGGCCATGATGGCCAGGCCGGAACCCTTGTGCCGGCCGAAGGCCAGCAGGGCCCCCTCGCGGGGCCGGGCGAACAGACCGGCCGGATCGGTGGTGGGTCGGCCGTCCCCGTCCACGACGCTCCCCTCGGGCACCGGCACCTGGGAGAGCATGGCCACCCGGGCCTTGCCCTGGGCGATGACGCTGGTGGCCATGTCGAGCAGGGCGATCGGGCGGGTCCCGTCGGCCTCCACCGAGCCGGGGATGGCGATGCACACCGGATTGGTGACGAACCGGGCCTCGTAGCCACCCCACGGGGCCACCGACGGATCGTGACCGGCCACGTTGACGAAGTGGATCGACACCATCCCGGCCCGGGCGCATTGCTCACCCCAATGCCCGATCCGGCCAATGTGGAAGCTGTCCCGCAGGCCCATGATGGCCACCCCGAGCTCCCCGGCCCGGTCTATGGCGGCCCCGATGGCCTCGTAGCCGGCCACCTGCCCGAAGGCCCGGTTGCCGTCGAAGAGGAGCACGGCCCCGTCGTCGCGGGCCACCGAAGGGTGGCGGTTCACGAACAGGCGCCCGCCCTGCACCGCGTCCACGTAGGCGGGCATCATGCCGATCCCGTGGGAGTCGTGGCCCGACAGGTTGGCCGTGACCAGCTGGTCGGCCACCAGCGAGGCCTCGGTGGGCTCACTGCCCAGGGCGGCGCACACCTCCAACACATAGGTCCGGAGCTCGTCGGGGGAGTAGTCGCTACTGGAGACACGGGTCACGGCCATGGGGGGAACGTAGCTGAGCCGGGCCGCCGCGGTCGACCGATGGCCGCCGGACCGGCCGGAAGGCTAGAAACGGACCGATGACCGATCCAGCCCGTCCCGACCCCGCTCCCCCGACACCCGGGGCCGACCCGGACCGCCCCGACGCCGGGCGCGTCGTCGTGGTCACCGGTGCCGGCCGGGGCCTCGGCCTCGGCCTGGCCCGCCGGTTCGCGGCCCGGGGGGCCACCGTGGTGGGCACGGTCCGCTCCGGCCCCAACCCGGAGCTGGCCGAGGTGGCCCGTCCCGCCGTCCTCGACGTCACCTCAGACCCGTCGATCACCGCCTTCGCCGACGACCTGGCCCGGGAGGGCCGGGTCGACGTGCTCATCAACAATTCGGGGATCAACGCCACCGCGGTGGGTGCCGAGCCGGCCCGGCGAGGCGTCGCCGAGCTCGGCCGGCGGGAGTTCCTGGACGTCCTCGACGTCAACGCGGCCGGTCCCCTGCTGGTGACCCGGGCCCTGCTGCCCTGGTTGGAGCGGGGCCGGGATCCGCTGGTGGTGAACATCTCGTCCCAGCTCGGCTCGATGGACTTCGCCGCCCGTTCCGGCAACGACGTCGCCTACAACGCGTCGAAGGCCGCCCTCAACATGGTCACCGTTCGCCAGGCCGCCGAGCTGGCCGGGCGGGGGATCCGGGTGATGGCCGTCCATCCCGGCTGGGTCCGCACCGACATGGGCGGATCGGCCGCGTCCCTGCCGGTGGAGGAGTCGGCGGGCGCCATCGCCGACACCATCGGGCGGTTCGGCCCGGACGATACCGGCCGGTTCGTCCGCTGGGACGGGACAGCCCACCCGTGGTGACCCATCTCTGGTGGGGGGCCGCCCGGTGTGATGAACTCCCGGGATGGCCACGTTCGAGCACGACGGTGCGACCATCCACTACGAAGAGCACGGCACCGGGTTCCCGGTCCTGCTGATCGCCCCCGGCGGCATGCGCTCCGCCATCCCCCTGTGGGACAACGCCCCCTGGAACCCGATCACCGAGCTGAGCAACAGGTACCGCGTCATCGCCATGGACCAGCGCAACGCCGGGGCGTCGAGCGGTCCGGTGAGGCCCGACGACGGCTGGGACACCTACACCGGTGACCAGCTGGCCCTGCTCGACCATCTCGGGATCGACGAGTTCGCCGTCCTCGGGATGTGCATCGGCGGGGCCTACATCATGAACCTGATCCGCCACGCCCCGGACCGGGTGGTGGCCGGGGTGATGCTCCAGCCGATCGGTCTGGAGGACAACCGGGACGCCTTCAACGACATGTTCGACGCCTGGGCCGAGGCCATCCGCGGCGACCACCCGGACATGACCGACGACGACTGGGCCGCCTTCCGGGCCCACATGTACGGGGGCGACGCCGAACTGTTCACCGCCACCGCCTCTGACGTGGCCAAGGTGGAAACCCCGTTACTGGTGCTCATGGGTGACGACCACTACCACCCGGCCTCGGCCTCCCGCCTGGTGGCCGAGGCCGCCCCCAACGCCACCCTCATCGAGGAGTGGAAAGAGGGTGACGCCCGCGGTGACGCCATGGCCGCCGTGGACGGGTTCCTGGCCGCCCAGGCCGCCTAGGGCCGGGGGGTTCGGGTACCGTGACCGATCGGACGACCGACGACGCGGTGTGGCGCAACTGGTCCGGCCGCCAGGCCACCTGGGACGCCACCCTCCACCATGTACGCAGTGAGGAGGACGCGGCCGCCGTGGCCGTCTCGGCCGCCGCCGCTGGCGTTACCGTGCGGACGGCGGGCAGTGGCCACAGCCACGCCCCCCTGGTCCCCACCGACGGGGTTGTGGCCGACGTCAGCGGGCTGAGCGGCCTGATCGGGGCCGACCCGGACGCCGGGGTGGCCTGGGTGTGGGCGGGCACCCCGATCCATGCCCTGGGGCGGCCCCTGCACGACGCCGGCCTGGCCCTGTTCAACCAGGGTGACATCGACCGGCAGACCATCGGTGGGGCGGTGGCCACCGGCACCCACGGCACCGGGATGACCCTGGGCAACCTGTCCTCAGCCGTGGTCGGCGCCCGGATCGCCTCCGCCTCGGGCGCCCTGCTGGACTGCTCGGCCGACGGGGACGACCCCGTCGACGGCCACCCGGACCTCCGGAGCCGGGATCTGTGGCGGGCGGCCCGGCTCAACCTGGGCGGGTTGGGCATCGTGACCCGCCTCGGGCTGCGGGTCCGACCCGCCTACCGGCTGGCCGAGCGGACGGTGGTCACCACCCTCGACGGAGCCATGGCCGAGGTCGGGGCGGCCGCGTCGGCCCGGCACTGGGAGTTCTTCTGGTACCCGGACCGGGACCGGGCTGTGGTCAAGATCATCGACGAGACCGATCGGCCGCCCGTCTACCCGATCGGCCCGGAGGGGTCCCGGGTGGGCTGGAACTACGAGGTCCTGCCCAACCACCGGGCCTGGATCCACACCGAGGTCGAGTACGCCCTCGACGCGGCCGAGGGCCCGGCCTGCCTGGCCGCCCTGCGGGACCTGCTGGGGGCCCGGTTCCCGGATCTCCGCTGGCCGATCGAGTACCGGTTCGTGGCCGCCGACGACGTGTGGTTGTCACCCGCCCACGGTCGCCCGACGGTGACCATCTCCCTCCACCAGGACATCGGGACCGACGACCGGGACCTGTTCGGGCCGGCCGAGGAGATCATGGTGGCCCACGGCGGCCGTCCCCACTGGGGCAAGGTGCACACCATGGACGGGCCCACCCTGGCCGACCGCCACCCCGATTGGGGCGACTGGTGGCGGGTCCGCGACACCATCGACCCCGCCGGGGTGTTCCTCAACGACCACCTGCGCCGGATCCGCCCCGCCTGAACCGGGCCGGTCGGGGGCCGCCCCGACGGTGGCCGAGCCCAGCCTCAGGGCCGGAGTTCCAGGCGGCCGGCGGCGGCATCGGGCGGGGCGGGGCGGGTGACCCCGATCCGGGCCGCGGTGTGGCCGGTGGCGACCAGCTCGCGGAGCACGTCGACGGTGGCGGCCGGGTCGACGCCGAACACCAGCCCCCCCGAGGTCTGGGCGTCGGCCAGGACCAGCTGATCGGCCTCGCCGAGGGGTCCGGGGTCGCAGAAGCCGGTGGCGGCGGCCAGGTTCCGCCGGGTGCCGCCCGGGACGAACCCCCGGTCGGCCAGGTCGACGGCGCCGGGCAGGACAGGCACGGCGGCCCGCTCCACGGTGGCCACCACCCCGGACTCGACGGCCATCCGGCCGAGGTGGCCGACCAGGCCGAAGCCGGTCACGTCGGTGGCCCCGGTGGCCCCGGCCGCCACCGCGATCTGCGACGCGGCGTCGTTGAGGCGCACCATCGACGCCACCGCACCGGCCACCACCTCGTCGGGGGCGGCGTCGGCCTTGATGGCCGTGGTGATGATGCCGATCCCCAGCGGCTTGGTGAGGATCAGGTCCTGCCCGGCCCGCAGGCCGGCGTTGGTCAGCATCCGGTCCGGGTCGACCAGGCCGGTGACCGCCAGCCCGTACTTGGGTTCCGGGTCGTCGACAGTGTGACCGCCGGCGATCACGAAACCGGCCTCGGCGGCGATGGCCTCGCCGCCGGCCAGGACCTCGCTGAGCAGGGAAGTGGGCAGTTCGTCGACGTTCCAGCCCACCAGGTTGAGGGCGAACAAGGGCCGGCCGCCCCTGGCGTACACGTCGGAGACCGCGTTGGCCGCGGCCACCCGGCCCCAAGTCCCGGCGTCGTCGACGACGGGGGTGATGAAGTCGGCGGTGGCCACCAGGGCCCGGTCATCGTCGAGACGCCACACAGCGGCGTCGTCACCGGTGTGGGGACCGACCAGCAGATCGGCGGGGGCTCGTTTGTCCAGACGGCGCACGACGTGCGCCAGCTCACCGGGGGCGAGCTTGCAGCTTCAACCGGCGCCGTGGCTGAACCGGGTCAGCCGGGGCGAGGCGCGGGCCCGGGGGGTGCCGCCCGCGCCCGGGCCGGTGGCGTCGTCAGCCATCGGCCCAGGCTATCGGGCACCTCCCCGGCAGGTCGGACGGTGACGGGTGGTGACGGGTGACCGGCGGGCCGGGCCACCACCGCTAGGGTGCCGGAACCGGGCCGCACCCGCAGCGGCGACCCGAAAGCGCCAGGAGGAGCCGGGACCATGGCCGACCGACCCCACCGCGACTTCCGTCGGAGCACGTTGGCCTACCTGCTCATGGCCCTCACCGTGCTCCAGTTCGGATATCCGATCACCCTGCACGGGCGGACCTGGACGGCCCTGTACATGGCCGCCTACGGCGTCCTCGGCCTGTCCGGCATCCGGGTCATCCAGGAGGGCGACGACGACGTGCCCCGCAGCCCGTTCATCAGCCTGGCCATCCTGATGGGGGCGGCGGCGGCCTGGTTCACGGCCAGCCAGCACGACGTCGTGGCCCGGACCCTGATGCTGTTGTCGGTCGGCCTGTTCCAGCTCGCCCTGCTGGTGACCCTGGCCCGGTACATCCTGCGGTCCCACCGGGCGGGTACCGGATCCTCCCTCATCCTGGCCGCGGTGTCCGCCTACCTGCTCCTGGGGGGTGTCTTCGGGGTGGCCGCCAACCTGCTGGAGACGAGGTCGCCGGGCAGCTTCGTCGACAACAGCACCTCCGGCCTCCCCCTGGTGTGGCAGGGCCTGCAGTACCAGAGCTACGTGACCCTCACCACGCTGGGCTACGGGGACGTCCTCCCCGTGAGCCCGTGGGCGCGCTCGCTGACCACCCTCGAGTCGGTGATCGGGGTCCTGTTCCTGGCCATCGTCATCGCCCGCCTGGTCGGCTCCCCCACCGACGAGGCCCCCGCCGCCGGCCCGGACGCTGTGGGCTCCGGCCCGTCCGAACCGGGCCGACCGGCCCCGGAATCGGACTGATCCGCAACCCGACCGACCGGCCCGGGCTCCCGGACCGGTCAGTCCGGGAAGACCCCTTGCGGGGCCACCACCGCGGCCACGACCCCGCCGGTGCTGAACCAGCGTCCGGTGAGGGGCGGCAAGGGGCCATCGACCAGGATCTCGATGGCGCAGCTAGTACCGGTGGCCGTCGGGGTGACTCGGGCGTCCCCGAAACCCAGCCACCGGCCAGTCGCCGGATACCAGGCCTTGTAGACGGCCTCCTTCAGGCAGAACAGCAACCGGTCGGGGTGGGCGACCCCCGGGAGGGCCCCCGGGGCCGCCCCGAGGGCGACCCCCGGCGCCGTCGACCCGGCCGGGGTGGCGCCGAGGAGGGGATCGAGCCAGTGGCGTTCCTCGGGGCGGGCGATCCGGTCGAGCACCCCGGCCGGGAGCGGCTCGTCAGGTTCGGCGTCGAGGCCGAGAACGGGGACCCGCCGGGCCCAGGCCACGACGGCGGCCGCGTACCCGGGCGCGGGGGTGTGCCCGCCCCGGGGGCCGAGCGCGGTGTGGGTGATGGCGCCAACCACCCCCGGGGGCCAGCACGGTTCGCCCCGGGGTCCCCGGTCGACCGGGACCGGCTCCAAGCCCAGCCGGGCCAGGGCGGTGCGCGCGCAGCGGCGGCCGTTGACGAAATCCCGGGCCCGCGCCGGGGCCACCGTCCCCAGGGCGGCGGCCTCCTCCGGCCACAGCAGCGAACGGTCGGTGCCGGCAGATCGCACGGCGGCCGCCGCGGCCCCCTCCGGCACGATCCCGGCCAGCCCGGCGCCGTCATCGGCCCCGGCGTCGTCAGCCGCCCTGGGCCGGTCGTGCCCGGCGGCGTCGCCGGCCAGTCCGTCCGGGCCGGTCATGCCGTGCCGGTCATGCCGTGCCGGCGGCCCGGTCGACGGCCGTGGTGGTCACCCCGAAGCACCGGTTGGGGTTCCGGAAATGGTGCCGCAAGTGGTGGGCGGCGAGCCGCCGACCGCGGGCGGTGCGGGGACGGTAGCGGGAGTGGGCGATGAGATGCACGGTCTCGTAGCGGGCCAGCATCACGGCCGCGACCACCGCCGCCGTGAGCACCGGGCCGGTGGGCGGCCCGGCCAGTCCGAACGGCCCCCCGTCCAGGGTCCGGTCGCCCGGACCGACCGTGCCGACCACACCGGCAACCGTGGTCACGCCGGTGGCCACGGTCAGGTAGCCGGCGGCGGCCACCGCGGCCCCGACCACCACTAGGACCACCGCCCCCCACCGGTCGAGGGCGAGCACATCGAGCCGGGCGGGGTCGTCGTGGTGGGCCCGGTGGGACCGGCCCAGCCGGAACCAGCGGTTGCGGCGGCTCCGGATCGGAGCGTGGAACAGGTGACGGTGGGTCAACCATTCGAGCGGGGCGGCCAGGGCCACCGTCACGACCACGGCCACCAGGTCGGCCACCGACCATCCGCCGACGACCAGGCGGGCCAGGCCGAACACCGCGATCCCACCCAGGAGGGCCCGAGACGACGGGAGGGTGAACGCGCCGACCACCAGGTCACCGCCGGTCCGGATCGCCGCCGCGGACGGTGGAGGCATGAGGGCAGCCACCGACCCAGCCTAGAAAATCTCAGCGATCCAGGGGGCGTCGGGGGTGGCGAACATGACATGGAGGGCGGCGACGGCGTCCGGACGCCCGGTGATGCGCCCACAGGCGGCGAGCTGCCGGGTGTACCCGGCCCCGAGAAAGAGGGCGCCGAAGTCGGCGATGTCGAGGGTGACGTCGGCCGCGGCCGTGGTCGCCGTGGCGGTGCCGGCCCCGCCGCTGGTCTCGATCCGGTAGCGGCCGCCGCGACCGGCGAACCCGTCGGTGAGCTCTACCACGACCTGGCCGTCGTGGGCGTAGGTCCGGGCCGCGGTGAGGGCGGGGACGTCGAGCGGACGCAGCCACAGGGTGTCCTGGGGGAACTGCTCGATCCGGCGGAACCGGTCGGCGCCCACGAACATGGGGTCGTCCACCGGGCAGCGGGACCATGTCACGTTGGGGAACAGGTCGATGGTGGACACGTGGGCCCACAGGGCCCGGCGGGCGTCGTCGTTCACGGCCACCAGCTCGACCACCTGGACCGTCCCGTCGGCCACCATCCGGCCGTCCCAACAGGGCCCCTGGCGGTAGACGATGTAGCCGGTGACGACACCGTCCCGTTCGGTCACCACCGTTCGGCGGGTGCTGGTGCCCAGCCGCCGTTCGGGCGGGTCGCTGAAGTGGCGGACCTCCCACCAGGCGCTGCTGCGGCTGAGCATCCCCGGTCGGGTCCGGCGGGTCCGGTCGTACACGTCGGGCAGGACGGTCCGGGCCTCGGCCTGGTTGAGGCGGCGGAGATCGTGACCCTCGGGGGCGGGGGGGAGGGTCACCAGCTCGGTGGAGAAACGGATGCTGGTGTCGTACGCGGCCGGCCCGTACCCGAACCGGCGGTAGATCCGCTCGTCGGAGGCCCAAAGCCCCGCCACCGGCCGGTCCAGCTCCCGCAGCTGTTCGAGGTGTCGGCCCATGAGGGCGGTCAGGATGCCCCGGCGGCGGTGGGTGGAGGCGACGGTGACCTCGGTGGTCCCCCCGAGGGGGACGGTGGCCCCTCCGGGAACGGTGAGATCGAAGAAGTAGGTACCGAAGGTGGCCACGATCCTGGAGCCGTCGATAGCCACGAGACTGGTCTCGGTGGGCATCAGTTCGGCCTGCCGACGCAGTGACTCGTCGTCCACTGGGTCCTGACCGAACCCGAAACTCACGGCGCGATGGAACTCGATCACCTCGTCGGGCGCGACACTTCGGATCTCGACCACCTGGCGAGTGTAAGCGCCCGCCGGCCGGGCCCGGTTTGGAGGGTGACCTTCACCACCGACGAAACCCGGCGGACGACGGCGAACGGCCGCACGATCATGGCGGGTTACCCAGGGGTCACACAACTTGCCCGGCGTCAGACGAGGAGGTCCACCCGTTCGGTGCGGCGGGCCGGGATCCGCGGCCCGGGCAGGACCACCCCGGTGAGGTTGAGGGGGTCGGCTCCGCTGACCGTCAGGGGCACCGGAGCCGGGGCGGATCGACGGAGCCGGTCGATCTGGTCGGCGGCGTCGGGCAGGGCGAACTGTTCGCCGCTGAAGCCCTTGACGAACCGGCCGCCGCGTACGAGGCCCCGGTCCTCCAGGCGACGCAGCGCCCACTGGAGGTCCCGCCAGGGCAAGGCAAGCCGTTCCACCCGGACCAGGTCGTAGAAGAGGACGCCCCAGCGGGTCAGGAGCTGGTCGGCGACGGCCTCGATCAGGTCGTCGTGGGCCTCGGCGGCCGCGTCCGCGGTGACCTGGTCGGCGGGGACGGGTTCGAGACCGTCGGCCACCAGCGACCAGCGCCCGGCGGCCCGCAACGGCCGGGAGGTCCCGCCCCGCAGTCGGGACAGTCGGGGCCGCCCGGGCGGGCCCGGCCGGTGGCGCGGCCGGGCCCGGTCGCCCTCCACCAGACCTCGGACGGCGGCGAAGCCGTCGGCGGTGACAAGGCCGCGGGCCACCCCGTCCCACAGACCGCGTTCGACGTCGGTGACCAGGCGGCCGGTGTCGGCGGCCAGGTCGGTGGCGAAACGGGCGCCGTGGCGGCCCAAGGCCTCGACGATCTCGGCCAGCACCCCCCGGTCGGGTACGAGGGGTTCGGCTCCGCCCCGGGCCGCGTCGAGGAGCCAGGCCAGGTGCTGGCGATGGACCAGGGACACGGGCGTGGCCTTGGAGGGCTGACCGGACCGGGTCTCGGGCCCGTCGGGGCCGGGCCCGGGGAGTGAGAGGCGCAACCATTGGAGCTCGCCGGCGTGGCAGAGCCGATCCACCCACGCCGGTTGGTACTGGTCGATCCGGGCGGCGAGCAGATCGGGCTCCCAGGCCGCCACCGCGGCCTCCCACCCCTGGAGCTGGTCGATGATGGTGCCGACGCCGCCGGGACCGGTGAGCCGGGTGCCGGGGGCGGCATGCTGCCAGCGGGCCAGGAACCGGACGAACGTCTCGGGCGTGGCCGGTTCCACCCGGTTCCGCCGGCTGGCCCGGGACCGCCGGTGCATGCGGGCCAGGACCCGCCGGGCCGCCCATTCGACGGGCCGGGCCGACGGGCTGCCCGGGGGTGGCGCCATCCGGAACCGGCCCTGGATGGCGGACCCCCCGGTCTCCAGGGTGGCCAGGGCCACCTCGACCAGGGTGGGGCTGAGACCGGTGCGCTCCACCAGTTCGGCCGCCGTCATCGGGGACCACAGCTCGAGGTGGCCGCGGACCGCGTCGGCGGCCACCCGTTCCGGTGTGGTCACCGGCTCCGTCCCGACCTGGGGCCCCTCACCGGGCTGACCGGGCTGACCGGGCCCGCCGCCGGGGGCGAGACGACCGACCTCTGCCACCCGTTCGGCCGCCACCCAGCGGGGACCGTCCAGGTGGACGGTGACGGCGCGCCCCCGGGAGGCCAGCTCGGTGTAGAGGGGCCGCCACGGCTCGTGGGGGCGGAGCACGACGGTGTCCCGCAGGAGGTCGTGGAGCTCGTCGGGGGTGGCGGGAGCCGGAGCCAGCTCGGCGGCCACCTCGGCCACCGCGTCGGCGTCGAGCACCCCGTGGCCCCGGGGGTCGACGGGCACCCCCCGCCGCAGGGGCACAGCGAGGGTGCGGCGCTCGCCCGCCTCCCCGTCGTCGAGGAAGGCATAGGGCCGGGCGGTGAGGATCTCGTGGGCCAGGAGGGACGGTTCGGTGGAGTCGACGGTGTGGAACCGGACCCCTCCCCCTTCGACCTGCTCCCAGAGGGCGATCAGGCCGTCGACGTCGAGCCCCTCGGTGAGGGTGTCGTGGATGGTCTGGGTGACCAGGATGTGGTCGGGGATGGTGATGGGGCCGGTCACGTTCTCCTGGCAGGCGGCCGCGTCCGGGAACACGGCGGCCAGGAGGTCGTCGCTCTCCATCCGCTGGATGGGCGGTGGGTTCCGCTTGCCGTTGCGCATGCGGAGCACGACCAGGGCCCGGTTGAGGTTCCACCGCCAGCGGGACTGGAACGCCGGCTGATCGAGCACGGCCTGGGTCAGGGTGGACCGGATCGTCCCGGGCCGCAAGAACCGGGGGACGTCGTGGAGGGGGAACGAGTGGTGGGGCCCGAGGGAGATGACCACCGCGTCGTCGCTGGCGGCCGCCTGGAGCTCGAAGTTGAACCCCACGCAGAACCGCTTGCGCAGGGCGTAGCCCATAGCCCGGTTGATGCGGCCCCCGAGGGGTGAGTGGATGACGAGCTGCATCCCGTCCGCGTCGTCGAAGAACCGCTCGATGACGAGCTCGGTGGCGGTGGGCATGACCCCCAAGGTGGCCTTGGCCGCGGCCAGGTACGAGACGATCAGGGCCGCCGCGTCGGCCGGGATGCCGGCGGAGGCGGTGAGGGCCCGGACGGCCCCGGACGGATCGTCGGCCACCAGGTACCCGTCGACCTCGGCCCGGAGCCGGGACACCTCCTCGGACAGCTCCACGGTGCGGGCCGGGGCCTCGCCGGTCCAGAACGGCACGGTGGGGGCGGCGCCGCCGGCGTCGACCACCCGCACCTCGCCGCCGGTGACCCGGCGGATCTGCCACGAATGGGTGCCTAGGAGGAAGATGTCACCGGCCGAGGATTCGACCGCCCAATCCTCGGTGACGGTGCCGATGAAGGTCTCCTCCGGCTCGGCGATCACCCGCATGTCGTAGATCTCGGGGATGGCGCCCCCGGAGGTGAGGGCCACGGAGCGGGCCCCCCGCCGGCCCCGCAGCTCACCGTTGATGCCGTCGTGGTGGACCCAGGCCGCCCGGCGGCCCCGCCCGGTGACGATCCCGTCGGCCACCAGTTGGACCACCCGGTCGAAGGTGGCCCGGTCCACCCCGGCGTAGGGCTGGGCCCGGGTCGCCAGGGTGTGGAGGCCGTCCACGGTCCATTCGGCCGCGCCGGCCTCGGCCACGATCTGCTGGGCCAGGATGTCGAGCGGGGCCACCGGTGGTTCCACCCGGTCGAGGCGGCCGGCCCGGACCGCCCGGAGCAGGGCCGTGCATTCGACGAGCTCGTCCCGGGTGAGGGGGAACAGCCGCCCCCGGGGGGTGCCGTGCCGGGTGTGGTTGGAACGGCCCACCCGCTGGAGGAAGGTGGCGATGGAGCGGGGCGAGCCGATCTGGCACACCAGCTCCACCGGGCCGACGTCGATCCCCAGTTCGAGGGAGGCGGTGGCCACCAGGGCCCGGAGCTCCCCGGCCCGGAGCCGCCGCTCGACCCGTTGGCGACGGTCCTTGCTGAGGCTCCCGTGGTGGGCGGCAACCAGATCGGACCCGATGCGCTCACCGAGCTGGTGGGCCAGGCGTTCGGCCAAGCGGCGGGTGTTGACGAAGACCAGGGTGGTGCGGTGCCCCCCGACCAGGGCGGCCACCCGGTCGAGCACCTGGTCCATCTGGGCGTGGGAGACCACCGCTTCCAGTTCGGCGTCGGGCAGCTCGATGGCTAGATCGAGGGTGCGCTGGTGTCCGGTGTCGACCACGACACAGTCCGGCCCGCCGTCGTCGTTTAGGCGGGTGCCGACCAGAAGACCGGCGATGGTGGTGATGGGCCGTTGGGTGGCCGACAACCCGATCCGGGCCACCGGGGCCGCGGCCACGTGGGCCAGGCGTTCCAGGGTGAGGGCCAGGTGTGCGCCGCGCTTGTCGCGGGCCAGGGCGTGGATCTCGTCGACGATGACGGTGTCGACGGTCTCCAGGTTGGACCGGCTCCGGGCCGCGGTGACGAGGAGGTACAGCGACTCGGGGGTGGTGACCATGAAGGTGGGTGGTCGCCGGATCATGGCCTGACGCTCCGACGGTGGCGTGTCCCCGGTGCGGACCCCGACGGTGAGCGGGGGCACGGCCAGGCCCAGGGACCCGGCCTCGGCGGCGATCTCGGCCAGGGGCCGCTCGAGGTTCTCGGCCACGTCCACGGCCAGCGCCTTCAGGGGGGACACGTACACCACCCGGGTACCGGCGGTGGTCTCCCCGCGGGCGGCCGCCAGATAGAGCCGGTTGATGGCCATGCCGAACCCGGCCAGGGTCTTGCCGGAGCCGGTGGGGGCGGCGATCAGGGTGTGGCGGCGCGCCGAGATGGCCGGCCAGCCCTCGACCTGGGGCGGGGTGGGCCCGCCCGGGAACCGACGCCGGAACCAGCGGGCCACGGCCGGGTGGAAGCCGACCCCGGGCACAAGGTCGTGATCGAGGACAGAGTCGTGATCGAGGACAGAGTCGTGATCGAGGACAGAGTCGTGATCGGGGGACGTCGGGGCCGGACCGGGGGCAGGTTCGAGCTCGAACAGGCGGGCCTGATCCGGCGGAGCGGGACGAGTCATCGCCTCCATGACGATCGACGGTAACGGCGGTCTGTGACATCGAATCATCGTCACCGCCAGGAACGTCCGGCAATGGTGATGGCCGGGGATCCGGCTATCGGCCGTCCGCGGGCGCGTCATGTGGGCAGAACCGGGACGGTCCGGGCGGCGGCGTCCGTGGCAGCGCGTGTCGAGTCGGCGGTGGTGCGCTGGTCGCCGGCCGTGCCGTCCAGCGGCTTCAGATGCTCGCTCGACGGGGGTCGCGGCGGGGTGACGGTTCGGACCGATAGTGGCCAGGGGTGGCGGTCGGTGACATCCACCGGGTTCGACACCTCAACCCACGACCGGGCGGGTGCCGATGTGCCAAGCTGGGAGACCTACCAATGGCACCGCTGAGAGGGGTTTCGCGATGCAGGTGATGGAGATATTGGCCCAGAAGGGCACGGATGTGGCCACCATCCGTCCCGACGAACCGATCGGCGCCGCCGTCGATCGTCTGGGGGAGATGCGGATCGGGGCCCTGGTGGTGACCACCGACGGCTCCCACATTGAGGGAATCGTGTCGGAGCGGGACATCGTCCGGGCCCTGGCCTCAGGTCAGACCGACCTCATGAACCAGCCGACCAGCGCCATCATGACCGCCGAAGTGATCACGTGTGACCTCGACGACCGGGTGGAGGAGCTGATGCAGCTGATGACGGCCCGCCGGATCCGGCACCTGCCCGTGGCACCGGGGGGTTCCCTGGGTGGCATCATCAGCATCGGCGACGTGGTCAAGTCGCGGCTGGCCGAGCTGGAGCAGGAGGCCAAGGCTCTCGAGGACTACATCCGCCACGGTCGGTGAGCAGTCCACGACTGGTCGCGTTCCTGAGGGGAATCAATGTCGGGGGCCGACGGGTCACCGGCGACCGGCTGGCTTCGGCGGCCCGGGCGTCGGGGCTGATCGACCCCGTCTCGTACCAGGCCAGCGGTAACCTGCTGGTCACTCTGCCGGAAGGGCTCGCCCCGCCCGCGGCCGCGGCCCGCCTGTCGGCCGCCCTGGCCGATGAGCTGGGTTACGAGGTGGGGGTGACGCTGCGGTCCCGGGCCGAACTCGCCGCCCTAGTGGACGGGGTCCCATTCGAGCCCGGGCAGATCTCGGCGGCCACCGGCGCCCCCCAGGTGATCCTGACCTTCACCCCCCTCGATGACGAGGCCCGGTCCGCCGTGGCCGAGCTCAGCTGCGACACCGATCGTCTGGTGGCCGCGGACGGCGCCGTCCACTGGCTGCCAGCCGACGGGGTGTCCGGGTCAAGCCTCACCACGGCCAAGCTGGACCGCAACTTTGGGCCCACCACCACCCGGACCGTGGGCACCCTGACCCGACTGGTGGCCAAACTGCCCGAGACCTGAGGCCTCGGCCGTGGGCACCGCGGCTGGGTGTCGTGTCGCCCCCGGTCACCCGAGCGTGAAAGACTCGCCCCATGAAGCTCGGACTCGCCATCGGCTACTCGGGAGCCTCGCTCAGGATCCCCATCGAACGGATCCAGCTGGCGGAACAGCTCGGCTACGACTCGGTGTGGACGGCCGAGGCCTACGGTTCCGACGCCATCACCCCGCTGGCCTGGATCGCGGCACAGACGTCACGGATCAGGCTGGGCACCGGGATCATGCAGCTGGCCGGCCGGGCCCCGGCGATGGCGGCCATGCAGGCCCAGACGGTGGACGCCCTGGCGGGCGGGGGCCGGGTGATCGCCGGGCTCGGCGTGTCCGGACCCCAGATCGTGGAGGGCTGGTACGGCCAACCGTGGGGCCGCCCGTACTGGCGACTGCGGGAGTACATCCAGATCATGCGCCAGGTGAACCGGCGGGAGAAGCCGGTGGAGTTAGCCGGCCGCGAGTACCAGCTGCCCTACACCGGTGAGGGTTCCACCGGGCTCGGCAAACCGCTCACCTCGATCCTGCACACCAACCCCGACCTCCCGATCTGGCTGGGCTCCGGTTCGGAGGCCACCGTCAAGCTCACCGCCGAACTGTGCGACGGATGGCTGCCGATGCACTTCGTTCCCGGGCGGATGGAGCACTACCGCCCGTGGATCGAGGAGGGGTTCCGTCGCTCAGGTGGCACCCGGTCCTGGGATACCCTGGAGATCATGGGCCGGGGCCCGGTGGTGATCACCGACGACATCCCCGCCGCCTTGGCCCGGGTCAAGCCGGGCATCGCCCTCTACGCCGGTGGTATGGGCCATCGCGACGTCAACTTCCACAACGAGCACATGAAGGCGCGCGGTTACCCCGAGGTGGCCGAGCGGGTTCAGGAGCTCTACCTCGCCGGGCGCAAACAGGAGGCCATCGACGCCATCCCCGACGAGTACGTCGACGAGGCCGGCCTGTACGGGTCGCCGGCCCGGATCGAGCAGCGCTGGGCGGCCTGGGCGGACTCGGGCGTCACCGCCTTCACCGTCACCTCCGACGACATCGCGGCCATCCGCCTCATGGCCGACCTGGCCCGTTCCTGAGGGAGCCGAGGGCCCGGACCGCGATCACTCTCCCCGGGACCCGACCCGACGGGCCCTGTCGCGGCCACTTCTCCGACCGCTCGCCCCCTAAGCTGGCCGCGATACAGCGAAGAACACAGGAGGGACGGCGAGCCTGGAACCTGCCTAAATCCCTGTTCGTTGTGTTTTTTATCAACCGAATTATCCATATTGCGCCTAGTCAGGCCACTTGTTGGGGGGTTGGGTGAACGTTTCCGACACGAATTGGGGCACGATGGGGTCCGTGGTGAACCAGACAGCAGCAACCGGCTTCTCCGCCAACGCCGACACCTACCACCGTGGCCGTCCGACCTATCACCCGTCCCTGGTTCGGCGCGTGGTCGACCGGTACGGGAGCGGCACGGTCGTCGAGCTCGGCGCCGGCACCGGCATCTTCACCCGCCAGGTGATGGAGCTCGGCGCGTCCCTGATCGCCGTCGAGCCCGTGCTGGCCATGCGCACCGCCCTGCTCGAGGCGCTCCCCGACGCCGACGTGAGAGTGGGGGCGGCCGAGAACATTCCCCTCGACGACGGCACCGTGGATTCGGTCATCGCCGCCCAGGCATTCCATTGGTTCGACCACCGGGCCGCGCTCGACGAGATCCACCGGGTCCTGAAGACCGGCGGCCACCTGGTCACGGTGTGGAACGTCCGCGACGAGACGGTGCCCTGGGTGGCGACGCTCACCAAGGTGGTGGACCGCTACGCCGGCGATACCCCCCGCTACCGCGACATGGCCTGGCGTCGGGCCATCAACTCCGACGCCCGGTTCGGTTCGATCGACGAATGGCGGATGGCCAACCCCATCGTGGTCGGCCCCGACGACGTGGTGAACCGGATCCTGTCCACCAGCTTCATTTCCACTCTGCCCGAGGACAAGCAGGCCGAGGTGGAGCAGGAGACCCGGGACATCGTGGCCGATCTCGGCGACGAGTTCGAGTTCCCCTACGTCTCCCAGCTCCAGGCCTGGCGGGCCCTCGGGGTGGACCCGGAGGGTGATCCTGGCGAAGGATGAGGGGATGACCGACCCTGCGGCCGACGCACCCCCCATCTCCCGGTTTCCCGTCCCAAAGTTGGACGAGCTTCCCGACGACATCCGCACCATGATCGAGACCGTCCAGGAGAAGTCCGGTTTCGTCCCCAACGTGTTCCTGGCCTTGGCCAACCGGCCGGACGAGTTCCGGGCCTTCTTCGCCCACCACGACGCCCTGATGGACCGGTCCGACGGACTGTCGAAGGCAGAGCGGGAGCTGATCGTGGTGGCCACCAGCGCCCGCAACGAGTGCCTGTATTGTGTCGTCGCCCACGGGGCGATCCTGCGGATTCGCTCCAAGCGACCCCTGCTGGCCGATCAGGTGGCCACCAACCCGTGGAAGGCTGACCTGTCGGAACGGGAACGCCTCATCGTGGAGTTCGCCCTGAGGATGGTGGACGATTCGGCGTCGGTTACCGACGCCGACCTCGACGCCATGCGCCAGCACGGATTCAGCGACGACGAGATCTGGGACATCGGCGCCATCACCGCCTTCTTCGCCCAGTCGAACCGCTTGGCCAACCTGACCTCCATGCGACCCAACGACGAGTTCTACACCATGGGCCGCTGAGGGCCCGTACGGGCCGCTCGGTTACCCACGGCGCTTCGGCCGAGGCCTCATCGCTCGGGGGCGATCCCCCGGGCGATGAGGCCGGTCGTGCTATTTCTTCTTCTTCTTTTTCTTCTTGCCGCTGGCCGTCTTCTTCTCACCCTTGGCCGCCTTGCCACCCTTGCCACCCTTGCCGTCCCGCTTGCCCTTGCCGTCCCGCTCGCCCTTGCCGGACCCGTTGTTGACCTTGGCGCCCTTCTTCTCGCCCTTGCCCACCGCCTTCATGCCCGTCTTCCCGTCAGCGGCCGTGCTGGTGGAGGCGGTGTTCGTGGAGGCGGTGTTCGTGGAGGCGGTGTTCGTGGAGGCGGTGGTTTCCTTGACCGTGGGGTCGACGGCGGCGGTATCCGCACCAGGATCCGGTTCGGCTTCGGTAGGCGTCGGAGCGGCCACCTTGCCGTTGACGCCTGAACCGTTGGTATCCGGGCCGAACGAGGCGACCTCGACCACCTCGACCTCGGCCGCCTCGACCACGGCCGCCTCGACCTCTGTGGTGGGCACCTCGACGGGCTCAACCACCGGGTTTTCGACCGGGGCGGACGGGGCCGCAGCCTGACTCTTTGCCGTCGCACGGGTCGTGGTCTTCCGGGGAGTGGTCTTCTTCGCCGTGGTCTCTCGGGGAGTGGTCTTGCCGGGCGCCGCCTTTCGGGTGGTCGCCCTGCGGCTGGCCGTCGCCCCGGTTGCCGTCGCCTTCTCCGCCCCTGACGTACGGGGGCCGGCCTTGCGGGCGGCGGCCTTGCGAGGGGCCGCCTTACGGGCGGCGGCCTTGCGAGGGGCCGCCTTACGGGCGGCGGCCTTGCGAGGGGCCGCCTTGCGACGGGCCGTCGTGGCCACGGTCGGGCCGTTGGTCGACCCGACGGTGCTGGCGGCCGCGGCGGGCAGGTCGACGACCACGTCGTCGACGTCGCCGACGATTCGGTGGCGGGCCGCCTGGAGGCGCCGGGCCGAGTCGCGTTCCTCGGCGATGAAGCGCCCGAGCAGGGCACCCGTGACCGGATCGATCGTTTTGTCGCTGAGCATGCCGTCGAAGAGGTCGGGATCACCGAGAGCGAGCCCGAACTCGAGCAACCGGAACTTCTCCCCGTCGCTGCGATCCGACTCGGCCACCTCGAGAGCGGTGCCGTTGTCGGACGCCTCCGACCCGATCACGTCGAATCCCAGCTCCCGGATCCGGCCAGAGAAGGCCAGCGCGTGTTCACCGTCGCGGGTACCGACCGTGCGGAGCGTCTCGGCGAGCTCCTCGTCGGTCGTCGTGCGGGCCCACCCCAGGAAGACCGGCTCGGCAGCCCCCTCCCCAAGGGCGATGGCGTTCAACAATCCTAGGAACGACGGCTTCTGCTGGCTCATGGCCCAACGGTAGCGTTCGGGCTTCGAAGCCGCCCCGCAGGGCGCAGCCTCGTAACGTCCGCCTTCCGGCCCCGGTTGAATCCCCCCGGGGGCGTTCCCGGCGGGCCGGCGGCGCGGGGCAATAGGCTGGCGCCCATGCAGCACCCGACCACCTTCACAGAGGTCATGGACCTCGACCCCCGCGGCCCTGACACATGGGTCGGCCGCAGCCCCCAGTACCGGTGGGGTCGGATCTACGGAGGCCAGGTGGTGGCCCAGGCCCTCTGGTCGGCAGCCCAGACCGTGGACAAATCGTTCGTGGCTCATTCGCTGCACGCGTACTTCATCCGGGGCGGCTCCCTGGAGGAGCCCGTCCGCTACGAGGTGGACCGCCTCCGCAACGGCCGGAGCTTCTGCACCCGGGCCGTGGTGGCCCGCCAGTCATCGGGGGCCATCCTCAACCTGTCGTGCTCGTTCCAGAAGCCCGAGATCGACGCCGAGATCCAGACGGCGCGCATGCCGCTCGCCCCCGAACCCACCGAGGTGAGCATCCAGCCCGACGACTGGCCCTGGATCATGGAACGCCGCCCGCTGATCTCCTATCCGGGGGCGGGCCAGTCCATGGGCTGGGTCAAGATCGTCGACCCCCTGCCCGACGACCCCCTGCTCCACGCCTGTGGGCTCGCCTTCACCTCCGATTCGATCCAGTTCTCCGCGGCGCGGAGCATCCATCCGCTCCAGGTGCCGCAGGAGCAGTACAACGAACGGTTCATGGGGGCCAGCCTCGATCACGCCATGTGGTTCCACCGGCCGGCCCGGGCCGACGAGTGGCACCTCTACGAGTGGGACTGCCACGGCCTGCGCGCCGCCCGGGGCATGACGGTCGGCAACCTGTTCACCCGGGACGCCACCCAGATCGCCACGGTGGCCCAGGAGGTGCTGCTCCGCGAGAAAAAGGTGGGCCTGGGCAGCGACACCGCGCTCGACGGTCACGGCTCGACCGGTTCCGCACCCGCCCAGCCGGGCACCACCGAGGCCTGACCGGGCTCGACCCCAGCCGTCGATTCCCGTACCCTCGGCGCCGTGACTGCGCCGACCCCTCCCCCACCCACCCCCCAGGCCGACGATCTGGACACGGGTCCGGGTCCAGCCGACGACACCGCGGCCTGGACGGCGGTGGGAGAGCTCTACCACCGCTACATGACCGGGCTGATCCTGGCCCTGGTGATCCGCCAGGGAACCGACCGGGCCGCCGAGGTGGTGTTTCGCACCTTCCGGGCCCAACACCTGGAGCTGTTCCTGCCCGGACTGGCCAAGCTGGGCCTGGCCGACCGGCCCCCGGCGGTGGCTTGCGCCCAGTACCACGTGCTGTCCAACGCCCTCGGTGGAGTGGGGGTGATGTGGATCCCCGAGTCCGACACCAAGTCGTGGGTGCGGTACACACCCCCGCGGTGGATCTTCGACGGGACCGCCGTGTGCGGCATCCCCACCGAGGTGGCCCGGGCCATGCTCCACGGTTGGCACGGCCACAACGGCCAGTCGCTGGGCAACGACCGTCTCGGGTTCGTGTGCACCATGCAGACCACGGACGGCCAGCCCGGCCTGGAGGGCTACTACATCGAGGAGGACCACCCGCTGGACGAGGCGGACCGGGTCCGGTTCCGGCCCGGCGAGCGGCCCCCGAACCCTCCGGCCGATCTGCCCCTGCCGTCCTGGTCGGCCGAGCGCCTGGCCAAGGTGGACCGCAACTACGCCACCGCCTACATCCGCACCATGCTGCCCGCCATGGCCAGCGTGCTCGGCCCGGGGGACGCCGCCGCCGTGGGTCGGATGGCGGCCCGCCAGGTGGCCATGCAGTACCGCGACATCGTCAACACCCTGCTCGGCCACCCGGAGCCGGCGGACTCCCCCGAGGTGTTCGCCGGCCGCCTGGCCCGCTTCCTCAACGGTCACGGCCGGGGCTGCGCGGCCCGGGCCGACGGTCCCCGGGTCCGTCTCGACGCCGGCCACGGCCTGTTCCCGGACCCGGCGCCGTGGTCGGTGTTCGAGGGGTGGAACGGCCTGTGGGAGGGGTGGGCAGAGATGGAGGGCCACCGGCTCACCGTCACCGCCCGGTCCGATCTGGGCGATCCGGCCACCGAGTGGATGGTCGCCTAGGCGCCCATCGTGCCATGCTGGTGACCGCGGACACGGCTGAGCCCGCCGCCCGGACCGACCCACAGGAGATCGCGATGTCAGCGACCCGCCCGTCCACCCCGGCCATCTCGCACCTCGTACTGAACGTGCGAGACATCGAGGCTTCGCACCGGTTCTACACCGAGATGCTCGGCTTCGAGCAGTGCGGCCAACTCAAGTCGAAGGCCGCCCCCGACGCTGACATGCGGTTCTACCGTGGCGACGGCACCCACCACCACGATGTCGCCCTGATCCAGATGCCCAACCCGGAGCAGGCCCCGCCCCCGGTGGACTGGAGCATGTTCCCGGAGGCGGCCGGCATCGCCCACGTCGCCCTCGCCTATCCGGACCGTGAGTCGTGGATGAGCCAGATCGAGCATCTCCAGGCCCGCGGCGTGGAGTTCAAGGTCCGGGGCAACCACGGGATGACCCACAGTGTGTACGTGGAGGACCCGGACGGGCACGGCATCGAGGTCCTCTACGACCTCCCCAGCGAGGTGTGGGAGGGCGACGTCGACGCCGCCCTCAGCTACTTCGAGGCGCTGCCCACCTCCGGACCGGCCTCCCTGGAAGACAGCGTCGAATACAAGGTGTTCGACCCGGCCAATTGAGTCCGGGCCGCCTCACCACATCGGACCGGCCCCGGGGTCACCCACAGGCTACCATCCCGCCATGACGGTGGTTCTGGTACACGGTAACCCGGAAACTGCGGATCTGTGGGATCCCCTCGTGACCGCCTTGGCGGAGCGTGGGGTCACCGACGTGGTGCGGGTGGTCCCACCCGGTTTCGGGGCTCCGGTCCCCGACGGCTGGACCGGCCACCCCAACGAGTACGCCATGTGGCTGGCCGGCGAGCTGGAGGCCCTGGCCGGCGGTGGACCTGTGGATCTGGTCGGTCACGACTGGGGCGCCGGGCACGTGGCCGGGGCGGTGGCCCTGCGGCCGGACCTGGTGGGGACCTGGGCCATCGACTGTGGCGGCCTGCTCAATCCCGACTACGTGTGGCACGACCTGGCCCAGGTGTGGCAGACCGACGGGGCCGGCGAGGAGGCGATCGCCACCATGGCGGCGGTGGGTACCGACGACCGGAGCGTGGCCTACCAGAACAACGGCATCCCGCCCGGGATCGCCACGGCCATGGCGGCCGCCTACGACGACACCATGGGTCGGTGCATCCTGGCCCTGTACCGGGGGGCGATCCCGCCGGCGTTGAGCAACCTGGCCGACAAGCTGGAGGTGGCCCTCGACACCGCTCCGGTCCGGCCCCGGGGCCTGCTGATCGACGCCACCGCCGACCCGTACGTACCGTCCGGGCTGGTCCCGGCGGTGGCCGAGCGGTTCCGCCTTGGGACCCAACCCCTGCCCGGAGCAGGTCACTGGTGGATGGTCGATCCGGAGAGGCTGGCGGAGGTGTCCGACCGGCTGGTCGGGTTCTGGGCCGAGTCGTGAGCGGGGCCGAGTCGTGAGCGGGGCCGACCTCGACCTCGCCTACCTGTCGGCGGGTGAGCAGGCGGCCGCGGTGGCCGGGCATTTGGTCTCGCCGGTGGAACTGGTGGACAACGCCCTGGCGCGGATCGCCGAGGTCAACCCGGCCCTCAACTGCTTCGCCTTCGTGTGGGACGACCAGGCCCGGGCGGAGGCGGAGGCGGCCGCGGCCGCGGTGGCCTCCGACGCACCGATCGGGCCCCTGCACGGGGTGCCCATCGCTCTGAAGGACACCACCCCCACCGCGGGTCGGACCACCACCCTCGGCTCCCACGCCTTCGCTGGGTGGGTGCCGGACACCGACGCCACCATCATCGGCTCGTTGCGGCGGGCCGGGGCCATCATCGTCGGCAAGACCACCACCCCGGAGTTCGCCCACGCCCTCATCACCGACAGCCCCCTGTGGGGGCCGACCCGAAACCCGTGGAACCCGCAGCGCACCCCGGGGGGCTCCTCCGGCGGCTCGGCGGCCGCGGTGGCGTCCGGGTGCGTGGCCCTGGCCGAGGGATCCGACATGGGTGGTTCGGTGCGGATCCCTGCCGCCTGGTGCGGGGTGGCCGGTCTCAAGCCGGGGATCGGCCGGATCCCGATGGACGTACTGCCTGGCCTGTACGACCAGATCTCCCACCACGGACCGCTGGCCCGCACCGTGGATGACGTGCGCCGGTTCCTGGCCGTGACCCAGGGGCCGTCCCTGGTCGACCTGTGGTCGCAGCCCGTACCCCTACCCCTCGACGATCCGGTATCCGGTTCGGTCGAGGGCCTCAGCATTGGGTGGTCGACCGACCTGGGCCGGTGGACGGTGGACCCTGCCATCGTGGCCGCCGTCGAGGCCACCGCGGCGGCCCTGGCCGACGCGGGCGCCGTGGTTGTACCGGTGGAGGTCCCCCTCACCGGGGAGGAGGAGCTTCTGTGGGCCCGGTTGTGGTGGGTGTTCATGGCCACCTACTACGGGGCCCTGCTGGAGAAATGGGGCGACCGGATGTCGCCGGCGGTGGTGAAGATGATCCGCCGGGGCCGGGAGCTGAGCGCGGTGGACCTGAAGACGACCGAGATCGAGCGCACCGCGGTGTGGCAACGGTTCCGGCCGGTGTTCGAACGCCACGACGTGCTGTTGTGCCCCACCATGGCCGCCGGACCGGTGGGCCCGACCCTGGCCGACTGGGTGGACCCGGACCCCGACCCCGACCGCAACCGGTCGCCGGACATGACGTCGGTGTTCAACCTGATCGCCCCGTGCCCGGCCCTGTCGGTGCCGGTGGGCCGGGACGGCGACGGGCTCCCGATCGGCGCCCAGCTGGTGGGGCGGCCCTGGCGTGAGGACGTCGTCCTCACCGTCGGTTCGGCGGTGGAACGGCTCATGCCACCGCTCGGCCGGCCGACCGCCGTCGCCTGACCGGACCTATCTACCCTGGCCGGTGATGACAATCGACCGATCGCTGGTGGAAGGCGCCCTGTACACCGACCAGTACCAGCTCACCATGGCCCAGCTCTACCTCGAGGCAGGCCTGGCCGAGCGCCGGGCCCGCTTCGAGCACTTCTTCCGGCGCTACCCGGACTACGGCCGGCATTCGGCCGGGTACTGCGTGAACGCCGGCTCGGCCTGGTTCCGGCACTGGTTGCAGACCGCACGGTTCGACGAGCCGGTGTTGGAACGGCTCCGGTCCCAGCGCACGGCGTCGGGACACCGGCTTTACGGAGACCGGTTCCTGGACTGGTTGGGCCAGGTGGGGGACTTCTCGTCGCTGCAGGTGAGCGTTATCCCGGAGGGTCGGGTGGTGCACGCCAACGTGCCCCTGACGGTGGTGGAGGGGCCGTTGGCCGTGGCCCAGCTGGCCGAGACCGCCCTGTTGAACCTGGTCAACTTCCAGACCCTGATCGCCACCAAGGCATCGCGGGTGGCCGAGGCGGCCGAGGGAGCACCGGTGCTGGAGTTCGGGATGCGGCGCGGTCCCGACCGGGGCGCCACGGCCGGGACCCGGGCCGCCCTGATCGGCGGGGCCGGGCACTCCTCGGCGGTCGGCATCTCTCACGCGTTGGGCATCGACCCTCGGGGTACGCACGCCCACGCCATGGTCCAGGTGTTCCTGGCCACCGGCGGTACCGAGCTCGACGCCTTCCGGGCCTACGCCGGGGTGTATCCGGACGACTGCCTGCTCCTGGTGGACACCGTTGACACCCTGCGGTCCGGGGTGCCGAACGCCGTTACCGTTTTCGAGGAGCTCCGGGCCGCCGGCCACCAGCCGGTGGGGATCCGCCTCGACTCGGGGGATCTGGCCCACCTGGCGGTGCAGTCGGCCGGGCAGCTGGACGCCGCCGGGTTCCCCGACACCGTGATCGTGCTGTCGTCGGGCCTGGACGAGCTCACCATCTGGCAGATCCGCAACCAGATCCACGCCGAGGGGGCCCGGGCCGGGGTGGATCCCCGGTCGGTGTTGGCCCGGCTGGTGTACGGGGTGGGGACGGCGATGGCCACCAGCGACGGTGACCCCAGCCTGGACGGGGTGTACAAGCTGGTGGCGGTGGAGGGACCGCACGGATGGGCGCCGGCCATCAAGCTGTCGGACACGCCGGCCAAAGTCCTCAACCCGGGACGGAAACGGGTGGTGCGGGTGTACGACCAGCGGGGCCAGGCCACCGCCGATCTGCTGTGCCTGGCCGACGAGGGCGACCCGCGGTATCCGTTGGTGCTGCACCATCCCTCCGAGAGCGGATCGTCGCGGACCCTGACCGCGGATCAGGTCTCAACCGTGGAGGATCTCATGGAGCCGCTCGACCTGTCGGTCGACCCCGACGAGCACGAGCTAGTGGTGGCGGCCCGAGAACGACGCGACGCCGACCTCAACCGGCTCGATCCCGGAGTGCGCCGCATCATCAACCCCCACGTCTACCACGTGTCGCTCAGCGAAGCGGCCTGGCAGCTCCGCCAGACCGTCATCCGGGACCTGCTCGTCAAGCGTTCCGGAGCCAACTGAGCGACTCCCAGGGGGCCGCCGAGGCCCCGTGAGAGTCGCTCTTGCCGGGGCGAAACGGTTGTCCGCCGTCCACTCGTCGGCCGCCCACTCGATTGCTACCCGGGCCAGCAGATTGATCCGTCGCCTCATCGATCGACCGTCCGACACCACCTTCGACGGCCGACCGTCGACCACGAAGCCGTATCGGGCCAGGGCGGCGGTGAGCTCGCCGATCGAGCACTCACCGAGTGACACTCCTTCGGCCCACACCGGATGGTCGGTGGCACTCAACAGTGAGCGGTCGCCCCAATGCTCCGCCCTGGTCTACTGCCCACGTTGAAGCGACAATCGGTCCACGCACGGCGACAACGGCGACACGGCGATCGTGACTGGTCACCTCGGGCACCGAGGCTCCCGCCCCAGGGCGGGCAAAGCGCCCCACGGTGATGACGGTACCGTTCGGCGACATCGGGGTCCGGATATCGCGCCCACGGCGCCGTCCAAGAGGCGCCGCTTCCCGGGCCGCCAGTCAGACACCGGCTGTGGGCACTTGGAGAACACTGTCGCCGGCGGGCGTTCGGAGGACACAGCCCCATTCCGGCCGACGCGGCCGCACGGTCGCCGACACCGGCCTGTCCGCTGGGCTGCCCCGGGTGCGGACCACCGCCGTGGCGCTGACCAGCCGTTCGGCGTCGATCTGATCGTCCCGGCCAGGCACGAGGGCTGCGACGAGGGCGGGCCGGCAGCGGGCCCTCAAGGCGCTCGTGCCTGCGCCGAGCGGTCGGAAACCCTCAGTGTCGCTTCAACGTGGGCAGGGCACCAGCCGACGACTCACCTACCCGCGACCCGATCCCACATCGGCGAACGACGAGTGGCCGGCCGGGAGCAGGACTAACCGGGACCAGGATCAGGAGGAGCAGCACAGGAACAGGTCGCGCCCCCTGGTGATCGCTCGGAATGGCCGCTCAGAGCCGGCCCGAGGACTCGGCGACACAGCGCAGCTCTCGGGCCAGCCGGGGCGTCAGGAGCCCATCGGTCATCCGCCACGTCCAGTTTCCCCGGCTGGTGGACGGCGTGTTCATCCGCGCCTCGGGTCCGAGCACGAGCAGGTCCTGGACCGGCACCACCGCCGCGACCGCCGGCGACCGGAACACCTCACCGATCAGCCACCACACTGCCCGCCGCTCCCGAACCCGGGGTGGGAGTGCGGTGTCGGCCCTCACCCAGGCCCGGCGACGCCGACCGAGACTGCGCCACCATCCGGCCAGGGTGTCGTTGTCGTGGGTACCGGTGTAGGCGATGGTGCGCTCCCCGATCCGGCTGGGATGGTGTTCATTAGGGCTGTGTTCATTTGGGCTGTGCTGATCCGGCCCCTCCCCGTCGAACCCGAACTGGAGGACCCGCATGCCGATCAGGTCGTTGTCGTCCCGCAGGTCCACCACATCGTCGTCGAGGTCGCCTAAGTCCTCGGCCACCAGCGGCATGCCGGGCAACGCAGCCCGGACGGCGTCGACGAAGGCCTGACCGGGCCCGGGCACCCATTCGCCACCAGCGGCGGTGTCGTCCCGGGCCGGAACCGACCAGTAGGCCGACAGACCGCGGAAGTGGTCGATCCGTACCAGGTCGGTGAGGGCCAGGGTGCGACGCAGCCGCCTGATCCACCACGAGAACCCGTCGTCGGCCATCACCTCCCACCGGTACAGCGGGTTGCCCCACAGCTGACCGGTGGCGCTGAAGTAGTCGGGGGGCACGCCGGACTGGGCCGACATACGGCCGTCGGCGTCGAGCTGGAACTGGTCCTGGTGGAGCCACACGTCGGCCGAGTCGGGGGCCACGTAGATGGGGATGTCACCGAGCACGAGGATCCCGGCCTCGTTGGCCCGGCGGCGAACCTGCTCCCATTGGTGATCAAAGAAGAACAGGATGGCCCGCCACCGGGCGATGCCGGCAGCATGCGCCTCGGTGGCCGCCAGCACCGCCTCCGGTTCCCGGGCCCGCAGGCTCCGGTCCCAGGTCCACCACGGGTCCGGGCCGGCGGCGTCCTTCAGCGCGAAGAACAGACAGTGGTCGTCGAGCCACCCGGCATTGGCGGCCACGAACCGGTCGAAATCGGGCCGCCAGGCGTGGTCGTCGGCCCGGATGAATGCGTCGGCGGCCGCCTCCAGCCGCGGCCGCTTCCACCGGGGCAGGGCCGGGAAGTCAACCGCGTCACCGGCCGGCCCGTCGGGAGATTCGGGGTTGGAGTCGGAGTTGGGGTCGGAGCCGAAATCGAGGCTGGGGAGCAGGCCGGCGTCGGCCAGGGTCCGCAGGTCGATCAGCCACGGGTTGCCGGCGAACGCAGACGACGAGAAGTAGGGCGAGTCGTCCCTACCGTTGACGGTGAGCGGGAGGATCTGCCAGACCCCGGCGCCGGTGGAGGCCAGCCAGTCCACCCACGCCCCGGCTTCCGGGCCGAGCGTCCCGATCGGCTCGGGTCCCGGCAACGACGACGGCGAGAGCAGCACCCCGAAGGTCCGGGTCGGGAAGGGTCGGGTGGACGGCATCCCGACATCCTGGCACGGACCGGGCGCCGCTCCGGCCGGCATCGGTCACGCTCACGGACCGCCGACGGCGGGTGCCGATTCCAGCAGGTCGTAGCGGGCGATGGTGCAACCCACGGCGAAGATGGGGATGGGGGCGTAGAACTCGACGACCCCGGCCCCACCCTCGGCCGCGGCGGCCACCGCCACATAGGTCCGGATCTCGAAACCGCCCTGGCCGGCATCCAGATAGACCGACCGGTCGTCGTAGGCCAGCAGGGCCGTCTCGTCGCGACGACACCAGTGGGCCAGAAACTCCTCGTCCCAGGCCTGGTTGATCTTTCCCGAATCCGGGGTGGCCGGCCAGTGCGATATGCCCCCGGTACCCACGATGGCCACCCGCTCGTCCATGAGGTCGGCGGCCCGCCGGAGCGCCTCCCCGAACGCCCACACCCGGGGCAGGGGCGCCAGAGGCGGCCCCTGACAGTTGATGTTGACCGGCACGATGGTCAGCTCCTGCCCCGGATCCAGGAAATGCAGGGGCACGGCGATCCCGTGGTCGAACTTCCACTCCTCGGCGTAGGCCACGTCGACCGACCGCATCACCTCGGTGATCAGCCGGCGGGAGACACCGGCGTCACCCCGGGAACGGAACGGCCCAATGCCGAGCCAGGCCGCGTCCTCGATTGGGCCGTCATAGTGGTCGGCCATGCCCACGGCGAAGCTCGGCATGTTGTTCATGAAGAAGTTGGCGAAGTGCTCGGCCGCCACCACCACCAGCACCTCGGTGCCGGCGGCCACCATATCGGCCCGCATCCGGGCGAACGCGGCGTAGAACGCGTCCCGGGTCTCGGGGTCGGCCTGGTCGGCCCGGCCCGTGATGCCCGGGGCGTGGCTACAGACCCCGGCGTAGACCAGCGGCATCAGCGCACCCCCCCATCCTCGACGCCCGGGCCCACAGCCATGCCCAGGCGCGCGGTGTGGGCGTCGACGCCCTCGTAACCGGTGACCGCGTACACGCCCTCCCGCACCGGCCCGTACCGTTCCAGACCGTCGGCCAGGGCGTCGAGGTAGGGACGCCACGCCACCTGGTGGAAGGCGCCGAAGTGCATCAGGATCTGGCCGTTGACGCCGAGGTGGAACAGCTTGCCGAAATCGGGCTCCACCAGGGCCTCGATCTCCTCGTCGGTCAGCTCGTGGTGGGCCAGGGCGGCCCGACGGTCAGCCCGGTAGGCGGCCTGCAGCCCCGGATCCCGGTTGAGGTGGAACAGGAACTTCTGGACCTCGTACAAGCTCATCGGACTGCCACCCCCCGGCGCGGCACGGCCACGGGGCCCAGGATACCGCTGACGGCGGCAGCGGGCCGGTTCGAGGCCACGACCGCCAGACGGGCCAGACGGCCAGACGGCCGGACTCCGATCCGTCCGGCCCCTCAGGCCGCCCGGTGACCGGCCACCGCCCCGCCGAACACGCTGCGCACCAACACCGTGACGATGTAGATGACCACCGTGCCCAGGGCAATGGTGGCCCCGGCCGCGGTGCCGTGGTGCCACGAGATCAGCAACCCGACCAGGACGGCCACCGACCCGATGACCACCGCGGTGACCATGATCACCGGTACCCGCCTGACCAGCAGGCAGGCGGTGGCGGGCGGAGCGATCAGGAAGGCGAACACCAGCAGGTTCCCGACCACCTGGAACGAGGCGACGATAGCGAAGGCCAGCAGGATCAGCATGGCCAGATGGGCCAGGCGGGGCCGCAAGCCCAGCAGTTCGGCTTGCACCTCATCGAACGACAAGACCAGGAAGGCCCGGTAGCCGATCATCACGCCGGCCAGGATGGCCACCGCGGCGACGGCTTGGCGGCGCAGATCACCGGGGCCGACGGCGGCGATCTGACCGAAAAGGAACCCCTGCAGGTCCCCGGCGTAGGAGCCCGACGCCCCCGACATGATGACCACGGCCAGGGCCAGGAAGCCGACGAACAGCACCCCGATGGAGGTGTCGTCGGGCAGCGGCGACCGGCTGCGCAGCACATTGATCCCCCCTACCATGACGGCGGCGGCGATCAGGGCCCCGACCGTCCGGTTGGCCCCGAGCACGGCGGCGATGGCCACCCCGGGCAGGACTCCGTGGGCTAGGGCGTCACCCAGGAAGCTGAGGCCCCGAAGCACCATCCAGGTACCGATCACCGAGGTGGAGACCACCACCAGCAGGCCGGCGAGCAGCCCCCGCACCATGATGGGCGACTGGGTGAACGGCTCGATCCACCAGCCGTAGGGGTCGGTCAGGAATTCCACGGGAAGACGGGGAGGGGGTCGGGGGCCACGGACACCCGAACCTGTCTACCCGCTGGTCATCCGATCCTGACCCCGGCCCGGTCACTGACCACCGAGGCGAGAGCGTCGGCGGCCGCGGCCAGGACGTCGGGCCCGTGACCGGTGACGGTGAGCCGCACCCCGGGCCCCGACGCGAGCCGGAACCCGGCGCCCGGCCGGAGGACGAACCCCCGGTGCTGCATGGCGGCCACCACCCGGGCCTCGTCGTCGACGGGCACCCACACGTTGAACCCGGACCGGCCCGTGGCCGCCACCCCGGCCGCGGCCAACCGGTCGATCACCAGCCGCCTCCGCCCCTCCAGGTCGGCGGCGGCCGAGGCCAGCCGGTTCCCGAGCCCCGGATGGGACAGCAACTCGGCCACTGTGCGCTGGAGCAGGTGGGGGACCCAGCCGGTGCCGAGGGCCTGACGACCGGCCACCCGTCCCACGGTGACCGCGTCACCGGCCACCACCGCCACCCGCAGGTCGGGGCCGAGCACCTTGGCCATGGAGCGGATCGTGGCCCATCGCTCCGTGCCGACCATCCACCGGAACGGGGCCCCGGCCACCGCGCCGGCGTGGTCGTCCACTACCACCAGCGTGCCCGGCCGGGCGGCCAAGACCGCGGCCAGGTCGGCCGCCCGCCCGCCGTCCACGGCCGCTCCGGTCGGATTCTGGGCCCGTGGGGTCACCACCACCGCCGCCACCCCGCTCCGGCCAAGGCCCCCGGCCCCGCCGGGCCCACCCAGCACCGCCTCCCGCCCCTCGACGGTGGGGCCCCGGTCGTCGAGGGGCACCCCGACGGGGGTGAACCCCATCGCCCCCACCAGTTGCAGCATCGGCCCGTACCCCGGATCCTCGGTGGCCACCCGGTCGCCGGGCCGTAGCCAGGCCCCGAGCACGCGTTCCACCCCGTCCAGGGCGCCGCCCACCACACACAGGTGGCCCGGGTCGACCCCGTCGGCGGCCAGGTCGTCGGCCAGGAGGCCGGCCAGCCGGGCGTCCACCGGCGGGTCGCCGTAACCCACCGGGGGCAGGGCCGCGGCCGCGGCCACCGCCGCGGTCACATCGGGCAGGTGCCGCGGATCCGGGTTGCCCCGGGACAGGTCGGTCAGCCCGGTCACCGCCGGAGGCGGGGCGGGCTGGGTGAGGGCGGGACGGTCGGTGACGAAGGTGCCCCGCCGACCCCGGCCCACCAGCGACCCCCGGGACCCGAGCATGCGGTAGGCGGCACCCACCGTGGCCGGAGCCAGCCCGAGGCGGGCGGCCAGATCGCGCACCGGCGGCATCCGGTCGCCCGGGGAGAGGTCACCGCCGCTGATCTGCCGCTCGACCGCGGCCACCACCTCGGCCGCCGTCCGGGGACCGGGAATCAGCTTGTCGCCATCCACCACTCCCGGTACCGTACCGACCCGACCCCATTTCGACACGGCACATAACGGTCTTTGTACTGGGACAAACCCGTACTGGGACAAACCTGTACTGGGACAAACCTGTACCGGAACAAACCCGGAGGCGCCGAGCATGACCACATCCACCCCCACTCCGGCCCCGAGCCCCCGGTCCACGGTGCGCCGCCTCCCCGAACGGGGCCGCTACGACCGGGACACCATCGATGCCATCCTCGACGAGGCCTTCCTGTGCCATGTCGGGCTGGTCCACGACGGCGCCCCGGTGGTGATCCCCACCCTCCACGCCCGCCTCGGCGACCACATCGTCCTCCACGGCTCACCGGCCAGCCGGCTCCTCCGCACCGGCCGAGCCCAGGAGATCTGTGTCACCGTGACCCTGGTGGACGGGTTCGTCCTGGCCCGCAGTACCTTCCACCACTCGATGAACTACCGGTCGGTGGTGGTGTTCGGCCGGCCCGAGATCGTCCCCGATCACGAGAAGGCGGCCGTCCTCGACGCCATGGTGGAGAAGCTGGCCCCCGGCCGGGTGGCCCACGTCCGCCCCTCACACGACAAGGAGATCAGGGGCACCCTGGTGCTCCGCCTGCCCCTCACCGAGGCGTCGGCCAAGGTCCGCACCGGTGGCCCCAGCGATGACGCCGAGGACTACGACCTACCGGTGTGGGCCGGCGTGGTCCCCGTCCACACCACCTTCGGCACCCCCGTGGTCGACCCGGACGCCACCGTCGAGGTGCCGGTGCCCGACCACGTCGCCCGGTTCCGGCCCGAGGTCAATCCGGGTCCGGCAAGCGGTACTCCCCGGCCGGGGGCTTGAGGGGCCGGGCGTACCACAGCGGCCGCCGGAGTGAACCGGCGGCGGGACGGGTCATGGCCAGCCAGTCGAGGTAGGCCTGGCGCGACCGGGCCGTGTCCACCACCACGTCGCCATATTCGTCGTCCGATTGGGCCGGGCCGATCCGGACCCGCTGGTGCCAGCACTGCATCCCGCTGATCGGATCGGGTTGGACGCAAAACGAGGCGTTCTGGTGCACCCCGGTGTCCCGCCACCAGATCCGGCCCGTGTCCGGGTCGGTGGAGCCGTACGGCTCATTGCCGCGGTCCCGCCGCAGCCGCCACACCCGGCCGCCGCTCTCGCCCGGGCTCGACGACAGGGTGGCCTTGCCGGCCGCCCACGACCGGGCCTGATCCTCCTCAAGCCGCCACCGCCCCATATGGTGGGACGCCGCCACCACCCCGGGGCGGATCCCCTCGGTCCGCCAGGCCGAGATGACGAAGTGGCCGATCCGGGTGGTCACCCGCACCAGGCCGCCCTCCTTGATCTCAAGCCGTTCGGCGTCGGCCGGGTGGATCCACAGGGGATGGCGGTGACTGATCTCGTTGAGCCACTTGGCGTTGGCCGACCGGGTGTGGATCAGGGTCGGGATCCGGAAAGTGGGCAGCAGGATCCGCTCGTTGCCCTCCAGATCGAGGTCCTCCCAGTGGACGTGCGACGGAATCCAGGTCGGGGTGGCGTACTCGGGCCATCCCCATTCGGCCAGGGTGGTCGAGTACAGCTCGAGCTTCTTCGACGGGGTCGGGAACCCCTCCCGAGCCTGCCCGCCCACCAGCACCGCTGGGGAACCGTCGCCCAGACCGGCCAAGGTGAGGCCGTCCAGGGTGTCGAGATCGCCGTCCCAGGCGCCGGGCGTCCCCGGCTTGCGGTAGACGCCCTCCCCGTCCAAGACGCAGCCGGCCAGCGCCTCATCGCCCACCGCGTTCTCGTAGGGCTGGTACGGCTGGGAGGGAACGGCGAACGCCGACCGTTTCCGCATGAAGTCGAGCGGGTCCTCTCCGGCCGCGGCCGCCGCCTCGGCCAGCCCGGGGACCCCGTCGGTGAACATCCGCCGGTAGTACTCGTCGATGGAGATGGGCGAACCGGGCCGGTCGGGCGATTCGAACCACTCCCGTACCCCGAGGCTCCCGTCGGGGTCGATCCGCCACGACAGGTCGATCCAGAACTCGTTCTCCTCCCACACCTCCCCGGGGTTGAACTCGTAGCTGCGGGTCTCGGGGGTCACCTCACGGCCCGACAGCTCCGCGTACCGGCGGTGCACGGGCTGGCGGAACCCGATCCAGCGGCCAGCGTGGGTCTCGTAGCTGTGGACGTCGTGGCGCTCGGTGGAGATCCCCATGGGTAGGACGTAGTCGGCGAACCAGGCCGACTCCGACCAGGTGGGCGTGAGGGCCACGTGGCAGCCCACCTTGTCGTGATCGGTCAGGGCCTCGATCCAGGTGAACCCGTCGGGGTTGGTCCACACCGGGTTGTAGACCCGGGAGAAGTAGGTGTCGATGCGGCCCCGGCCCTCGAGCAGGAAGTGGGGCAGCAGGATCGACATCTCGTGGTACGACAGCGGGTACTCGCGGGGCCACGGCAACTCGTTCCAGCGCAGCCGGCGGTCCGACCCGGGCCCGGGCACCCCGAGGGGGGCGTGGGGCTTGAACTTGTGCATCCCGTTGCCGGCGGTGCCGCCGCGGGTGGCCACCGAGCCGGTGAGCACATTGAGGAAGAACAGGCAGCGGGCCACCTGCCAGCCGCCGAGATGCCCGGCCCCGGCCGCCCGCCAGTTGTGGGACGAGAAGGTGCCCCGGGTCCGGCCGATCAGCTCGGCCAGCTCCTCGATCACCCCGGCCTCCACCCCGCAGACCCGCTCGGCCTCGGCCGGGGTGTAGGGCGCGTACTCCTCGAGCAGGGCGTCGCGGACCTCCCGCCACACCGGCTCCCGCTCCGGGTGACGCTCCCGCAGGTAGGTGCGCCAGTTGGTCCAGCGGTGCACGAACCGGGCGTCCCAGGTGTCGTTGAGGAGCAACAGTCGGGCGATGGCCAGCAGCAGGAACGGTTCGGTTCCCGGCCACGGGGCCAGCCAGTGGTCGGCCTTGGCGCCCGTGTTCGACAGGCGGGGGTCGATGCAGATGATCTTCGCCCCCCGCTCCCGGGCCTCCATGATCCGCTGGGCGTGGGGGTTGAAGTAGTGCCCGGCCTCCAGGTGGGCCGAGATCAGCAGGATCACGTCCGCGTTGGCGAAGTCCGACGACGAACGGTCGTGTCCCATCCACGACTGGTAGCCGATCCGGGCGTTGCTCGAACAGATGTTGGTGTGGGAGTTGTGGCCGTCGACGCCCCACGCCTCGAGCACCCGTTCGGTGTAGCCGTCCTCCCCGGGCCGGCCGACGTGGTACATGACCTCGTTGTGGCGGCCCTCGGTGAACGCGGTGCGAAGACGGGCGCCGATCTCGTCGAGGGCCTGATCCCAGGAGATCCGCTCCCAGCCACCCCCGCCCCGCTCCCCGGTCCGTTTCAGGGGGTGGAGGATCCGTTCCGGGTCGTCGGCCTGGTTGAGGGTGGCGGGACCCTTGGCGCAGTTGCGGCCCCGGCTCCCGGGGTGGAGGGGGTTCCCCTCGATCTTGGCGATCGCGCCGGTGGCCCGGTCGACGTAGGCCACCAGCCCGCAACCGGCCTCACAGTTGAAACAGGTGGTGGGGATCAGGGCGTAGTTCCGCTCCACCCGCTCGGGCCAGGCCCGGGCGTCGAGCTCGGTCCAGTCCGACCAACGATCGAACGGCGGGAAGTTGTTCAGCTCGGTCACTCCAACCCCTGTCTGGTCGATCCGCCCCGATCGCCGATTCCGCCGGTGCGGTCGAACCGACCCCGACCCCGGGCCCGGGCCCGGACCCCCTCCCGGCTCATGAGAGGGGCACCGATTGGCCGGCGCGGACGAAGGAGTCCTCGTGGGCGAACAGGCCGACCAGGGCCAGCGCACCGGCCACGGCCAGGGCCGCCGTGGCCCCACCGGTGCCGGGCCCGGCCACGAGGGCGGCCACGGCCAGGCCGGCCGGCACGGCGATCCCGACCACCATCCCGCCCCACCAGAACCGGGCCGAGTCCGGCCCGTGGGTCATGGACCGCAGGGCCAGCTCGACGGTGCGGCTCGACCGGCCGGTGAGCTCCACGGCCACCAGACCGGCGGTGGCCAACAGCCCGCCGAGCAGGACCCAGGCCGTCACCCTGGGGGCGGGCACCCCGATCGCCAGGTCGGCCAGGGCGTAGGCGGCCCCGCCGGCGGTGACGGCCTGGGCCAGCAGGGTCGGCAGCAGCAGGGGGGTCTGCCACAGGTCGCGCCCCTCGCACTGGCCGACCAGGAACGCGGTGTAGCCGGCGGTGGCCGCGGCGCCCACCGCCACCGGTAGGGCCAGGACGGTGAGCACCCCGGCGGCCCCGAACAGGCCGGCCAGCCCCCACAGGCCGCACAGGGCGGAGAACACCAGCAGGATGACGGCCCCACGGACCAGCCACGACGACCAGTTGGGCATGGTCAGCAGGTAGGCGAACCGGCGGGGTTGCTTCAGGTCGGCCACCAGAAGGGCGCCGGTGGCGGCCAGGGCGACCCCAGCCACCAGCGGCGGCATTACCCCCACCGCGGCCCGGGCGTCACCGTGACCGAGCACCACCAGCAGGACGGCCAACAGCATCACCCCGGCGGCCACCGCCTTGGTGACCAGGTAGCCGGCCACCTTGGCCCCCCACGTCGCCGGGTGGGCGGTGGTATAGGCCGTACGGGCCACCACACCGTCGAGGTCGGTCGGGGTCTCCCCCAGCCCCACCGGCAGGCTGGGATGGCTGGGGGTGACGTCGGCCCAGATCAGGCCGTCGTTGGCGATGGCCGACCGGGTCGGGTCGAGGGCGGCCTGGTCGGCACCCCGGTAGAAGACCTTGGGCCGGGTGTCCTGTTCCGGTGACCGGACGGCAACGTCGTCGCGGGCCACGATGCGGCTCACCGTCGAGGTGGGGTCGTCGAGGTCGCCGATGATGATGGCCCCGGTGGGACACACGACCTGGCACGACGGCTCCAGCCCCACCTCGATCCGGTGGTTGCACATATTGCACTTGTGGGCGGTGTTGGTCTCGGGGTTCATGTAGAGGGCGTCGTAGGGGCAGGCGTTCAGGCACGACTTGCACCCGATGCAGCGCCGGTCGTCGAAGTCGACCACCCCGTTGCCGGCCCTGAACAGGGCGCCCGTGGGGCAGATGGCCATGCACGGGGCGTCATCGCACTGGTTGCACCGCATCACGGTGAACTTGCGGGCCACCGCCGGGAACCGGCCGGTCTCGATGTACTTGACCCAGGTTCGGTTGACCCCGACGGGCACGTCGTGCTCCGCCTTGCAGGCCACGGTGCAGGCGTGGCAGCCGATGCAGGAGTCGGAGTCGAGGACGAAGCCGAGCCGGGTCACGTCACACCCCCGATTCCTCCAGGTTGGCGGTTTGGCGGGCCGCCCAGGCCCCGTAGCCCCCGAGCAGATCCGAGACGTCGGTGAACCCGGCCGCTCGGAGCCGGCTGGCCCCGATCGACGAGCGGTACCCACCCGCACAGTACGCCACCGTCGGCTTGGAGGCATCCAGGAGGCCGAGATTGCGGTTCAGCTCGGGCAGCGGAACCAGCTTGGCGCCGGGAATCATCCCGGTCTCCGCCTCGGTCCGACCCCGCACGTCGACCACCTGCAGGTCCGGCTCGGCGGCCAGGCGGGCGGCCAACTCCGTGGCGTCGATCCGTCGGGCCCGGGCGACGTCACCCGGGTTGTCCGCGAAGGTGACCAGGGGATCCGCCAGGTACCCGACGACGTTGTCGAAGCCGATCCGGGCCAGCCGGGTCCGGGCCTCGATCTCGGTGCCGGGCTCGGTGACGAGCACGATCGGGGCCCCGGGTTGGATGACGCCGCCCACGTACTCGGCGTAGCGGCCGGCCAGGCCGACGTTGACCGAACCGATCAGGTGGCCGATGGAGAAGTCGGTGGCGTCGCGGGTATCGACGATGGCGGCCCCCCGGCGCTGCCAGGCGACCACCTTGTCCAGGCCGAGGGCGGTGGGGGCGTCGGCCTCGTGGAAGATCGGGTGGTCCTCCCGGTTCCGCAGGGCGTCGTACAGGAAGTAGGCGGGGGCGCTCGGTTGGCCCTCGGTGACCGCGGCTATGAACTGCTCCCGGCTCATGGGGGCCAGGGCGTAGTTGGTGGTCCGCTCCTCGCCGATGGTGGACACCGTCTCGGTGGACAGGTTCTTGCCGCAGGCGGAACCGGCCCCGTGCCCCGGGTAGACGCGGGTGGCGTCGGGCAAGGTGAGCAGCTTCTGCTGCAGGGAGTCGTACAGGTCGTTGGCCAGGTCGTCGGCGCTGACCCCGATCGAGGACAGCAGGTCGGGCCGGCCGACGTCGCCGATGAACAGGGTGTCGCCGGTGAGGACCCCGAAGGGGACCGCCCCGGGTTCGGGTTCGGTCCGGCCCGGGTGGTCGTACACCACGATGCTGATCGACTCGGGGGTGTGACCGGGCGTGTGGCGGATCTCGAGGGTGACCTCCCCGAGGGGGATGCGTTCGCCGTCGGCCAGCTTGCGGGACGGGAACTCGGTCTCGGCCACCGAGCTGTAGCCGATGGCGGCCCCGGTGGCCTCGGCCAGTTCGAGGTGGCCAGACAGGAAGTCGGCGTGGAAGTGGGTCTCGAGCACGAGCTCGAGGCTGAGGCCGTGCTCGGCGAGGGTGTCCAGATAGGGCTGGATGTCCCGTCGCGGATCCACCACGACGGCCCGGCCGGTGGTGGTGTCGCCGATGACGTAGGAGGCCTGCGAGAGGCACTCGAGGTAGTGCTGTTCGAAGATCACGGGATGTCCCCTTCTCCAGGCGGGTCGCCGAGGCGGACCTTGATCGACGGTGGTTGATCGACGGTGGTTAATCGATGGTGCTGGTTGACTGGCCCGGTGATGTCTGACCAGACGGGCCCTCCGGGCCTCCACGGCCCCACCGGAATATGTCCGGCCTTTTTAAATGTACGGTCTTTTCCTGGATCCGGCAAGGGGCCCCGATGAACACCGCCTGGACCTGGGCGGAGCTGGTGGCGCGGGCCGTCCACACCGACGACGACGTCATCGTGCTCGACAAACCGCCGGGCCTGGCCGTGACCGGCGAGCGGCACGGACCCGATGTTGTCAGTCTGGCCGCCGAGGCCGGCGTCGAGCTCCATCCCGCCCACCGGATCGACAAGGTCACCTCGGGCCTGTGCGTTCTGGCCACCAACCTGACCGCCCACGGCCCCCTTACCCGGCAGTTCGCCAAACGGACCGTCGACAAGGGCTACCTGGCCGTCGTGATCGGGGACCGGCCCCCCGCCGACTCCGTGATCGACCTGCCGGTGTTCACCGCCTCCAGCGGGCGGGTCCGGATCGCTGGTGACCGTGACGCGATCAGCTACGACCCTGCCACCCGGGTCTACTCCCTGCCCCCGGACCGGGTCCGGCCGGGGCGGAAGGTGTACCCGTCCCAGAGTCGCCTCCGGGTCCTCGAGGTGGCCGGGTCCGGGCCCGCACTGGTGGAGCTCAACCCCCTGACCGGCCGGCGCCACCAGCTCCGCGTCCACCTGGCCTGGATCGGCTGGCCCATCGTCGGGGACCCGCTATTTGCCTCGACCAGTCGGGCGGGTGACAGCCAGCGCACCCACCTCCACGCCCACCGGCTCACCATCGCTCTGCCCGGGGAGCGGCGAGCCCGCCGGTTCGAGGCCCGTCCGGACGCGGGCTTCCTCACCGCCCTCGGCCACCGGTTCGCGGTCCCGGAACCCTGACCCGACGGCCGGGCCGTCCCTGGGCACCGATCGGCGCCACTTCCCGGTACAGGGGTGGTCGTCGGACACCGGGAGTGGGATCATGGCCGTGATACCCGAACGGCATTCCGCCTTGCGGGTAGAACCGTCAACGACGATGGAGGATGGCGATGACCACCGAGAACCCGAACACCACGGCCGGCCCCGATCCGGTGGCCCAGGCCACCAAGGTGGTGATCGCGGTCGACGATTCGCCCCAGTCGATCGATGCGGTTCACGCCGCGTACCGGTTCTTCGGACGGTCGGCCCACTACACGGTGGTGTCGATCGGGCGACCGCCCCAGATGTTGATGCCGATGTCGCCGCTCGGCATGGAGGCCCCCCTCGTGGAGCTGCCTCCCGACGAGGGTGAGGCCCACCTGGCCCGGGAGCGGGCCACCGAGGCGGCCGACGAGCTGCCGGTGGGCGCCGACGTGGCTAGCGGGATCGGCCTGGCTGGCGAGCAGGTGTGCCGCTACGCCAAGGACCACGACACCGAGGTGATCGTGATCGGATCGCACGACCGGTCGATCCTCGACCGGCTGCTGCATCCCTCGGTGGGGCGCTACATCGTCGAACACGCACCGTGCTCGGTCCTGATCGTCCGGTGATCGGCCGGCCCGCCCCCAGCGTCGCCGGCGTCGTGAACGCCGGGTCGGCGGTGGTGGAGCGGGCGGTGGCCGTCGCGGTCGATCGGGCCCGTCGGCCCGCCCGGATCCGGGCCCGGCCGCGGGGCTATCGACCCACCGAAGCCGGACCCACCGAAGCCGGCCCCCGGGTCCGGCACGGGTAGGTTGAGCTACGTCATGGAGCGCTGGGACTCACCTGGAGACATCGTGCGGTGGTGGCGCACTGACATCCTCGGGGTATCCCAGAAGCAGGCGGCGACTCGCCTGTCCACCGGGCCGACGGCCCTGTCCAACTGGGAGGCCGGCACCCGTGACATCTCGATCGGGCTCGACCGGCTCGACGACGAGCTGGGGGGCGGCACCGGCGTCCTGTCCGGTCTGCTGTGGGCCTACGGCACCGGTGAGGGGCTCGAACCCGACACGATCTGGACCAACGTCTTCCCGGGGCCGTCCCGACCCGTCTGGATGTGGATCCGCAGCACCGAACGGTCCATCCGGCTTGAATCCGAGTGGGGTCTGTTCCGGCTCGAGGCCGACGTGGAGCTCCCCCCGAACGGCCTGTTCGTCACCCTCGGCGGGTCGGTGTCGGAGTCGCCGATCGTGGTCAAGATGTCCCACCCCGGCTGGGCCGACTTCGGAGAGGGGGCCCTCCCCCAGGACATCCCCGGCGCCCTGGTGGTCGACGCCATCGACCTGGCCCAACCGTCGACCGCGGCCGGGATGTTCATGGACATGTTCAGCGCCGTCATGGCCGAGCGGATCCACCACCAGGCCGACATGAGCGGCCACACCGTCGACGGCAGCCCGGGCGATCAGCTGTTCAGTCGCTTCGGCGCCCGAACCGCCCGCCGGCCCCATCCCTGGCCCGAGCTTCCGACCGGGTCCACCCCGTCGAACCGGTCCCGTTTCGACCAGCTCCGCCGGGCTCGCCGGTTGTCGCGCACCGCCACAGTCGACCGGCTGGCCGCCGAGACCGGCATCCGGATCGGCCGGGACACCCTGCGGCGGTTCGAGACCAGCCGGGGGCGTCCCCTCGACCGTCTCCTGCCCGTCGGTCTCGACCATGTGCTCGGCGGCATGGGCCTGCTCGCCCTGGAGCTGATCCGCTCAAGCCAGGGCCCGGGGGTGGTGTGGCTCCCCCACTACTGGCGGTCACCGGTCTGGCTCGAGTTCGACGGGCCCTCCGACGACGTCATCGAGCTCCACTGGGGGGCCTGGCAGCGCCGGATCGAGTCGGGCCCGCCGACCCTGCTGATCAGCCACTACTGCGAGCCGAACACGGCCCTGCGGATCGTGACCGGGCCCGACACCCGCTGGTCGGTGGGAGTGGGCCGCCGACCGGGCGCCCTGCCCGTCAACCACGGCTGGGTGCCCTCCAGCGTGGACGACGCCCGTCAGGCCACCGAACGCACCAGCAACGCCCTGCTCGACGCCCTCCGGTACCGGGCCGACGGCCCTCCCCGCCCGGACTGACGGGCCGGCCCCGTTAGTCGGCCATGCGCGTGGGCCGATCCGGTCGGACCAGGGCGTTGATGCGCTCGGCCTGGTCCGGCCACCGGTCGATGAGGTCGGCGGCGACGGCGCCTTCGTAGTGGTCGTCCCGAAATCCGGGGGCCATGGTGGTGCCGCACAGGGCGAACCGTCCGCCCGGGGTCACCCCACCCCCCATCCAGGTTCCGGCTGGGACCACGATCTGGGGCCGCTGGCCGGCCAGGATGTCCGGGCCGAGCCGGGCCGTGCGGGCCGGCTGGCCGGGGGCGAGGAGCAGCAGGTCCACCGGGTCGCCCAGGTAGTGGTGCCAGATCTCGTCGATCGGCAGCCGGTGCAGGGCCGAGAACGAGTCCGGATCGTCGGTGTAGGCGGCGTAGATGGCGGAGCCGACAAGACGGTCGCCGTCGAAGCGGCGCCAGGTGCTGGCGAACAGGCCGCCCTCCACCGGCAGGGGCTCCAACCCGAGGGCGGCCACGATGGCGGCCACCGGATGACCGGGTTCCGGTTCGGGGCCGGGCGGGTGCTCAGCCATCAAGATCCGACGCGGTGGCGAACGCCGTCTTCGGGTAACCGTGGGCGGCGAGCACGGCGGCCGCCATCGGAGTCAGCAGCTCCAGCAGTTCGTCGAGGTCGTCGCCGGCCGCGGCCAGCAGGGGGAGCTCCTGCAACTCGGTGGTGGTCTCCACATCCTGGCGGGCGGCCCGGCCGGCCCCGGTCAGCCGGTCCCCATCGGTGAGACCAAGCCCGGCCAGGCGCCGTTCGGCGGCGTCGAACTCGGCGCTGCTCCACGCCCGGGTGGTCGAATAGCTGCGGGGCGGGATGCCCCACCACCGTTCGGTCAGCAGGAGGATCTCCGGGGCGCTGAACCCGGCCCCCACCCAGGCCGCGGTGTGGCTGTCGCCTCGGTGCTCCCGGACCTGGTCGGCGGCTCGCCACAGGTCACCGACGGCGTCACCGGGGAAGCCGAGCGAGCGGAGACCGGCGTAGAGGGGATGGCCGGCCGTGGTCCCCGCCCCGGCCATCCGGGTCAGGATGCCGGTGGCCCGGGCGACGTCGTCGGGCCGCTCGGCGAGAACGTCGGCCAGGACCCGCTCCAGAAAGGCCCGCTGGCCGTCCAGGCGGGCGGTGAGCAGGGTGGTCACGTCGGTGATGGCCCACGCCTGGTCCACCAGGGGCACCACCGCGGCCGGGTTGAACACCCCGAAGGCGGAGGCCACCACCTCGCCGGGCACCCGGCCCATGCAGCCGGCCCGGCTGGCGAAGTAGGCCCGCCGTTCCGGCCCGGCCACACCATTGGTCATCCCGGCGGACGGGCCGAACCCGAGGGCCTCGAAGGCCGCATGGACCTCGGGGGCAAAGTAGACGCTGGCCGCCAGCGGCTCGACGACGTCACGCAGCCGCCGGGCCGCCCGCTGGGCGGAGGGGTCGAGGGGGATGGTCATGGGCGGCAGTCTCGCACGGTTCGCCGCCGTGACCCACCGGCGGTCGGGACGGGGCGAAGTTTGGAGTGTGACCCCCACGGCGTGGCAGATTGCCTCCATGACGACTGTCGAGACCGCCACCGGACCGATCGAGGGGGCCGACCTCGGCCGGACCCTTATCCACGAGCATGTCTTCGTCATCTCCCCCGAGATCCAGCAGAACTACCCCGAGGAGTGGGGCGACGACGAGACCCGGATCGCCCAGGCGGTCGAGCGGCTCACCGAGCTGGCCGCCAGCGGGATCGACACCATCGTCGACCCCACCGCGATCGGCCTCGGTCGGTACATTCCCCGGATCGTGGCCATCGCCGAGCAGGTGCCCCTGAACATCGTGGTCGCCACCGGCCACTACACCTTCAACGAGCTGCCCCACTACTACCAGCGGCGGGCCCCGCAGCCCGGCGAGGTGGACGTGATGACCACCCAGTTCGTGCGGGACATCCGCGACGGGATCGCCGACACCGGGATCAAGGCCGCCGTCATCAAGTGCGCCACCGACCGGCCCGGGGTCACCCCTGACGTGGAACGGGTGCTGCGGGCGGCCGCCCAGGCCCACCGGGAGACCGGGGTGCCGATCACCACCCACACCCACGCCCCCACCCGGCGGGGCCTGGAGCAGCAGGCTGTCTTCGCCGACGAGGGGGTTGACCTGTCCCGGGTGATCATCGGCCACTCGGGCGACACCGACGACTTCGACTACCTGGAGGAACTGCTGGGCGCCGGCAGCTACCTGGGCATGGACCGGTTCGGGATCGACGGCTACCTGCCCACCGACGAGCGGGTGCGGGTGGTGGCCGAACTGTGTGAACGGGGCTATGCCGACCGCCTCATGCTGAGCCATGACGCCTCCTGCTACATCGACTGGATCGCCGGGGAGGTCCCGGTCGGGGCCATGCCCAACTGGCACTACCTCCACATCAGCCAGGACGTCGTGCCCGCGTTGCGCAAGGTCGGGGTGTCCGAGGCCGACCTCGAGCTGATGCTCGTCGGCAACCCCCGCCGGTTCCTGGAGTCGGTGGCCGAGGGCGGCTACTGACCGGGCGGGATTTTGTTGCCCGGGCTGCGGAGACGGGGCCGGCTGGGCCAGACTCGACCCCATGCAGAGCTCGCTCGAACCCGGGGTGTCACGGCGCGACACCTATGAGATCACCGCGGACATGTCGGCCCCCCACCTGCCGGTGAAGGTCCTGTCGACCCCGTCGATGATCATGCTGATCGAGGGCACCTGCCTCCAGGCGGCGGCGGAACACCTCGACGAGGGGGAGACCACCGTGGGAATCCACGTCTGCGTGTCCCATTCGGCGTCGGCCGAGGTGGGCGAGGAGGTGACGGTGGCCTGCGAACTGACCGAACGGGACCGTAAACGACTGGTGTTCTCCACCACCGTCACCTCGGCCGATAGGACCCTGTCGGAGGGCACCCACCAGCGGTTCGTGGTGGGAGGGGGCTGATCGGGCGTGACCCGTACGCAGATCACCGAGATCTTCCACGAGCTCGTCGTCGGCGAGCTGCTCCAGGAGCGGGCCCAGGCCATGGGGCGGGCGGGGGCCAAGGTGGAGGAGGCCCTGGCCCAATGCCACCGCCTCCTCCGACGGCTCGACGCCGACCGGGACGGATCCGGGCCGGCCGATGCCGACCTGCTGGCCGCCTACCGGTCGGCCCGTAAGCAGGCCGAGCAGCGGATCTGGGAGCTGTGCGTGCAGCGGGAGTGTCTCGGGCTGTACGAGCACGCCCGGGTGGACGAGGTGTTCCCCCTGCCGCCGATGCGGTGACGGGTGGGGACGGATGACGGGACGACCGGTCGTCGTCCCGCGCCCGGGCCGGAACCGGGCGGTGCCGGTCGGTCCGGGCCCACGGTCAGGGTGGGGGCACCCATGTGGGCCCACCGGCCGTGGGTGGGTCGTCACTTCCCGGGCGACACCCCGCCCGGTCAGGAGCTGGTGGCCTACGCCACCTGGTGCACCGCGGTGGAGGGCAACACCACGTTCTACGCCCTGCCGTCGCCGGCGTCGGTGGCCCGCTGGGCCGATCAGACCCCGGCCTCGTTCCGGTTCTGCTGCAAGCTGCCCCGGACGATCACCCACGAGCGGCGCCTACGCGACGCCGGGGAGGAGCTGGAGGAGGCCCTGCGGCGGCTCGACCCGCTCGGGCCCCGCCTCGGGCCCACCCTGATCCAGCTGCCGGGCTCGTTCGGCCCGGAGGACCTCGACGTCCTGGCCGGCTTCTGCCACCGCCTCCCCGCCGACCGGCCCTGGGCGGTGGAGGTCCGCCATCCCGGCTTCTTCGCCGGGGGCGGGGCCGAACGTCCCCTCGACGACCTGCTGACCGGGACGGGCATCAACCGGGTCATCCTCGACAGCCGGGCCCTGTTCGACGCCCCTCCCCGCACCCCAGCCGAGTTGGAGGCGTGGGACAACAAGCCCCGGTTACCGGTACGTCCCATCGCCACCGCCGACCAGCCCGTGGTGCGCCTCATCGGTCAGAGCGACACCGAGGCCGACCTGGCCCGCTGGGAGCCGTGGTGGGACCGCATCGTCGGTTGGGTGGGGCGGGGCTGCCGACCGATCGTGTTCACCCACACCCCCGACAACCTCGATGCCCCGGCCCTGGCAAGGGCCGTCCACGCCAAGCTGGCCGCCCGCATCCCCGACCTCGCTCCCCTACCCGAGCCGGTCACCGACGGCGAACAACTCGGCCTGTTCTGAACCGCCGGGCAGCCCCGGATCGGGCGACCAGGATCGGCGGCCGGGATCGGAGGCGACCGGGTCGGGCGGTCACGAAGCGGTTCGGGCGCTCACGAAGCGGTTCGGGCGGTCACGAAGCGGTTCACGAGGTCGCCCAGGACGGCGTGGGGCTGGGCGCCGACCACCCGTTCCCGGATCTCTCCGTCGGTCATGAGGAGCAGCAGCGGGATGCTCCGGGCCTGGAACCGGGTCGCCAGCTGGGGGTTGGCCTCGACGTCGACCTTGACCACCTTCAGGTCACCGGCGTGTTCCACTGCGAGCTGCTCCAGGATGGGCGCCACCATGCGGCAGGGGCCGCACCAGGCCGCCCACAGGTCGACCAGGACCACCGGACCGGTGGTCACGATCTCGTCGAAATCTGCGTCGGTGGCCTCGACCACCCACGGCAGCTTGGTCTTGCAGTTGGCGCACCGGGGGATGCCGGCGGCCGCTGCCGGCACCCGGTTCTTGGTTCGGCACGACGGGCAGACAACGACGCGAGAACTCATTGGCCGAGTCTGACACGTCGAGCGCCGGAACCCAGGACCCTCCCGGCCCAGCCTGACGATCCGGGCCGGGGCCGGTAGCGTCTCCGCCGGTGGACGTTAACGAAGCGGTGCAACGGCGGAAATCGATCCGGGCCTTCCTCGACCGGCCAGTCGACGACGGGACGATCGCCGAGTTGTTGCGGGGGGCGGCCCGGGCGCCGTCGGGGGGCAACGTCCAGCCCTGGCGGGTGTACGTGATCGGCTCGGCCACCATGGCGGCGTTCCTGGCCCACATGGAAGCCGCCGGGCGGGAACGTCCCGCCTACGAGGTCTATCCGCCGAGCCTGTGGGAGCCGTACCGGACCAACCGGTACCAGCTCGGCGAGGCCATGTACGCCACGATGGGCATCGGCCGTGACGACACGCCGGCCCGCCTGGCCCGCCTGGCCGAGAACTTCCGGTTCTTCGGAGCCCCCGCCGCCGTCTTCTGTTTCGTGGACCGGGGCATGGGTCCTCCCCAGTGGTCGGATCTCGGCATGTTCCTCCAGACGTTCATGCTGCTGGCCACCGAGGCCGGCCTCGACACCTGCGCTCAGGAGGCGGGGGCGGCCCGGCCCGGGGCCGTGGCCGAGTTCGTAGGCGCCCCCGAAGCGGAGATGCTGTTCTGCGGGATCGCCCTCGGCTACGGCGATCCCGACGCCCCGGTCAACTCGCTCGTCAGCGACCGCATGCCGCTCGAGGACTGGGCCCGGTTCGTCGAGGCCGGGGCGTGACCCGGCCGGGGGTGGCGGGGCCCTGGGGTCGAGCCGTGCCGGGCCCACCGGCTAGCGTCGACCGGCTATGACATCACCAACCAGGTACTTCGATGATTTCGCCGCCGGTGACCGGTTCGAGCTCGGTTCGTTCCGGCTCACCGCGTCCGAGATCATCGAGTTCGCCCGACGGTACGATCCCCAGCCGTTCCATACCGACCCGGAAGCGGCCACCTCGTCGATCTTCGGGGGGTTGATCGCCTCGGGCTGGCAGACGGGGGCGTCGGTGATGCGCCTCATGGTCGACAACTTCATCTCGACCGAGTCGGGCCTCGGCTCGCCCGGCATGGACGAGATCCGGTGGATCCGACCGGTCCGGCCCGGCGTGGACTACTCGGCCTCGATCACCATCGAGCAGACAAAGGCGTCGGCGTCGAAACCCGACCGGGGCGTGATCTGGAGCCTGATCGAGCTGCGCGACCCCGACGGCGAGGTGGTCTACACCTCCCGGGGCATGGGCATGTGGCGACGTGCGCCCAGCGATGAGGCCTCGGCCGAAGAGCCGACGAACCCGCGATGAGGCCTCGGCCGAAGAGCCGACGAACCCGCGATGAGGCCTCGGCCGAAGAGCCGACTAGTGGCCGGGGCTGGTCTCGAAGCCGGGTAACGGTGCCGGGTTCGGTCGGGTCCGCCCGACGATGGCCACGGCTTCGGCCCGGTCGGAGCTGGAGCCGGGTGGGAAGGTGATGGCGATGACCACGGCCGAGGCGAGGTACATGGCGATCACGAACAGCCACGCCCACCGGTAGGAGCTGAGGGGATGGTCGGCCCCGCCCGCGGCGAGGATCGTAACCACGATCGAGATGCCGAGGGCGTAGAACACCTGCTGGGTGGTCCGCACCGTGGCGTTGGCGGTCCCGAACCGGGCCGCCGGGACGTCGCTGAGGCCGGCGCTGGACCAGGTGGCGATGGTCGAACCGACGCCGAGGCCGGTGAGCACGCTGACCGGGACGTAGCGGGTCCAGACGGTGACGTCCTCGTCGAGCAGGAGGACGTAGCCGACGTAACCGAGGGCGCACAGCACCGAACCGGCGGCCAGGATCCACCGATGGCCGAGCCGGTCGGCTAGTCGGCCCGACAGTGGCGAGGCGATGGCGGCCAGCAGGGGCGAGAGGATCAGGGCCTGGCCCACCGTGGAGATCGGCAGGTCCCAGAACCGTTGGAGGAACAGGGAGTTGACCAGGAACCCGGAGGTGAAGGCGAGCGAGTAGAAGGCCACCCCGGCGTTGGTGGACCGGAACGACGGATACCGGAAGAGCTCCAGTTCGAGTAGGGGCTCGGGGTGGCGGGCGGAACGGCGGATCATGACCGGGATGAGGGCCATGCCGACGATGAACATGGCCACTACCCGGGGGTCGGTCAGCCCCGCCGTCTCGCTCTGCACGATGGCCATCATGATCAGGCCGATCGCCGCCGTTCCGATCGGCACCCCGAGGTAGTCGATCCGGCCGGTGGCGTTCGGGTTCTTCGACTCCCGCAGCAGGCGGGGGCTGATGGCGAGCACCAGCAGACAGATGGGGACGTTGATGAAGAAGATGCCCCGCCACGACCACAGGTCGATGATGACCGAGCCGAGGGCGGGACCGGCCACGCCCCCCAGGGACCCGGTGGCCCCGGCCAGGCCGATGGCCATGCTCCGCTTGGCGGGTGGGAACTCGGGTAGGGCGACGGCGAGCGCCGTCGGGGTCACCACCGCCCCGCCGATGGCCTGGACGATCCGGGCCCCGATGAGCCACCCCGCCGACGGGGCCGCCCCGCACAGGGCGGAGCCGACCATGAATACGGCCACGCCGGGCAGGAACATCCGCTTGCGGCCGATGGAGTCGGCCAGGCGTCCGGAGACCAGCAGCAGGGCGCCGACGGTGACGTTGTAGCCGGAGATGATCCAGCTGAGTTGGCCCTCGGGCACCCCGAAGTCGTCCCCGATCGAGGGGAAGGCCACGTTGACCGCCGACACGTCCACGACGACCAGGAAGAACACGAGGGTGGTGACGATCAGGGCCAGCCACGCCTGGCGGGTGATGACGGCCGGCTCGTCGGCCACCGCAGGGGGGCGATCCATGCCGGGCGACGCTACCGGTCAACGGACCGGCGGCCCAAAACCGACCCGAACGACCGGCTCGACACGGACCGGCCGCCGGTGGGAGTCTCCCCCCATGACGGCGACCCTCGACTGGTACGGCTGCGCCACCTTCCGGCTGCGGGTGGCCGGCCTCACCATCTTCCTCGACGCCTACATCGACCGGGTGCCGGCCGCGGCGGGGCCCCGGGACGCCCGTGGTCACCATCTCCGGGCCGATGACGTCGACGAGTGCGACTGGATCGTCGTCGGCCACAGCCACTTCGACCACCTCTACGGCGCCGAGCGGATCATGGCCAACACCGACGCCCGGCTGGTGGCCGGCTACGAGTCGATCCGCATCATGGAGGCGGCCGGGGTTCCCCTGGATCGGATGATCCCAGTGGCCGGCGGGGAGACCGTCGACCTCGGCCGCGGGGTGAGGGTGTCGGTGGTACCGAGCCAGCATTCCTGCGTCTGGTCGCACACGGCCATGGCCCCGGCCGACGAGGTGTGCCTCGGGGATCTCGGCGTGACCTGGCAGGAGCAGGAGGCCCGTCGGGCCGATCTGGCCGGGCACCTGGCCTCGCTCGGTGACGACACCCGCACCCACCTGGGGCGGGGTTCGGTGGGTCACTCGACGCGGGGCGACGGCGGGGCGCTGGTGTTCCTATTCGAGACGCCGGACGGTTCGCTCCTCTACCAGGACACCTCCGGTCACTGGTCGGGGATCCTGCGCGACCTGCGGCCCGACGTGGCCCTGCTGGCCGCGGCCGGCCGGGGCAACGTCGACGGTGAACCGATCCAGGGTTCCCTGGCCCAGTTCGTCGCCCGACAGGCCGACCTGCTCCGGCCATCCGCGGTGGTCCTGACCCACCACGACGACTGGCTCCCGGGGTTCTCGACCCCCACCGAGGTGGAACCGATCCGAGCCGAACTCGCCCGGGTGGCCCCCCGGGTGAGCCTGGTGGAGCTCGACTACCTCGACGGCACCGCCATTCTGCCCCGCTGACCCAGCGGTGTCCGGGACGGCTGGCCAGGCCGTCCACCTGAGCACCTCCGGCAGCTGCCATCTGGCCTCTGCCATCTGCCGCAGCCGGTTTTGAGGCCTGATCCATCATTTGTCGCGATCGAACGGTCCCCGTTGCTCAAGTCCGGGCCGTCGATTCCGAGCTACTTCGTGTCCCCCCTCCGACCCCCGGTAGAGGTCGCCCGTTCATGTGGCGCGGCGCTGGTTCCACAAGGAGTAGGTCGTCCATGTCCCTGTTGTCCGCAGCCCATCAGCCTGCGTCTGGGTCTCGGCGCCATCCCGGCATGACCCGCCGGGCGTTCGCGGCGCTCCTGGCGTTCACGCTCACCCTGGTTCCGCTTGTGGTGACGGCCGGTCCGGCATGGGCCGCGGTCGACACCGACGGGGACGGCCTCACCGACGATGTGGACCTCGACGACGACAACGATGGCATCGCCGACAGTGTCGAATCGCCGCCTCCGATCAAGATGGTGGCGTGGCCCAACTCGGGTAGTTCGGGGGTCGGGACCGGATTCGGCGGAGGGTGGGTCACCAACGTCATGTCCCGGGTGGACGGCAGCGGCGTGACCGCCAGCTACCCCCAGATCCAGTCGCTCACCCTGAGCGACGTGACCTCGCTCACCCTCGCGGATTCGATGACGTCGAACGACTACATCGAGTACAAGTTCACCCCGACCACGAAATGGACCACCCTGACGAGCTTCCACTTCGCTCGGAACGAGACTACCCCGACATACACCTTCTCGGTGCTGATGTCACCCGGCCCGTACGATCCGTCCACCGCGGTTCCCCTGGTCACCGACCATGTGGCCCCACCGACCACCCAGACCTACCAGAACTGGGAGGTCGACGTCCCCGACCAGGTCCTCCAACCCGGCGTCGAGTACGCGGCCCGCCTGTACTTCTACGCGGCCGCCGGCGGGGAGGTCCACGATTTCGACGATTTCGCCCTGTGGGGCAGCGGCAACGACCCGGACCGGGACGGTTTGTCCAACGGCCTGGATCTCGACTCCGACAACGACGGCGTCCCCGACAACCTCGAGGCCCAGGCCACCTCCAGCTACGCCGCCCCGACCGGGTCCGTGACCAACGGCATCGACAACGCCTACGGGGCCGGACTGACCCCGGTGGACACCGACGGCGATGGCGTTCCCGACTACCTGGACCTCGACTCCGACGGCGACGGCGTCAAGGACCTGATCGAATCCGGCCTGCCGGTGACCGACGCCGACAGCAACGGCCGGGCCGACGGTCCCGTGGGGGCCAACGGCCTGGTCGACTCGGTGGACACCGCCGACGACTACCTCGACCCCACGGGGATCGCCGTCACCCCGACCGGATTCGCCATCACGGACAGTGACCACGATCTCCTGACCGACGGGTCGAACGCCTCGGCCACCGTCAACTTCGACTTCCGGGAGGTCGATTCCGACGGTGACGGCAATCCGGACTCCACCGACCCCCACCGGCTCGTCGCAACGGCCGCCAACGACGCCGCGACCTCGGTGGGCGGACAACCGGTCACCGTGAACATCCTGAGTAACGACGACTTCCGGCCCGGAGCCGGCACCACCATCACCCGGATCGGGGGTACCGCCACCGGGATCGTGACCCTGGATTCCCTCACCGGTGACCTCCGCTACAGCCCTCCGGCCAACGCCGCCGGCGACGTGACCATCGTCTACGAGGTCTGCCACCAGGTCACCGGCGTCTGCGCCCAGGCCACGGTGACCGTGTCTCACGACTGGGACAACGACGGGCTCTCGGACACGACCGACCCCGACGACGACAACGACGGGATCCCCGACACCCTCGAAGCCGGCCCCGACCCCGCCCACCCCGCCGACACCGACAACGACGGCACCCCCGACTACCGCGACCTCGACTCCGACCCCGACGGGATCCCGGACACCATCGATGCTGGCCCCGATGGAGCCAACCCGGTCGACACCGACTACGACGGCACCCCCGACTTCCGCGACCTCGACTCCGACTGCGACGGGATTCCGGACACCATCGAAGCCGGAACCGACCCCACCAACCCGGTCGACACCGACAACGACGGCACCCCCGACTTCCGCGACCCAGACTCCAACGGCGACGGCATCCCGGACACCATCGAGGCCGGCCCCGACCCCGCCAACCCCATCGACACCGACAACGACGGCGTCGCAGATATCCGGGACTAGGACAACGACAACGACGGGATCCCGGACGCCAACGAGGTCGGTCACCCCACCAACCCGCACGACACCGACGGCGACGGCACCCCCGACTACCGCGACAACGACACCGACAACGACGGCAACCCCGACGCCAACGAAGCCGGCCC
>JBKECK010000030.1:0-114781 GCA_047974625.1 Acidimicrobiales bacterium
GTTCTGTCCGCGGGCCCGGGTGGGGGCCTGGTCGTGCGGGGCCAGGCGGTCGTGGACCGGGGGCGGGGGGCGGGGCCGGGCGGCGGTACCACCCCCGGGGGGGGGCGGGTTCCGGGTCGGGTGGGCTCGCCCGGCCGGTTTCTGGCCGCCCGTGGTCCCGAGTCGGGCGGGACGAGCCGGTACAGCGTCCGGGCGTTGTCGGTGGTGGCCGCGGCCACCAGGGCCTCCGGCTCGGCCCTCAGGTCGGCCAGGGCGGCCCCGACCACGGCCACCAGGGCCGGCCGATTGGGTCGACCCCGATGGGGGACGGGAGCGAGGTACGGGGAGTCGGTCTCGACCAGGAGGCGGTCGAGTGGCACGAGGCGGGCGGCCGCCCGCAGATCAGCGGCCGAGCCGAAGGTGACGATGCCGCTGATCGAGATCCAGGCCCCGCGGGCCAGGCATTCGGTGACCTCGTCCGGGCCGCCGGTGAAGCAGTGGAACACGGTGCGTTCCGGCATGCCCTCGGCGTCGAGGGCGGCGAAGGTGTCGTCCCACGCCTCCCGGGTGTGGATGACGAGGGCCAGATCGTGCTCGTGGGCCAGGGCGATCTGGCGACGGAACACCTCGGCCTGGGTGGGGCGGGGCGAATGGTCGTAGTGGTAGTCGAGACCGCACTCCCCCACGGCCCGGATCCTCGGGTGGTCCAACAGTCCGACGAGCCCGTCGATCCCGCCCGAGGCGTCGTGAGGGTGGACACCTGCGGTGGCCCACACCCCGGTGGGGAAAGCGGTGGCCACCTCGGCGGCCCGGGCCGAATCGGCCACCGTGGTGCCCACCGTCATGAGGCCGGTGACCCCGGCCCTGGCCGCGTCGGCCACCATGTCGACCGGGTCATCGGTCAGGCTCGTGAGATGACAGTGGTTGTCGAACCACACGGGGATGGGCTCCTCAGGCGTCGGGGACCGACTCGACCCCGAGCCGGGGGAACAGGGGGGGCCGACGTTCGAGCGTCGCCCCGCCGGGGTAGCCGCCCCAGACGGCGGTGCCGGGGAGGCGCTGGTCGGTGGGTGAGCCCTCCAGACCGATCGCCTGCCACACCTGCTCCGAGGCCTGGGTCAGGGCCGGGCTGGCCAGGACGGCCACCAGCCGCAGCACCTCGAGCGCATCGCCCAGCACGGCGGCCACCTCGGCGGATCCGGCCTCCATCTTCCACGGCTCGTGGTTCTCCAGGTGGGCGTTGGCCTCCCGCAGCAGCTCCCAGGTGGCGTCGAGGGCTACCGACGGCTGTACCCGGTCCCATGCCGCGGCGGCCTCGGCGTAGCTCCGTTCCGCCACCTTGGCCAGGGGGCTGTCGGGGTCGGGGGCGGGGGCCACGCCGTCGAGCTTCTTGCCCACCACGGTGACGGTGCGGGCCAACAGGTTGCCCAGGTTGTTAGCCAGGTCTGTGTTGTACCGGGTGACCATCTGTTCGTAGCTGAAGTCGCTGTCGGGGCCGAAGGAGACATCGCGCAGGAAGTGGTACCGGAAGCCGTCGACCCCGAAGTCGGCCACGAGGTCGGCCGGGGCGATCTGGGTGAGGCCGGTCTTGGACAGCTTCTTGCCCCCGAGGAGGAGGAAGCCGTGGACGTACTCCCGGTGCGGGGGTTCGAGACCGGCCGCGATCAGCATGGCCGGCCAGTAGACGCAGTGGAACCGGAGGATGTCCTTGCCCAGGAGGTGGGTTACCACCGGCCACCACTTCTCGAACTCGGCCTCGTCGCTACCGAACCCGACGGCGGTGGCGTAGTTGATCAGGGCGTCGTACCACACGTAGAACACGTGGGCCTCGTCCCAGGGCACCGGTACACCCCAGCTGATCGAGGTGCGGCTGATGGAGACGTCCTCCAGACCCTGGCGGACGATGCCCAGGGCCTCGTTGCGTTTCCCGTCGGGCTGGACCGCCCCCGATTCGAGCCAGGCCGTGACCTCGTCGGCGAGGGCGGAGAGGCGGAAGAAGTAGTTCTCCTCCTCCAGCCACTCGACCGGACGTTCGTGGATGGGGCACAGGTTGCCGGGGCCCAGATCGTCGGGGTTGTAGTAGGCCTCACAGGCCACGCAGTAGTAGCCGGCGTACGTGCCCTTGGTGATGAAGCCCCGGTCCTTGGCCCGGGTGAGCAGCTCCTGGGTGGCCCGGTGGTGGCGGGGTTCGGTGGTGCGGATGAACTGGTCGGGGGCGACGTCGAGCTCGTCCCACGCTTCGCGGAACCGGGCGCTGGTGCGGTCGGCCTGTTCTAGGGGGGTGATCCCGTTGGCCTCCGCGGCCCGCTGCACCTTCAGCCCGTGTTCATCGGTGCCGGTGACGAACATGGTCTCGTCACCGAGCAGGCGGTGCCACCGCGCCACCGCGTCGGCCGTCACCGTGGTGTAGGCGTGGCCGATGTGCGGGGCGTCGTTGACGTAGTAGATCGGGGTGGTGACGTAGAACCGGCCCATGCCGTCAGGCTACGGGAGCCACCGCCCGACCGTGGCCCGATTTCCGGGGCCGGCGCCAGGCACGGCCGGTTCTTCCGGCGTGACGCCCCTTCGATGTCACAGGCCGAACCTATGGTCTGTCCCCATGGTCGCCGCACCCGTCTTCCTCCTTGGTCTCATCGCCGCCGCCGGGCTCGGGTTCCTGGCCGGATGGCGCGCCGGCCGACCCAGCCCGGCCGATCGGGCGGCCCAACGGGCGGAGGTGGATCACGCCATCGGTCAGGCCTTGACCCTCGTCCGGCTCGAGAGGCTGGAAACGGTCAACGCCGCCCTGGACGAGGCCCTGGCGGTCACCAGCTCCAAGCTGGGCGACACCCTGGCGGTCGGCGCCTCCGAGCTCGGCCGGGAACGCCAGGCCATGGCGGCCCAGACGGAGCTGGTGTCGACGGAGCTGCGCCGCCTCACCGGGCTCGTCTCCCAGTTGCAGAACGAACGGGCCAGCCAGGCGGGTCAGCTCACCACGCGACTCGATCACGCCATCGAGGCCACCACCGCCCTGGCCGACACCACCCGCCAGTTGCAACGGGCCCTGGCCTCGCCGGGGGCCCGGGGCCAGTGGGGCGAACGTATGGCCGACGACGTGCTCCGAGCGGCCGGGTTCGTGGAGGGGGTCAACTACCAGCGCCAGCAGAAGCTGGCCTCGGGCCGGGTACCGGACTACTCCTTCCCGCTCCCGAAGGGCCACGTCGTCCACATGGACGTCAAGTTCCCGATCGACAACTACCTCGTCTGGCTCGACGCACCCACCCGGCCGGCCCGGGCCCGGGCGGCCAAGGCCTTCCGGCGCGACGTGCGCCAACGGGTCAAGGAGCTCGCCGGCCGAGCCTATGTCGACGCCGACACGACGGTCGACTACATGCTGGCCTTCGTACCCAACGAGAGCGTCTACGGGTTCCTCCACGAACACGATCCGAAACTGCTCGACGATGCCCTGGGTCAGAAGGTGGTGCTGTGCTCCCCCACCACCCTGTTCGCCGTGCTGGCGGTGATCCGTCAGGCCGTCGACAGTTTCCTGATGGACCAGCGGTCCACCGAGATCCTGGGTGCGGTCGGCGCCCTGCGGGCCCAGTGGGACCGCTGGCAAGAACCGCTCAACAAGATGGAACGGGGCCTCGAATCGGCCCGGAAGGCCTTCGAGGATCTGGCCGGCCCGCGGACCCGCCAGTTCGAGCGGCAGCTGGAGAAGCTGGAGACCGTGCGCGACCGCCACCTCGGCGAGGAAATGGCCGTCGACCTGAGCACCGCGACCGCCAGGTCGCCCGAACACACCGCGACCGCCAGGTCGCCCGAACACACCGCGACCGCCAGGTCGTCCGAACACACCGATCCGGATCCTGGCGGCCTCCGCCGGGCGGTGTGACGGCCGACCTGGTGGGCCAGGTATCCCGGGCCCTGCTCAGGAGGTGACCACGAAGTCGATGCGGCGGTTGAGGGCTTTGTTGGTCTGCGAGTCGTTGGGCACAGCGGGCATGGTCTCACCCAGACCGATCACCGTGAGCTGTTCGGCCGCGACCCCCTGGCCGACGAGATAGTCCCTCACCGCCGTGGCCCGGCGTTCGCTGAGCTGCTGGTTCTTGTCCTCAGGCCCGTCGGAGTCGGTGTGGCCCTGGATCTGCACGGTGACCTCGTTGGTGGCCAGGTAGGCCACCACCTGGTTGAGCACCGCTTGGCCGGGGCCGGTGAGCTGGGCCGAGAGGTAGTTGAACGTGACCGTCTGGAGGCCGAGCAACTCGTTGAGATTCGTCCCGACGGCCGGGGTAGCGGTGGGTGCTCCAGGGCTGGTCGTGGTGGTGGCGGGCGCCTCGGCGGACGGAAGGGCCGGGGTGGCCGGAGTGGTCCCGGAGCCTTCCGGAACGGTGAGTGCGCTCTCCACCGAACCCACGCCGGCCAGGCCGGCGACGGCTTCCTCCACCGCGGCCGCCGCCTCACCGGAACCGACGACGCCCGAGAGAGCGACGGTGTCACCGTCGAGCGTGGCGGTGACACCGTCGGGCAGGACCGCGTCCACCCGGGCCTGAAGGTCGGGATCGGCGGTTCCGGCCCCGGATCCGTCGACCTCGATCCTGTTGTCGACCGAACCGACCCCGTCGAGACCCATCACCGCCGCCTCGAGGCGGTGAGACTCGTCACGGCTGGCCACGGAGCCGGTCAGCGTCACCGCATCCCCATCGATCTCGGCCGTCACGCCGTCCGGGAGCTCGGCGTCGACCGAGGCCCGAAGTGACCCCTCGGCGGTGGCTCCGGCCACAGCGGAGGTCGTGGCCGAGGCGCCACCCAGCCCACTGGGAGACGACGACCCGCTGCCGCACTGGCCGAGGGTGAGCGCCAGCAGGCCGACCAGGGCGGTCCCGCCCAGCACCCACCAGAGGAGGCGGACGCCCCCACGTTCCCTACCGTCCGGATCGGTCCCGACCGTGCCGGTGCCAGAGGTCTTGTTCTGGTCGTTCTCACCGGAGGTCGTGTTCTCACCGGAGGTCATGTTCTCACCGGATGCCCTGTCTCCACCCGAGGCGACAGCCGCGGCGGAACCGGTCCCGCCGGCGTCGGTGGTCGGGTCATCGGACCCTGCCCTGGTGGCAGCGCCTCCGGCCGTCGCCACGGCCGCGGCCGCCGCGGCGGCGCCAGTTCTCCGGCCACCGCCGTCCGACCCGTCATCCTTGGAGTCGGAGTCGGAGTCGGAGTCGGCGTCGGCGTCGGCGTCCGGACCGGCGCCTGCTTCGGCGTCGTCCGCATCAACGTCCGCCTCGGCGTCAGCGGCCTCGGCGTCCGAGGCGGCAGCGAGTTTGGCGTCCACCGCGTCGGCCTCGGCCTCCACCGCCTCCTCGGCGTCGGTCATTCCCGCCAGGGCGGCCACTCCGGCCACGGCGGCCCCGGCGGCCCCGGCGGCCACCGTTGCGGTCGTCTCGGCCCCGGGGCCCGGATCATCGTCGGCCCCGGCGTCGGGGCCTGAACCGTCCGTGGCGTCCCCCCCGGCGGCCGCGTGCTCGACGTCGGCGTCCCCGGCTGCGTCAACCGTCGGGGCTCCGGGGTCGGCGTCGACGGCCCGGTCTGCCGCGGCCTCGAGGTCGGCGTCGACGGCGTCGGCCTCGGCCATCTCCTCCGCCGGGGAGAGGCCGTCCGGTCGGCGGGTGGCTACGCCGGCCGCCACGCCGGCGGCGGCCCCGCCGGCGACCAGGCCGGTCAGCCACGATCCGCGGGAACCACGGTCTTCTGGGGCGTCGCCGGCCAGCAGGGTGACCACCCCGCCGGAGTCGAGGTTGCCGGCGTCACGGCGGCCGGCCACCACGGCCATCACCAGCGAGGTGAGACGGGGCAACAGCATGGCCAGGGCGGGAGCGCCCAGGGTGCCGTGCTCGGCCATGGCGTCGCGGAGCGGACCCCGGTCGGGGCCGAACAGGGTGTCGAGCACGGCCCGGCCGTAACGGTCGGTGCCGTCCAGCGCCAGGTCCGGGTCGGCCCGGACGGCCGGGTCGACCTCGTCGAGCCGGGCCATCACGGCGGCCCGGCCATCGGGATCGTCGGCTCGTTCGGCGAGCGCTCCGAGCAGGGCCGGGGCCACCTCGGCCACCCCCGCCCGGGCCGAGTCGGTGCTACCTCCGGTCAGCTGGGCCAGGACGGCCCAGCCATCGTTCGTGTCGAGCACATCCGATACTGCTTCGATAATCGACGGCACCTGGTCGCAGCCTCTCTTCGCTCCGTCTCATCCACCGGGACCGCCCGTACAACGGCCGATGTTGCCACGGTGCGCCCCACCCCCGAACACCCAGGACCAGGTCATACGCCCGCACTACAGCCCACATTGGGCCACACGATCATAGCCGTTGGCCGCCACCGGGTTCGGCGCACCGTTTGACCGCTCCCTGACAATCAACGACCCCATTCGACATCGAATGACCTGGCCGGCTGGACCCGGCAGCCAAACGCCCGTCGGAATCGTCTGGGTATAATTACCCGCCCTCCACCGCCGGGGCCGGGGTCACCGGATCGTGGTGGCGGTGGAGCGCCCTAGCCGGACCGCCGGAACTGCTCGATCCGGCGGCGATCCCGCTTGGTCGGGCGACCGGAGCCCCGGTCCCGCACGGCGACGGGCGGCTCCACCGGTCGACCCGGCGGCGGCGGTGACCGGTCCTCGTAGCACTCGGCGGCCAGGCCGGCCGACACCCGCTTCTCGATCAGCCGCTCGACGACGACGATCATCTGGCGCGACGGCTGCCGCACCGTGACCGTGTCGCCGACCGAGACCTTCGTCGACGGTTTCGCGGCCTTGTCGCCGACGTGCACCCGGCCGGCCGCGCAGGCCTCGGTGGCCACCGTCCGGGTCTTGAACAACCGGACCGACCACAGCCATTTGTCGATCCGCACCGCTCCGCCGCCGGCCGTCACGGCGCCTCCCGATCGAGCCGATTTACCAGGTCGTACACCCGCCGCTTGCCGACCCCGGTGGCGGACACCACGGCGATCACCGCGTCACGCCGGGTGGCGCCGCCATCGATCCGGTCACGCAGGGCGGCCGCCAGCTCTTCGTCGGAGCACTCCGCCGTCGCGGCGGCCGGGAAAGGGCCGACCACCACCACGAGCTCGCCCCGGACGGGCCGGGCGGCGACCTGTTCGGCCAGGACGTCGAGCCGACCCCGCAGGACCTCCTCGTAGCGCTTGGTCAACTCCCGGGCGATCACGGCTGGCCGGTCGCCCCCACCGGCCGCGGCCAGATCGGCCAGCGTGCGGACGATCCGATGGGGGGCCTCGTAGATGACCACGGTCGACGGTTCCTGAGCCACCGACCGGAGTCGGTCGGTCCGATCCCGGCCCTTCCGGGGTAGGAACCCCTCGAACACGAACCGGTCGGCCGGGAAACCGCTGATGGCCAGGGCCGTGGTGACCGCGGCCGGGCCGGGCACGGCCACGACCGGATGGCCCGCTCCGGCCACGGCCGCCACGAGGCGGCGGCCGGGATCGGCCACGGTGGGCATACCGGCGTCGCTCACCAAGCCGACCCGCTGCCCCTCGTCGAGCCGCCGGATGATCTCGCCGGTGCGCGTCCGCTCGGTGTGCTCGTTGAGCACGAGCAGCTCGGGCCGACGGATCCCGGCCAGGTCGAGCAGGCGGCCGGTGCGCCGGGTGTCCTCGCAAGCGATGACCTCCACGGCGCCCAACACGGCGACCGCCCGGGAGGACAGGTCACCCATGTTGCCGATCGGGGTGCCCACCACCACCAGGGTGCCCGGGTCGGGCAGGCCCGGGGCGTCGGTGGCGGATCCCGGTGTGCTCACGCGACGCGGACCTCGACCACGTCACCGATCTGGAGCTCCCAGAGGCCGAACGCGCCCGCCTCGGCCTCGATCACCGCCTTCGCCCGCCACACCGGCGCGGTGAGCCGCCATCGGCGGAGCCGGACCATCCGGATGATCCGACCGTCCCGGTCGAGGAAGGCCACGTCGAGGTCGAACCGCATCCCGAACGAGTGGACCGAACGGGCCCGCCGGATCAGGAGCGCACCCTCTATCCCGTTGCGCCCCAGCAGCCCGACACCTCGACCCCAGCGGTTGTTCGGTACCTCCACCGAGGCCAGAACGGTACCGTCACGGACGAGCCAGCCCAGCCCGGCCGGATCCGGCTGCCGCCAGTCCGCCACGGCGGACCGCACCCGTCGGGTCACCCCCGGCAGGCGCACCACCGCACCTCCGGCTGAGCTGCAGGCTGTCCAACGGGGACCGTCGGCACCGATTGTGTCGTGTTCGCCACTGGACCGGGTTACTTGTTGAATCGGAACTCGATGACGTCGCCGTCGGCGACCACGTAATCTTTGCCCTCCGAGCGGATCGCCCCCAACTCGCGGGCCTTGGCCCACGACCCGATGTCGAGGAGCCGGTCCCAGCGGATCGTCTCGGCCCGGATGAAGCCGTGCTGGAAATCGGTGTGGATCCGTCCCGCGCACTCCGGGGCGGTCGAGCCCTCCCGAAAGGTCCAGGCCCGGCTCTCGGCCTCGCCGGTGGTCAGGAACGTCCGCAGGCCGAGGGCGTGGTAGGCGGCCTGGATGAACCGGGGCAGGGCCCCCTCCCCGAGGTCGTAGGCGTCGAGCATCTCGGCCCGGTCCTCGGGATCGAGCTGGGCCGCCTCGGCCTCGAGCTGGATGCAGGCCGCGAACACCGGGGCCAACCGGCCCAGTTCGGCCACCACCGGAGCGGCGATCTCGTCCTCCCGACCGAGCGACTCCTCGTCGATGTTGATGACGGCGAGGACCGGCTTGTTGGTGAGCAGGAACCACGACCGCAGTAGCTCCCGGTGGGCGTCGCTCACCGAGCTGCGGTACAGGGGTTCACCGCGCTGCAGGGCCTCCAGCGCTGCCTCGGCCGCCTCCACCTCGTCGGCCAGGGAGCGGTCGCCCTTGGCCGCCTTGCGCCGCTTGTCGAGCTGCTTCTCGACGGTCTCCAGGTCGGCGTAGGTAAGCTCGAGCTCGACGATCCGGAGGTGTTCCAGGGGATCGTCGGGGCCGGGGACGTCCGCGTCCCGGAAGGCCCGGAGCACGTAGACGATGGCGTCGACCTCACGGATCCCGGCCAGGAATTTGTTGCCCAGCCCCTCCCCCTGGCTCGCCCCCTCCACCAGGCCACCGATGTCGGTGAACTGGACGCTGGCCGGCACCACCTTCTTCGAGGCGCTCATCCCGGCCAGGGCCTCTAGCCGGCGGTCGAACACCTTGGCCACCCCGACGTTGGGGTCGGTGGTGGCGAACGCGTACGGCGCGGCCAACGCTCCCCCACCGGTGAGCGCGTTGTACAGCGACGACTTGCCGGCGTTGGGCAGACCGACGAACCCGAACTTCTCCATTACGCGAACATCTCCATCACCGATCAGGCTACGGGGGCCGGGGGCGCGCAGGACGGGGCCTCAACGGGCCCCGGGCGACGGGCCCGTGGCCGAGGCTCCGGGGATGCCGCCGGCTGGAGCGGGCCGCCGGGCCCGATAGGGTTGGTCCGATGTCGAAGCGCAGGAAAAAGAAGCGGCTCATGGCGCGCCGCAAGAAGGCCAACCACGGACGCAAGCCCACGGCCGGTCGGCGCTAGCGGGTTCATCCTGAGTCGGTGGCGGTCCGGGCCGCGGCGTGACCGCCGGGGTCGCCACATCGCCCCACCAGCTGATCCGCACCTCGGCCCGGAGATGACATCTCCGGTGCTGGTGTTCGACGGCGACTGCGGGTTCTGCACCCGAGTCGCCCTGTGGGCCCGACGCCGCCTGCCCCCGGGAACGGTGGTCGCCCCGTGGCAGACCCTCGACCTCCGCGAGCTCGATCTCGACCGAACCCAGGTCGAATCGGCCGCCTACTGGGTGGACGGATCCCGCCGGTGGCGGGGACACCGGGCGATCGCCCGGGCCGCCCGGGCCATGGGGGGACCCTGGGCCGTGGCCGGCACCGTGATCTCGGTTCCGCCGTTCTCCTGGCTCGCCCGGGTCGGCTACCGGCTGGTCGCCCGGTTCCGCCACCGCCTCCCGGGCGGCACGGCGGCCTGTCGGATCAGCGACCCTCGAACCAGGCCGTGACCGCGGTCACCAGGGCCGACATCGACGCGTTCGCCCGCCGGTCGGCGGCAGCCACCCCTCCCCCGTCGACGGGGTCGACGGTCTCGAGGTAGGCCTTGAGCTTGGGTTCGGTCCCGCTGGGCCGGACGACCACCCGGGAGCCGTCCTCTAGCTCCCAGACCACCCCGGTGGTGGGTGGCAGGAGGCCCTCGTCGGCCGAGAGGTCGATCAGGTTGGTCACGATCCGCCCGGCCAGCCGGTCCGGGGGTCGTTCGACCGCGGCCGCCATCAGCCCGGCCCGGCGGGCCGTCCCCCCGGGCCCGGCGAACCGCAGCACTACCGGTCTGGTGCGGTAAGCCCCGTGGCGGGCGGTGACCTCGTCCAGGCGGTCCCACAGGGTCCGCCCCTCGGCCCGCGTCCGGGCCACCATCTCGGCCACGACCAGGGCGGCGCTGATCCCGTCCTTGTCCCGGACCCGATCCCCCACGCAATACCCGAGGGCCTCCTCGTAGCCCAGGAGGTAGGCCATGTCGGACTGGTCGACGATGGGGCGGGCCACCCACTTGAACCCGGTGAGGGTCCGGACACTGGCCACCCCGTACCCGGCCGCCACCGCGGTGATGAGCCGCGACGACACCAGCGACGAGGCGACCAGGGCCGGCCGGGTCCGGTCGACCCGGTGGTTGATCACGTGCTCGGCCAACAGGACGCCGACCTGATCGCCGGTCAGGGGGACCCAGCCTCCCTCCCGACCGGGTATGGCCACGGCCAGCCGGTCGGCGTCGGGGTCGTTGGCCAGCACCACGTCGGCCCCGGTCTCGGCGGCGAGTCCGATCGCCAGGTCCAGGGCGCCGGGCTCCTCCGGATTGGGAAAGGCCACGGTCGGGAAGTCGGGATCCGGTTCGGCCTGGGCGGTTACCACGGCCGGGGCCGGGAACCCGGCGGCGGCCATGGCGTCGAGCAGGTAGGGACCACCGACCCCGTGCATCGGAGTGACCACACAGCGGACGTCGCGGTCACCGGTGAGGCAGGCGGCCACGGCGGCGTCCCGGTGGGCGGCGATCTCGGCCGGGCCGAGCGTCGGGGGCGGGGCACCGGGGCCGGCCGGGGCGGTGTCGGCCACCCGATCGATGGCGGCGGCGATGGCCCGGTCGGCGGGCTCGGCCAGCTGGATGCCGTCCGCCAGGTACAGCTTGTAGCCGTTGTCGGCGGCCGGGTTGTGGCTGGCCGTGATCATGATGCCGGCCGCGGCGTGCCGGTGCAGCACCGTATGAGCCAGCACCGGGGTGGGCACCGGCCGGTCGAATCGCTCGGCCCGGCCACCGGCCGCGGTGACGACGTCGGCGACGTCGTCGGCGAACCGGTCGGAATGGTGGCGGGCATCGTAGCCGATCACCACCCGAGCCCCCTCCCCCAGCCAGGCCATCACCCCGGCGGTCGCCTGCCGGACGACCAGCCGGTTCATCTGTTTCGGCCCCGGCCCCATCGGGGCCCGGAGGCCGGCGGTACCGAACCCGATCCGACCGTCGAACCAGGCCGCCACCCCGGCGGGGTCCTCCCGCCAACGGGTGGCCAGCTCGGCCCGGGTGGCGGGGTCCGGATCCAGGGTCAGCCAGCGTTCGACGCGAGCGGCGAGGGGGGCTTCGACGGCGATCGCGACACCCTAGCCGTTGGGGCCCATCCGGAGGACACAACCGTCGACGTCCGCGGCGGAGCCGACCCGACGGCCAATGATCGCCTACCCTGGCCTCGAGGATCACGAGCGTGATCGCGGGGTGACAGGTGACGGCTGACGAATCCAGCACGGTACGTGCACGAGACGGCAAGTGAACAACGAGACGGCCAGTGAACAACACGGCGAGTGAACGGGAGCGACCGCCCAGCTCGACCATGTCCGTCCGGACATGACCACCCCGGTTGACCCGGCGACCCCGCCGGGGCCCACCCTCCGGGCCGTGACCGTGGGTGACGAACCCGACGCCTGGCGCCGGGCCGGTTTCGCCGTCGACGGCGACCGGGTCACGATCGGCCCCTTGGTCGTCGAACTGACCGGCGGGACCGAGCGGGGTCTTACCGGCTGGGTCCTGGGCCCGTCGACCACCACCGACGACCCGGCCGCCCCACCGGACGGCGCCGGGCCGGATCCCGGCACGATCGACGGGATCGCCACCCGGACGGTCCACGACCGGACCGGTGGCATCGGGGGCCGGGACGACGGCGACGGACCCGACCGTCCCCACCCCAACGGGATCGTGGGGGTCGACCATCTCGTGGTCCGCTCGCCCGACCTGGACCGCACGGTCGCCGCCCTGTCGGGCCTCGGTTTCCGGGTTCGCCGGACCCGGGACGTCCCAGGCAGCGAACCGCCCCTCCGGCAGGTGTTCGGCTGGCTCGGGCCGGTGATCCTCGAACTGGTCGGCGGGGCGGAACCCGACCCGGACCGGACCGGACCCGCCACCCTGTGGGGCCTCGCCCTCATCGCGGCCGACATCGACGCCACCGCCGACTATCTCGGCCCCCGCCTGACCGAGCCACGCGGCGCGGTCCAGCCGGGACGACGGATCGCCGCGTTCGTCACCGACGACCTCGACATCTCGGTGCCCTTGGCCGTCATGACCCCACACCGTCGGCCATGATGGCCACGACCGGGCACCGAGACCCCGGCCCCCGGCCGGGATGGGCCCGGCTGGTCGGGTCGACCACGAGGAAGCGGTACTAGTCATGCTCGACCACGTCTTCACCGACGCCATCGGAGCGCTCCGCGACGCGCTCGAGTCGGCGATGCTGGAACGCCAGGCCTTCGAGGAGCGCTTCCAGGCCGACGTGCTGCTCGGGGACGTGTCGTGGGAGACGAGCTACGGCCTGCCCGGCGAGGGATCCCCACCCCGGGTCCAGGTGGACCTCAGTCTCGACTGGCCCACCTGGGCCCAGACCGCCTACCGCACCTGGTACGTGGACGAGGAGTTCACCGAGGGACCCCGCATCGAGATCGAGGTGGTGTTCCGGGTGCAGCGCCTGGCCGAACCGGCCGATCCGGCCGTGATCATGAAGTCGATGCCGGAGACCAACCCCCTGATCGGTAACGAGGAGCTGAGCGCCCTCGGGCCGACCCTGGAGGCGGTGTACGACACCGACCTCCAGCTCTGTTCGCACGCCGTGGAGATCACCTACACGGGATCATACGAGCTCGACGAGGAGACCCTGGAGGACGGCTCCGCCCTCGACGAGCACTTCGCCGCCATCGGCGGCTGGATCACATCAGCCCTGGTCCGGTTGGGTGATCTTCCTCTGGTGTTCCAACCCCCGGGAGAACCGTGACCGAAACGGTAAACCGACCAGTTCCCCGTCCGGCGGCTACTCTCGTCGACGTGACCGCTACGGATCACCGCTTTCGACTACCCGCCGGGGAGCCGACGCTGGTCCTGTTGGGATCGGAGGATTCCGACGTTCTGCACCGGCTCGACCGGGTCCTCGTCGACCATGTCGACGCCATCGATCTCCGCTCCGAGGTGCTGTGGGTCGAGATCAACGACGGTCGGGCCTTCCTCAACCAGCTGCTGGGCGACCTCGACGAGGGCGACCGCCCCAAGGTGCGGATCGCCTTCGCCCAGCCCGACATCTCCCCCGAGGATCTGCTCCACCGCGCCCTCATGGCCCCAACGCTCGACCTGGTGGCCGACCGGCTCGAACGGGAGGAACTGGCCAGCGAACCCCTCGACTACGAGATCCGGTACCAGCCGATCGTGCGGCTGACCAACCGGTCGATCGTGGGTTTCGAGGCCCTCCTGAGGGCCCGGCTCGGTGAGGAGACCATCACCGCCGAGGAGCTGATCACCCGGGCCACCAAGGGGGGCTGGCTGCCGGAGCTCGATCAGCTCGGCCGCCAACTGGCGATCCGGGGAGTCGGACCGTGGCTGGGCGCCGGCCTGCTGTTCCTGAACATCATGGCCCCGGACGGCACGTTCGACCTGTCGGCGGCCCGGCGCACGATCCGCCACGCCGAGGACATCGGTCTCGAACCTGATCAGCTGGTGTTCGAGACGGCCGAACGGAACCGCTACGTCGATCTCGATCTGGCCGCCGCCCAGCTGGCCAAGCTCCGCAGCGCCGGGGTTCGTCTGGCCATCGACGACGTCGGCGACGGCTATTCGAGCCTGCGGGTGGCCACCAGTTTCAAGCCGGACGTACTGAAGCTGTCCGGCGACCTGATCGCGTCGTTGCCCAGCTCCGAGGCGGTGGCCATCATCCGGGCTGTGGTGGATCTGGCCCACCGGACCGGGGCCTGGGTGGTGGCCGAGCAGGTCGAGACCGAGGAACAGGCCCGGGTCCTCCGGTCCCTCGAGGTGGACTGGGGCCAGGGCAACCTCTTCGGCGCCCCCGAGGCCCGGGTGGCCGGCTGAACCCCGGGGACCCCGGACCCAACCCCGGCGCCCGAGGGTGGCCGGACGGGCCAATACGACGCCCGGTCGGCCGGGTCGTACCCAGGTTCAGATGAGGTCCCGCAGAGGGATTTCGGGCCGGGGGCCGACGTGGGAGATCACCTCGGCGGCGGCCGCGGCGGCCAACCGGCCCACGTCGGCCAGCGGCAGGCCCCGGGCCAGACCGTAGAGGGCGCCCGCCGCGTACTGGTCGCCGGCTCCGGTGGTGTCCACCAGCCGGGGCACCGCCGCGGCCGGGACCTCGACCGTCTCGTCGCCACGGACCAGGATCGAGCCGGCGGCCCCCCGGGTCAGGCAGCCGACGGCCACCCGGGCACGGACCAGTTCGACCGCGCCCTCGAAGTCGGTGTCGTAGAGGGCACCGAGCTCGGCCTCGTTGGCGAAAAGGATGTCGACGGGACCGTCGATCAGGTCGATGAACTCGGAGTGGTGACGTTCCACGCAGAACGAGTCCGACACGGTGAGAGCAACCTGGCGGCCGGCGTCCTTGGCCACGCCCATCGCCCGGCGAATGGCGTTCTTGGCCGACTCGACGTCCCAGAGGTAGCCCTCGCAGATCAGGATCCGGGCCCGAGCCACCGCGTCGGCGTCGACGTCGGAGGGCTGCAACAGGCTGGAGATCCCCAGGTAGGTGTTGAGGGTCCGCTGGGCGTCGGGCGTGACGAGGATGAGGCAGCGCCCGGTGGGCAGGCCGCCGGTGGTGGTGTCGGCCACGAAGTCGACGCCCACCGACTGCATGTCGTGGCCGAAGAACTTGCCCAACTGATCGTCGGCGACCTTGCCTATGAAGGCGGCATCGGCCCCGAAGGAGGCCAGTCCGGCCATGGTGTTGGCCACCGACCCGCCGGACGCCTCGACGCCCGGCCCCATCCGGTCGTAGAGGGTCACCGCCCGCGCCTGGTCGATGAGGGCCATCGACCCCTTGATCAGGCCTTCACCGTCGAGGAAGGCGTCGGAAGCGTGGGTGATGACGTCGACGATGGCGTTGCCCACGCCGATCACGTCGATCGATGGTGCGGTCATGCGAAGCTCTCTCTGGGGCCGGGGCCGGGCAACGACGGGGTGCCGGTCCGACGGTCAGACCCCTCGGGGACCGAAAACGCACGGTAGCGGTTGGGACGCGATGGTCCCAGCCTGGATCACCGGGTGATCCGCCCCGACCCTACCTGACGCAGTACGGTTCGGCCGTGACCAACGAACCGGGTACCGCCGAGCCGACGCTGGCCGCCGTCGCCGATGAGCCGATGCACGCCATGATCGATCTGTGCGTCGTCCCGATCGGTGTCGGTGTCTCCGTGTCCCGCTACATCGCCGCCTGCGAGCGGGTCCTCGCCGAGGCGGGGCTGGAGCATGAACTCCATCCCTACGGCACCACCGTGGCCGGGCCGTGGGACGATGTGTTCGCCGCGGTGAAACGGTGCCACGAGGTCGTCCACGGGATGGGCGCGCCACGGATCCACACCAACCTGAAGATCGGGACCCGCACCGACCGGGACCAGACCATGGCCGACAAGGTGGCCAGTGTCCAGGCCAGGTTGGCGGCCGAATCGCTCGAGGCGCCGCCCCGGGCGGGCTGACCCCTCCCGGCCGGTGACGGATCCGCCCCACCCGGCGGGCGGATCCGTCACCGGACGCAACCCGGGGTTCAGCTACAACCGCTGGTATTACCGCAGCCGGGGCAGGCGTGGCAGCTCCCCGCCCGCTGCATGGTGATGCCGCACTGCATGCAGATGGGGGCGTGCGGGTCGGCCACGGGGATCACCCCACCGGTCATGTTGAGCGACGAGAGCAGTTCCTCGGCCGATTCGACCGAAGGCGGGTCGGTGGCCAGATCGCCGCCGGAGACGGTGGCCACGTCGTCCACCCCGGGCAGGGTGGGCTGGCTCCGTTCACCGGTGGTGAAGATCCCGAGCGACGCCCGTTCCTCCCGGCTCAGGTAGATCACGGCCAGCTTGCGGAACAGGTAATCCATGATCGACGTGGCGATGCGGATGTCGGGGTCGTCGGTCATGCCGGCCGGCTCGAACCGCATGCCGGTGTAGGTCTCCACGTAGGTGCGCAACGGCACCCCGTACTGGAGGCCATGGCTGAGCGAGATGGCCAGGGCGTCCATGATCCCGGCCAGGGTGGAGCCCTGCTTGGACACCCGGAGGAAGACCTCCCCGGGGCGACCGTCGTCGTATTCGGCGATGGTCACGAAGCCCTTGCAGTCGGCCACCCGGAAATCGAAGGTACGGGACCGCCGGTCACGGGGTAGACGTTCCCGGACCGGCTTGTACACGATTCTCGGCTCCGGCGCCGGCGGGGCCACGTCGGCGGCGGCCGCCGCCGCCTGCTCGCCCTTTTTCCCGCCCGACATCGACAGGGGCTGGGCCACCTTGCAGTTGTCGCGGTAGATGGCGATCGCTTTGACCCCGAGCCTCCAGGCGTCCATGTGCAACTGCTCGACCTCCTCGACCGTGGCCTCCTCCGGCATGTTCACCGTCTTGGAGATGGCCCCGGAGATGAAGGGTTGGACCGCCGCCATCATCCGCACGTGGCCGGAGTAGTGGATGGCGTTGTCGCCCATGGAGCAGGCGAACACCGCGGTGTGGGCCGGATCGAGGCCGGGGGCGCCCATGATGGTGCCGTTGTCGTCGATGTGAGCCACGATGGCGTCGATCTGGGTCTGGGCGTAGCCGAGGCGACGCAGGGCCCGGGGCACCGAACGGTTGACGATCATCATCGTGCCGCCGCCCACGAGCTTCTTCATCTTGGCCAGGCCGAGGTCCGGCTCGATACCGGTGGTGTCGCAGTCCATCAGGAGACCGATGGTCCCGGTGGGAGCGAGCACGGTGGCCTGGGCGTTGCGCACCCCGTGGGCCCGCGCCAGCTCGGTGGCGGTGTCCCACGAGGAACGGCAGGCGGACAGTAGGGCCGACGGCACCAGGGTGTCGTCGATCTCGGAGGCCGCCGACCGGTGCTGATCAAGGACCCGGAGCATCGGTTCCCGGTTCTCGGCGTACCCGTCGTGGGGACCGAGCCGGGCCGCCATCCGCGCCGACTGGGTGTAGGCGTGGCCGGTCATCACCGAGGTGATGGCCGCGGCCAGAGCCCGACCGGCGTCGGAGTCGTAGGGGAGGCCGAGGTTCATGAGCAGGGCGCCGAGATTGGCGTAGCCGAGTCCCAACTGCCGGAACCGGCGGGACGTGGCCCCGATCCGCTCGGTCGGGTAGTCGGCCCGGCCCACCAGGATCTCCTGGGCGGTGAAGAAGACCTCGACGGCCGACCGGAACCCGTCCAGGTCGAAGGTGTCGTCGTCGTTGAGGTAGGTCAGCAGGTTGAGGCTGGCCAGGTTGCAGGCCGAGTCGTCGAGGTGCATGTACTCGCTGCAGGGGTTGGACCCGTTGATCTTCCCGGTGTTGGGCGAGGTGTGCCAGCGGTTGATCGTGGAGTCGTACTGCATGCCGGGGTCGGCGCATTCCCAGGTGGCCTGGGCGAACTGGCGCATGAGGTCCCGGGCCTTGACCGTGCGGACGATCTCGCCGGTGGTGCGCGACACCAGGTTCCATTCGGCGTCGTCCTCGACGGCGCGCATGAACTCGTCGGTCACCCGGATGGAGTTGTTGGCGTTCTGGTACTGGATCGAGTGGCTGTCGACACCGTCGAGGTCCATGTCGAAACCGGCCGACCGGAGGACCCGCGCCTTGCGTTCCTCCATCGCCTTGCACCAGATGAACTCCTCGATGTCGGGATGATCGACGTCGAGCATGACCATCTTGGCGGCCCGCCGGGTCTTCCCCCCGGACTTGATGGTGCCGGCCGAGGCATCGGCTCCGCGCATGAAGCTCACGGGCCCCGACGCCGTGCCACCACCCTTGAGCAGTTCCGACGACGACCGGATGCGCGACAGGTTGATCCCAGCCCCGGACCCGCCCTTGAAGATGACGCCTTCCTCCACGTACCAGTTCAGGATCGACTCCATCCGATCCTCCACCGAGAGGATGAAGCAGGCCGACGCCTGCTGCGGCACGCCCTCGACGCCGATGTTGAACCAGACCGGGGAGTTGAAGGCCCCCTTCTGGTGGATGATCAGGTACTTGAGCTCATCGGCGAAGACCTCGGCCTCGAGCGGTTCGAAGTAGCCGCCCTCCACCCCCCAGCGGGCGATGGTGTGCACCACCCGGTCCGCCACCTGCCGCAGGGACCATTCCCGCTCCGGTGTGCCCAGGGTTCCCCGGAAGTACTTCTGGGCCAGGATGTTGGTGGCGTTGACCGACCAGCTCGAGGGCACCTCTACGTCGAGCTGCTCGAAGGCGACCTCGCCCGTCTTCCAGTTGGCGATACGAGCGTCACGCCGTTCCCATGCGACGGTGTCGTAAGGGTCCTCGCTGGCCGCGGTGAAGTAGCGGCGGAGGCCCAAACCGGTCTGATCGGGTGCCAATGACATTGCGTCTCCCTGAAATTTCGAATCGTGTCGTACCCGGCGGGGTCGGGCCCCGCCACCCGTCCCTGAGCCGGATGCGCTCATGCTGGTGGGGCCCAGATTGTGAAGGCCCCGTGCGCCGGACCCGCGTGGGGCCCACCGGCTCTGGTGGTTGGAATCGCCGGCCTGCAGGCGCCTACGCCTGCTGGCAGAACGGCTTCTTGGTTGGGGTGCGTGCTACTTCCGGACCGACCGTCGTTCGTGTCGACCGTCTTTGCATTGCCCATTTCCGAATCATCTGTCTTTGTATTGATCGTGATGTTCGAATCGAACTCCATAATCAATGACACGGACATCACAGCACCACCATGCAGCCGAATGATGTGATTTGATCGATCCGCCATATGCGATCTCACACCCATCCGGGAACCCGCAGATCCTCGGCCACCGACGCCTGGCCCGCGCCGATCACGCCATTGTGATCGCGGACCGGGACCCGGTGAGCCCGACTGCCGAACTCTCGCCCTACGACTCCGCTGCCCAGGGACGCGCCGCCCCCGAGACACCGTGCCGCCCGTTGTTGTCGCTTCGCTCAGCCTCTCCCGCGGCCCGTCCGCGCTGTTCACCCATGCCCATCGGCCTACCCGGATGTGCCTGCTTGTTGCCGGATTCCGGCCACCAGTCGCACCTCCAGGGAGCACCCTCGCCGTTCGCTGCGGCGACGAGGATGCTCCCCGGCGGATCTTGCGACTACTAGATCTTGTGGCCATTACCTGGCGAATTACACCGACGCACAAGATGTGGGAGGTCATTACACCACTGTAATTACGGCGGTGTCAACGACAGGGTCCCAGGAACATTGCCCGTTGTGACCTCAACCACGGCCCCGGCCACGCTTGACGCCGCGATCCGGGCGTGGTGACGAAGACCAGCGGTGCGGTGACCAGGTTGAGGGGCGAGGCCGCACCGGTGGCGCTCGTCGGCCAGCGGCTCCCTCTCCCCCAGGGGCGGGCGGTCGGCCCACCCGTTCTTTCCGATACCGCTCGCCAGCCTCCGTCACACGTCGTTGCCCCACAGGGCCCGAGCGGCCACTGTAGGTACATCACCGTGTGGATCAAAAGGGGATGAGCCTGTGAATTGAGCCGGTAAACCTGGGGATTCATGGGTTGATCCACCCGGATATCACGTGCCGTGTGAAAAATCTCACGGCGGGTGTGCGAGCCGCAGGGCTTCGAGAACGACCCGTCCGCACCCCCAGGCAGCACGGCCGGCCACGATGGGTCATCATTGATCCGATGATGATCGAACTGCATCCCGACGCATCGGCCGGCGGCGTGGACCCAGGCCCCGCGGTGGCGGCCGAGGCCCGCTGTCGTCAGGACGGACGACCGTGGATCATGAGCAACATGATCATCTCGGCCGACGGCGCCACCGCGATCGACGGCCGCTCCGGCGGCCTGGGCTCGGCTCCCGACCGTGAGATGTTCGCGGCCCTGCGCGCCGTGGCTGATGCCGTGGTGGTCGGGGCCGAGACAGTACGCAGCGAGCGGTACCGGCGGCCAGCAGTCACCGACCCCATGGCCCGGGCCCGGCGGGCCGACCGGGGCCAGGCCCCGGCGCCCAGACTGGTGATCGTGACCGTCGGCGCCGACCTACCCGCCAACCTACCCCTGTTCGACCCCCCGTCCGGATCGGGGTCACTTCCCGAACCGGCGATCGTCGTCACCACCAGGCGGGCGCCCGCCGAACGACTGGTCGACCTCGGCCAACGGGCCGAGGTCATCGTGACGGACGACGACCGTGTCAACGTGGTCCGGCTGATCGACATCATGGCCGAGCGCGGCTACGCCACGGTGTTGTGCGAAGGCGGCCCCAGATTCAACGGCGAGCTCATCGCCGCCGATGCACTCGACGAGTGGAACCTGACGGTGGCTCCGCTGCTAGTCGCCGGAGCCTCGGCGCGTCCGGCTCACGGGGACCCGCTCCCCGCCCCGCCGGCACCGATGCGACTCGCCCGGGTCTGGCTGGGGGATGAGCTGCTCTTCTGTCGCTGGGTCCGCCAGAGCTGACCGGGACGAGCGGACCGGCGGCGGCCGATCCCGACGCCGGGGAGCTCAGGTGTCGCTGAGCTTGATCAGCGACACCTCCCGTTCGAAGTCACCGATGTCGTTGAAATCCTTGTAGACGCTGGCGAACCGTAGGCAGGTGACCGGATCGATGATCCGGAGCCGGTCGAGCACGGCCAAGCCCACCCATTCCGACGTCACCTCTCCTCCGGCGGCCCGGGCCGACTCCTCGATCCCGTCGGCCATGGCCGACAACCGCTCCTCGTCGACCGGGCGGGGGGTAGCCGCCTTGATCACGCCGCGTCGGATCTTCTCGGCGTCGAAGGGCTGACGTTCGCCCGACCGCTTCACTACGACGAGCCGGGCCAACTCGAGACGCTCGAAGGTGGTGAACCGGTGCTCACACGACACGCACAGGCGCCGGCGACGAACCGCGTCGCCCTGCTCCACCACGCGGGAGTCGACCACCTTGGTCTCCTCGTGGCCGCAGGCCGGACATCGCACGCCGAAAAATGTACCAAGCGCATGGCTGCATGCGGGTGTTCCCGACTCGTTGGCGAACATCAGCCCTGGATCCCACCGATGGCTCCGTATTCGGCTCTCACCGCTCCTAGCCCCCGCCACCAGCCAGATCAGCCGGAATAACGATTCGTTGGCCGACCTGCAGTGTGCTGGAGCCGTTGGCCGCCACCAGAGCGTCCACCACCGGGCGAGGATCGCGGCCCGGAGCGATCTCGGTGGCGATGCCCCAATAGGTGTCGCCCCAGTGGACGACCCGCACCATCGCCCCCGCCCCTGCGGCGTTGGCCGCCCGGCCCCCGGGGGGAGATGACGCCACACCCGCCCCCCGGGAACCGCTCGTGAGCTCGGCCCACGAGGCGGCCGACGGTGGACCCTGGGCCACCCGCACCAGGATCAACGCGCCGAACACGATGAACACTGCTGCCGCCACGACCCCAGCGAGAGGCCACGAGGCGATTCCCGCCACAGGAACACCCGGAGCATCCTCGTGGTGGGGCGGAGAATCCACCAGCCGAAGATGCGGATGTGCGCACCGTGACCGTGGAGCCGTGACGGCAGCTCGACAACTTCGCCGCCCGACCGCAGAGACGCCGGGGGGTTTGTCGTCGATCGACGATGTGCCGACGCCCCACTGCCCGGGGGTGGACGACGCATCGTGGACCTCCTCGTCGAGCTGACCGGCCGGGAACGCCCGGCCGGTCAGCTCAGCGATGTGGCGCCGGACCCGGCGCTCGATGAGATCGCCGACCCCCCCTTCGGAGGGCCGGGGGCCGCGCCCGCCCCCGGAGGAGGAGGAGGAGGAGGAGGGATCCGGATCGGGGAGAACCAGCGGTGACGTGTGGAGTGCGGCAACCATGATCCAAGTGTCCTCTCGGCCTGTGACAGTGAACGGGGGCCGTGCCCCGACGACCCGCACCACACAGTGGGCGGGCACGACCGGGCAAGATCGGCCGGACCAGCGAGGACGTACGTTTGTTCGCCTCGCCCCAGCCGCCGTACACTCGTTCGTCGTACATCAGTTCGTCGTACATCAGTTCGTCGTACGCCAGTTCGATGCTGATCGTAGATCGAACACATGTTCGGGTCAACCCGAAACCTCCGGACGGGCCAGCTCGACCCGGGCGGGCATCGAACACCTGTACGCACGGACGTGGCATAGTGGTGCAAACAGGTGTTCGGGTCGGGCGGAGACCGACGTCGGAGTGGGAGCAGGAAGACCATGGGAGACCATCAGCTCAGCGATCGTCAGCGGGCGATTCTCGAGTTCATCGAGTCACAGATGCGGGAGCGGGGGTTTCCCCCGTCGGTCCGGGAGATCGGCGCCGAGGTGGGGCTGACGTCGCCGTCGAGCGTGCACGCCCATCTGGCCACACTCCAACGGTGCGGGTACCTCCAGCGCGACCCGAGCAAGCCCCGGGCCATCAAGGTCCTGTGGGACCCGACCAGTGGGGCGGTGGACGTCGAGCGGCGGCCGGTCCGCCACGTGCCCCTGGTCGGCCAGGTGGCCGCGGGCACCGACGTGCTGGCCGAGGAGTTCATCGAGGAGACCTTCCCCGTACCCGCGGATCTGACCGGTGAGGGGGATCTGTTCATGCTCACCGTCAGGGGTGACTCCATGATCGACGCCGGCATCCTCGACGGCGACTACGTCGTGGCCCGGGTCCAACCGTCGGCCGAGGCGGGGGATGTGGTGGTGGCCGGGATCCCCGGCGAGGAGGCCACCGTCAAGCGGTACTCCACCAAGGGGGGTAAGACGATCCTGACCCCGCACAACCCCACCATGGAACCGATGGTGTTCGATTCGGATGACGTCACCATCTACGGCCGGGTGGTCACCGTCATGCGCCGGCTCTGACCGGCCACCGGCGCCGGTGCTGAACACACGGCGGCACCGAAGGGACCGGTGCCGAAACACTGGGGTACCGAAACACTGGGGTTACCCAACACGGCGGGGCCGGGCACACCAGGGCCGAAAAGCAACGGTGCGGCCTCGGGACGAGAAAGCCCCGAGACCGCACCGTCCGGTCCCCCATCGACCGGCTCTGAGCCGGCCAGGCCGGCTGCGGATGTGGTGGGCCCTGACGGGCCCGCGTTCTTCAGCTGCCCGAGCCGGCGGCAAGGCACATTTGGGTGCCACCGGCCGGGGGATTCAGGACGTGACGACGGCTCCCATCCGTTCGGCGTCTCGTTCGGCCTTGCTCTTGGCCGACATCTCGGCGATCTCGTCCACCTCGTGGTCGGTGAATCCGGCCATCTTGCGGAACTCCCGGGCGAGGCGGATCGGAGCGTCCGGCTCCTCGCCCCGCTGACCCCGGAAGTTGAACAGACCGTCGACCACCCGCTGGAACTCGAGAGCCCGGGCCCGGCGATCGGGGTCGTTGGCGGTCACCTCACGCAGCCAGCGCGACCCCATCTTCACGTGGGTCACCTCGTCGGCGAGCATGTAGTCCTCGCAGTAGGTGAGCACGGGGTCCACCATCTCCATCCCGAAGTCTCGCATCTGGGTGAACACGTCGATGGCGAGGCCCTCGAGCGCCCGATTCACCCCGGCCAGACGGAACAAGGCATCGTCATGGCAGGCCGCTTCGAACAGTGTGGTCGCCTCGGCGTACTCTCCGAGCTCGCCGCCCATGTGCTCGGCCAACTTCACCGAGATCTCGCAGTGACGGGCCTCGTCCCAGCATTGGCGGGCCATGTCGAGCTTGAGCTCGTAGGGCACCTCATCGGTGCCGAAGTCGAACGCGGTGCGACCGGCCCCCTCCAACGCCTGGACCTCACCGACGAAGATGCCGTGCATCCGCCGACGGGCCCGTTCGGCCGCGTCGGGGGCGGCGGGATCGACATGAGCCACCACGTCGGTGTTGCGCATGTCGGACATTCGGCGTTCGGTGTCGATCCGATGGAACCGGGTGTCTCGGGCGAGCGAGGAAGGCGAGATATGAGTACGCATGTGAACTCCTACCGGGACACCGGCCCTGGCCACCCGCCGCTGGCGGGAAACGGATTGTCCGTGGCCGTTGGGCGGGCCTGCCCGGCTTGCGATCTGCTTTAGATTGTAGTCATCACCTCGTGACTGCCGCCACATCGATCCAGGTTCGGGGGCCCACGCCCGGGCCCCGGGACGGGCCGGCCGGCCCACTCAGACGATCCGGCCCCGGTGGTCGGGATGGACGATGGCCAACAGCCGACGCTCCCGTTCCCCCAGGTCAGCACCGGCGAGACGGGCGGCGCCGTGCTCGGTGACCACCCAGTCGGCCAGGGAGCGGGCCACGGTGACCGGTCGCCCGTTGGTGATCTCCGGCACCAGTCGCGACACCCGACCTCGACCCGCCGTGGACGGCAGGGCGACGATGCCCACACCGCCCGGGGCGAGCTGGGCGGCCACGGCGAAATCGGGTTGGCCGCCGGGACCCGACACGACCCTGCTGGCCGCCACCTCGGCGTTGACCCCACCGTCGAGGGCCACCTCGATGGCCGAGTTGATGGCGGTGAACCGCGCCTGGCGGGCCAGCACCGGGACGCCGTGGCTGTAGTTCGAGGCCGCCATCCAGATGTCGTCCCGACCCCGCACCCACTGGTACAGGGCCTCCGAACCGACCAGGGCGGCGGCCACATGCCGTCCCGGATCGAGGGTCTTGGCCGCTCCGGTGACAACACCCCGTTCGATCAGGTCGATGGCCCCGTCACCGAGCATGCCCGAGTGGATCCCGAGGTCTTCCCGGTCGCCGAGGGCGGCTAGGACCGCGTCCGGGATGGCCCCGATGCCGTACTCGAGGGTGGCCCGCTCCGGTATCAGCGGGGCCACGTGGGCAGCGATCAGGGTGGCCGTGTCGTTGGGTTCGGACGGGGGCAGGGCGAGCAGCGGGTGATCCACCTCGACCAGGGCGTCGAAGTCGGCCCGGTCGCACTCGGTCACCCCGAGGGTGTAGGGCATGGCCGGGTTGACCTCGGCGATGACCAGGGGAGCCGACCGGACCACCTCGGCGGTGCTGCCCCCGAGCACACCGAGGCTGAAGCGACCGTCGGGCCCCGGCAGGCCGACCTGGACGAGGGCCACGTCCACGGCGAGGGGTCCGCCGGGGCGGAGCAGGCCAGCGAACTGTGAGGAGTAGGCGGGCACGACCCTCAGGGCGTCCGGATCCAGCCGCCGGAGGGGCTCCAGGGCCGGGGACGCCTGCAGGCTGGCGTGACGGAACGGCCCGCCCGGTCGTTGGAAGGTGGCCAACGGCTCGTAGAGGTAGTCGGTCACCGTCTCGATGGAGGTCCACCGGTCGGGCTGATCGGCCAGGGCGCCGACCAGGGCGGTGGGGACGGCTCCGAAGGGGGCCACGTACACCCGGGCCCCGTCGGGGATCAGGTCCAGGGCCCCGGCCAGGCTGGTGGCCGTGCCCGGTCGGTGGTGATGCCGGGGCGGGAGCTGGGCGGCGAGATCGGCGGCGGACTCGGGGATCACGGTGCCACCCCCTCGCCCGGGCCGGGGTCGGTGATGAGTCGCCGGAGCGCCCGGTGGCATCGCTCCAGCGGCGCCCGCCCGAGGCGTTCGTCGGCGGTGTGGGCCAGGGTCGGCTCCCCCGGCCCGAAGTTGGTGGCCGGAACGCCGATGGCGTCGAAGCGGGCCACGTCGGTCCAGCCGAGCTTGGCCCGGACGGGTAGGTCGTTGTCGGCCACCAACCTGGCCAGCAGGGGGTGGTCGAGTGAGGGCCGACAGGCCGGCGAGGCGTCGACGACCTCCAGCCGGTCACCCGCGTCAAGCCACGGCGATACCAGGTCCCGCACGAACCGTTCAGCGTCGGCGGCGCTGCGGTCGGGGGCGTAGCGGAGGTGGAGCCGCAGCATCGCCCGGTCCGGCACCACGTTGCCACCCACGCCGCCCTCCACCGCCACGGCCTGGAGCGCCTCCCGGTACTCGCAGCCGTCGATCACGGGTCGGCGGTGCTGGTGATCGGCCACCGCGGTGAGGATCGGTCCGAGCCGGTGTATGGCGTTGCGACCCATCCACGGTCGGGCCGTGTGGGCCCGCTCTCCGGCCAGGGTCAGCTCGAAGCGCATCGCCCCCTGGCAACCGGCCTCGATCTGGGCGTCGGTGGGTTCACCGAGGACGGCGCAGTCGCCGGACAGCAGGTCGGGCCGCTCGGCGATGATCTCGTTGAGGCCGTTGTGCTCTTGGGCCACCTCCTCGCGGGCGTAGAACACGTAGCTGACGTCCACGACCGGTTCGGCCACCGAGCGGGCGAGGTGGAGCATCACGGCCAGGCCCCCTTTCATGTCGGTCGACCCGAGCCCCCAGAGAACATCGCCGTCGATCCGGGCGGTGCCGTTCCCGGCCGCGGCCACGGTGTCGGTGTGACCGACGAGCAGGATCCGTTGGGACCGTTCCAGGTCGGTCCGCGCGACCAGATTGTCGCCGATGCGTTCCACCTGGAGGTGGCCGAGCGGTCGGAGCTGCTGTTCCAACCAGTCGACGAAGGGCTCCTCGTGGAACGACTCGGACGGCCGGTCGACCAGATCGGCGGTCACCGTGAGCAGGTCGGCCTCGGCCGGGACGGGGGGAGGGGACACGTGGGGCACCCGGAGACGGTAGCGTGCCCGACCCGACCGGATGGAGCCCGTCCCCACCGTCCCGAACCGCCGGTCGGCCCGGCGGGCCGCCGGCGGCTGGTCCGGCCGGATCAGGCCGGTGGGGCCCAACCGACCGGCTCGTGGAACCCGGTTGGCGCTACCGTGGACTAGCGCCGGAGTGGTTCCGGCCCGGCCCGGACCAGTTCACGGCCCACCTCCCGGTTCGGGAGGGCGGCAAGCCACCATCGGAGCCAACATTGTCCGTCACCGACACCCCCACCACACCAGCGTCGAGACCGACGATCACCGAGGACGAGGCGGCGCGGGGGTTCAGCCGATCCATCATGGTGTCGGCGATCCGCTGCACCCTGACCTACGTCGTCCTGCCCTTCATCGCCCCGCTCATCGGCCTGGCCTCCGGGGTGGGACCGGTGATCGGCCTGGTCGTCGGGGTGGTGGCCATCGTGTCCAACGTGTTCAGCATCCGGCGGTTCTGGCGGGCCGATCATCGGTGGAAGAAGCCGGTGACGGTGCTCCACCTGTCGGTCATCACCCTTCTGCTCATCCTGATGGCTGAGGACCTGATCACCCTGTTCGGATGACGGGCCCCATCCTCGGCTCGGGGGTCAGGGTCCTGTGGATCCTGACCGGCCTGCTCTTGGTGGCCATCGGTGGTGTCGGCATCGTGGTTCCGGGCCTGCCGACCACCGGATTCATGGTTGCCGCGGCCTGGTGTTTCTCCCGTTCGAGCCCCCGGCTGGAGCGCTGGCTGCTCGGCCTGCCCGGGGTGGGTCCCCTGGTGACCGATTACCGGGCCGGGCTGGGTATGCCACGAAGAGCCAAGATCATCGCCTCGGCCTCCATCGCCCTCGCCGTCGGTGTCAGCGCCGGCCTGGTCATCGAACCACCGCCGGTGCGGATCCTCGTCGCCCTCCTGGGTGCGGTAGGGGTCTGGTACGTCTGTCTGCGGGTTCCCACCCGGGAGCAGGTGCTGGCCGGTCGCGGCCAACCGGTGCGGTAGACCCCGAAACCCGGCCGACCCGAACCGGCGGGTCAGGTGTTGGCGTGGAGGGCGGCGTTGAGCTCCACCGTGGCCCCTCGGCGGGGCACGGCTTCCACCCCGCCGGTCATCGAGTTCCGCCGGAACAGCAGCCCGTTCGCCCCCGACAGCGTTCCCGCCTTGGTCGAACTGCCGTCGGGCAGCACGGTGAGCTTGGTGCCGGCGGTCACATACAACCCGGCTTCGACCACACAGTCGTCGCCGAGGCTGATCCCGATCCCGGCGTTGGCGCCGATCAGGCAGCGCTCCCCCACCGAGATCACCTCCTTGCCACCCCCCGACAGGGTGCCCATGATCGAGGCTCCACCGCCGAGGTCGGAGCCGTCGCCCACCACCACGCCAGCCGAGATCCGGCCCTCCACCATCGAGGCGCCCAGGGTCCCGGCGTTGAAGTTGCAGAAGCCCTCGTGCATCACGGTGGTGCCCGAGGCTAGGTGGGCGCCGAGCCGGACCCGGTCGGCGTCGGCGATCCGGACGCCGGAGGGGACCACGTAGTCGACCATGCGAGGGAACTTGTCGACCCCGTACACCGTCACCCGGGCCCCGGGGTCTGAGGCGGTGAGGGCGGCCCGGACCGACTCGAAGTCGTCGACCGGGCACGGGCCGAAGCTGGTCCACACCACATTGGTAAGGACGCCGAAGATCCCGTCGACGGACAGCCCGTGCGGGACGACCAGCCGGTGCGACAGCAGGTGGAGCCGAAGGTAGGCGTCGGCTGGATCAGCGGGGGCGGCGTCCAGGTCGATCACCGTGCGAATCAGCCGGCGTTCGACCCCACGCCGGGGGTCGGACCCCGCGGCGGCGGCCAGACGCTCGGGCCAGTCCGACGCGGCCTCGGCTTCGCCCAGGGCCGGGGCCGGATACCAGGCGTCGAGCACCGTTCCGTCTGCGGTCACCGTGGCCAGGCCGTCGGCCCATGCGGTACGGGAGGTTGCGGAGGCTTCGCCATCGGTCATCGGCACAGCCTACGCGGCCGTCACCCCGCCCACCCTGGGTTTGGGCCCCGGGCGATGAGGCCTCGGCCGAAGAGCCGACGACACAGGCCCGGGTCAGGCGCCGGGCGCCACCCCGGGGTCGAGGCCGACCCGGGCCGCGGCCAGTGCCAACTGGTCGTCAGGCTGGACCACGGCGATCCGGACGTGGCCGGCCCCCTGGGGACCGTAGAACTCACCGGGGCTGACCAGGACACCGGCCCGGCGGGCGAGCTCCTCGGCGAACGCCCAGGCGTCACCGCCGGGGGCGGGGGCCCACAGGTAGAACCCGCCGGCGGGAAGCGGGGCGGTGACCCCCAGCTCGGCCACGATGCTCCGGGCTACCCGGAGGCGGTGCTGGTACCGGGCCCGCTGCTCGTCCACGTGGGCCTCGTCGCCGAGGGCGGCGACCGCGGCGGCCTGGGCTGGTCCGGGCTGCATGAACCCGGCGTGCTTGCGCACCTCGGACAGGTAGTGGATCACCTCCGGGTCACCGGCGTAGAACCCGGACCGCAACCCGGCCAGGTTCGACCGCTTGGACAGTGAATGGACGGCCACGACGCCGTCGAGGCCGTGTTCGAGGATCGAGTGGGGTGGGCCGTCCCAGGTGAAGGCCACATAACACTCGTCCGACATGACCAGGACCCCGCGATCGCGCCCCCAGCGGGCGGCGGCGCCCAGATCGTCCAGGCCCCCGGCCGGGTTCCCCGGTGTGTTGACCCACAGGCACAGGGCCCGATCGGCGTCGGCCGGCTCGATGGCGTCGAGCCTGATCCGCCACCGGTCGTCCACCGGTACCGGCACCGCCCGGCACCCGGCCAGGGTTGCCCCCATGGCGTAGCTCGGGTAGCTGATCGCCGGGTACAGCACGGTGTCGCGCTCCGGCGCCCGCAGCTTCAGCCAGTGGGGCAGACCGGCCACGAACTCCTTGGATCCGATGGTGGCCCGTACGTCAGCCTCTGACAGGTCGGTCCCGACCAGCCTGTTCAGCCAGTGGGCGCAGGCGGCCCGGAAGGCGTGGGTGCCGATCGAGGGGGGGTAGCCCCGTTCGGTGTCCGACGACGCCAAGGCCTCAACCACCACGGCGGGGGGCGGGTCGATCGGGGTCCCGATCGACAGGTCGATCACCCCGCCGGGGTGCTTATCGGCGATGGCCTCTAGGCCCGCCAACCGGTCGTAGGGATAGGGAGGGGGCACAAAGCCCATTCAGCCGACCTCCTCGGAAGCAGGGGTGTCTGGGGACCGTTCGGGCCGGGGCTCGGCCTCGGGGCCGGACGGATCGGGACCGGGGGGCGCGGGGTCGGCGTCCACGATGAAGTCGGCCAGGCGGCTGACCGAGGCGTCGTCCAACGACGCCCGGATCCGCATGCCCGCCTCCTCGGTGACCGAGTCGAGCACCTCGCCTTCACGGTGGACCGCGGCCAGGGCGTCGCCCCGGGCCCACGGCACGAACAGCTCGACCTCGTTGCTGGCCGCCCGCAACGCCCGACCCACGGCGTCCAAGAAGTCGTCGATCCCGTCCCCGGTGGCGGCCGACACGGCCACAGAACCGGGGTTGTTGGCCGCCAACCGGGCCGCGGCTTCGGGGGCCAGGTCGGCTTTGTTGAACACGAGCATCTGGGGGACCTCGGCCGCCCCGATCCCGGCCAGGACCTCGGCCACCGCGGTCATGTGGGCGTCGGGGTCGGGCGCCGACGCGTCGACGACGTGCACGGCGAGGTCGGAGCCGACCACCCCTTCCAGGGTGGACTTGAACGCCTCGACCAGCTGGTGGGGCAGCTTCTTCACGAACCCGACGGTGTCGGTGAGCAGGATCTGCTCGCCCCCGGGTAGCTGCAACCGCCGGGTCACCGGATCGAGGGTGGCGAAGAGACGGTCCTCGACCAGGACGTCGGATCCGGTGAGGGCCCGCAGCAGGGACGACTTCCCGGCGTTGGTGTAGCCGACGATCGAGACGGTCTTGAACGGTGACCGGCGCCGGGCCTTGCGCTGGTTGGCCCGCAGGGCAGTGATCCGGGCGAGGTCCCGTTCCAGCTTGTGCATCCGGCGCACCAGGCGCCGGCGGTCCACCTCGAGCTGGGTCTCCCCCGGGCCCCGGGTACCGATGCCGCCTCCCTGCTGGCTGAAGTTCCGCTTGCCCCGCAGGCGGGGCAGCCGGTAGCGGAGCTGGGCCAGCTCCACCTGGGTCTTGCCCTCGGCCGAGCTGGCGTGCTGGGCGAAGATGTCGAGGATCACGGCGGTGCGGTCGAGGGCGGTGCGCTGCAGGATCCGTTCGAGGTTGTACTGCTGGGCCGGGGTGAGCTCGTCGTCGAACACCACGGTGTCGGAGTCGACGGCGAGGGAGGCATCGAGGATCTCGGTGACCTTGCCCCGCCCGACGAAGGTGGCCGGATCGGGCCGGTCCCGACGTTGGACGACCCGGTCTATGGCGTCGGCGCCGGCCGTGTCGACCAGGGCCTCGAGCTCGTCCAGGGAGGCCTCGGTGTCCTCCTGTTCCTGACCGGCCCGGGTCATGCCGACCAGCACGATCCGCTCCCGGAAGCTGCGGTCGAACAGGCCGTCCTCGGCCCCGCCGAACTCACCGAAGGCACCACGGTGCCCCTCGTCCCCGCCGGCGTCCCCGTCCGGGACGTCCAGCCCGGGACCGTCGGGGCCGGCACCGTCGCCGTCGACACCGCCCGGCTGGGAGGTCATCTCCGGCCGATCTCGACGGTGGCAATCCGCGTTGCCGGGCCGCTCAGGCGGACAAGGGCCCCGGCCCCGCCGGGAGCAGCCAACTCGACCCCGACCTCACCGCCGGGCATCCGCACCACGACCCGTTCGTCGACCAGCCCCCACCGGTGGGCGGCCCACGCCGCGGCGCTGGCCCCGGTGCCGCAGGCCTCGGTGATGCCGACGCCGCGTTCCCAGACCCGCAGGTCGATCCGGCCACGGTCGGCCACCTCGATGATCTCCAGGTTGATCCCCTCGGGGTAGGAGGCCTCGACCACCGGTCCGACCTTCGCCAGGTCGACCGGGTCGACCGGGCCGACCATGGCCACCAGGTGGGGGTTGCCGATGTCCACGCCGACCTGCCGTTCGACGGCGAGGCCGAGGGCGTCGAACCCAGGGTACGGCTCGGGGCCGGGCCGGGCCGACCCGAGATCGACCGTCACCGATCGGGTGGTTGGGTCGTCGGGCCACACCGTCGGTTCGACCACGACCAGCCGATCACCGGCGTCGGTGTGGATCAGGTGATGGGTGCGGCCAGTGGCCTCGTGGAGGGCCTGGCCCAGGCACCGGAGCCCGTTGCCGGACAGTTCGGCCCGGCTCCCGTCCGCGTTCCACAACACCATCGTCCACCCGGGGGTCTCCCCGGCGCCGGCGGCGTCACCGTCCCGATCGGGAACGACCGTGATGACCCCGTCGGCTCCGACCCCGCGGTGGCGGTGGCACCAGGCGACCGCCTCGGCCGGGGTGACGGGCACGGCCGGGTCAACGGCGACGAGGAAATCGTTGCCTATGCCGTGGTGCTTGGTGAGCGTGAGGCTGGAGGTCATGGGGTTGGGTTCGTCCGGGACGGGAGCGAGGGGGCCGGTGCGGGCCGGTCAAGGACAACAAATCTACCGTCCCGACCGGGCGGCACAGGGCCGGAGATTCAGCCGGCACCTGGGAAGTCGGGCCAGCGGCGCGCCGGTGCCGGTAGGGGTGGGTGAGGGTCCTGGGCCGGGTCGCTCCACCACCGGTCGACGGCGTCGACCAGGTCGGCGCGGTCGGCCTCGAACCAGACGATCCGGGGGTCGCGCCGGAACCAGCGTTCCTGGCGCCGGGCGAAGCGGCGGGTTCGGACCGTCGCCTCGGCCAAGGCCTGCTCGAGGTCCGTCTCGCCGTCGAGGTAGGCGCCGAGCTCGGCGTAGCCCAGGGCCCGGGCCGCGGTGCGGGACCACGACCGGCGGTCGAGGGCGGCGACCTCGTCGAGGAAGCCCTCGTCGACCTGGCGTAGGTACCGGTCGGCGATGCGGCGGTCGAGATCCGGGCGGGGCAGCCGCAACCCGATCAGCCGGAACCGGGTGTCGGGGTAGTGGTCCACCCCGGGGCCGTAGCTGGAGAACGGCCGGCCCGAGCCGACGGTCACCTCGAGCGCCCGGACTATGCGGCGCCGGTTGGTGACCGTGGTCTTCTCCGCCGCCTCGGGATCGAGCTCGGCCAGCCGCCGCCACAGGGTCCCGGTGGACGGCTCGGCCTCCACCTCGGCCCGGGTCGCCGGATACCGGCCGGGCAGGGTGAACCCGTCGACCACGGCCCGGACGTAGAGGCCGGTGCCGCCGACCATGACCGGGGTGCCGCCCCCCTGCTCGATGGCGGCCAGGGCGGCCTCGGCGTCGGCCTGGAACCGGGCCACCCCGTACTCCTCGGAGGGGGCCACGACCCCCACGACATGGTGCGGCACCTCGGCCGCCTCGGCTGCGGTGGGGGCCGCGGTGCCGATCCGCATGCCCCGGTAGACGGCCATGGCGTCGGCCGAGACGATCTCCACCCCGGCGTGCCGCCTGGCCAGGGCCAGGGCCAGGGCTGATTTGCCGGTGGCGGTCGGGCCGACGATGACGAGCGGTGGCCGGGCGGGTCCGTGGTCGGCCCGGGCCGTGGTTTCGTCGGCTCCGGTCACGCCACGGTGGCACCGACCGGGACCACGGCGTCGAGGAGCACCTCGATCAGTATCCCGTGGTCCAGGCGGACGAGGTCGATGTCCGCTCCGCCGGCCTCGACGTAGCCGGCGGCGAAGGCGACGACACCGTCGACGCCGAAGATGGCGTGGATGCGCCGCTGGACGGCGGCGAGGTCACGGTGGCGGTCGGTGACGCCGAGCCGGTCGAGGGCGAGGAGGCCGGACGGTCGGTCTCCGGCCAGGAGGATGGTGGCCGGTGAGGCCCGACCGTGGCCCACGGTGGGTGGGCCCGGTTCGGGCTCCGAGCGGCCGACGGGCCCGGCGGCGGCGATGGCCAGGAGGCGTTCCGGTGGGTACCGCCGGTACGGCTCAACCAGCCGGTCGACGTCGAACCGGTCCTCGGCCACGGCCCGCTCCACCACCGACAGGTCGCCGGTCCAGGTCGCCCCGGGTGGGGCGCCGGTGGGGTCGAGGCGGTGCAGCCCGGCCAGGGCCCGGCCCACGGCCGGGCAGACGGCCACCAGCTCCGGATGCCGTTCGGGCCGATCGGCCGGCTCACCGGGTGGGGGATCGACGACCACCCACCCGGTGAGCGATGCGACCACCTCGCCGGGGTCGAGCCCGGGCCCGGTCCCCGACCCGGAGCGGCCGCCGAGCCAGACCATGCGGGCCAGGAGGGAGTCGGCCCCGTCGGGGCCGGACCCGGGGCCCGGCTCCGGGCGGGCCTGGTAGACCCACCGCTCCCCCACCCTCCACCAGGGGCCCCCGGGGGGCCGGTCGGGATCGGGCCCGGCCGCTCCGGGCCGTTCCAGCGGGATCCAGGGCTCACCGCCCACGGCGTCGAGGACCTCTCGGGGGCAGTCGGGCACCACGACGACCACTGTACGGTCCGGGGCACGGTCCCGGGGCACGGTCCCGGGCCGGTGGGCGGGTTCAGGCCGCGGAGCAACCGCCGGGGGGTGCTTCCGGGGGGTCTTCGGAGGGCTTGGGTGGCTCGCCACCGCAGATGCACGACGCGAACGACACCAGTGTTGCCGCCACCGCCTCGGGGGCGACGACCTGGTGGAGGTGCTCGCCCGGCATCCGGTAGGTGACCCAGCCGGCGTCGCGGGCCCGCAGCCGGGACTGCTCGTAGCCCACACCGAACCCGAGGTAGCCCCGCCCCACCTCGTCGGGGAGTGGGGGCACCGGGCAGCCCTGGTTGAACCAGGCCCGGGGGACGGGCCGGGCCTCGTCGAACACCTCCCGGCGGGCTCCGGGCTCGAACACCAGCGAGGTGACGAACGAACCCCACCAGCGGGGCCACGGGGGCACGTAGTCGTCCGGTCGGACGAGCCCGTCGAGCAGCTCGGCGTAGTACGGACCGGACTCGGCGAACGACCGGCCATCCGGGATGCGACCGTCCACGCAGATCATGCCCACCACCGGCCAACCGTCGTCGAGCAGGTGGCGGACCGCCATCGGCAGGCGGGGTACGGCGGCCGAATGGCCGGCCACGACCACCGGGAGATCGTCGTCACGCGGGTGGGCGGCCAGTTCGTCGAGCCAGGGGGTGACATGGTCGGCGTCGGCCGGGGTGGTCATGGTCGTCCGGGCCACGACGGCCACATGGCCGACGCGCCGGAGCTCCTCCGCCACCGCCCGCCAGCTCGCTGGTCCCAGCAGAGGGCTGGGAATCAGGAACCAACGGCAATGGGGCACTGGCAACTGGCGATCCGATCCGCGTCGCTGGAGGAACCGCAACCCTAAGCGACGTCACGGAATCCAACCCAATTCTGACGCGGCGGCCCGATCGGTCCGGACGGGATCGACTTGCCATGGGGGCGTCTGGTGGCTACGTACTGTGCATGCCTGCAAGCGACATCGCCCACCCCGCCGTGTCTCGCCGCATGTGGGAGGCCGTCGAACGGCTTCACGGGGTGTGCTACACCGCGCCTGAGGTTCGGGAGCGGGGAACGGCGGCCGGGTTGAAGGGGTTCTGGATGAACTACTTCGCCACCCGGGCCGCCCCGCTGGGCCCGGTGACCCGCCCGGTAATCGCCAGCACCTTCTTCTACTACGGGCCCGGCCGGATCGCCCGGGCCATCCCCGACGCCTGGCAGTTCTCCACCCCCGAGGCGGCCCTGGAGGCCCGGTTCGTCGCCATGGACGAAGCCCTCACCCGCCTGCTGGGCCCCCCGGGGCCGCAGGCCAGCGAGCTGCTGTCCCTCCTCCTTGCCGCGGCCGAAGGTGGGCAGGCCGAGGGCCGGACCCTGTTCGCCGGGTGGGCCGACGTGGTGCCGCCCGAATCCCCCTGGGCCCGGATCTGGTGGGCAACCACGGTGCTCCGGGAACACCGCAGCGGGAGCCACCTGATCGCCCTGTGCGCCGAAGGGTTGGACGGGTGCGAGGCCGTGGTGTCCCACGTGGCGGTGGGTGAGGCCCCGGCGGCGTGGATCACCGACGAGGCGGCCTGGGACGACGAGGCCGTGGCCGCGGCCAAGCGAAGACTGGTGAAGCGGGGCTGGCTGCTGGCCTCCACCGGGATGGCCACCGAGGCCGGTCGGGCCGGTCGCACCCGGATCGAGCTGGCCACCGACCGGCTCGATCTGGTGTTGTGGCGGTGTCTCGGGGCTGAACGGACCGAACGGTTGGCCGGTCTGCTCGCGGGTCTGGCCCCGGCCCTGCCCCCCGACGACCAGCTCGACTGGAGGCAGCTCTATCGGCCCGGGGTGGCGGCGAGCGGGCCGGCCCCGGACTGACGACCGGGCCCGATGACCGGTGCCGCCCCTAAGACGACGGATCCGAAGACGACGGATCCGAAGACGACGGATTCAACGACGACGGATTCAACGACGACGGATTCAAGGACGACGGATCGTCACCCACGAAGTGCTCCATGTCCTGTTGGGTGAACTCGTGCGGTTCGACGAGCACGAGCCAGTTGCCGGTGTTGTCCCTGATCAGGGCCTCCACGCCGTAGGGCCGTTCCTCCGGCCGATTGATGATCTCGACGCCGTTGGCTTCGAGCTCGGCGACGGTCTTCTTGCAGTCGTCGACGTTAAGGCCGACGGCGAACGTGCCGCCCTGGTCGATGGCCCGGTTCAGGGCTTCCACGTAGTCCGGGGCGAGCGGTGGGCCCGGGGTCGACAGGTGGATGTCGATCTCGGGCTGGGACGGATGTCCGACGGTGCACCACCGGAAGTCGTCGCCGAGGCGGACGTCGTCGCGGGCCTCGAAGCCGAGCTTCTCGATGTAGAACGCCTTGGACTCGTCGATGTCCTTGACCCAAACGGTTGTGAGACTGATGTTGTTGATCATTCCCCGACGCTACGGGTGGGGCGGCGACGGCGGCTTCTCCCCGCTTGCGGAATCGACCGGTGTGGTTTCGGCCAGGCCCCACATGAACACGAAGCAGCCGGGGATCCGCGGGGCGCCGTTCGCGGCCCAGCGGCGTTGGAACGCACCGGGCGTCTCCCCGACGAGCTCACGGAAACGGGTGGTGAACGAGCCGAGACTGCCGAAACCGACGGCCGTGCACACCTCGGTGACCGTCAGGTTCGAGGTCCGTAGGAGGTCCTGGGCCCGTTCGATCCTGCGGGACGACTGGTAGCCCGCCGGTGTCACGCCGTAGGTCGCGGTGAACAGGCGGTGGAAATGGAACTTGGACAGTCCGGCGATCTCGGCCGCTTCGTCGAGATCGACCCCGGAGGTGAAGTTGCGGTCGATGTGATCCCTGGCCCGACGGAGGTGGACGAGCACGTCGCCGGGGGCACGCGTTCGAGGCACGCCTGACACGATATGGCCGCGGCGGCGTTCGGCAGTCGTCACCGGTGACGGTCGATCAATCTTCGCCGGGAAGTTGCGGGCCGCGACGGGCCGGTCGGTCACCGTTCCCGGGCCCCGACGGGGTGGCTGATGACCACGCTGGAGTCCGGTCCGATGGCCACCAGGCGGATGACGTCGTCGACCCCCCGGGGCGTGACCTCCACCCGGTCGACGCCGGCCACGGAGGACCCATCGGGCAGGACCCACACCAGGGTCTCCACCCCGGTGGCTCCGGCGGTGACGGTGACGGGCCTGCCGACCACCGGCTCGGGCGGCAGGAACACGGCGGCGGCCACCGCCCCCCGTTCGGCCGATATCCGCACGGTGCCATCGTCGAGGACGGCGACGGCCGGGACGCCGTCGTCGGTCCGGGTGGCCCAGAGGGCCCCGACGGCAGCGCCGAGTGCGGCGGCCACGACGACGGCCACCACGACGGGCAGGACGAGCCACCAGCGGCGGCGCCGGGGGGCCGGCGGCCGGGGCCCCGGGGCGAGCCCGGTGACGGCCCCGTCAGGGTGGGTCCCGTGAGGCCCGGTTCCGGCCGGGACGCTCGGTGCGCTGCCCACCGGCCCGGCCACCAGGGTGGCGGCCGGCTCGGCGACGAGGGTGGGGGCGGTCTCGGCCACGACGGTCGTCCGGTCCGACGGGGCCCGGACCGGACGGGACGCCGGGGCGGTGGGGCCCTCGCCGAGGACCGCGGTGACCCCACGGCCCCAGGCGGCGGCGTCGGCCGGTCGGCCGTCAGGGTCGGCGGCGAGGCCGGGGGCGAGCGCAGCGGCCACCGCCGGGTCCATGCCCAGGCCGCGGAGGGTCTCCACCGGTTCCGGACCGAGGTCGACCGGGAGGCGGTCACTGACGACGGTCCAGGCCACCACCGCGCTGGCGGCGTAGATGTCAGCCCGGGGGTCGACCCGGGTGATGTCCCGCCGCTGTTCCGGGGCCGAGAACCGCGGCGTCCCGCCGCCCACGGTGACGCCCGAACTGGCGCTTAGATCCTTGGCGTAGCCCAGGTCCGACAGGCACAGCCGCTCACCGGGGGCCAGCAACCCGCCGGTGTCGCCGGTCGCTCCCTCCGCACCGGTTGCGCCCACCGTGCCGCTTGCGCCCACCGTGCCGGTCTTGATGAGGATGTTGCCCGGGCTCACGTCGCGGTGGACGATGTCCTGGGCGTGCACGGCGGCCAGACCGTCGGCCAGGCTCCCGGCCAGGGTGACCAGCTCGGCCCGGGTCGGGGTGACCCCCCGGGAACGGGCCTGCTCCACCCGCTCCCCCCACTCCCCCCCGTCCGCGTACTCGAGGACCAGGAAGGGCTGGAGGCCCGGGGTCTCCCCCACGTCGAGGATCCGGATCACGTGGCCGGAGTCGATGCGTCGCAGCAGCTGGGCCTCGCCCAGGAACCGCTCCCGCACGTCGGGGTCGAGGACCCGATTCTCGGCCAGGATCTTGACCGCCACCACCGCGTCCAGCCGTTGGTCCCGGGCCCGCCAGACGGTGGCGAACGCCCCCGAACCGATCGGTTGGACAAGCCGGTAGGGACCGACCTCGGTTCCCACCCCGATCGGTCCGGCCGCCTCAGCCATACCCGCCCGTCGCCCCTCCGCCCGGACCGCCGAGGCCGAGCTCGGGATCGAGCTCACGGTCGATCCGCCCGGCCAGGAGGGCCCGGCCCCGGTGGATCCGGGACTTGACCGTGTTGAGGGGCAGGTCGAGGCGGTCGGCGATCTCGGCGTAGCTGAGCTGCTCCACGTCCCGCAGGGTCACCGGTAGCCGGTAGGCCTGGTCGAGGTCGGCCACGGCGTCCTGGACGACGGCCCGACTCGCGATCATCGACGACAGGCGACCACCGGTGCTCAGACCGGCCGCCGCCTCCAGCGACGCCGTCTCCCGGCGACGGCGCAGGAAGTCGATGGCCACGTTGCGGACCAGGGTGTGCAGCCAGGTGGTGAACCGGGCGTCGCCCCGGTACCGGGCGATGGAGCGGGTCACGTTGATGAGCACGTCCTGCTCCACCTCTTCGGCGTCGTGGGGGTCGACGATCAGCCGGTGGATGGTGACCAGGGCGAGGCGTTGGCGTTGGATGGCGGCCAGCAGGACCTCAAGGGCGGCGGCCGACCCCCCGGCCGCCGCGGCCAGCGGATCGAGCAGGGCGGCCCGGTCGGCGGGGTCGGTGGCCGCGGCCAGGGCGGCCTGGAGGCGGCTGGCCGCGTCGGGCCGGCCGGCCACGACGGCGGCCACGAGCCCAGGGGGTTCCGGGGGTGTCGGGGCCGCCGGGGCCGGGGCCGGTCGGTCGGGTCGGTGTCGCTCGGTCATCGGACGCCGATCAGTTCGAGGCGACGCTGACGACGACCCGGCGGTTCAGCTCCCGACCGGCCGGATTGTCCGAACCGTCCGGCTTCTCGTTGGGGGCGAAGGGAAGGGTCTCGCCGAGTCCGATCACCTCGAGACGGTCCGCGGTGATCCCGCCGTCGGCCACCAGCCAGTCGGCGACGGCCTGGGCCCGCTGCCGGCTGAGCTCCAGGTTGTAGGCGTCGTCGCCCTTGGAGTCGGTGAACCCCTGCACGCTGACCACCCCGGTCGGTGCGTCGACGGCGATCGCTGCGGCGATGCTCCGCAGGGAGCCGTCGGCCTCGGGCCGGAGGGTGGAGGAGTCGAAGTCGAACAGGACGTCGGCCTCGGCGATGTACGAGGTCTCCTCGCCGTCGTCCACGACGGCCACGTCGGGGGCGTCCTCCAGGGTGGTGGCGTCCAGGCTGGCCGACTCCAGGTAGACCCGGTCGATCGAGACGCTCGGCACGTTGACCGACGGGACGGACAGGGAGTCGATGGAGAAGTCGTCCTCGAAGACCGCCGGGACGTAGAGGCTGGAACGGAAGATGGAGCCGCGGTTGGCCCAGTCACGGGTCAGGGAATCACGCCGCACCGACGGGGCACGCTCGCCCGGCGCCGGCTTCTGCTGGCAGCCGCCCCGGGCGTAGGCGCCCTCCACCCGGACCGGCAGGGCCGATTCACCGGGCGCGATCTCCTCGTCCCGGTAGGTGACGCCCCCGATGGTCACGGCCGGGACGGTCACCTCGGGGACCTCCGCGCCGGGGATCACGACGGGGGTGATCTCGACCGCGGGGAGGCAGCCCGGGGAGGCGTCGTAGGTGATCACGCATCCGCCGTCGATCAGGGCACCGGGGATGGTCGAGGACGGGAGGTCGAAACCGGGCACCGTCTCACCGTTCGCGGTGACCGGCTGGGCCTTCACCTCGGCGGTGACCACGGGATCGATCACCACGTCGGGCAGGTGGGCGATGGACACCGCGTACCCGGGGGCCACCGTGCACTTGGGCGACACGAGGGCGGTGCCGTCGGTGACGGCGCGGGGATCGAGGGCGGCCACGGCGGCCACGTCGGCCAGCTCGGTGAAGCCGACCCAGTCGTCGTCGGTTGGTCCGCTGGCGCCCGAGGCCTCGTCGGCCCCGCCGGAGGCGAGACCGCCGGTGGCGTCACCGGTCCCGTCGCCGGCCGCGGTGCCGTCGGCCCCCTCCACCACGGCCACCCCGGGCTGCTCGACGGGGTCGGCCTCGGAACTGAGCGGCCCGCAGGCCGAGACGGTCAGGGCGGCCACGACGGCGGCGACGGCGCGCCAACTCCGGGCCCGGCCGGGCCGGTTGTGGTGTGGGGTTGAGCTGTCGTTCATGGTTGGTGAGTCGGAACCCGGGCCGCGAAAGTTGCTCGCGCCCGGAAAAACCTGGGGAAGCAGAACAAATGGGTCACCTCGGGCCGGGGTCAGGGACCTCGGGTCGGCTCGGGGGAGGCCGCGGTGACGGCCAGGCGGGTCCGGTACCGGGCGGGGGCCGTCACCTCCACCAGCTCACCCGTAAGGTACTGGTGGGCGGCGCCGGTGACCGCCACCGTCACGTAGGTCCCGGGTTTGGTCGGCCCGGACGGGAAGTGGACCAGCTTGTTGTCGGCGGTCCGGGCCGACACGACGGCGGGGTCCCGCTTGGACGGCCCCTCCACCACCGCCTCAGCTGTCCGGCCGATCCAGGCCCGGTGCCGGGCCAGGGCGGAGCGTTCGATCACGGTCCGCAGGCGGGTGTACCGGTCCTTGACCTCGTCGGGGTCGCAGGCATCGTCGGTGCGGGCCGCGGCCTCGGTGCCCGGCCGGGGTGAGAACACGAAGGTGAAGGCACTGTCGAAACCGGCCGTGGCCGCCACCTCGAGGGTGGCGGCGAAATCGTCCTCGGTCTCGCCGGGGAAGCCGACGATGATGTCCGTGGTCACCGCCAGCCCGTCGATGACGGAGCGGGCCTCGGTCAGCCGCTCCAGGTACCGGTCCGCGGTGTAGCCCCGGTGCATGGAGGCCAGGATCCGGTCGGATCCCGACTGGAGCGGGAAGTGGAGGTGGGGGGCCACAGTCGGGGTGGTGGCCATGGCCTCGAACACCTCGGAGGTCATGTCCTTGGGGTGGGGGCTGGTGAACCGGACCCGTCGGATCCCGTCCACCGAGCCGACGGTGCGCAGCAAGGAGGCGAAGCCCGGTCGCAGGGCCACCGACTCGCCCCGGCGCCGGGCGGCCACGGCGAGGTCCCGACCGTAGGAGTTGACGTTCTGACCGAGCAGGGTGACCTCGGTGACCCCGACGGCGGCGAGGCGCACCACCTCGGCCTCGATGTCGGCCGGGTCACGGCTGACCTCCGGGCCCCGGACGGCCGGGACGATGCAGAAGGCGCAGTTGTTGTCGCACCCGATCTGGATGGTGACCCAGGCGGCGTAGTCGGTGGCCCGGCTGGCCGGGAGGTCGGACGGGAAGAGCTGCTGGTCGGGTGACGGCTCGTTCCAGATCTCGGTGACTGGGCCGTCCTCAACCGACCGGGCCACCAGCTCGGCGGCCCGGTGGACGTTGTGGGTGCCCACCACCACGTCGACGTGGCCGGCCCGTTGCTGGATGAGATCCTGGTCCTTCTGGGCCAGGCAACCGCCGACCACGATCCGGAGGTCGGGGTTGGCCTCCTTCAACGGCTTGAGATGACCGAGGGCCCCGTAGAGCTTGTTGTCGGCGTTCTCCCTGATGCAGCAGGTGTTCAACACCACGACGTCGGCGTCGTTGACGTCGTCGGTGGGGAGGTATCCGTCGCGCTCGAACAACCCGGCGATACGTTCCGAGTCGTGCTCATTCATCTGGCAGCCGAACGTGCGGATCAGGTACCGCTTCACGTCGGCAGCCTAGTGGCGGTGGGTCCGGGCGCGGCCGGTCACGGAGCGGCCCCACGGTGACGGAGCGGGGCCGGCACACCTTCTGGACGGCGATGGGCTGGGGTTTCACCTTCGGCGTTGGAGTGAGCCTGTATCTCCGCTGGTCGACGGTGCACAGCCCCGCCGGGGTGCTGCTGGTGTCGTTGGTGCCCCTGCTGGTGCCCGCCCTGATCGTGCTGTTCGCCGCGGCCTGGATCACCCGCAGCGCCCTGCTCCGGATCGCCACCCTGATCCTCGTCGTCGGGTACTTCGTCACCTACCCCACCGTGGGTTCGCTGATCGGCTGCCGGGGCGAGACGGCCGAGGACCAGGTGGTCGTCTACTCCCACAACGTCCGGTACCAACACGGCGATCCCGCCCTCGTGGCCCAGGCAGCCGGGACGGCGGGGGCCGACGTGATGGTGCTCCAGGAGGTGTGGCCGGCGTTCGTCGAGGGCCTCGACGCCCAGCCCGACAGCGGCCGGTTCCGCTACCGGGCCACCGAGGCGGTGGACGGGGCGACGGGTCTGGCCGTGTGGAGCCGCGGGCCGATCCGGGACGCCACCCTGGAGGACCTCGGTGGCGTACCCCTCATGCGGATGGTCGTCCAGGCCCCCCAGGGCCCCTTCATCCTCACCGCGGTCCACACCTCGGCCCCCAAGGACCGGCTGGGCGTGTCCCGCTGGGAGGAGCAGCTCGCCCGCCTGGCCGAGCGGCCCGTCACCGGGCCCTCCGTGATGGCCGGTGACTTCAATGCCACCACCGACCACCGCCAGTTCCGAGCCGTGCTCGACGGGGGTTGGACCGATGTCAACCAGCCGAAGGGCTGCGGGTTCGACACGACCTGGCCCGTGGGCCGCTACACGGGCGTGCCGATCATGCGGCTGGACCACGTCCTGGTGTCCCCCGACTTCCAGGTCCTCGCCGTCGACGTCGGCCCGGCCGGCGGCAGCGACCACGCCTCCGTGGTGACCCGCGTCGTGCTCCGGCCCGAGCCCACCGGCTGACCGACGGCCGGACCAGGGCTCGGGTCGGGGTCAGGGTTGGCGGGCCGCCGCGGTGTCGGCCACCACGACCGACGAGCGGGGCCGGATCATGCCGGCCGGCATGGTGAGATCACCGGCAAGCAGGCGGGCCAGGACCGGCGACTGGCCGGATCCGCACGAGACCCACACCACCCGGCGACACCGGTCGAACACCGGCCGGGTGAGGCTGAGCCGACGGGGGCCGGACGGTGCACCGGTGACCGCCAACGGGCGGCGAAGCTCGTCCAGGGCCGGATCGCCGGGCCGGAGCCCGGCCACCGACCCGTCCCCGGTCACGTCGAGCAGGGCGACGTCGACGATCGGTGGGTCGTCGGCCAGGAGCCGCAGCTGCTGACCGAACCGGTCGATCGCCTCGCCCAGGGCGCGTTCGGGGGATCCGGCGGGGCCCGCACCGACCGGTACCTGGGCCAGTTCGGCCACCGGCAACGGCAGCCAGGTGATCGGCTGGGTGTCGAGGGCGGTCCAGGCGGGAACGGGCTCGGCCACCGTGCCGGGCAGGGACAGCACGGCCGGGATGACCACCACCTTGCCCCACGGGAGGTCGCACCCGGCCAGGGCCTCAACGATGGGCCGATGCTCGGGCCTCACGCCGACCACCAGCAGGGCCTGGCCTCGGTGGTGGACGGCCGCCTCGATCACCTCGCCGACCAGTTCGGCGGTACGCGCCGCGCACCGTCCCTCGTTGACGATCTCCAACCGGTGGAGGTCGCTCACCATGCTCGAACCGCCATCATCACGGTGCCGCTGGTCCTGGCTCGTCCATCACTGCCTCGCGGGTACTCGGTTTCCGGTTCCTTCGGTCGTCACCGGTTGAGGTCTTCGGAGATACGGCGGGCCACATCTGGCCGAAGCGTACCCCGCGACGGTGGCACGGGGTCGTACCGGTCGGAACGATCCCGGGGTCGGGTGCGACCGCGGGGTTGCCGCTTGAATGGTTCGGTGAGCAGCCGCCAGATCATCGCCCTCGGCACGGCCAGCCAGGCCCCCACCCGCTACCGGAGCCACAACAGCCTGGCCGTGCGCTGGGACGATCTGCTCCTGCTGGTCGACCCCGGGGAGGCCACCCAGCGCCAGTGCATCCTGGCCGGGGTGGCGGTGGCCCGGCTCGACGCCGTCTGTGTGACCCACGTCCACGGCGACCACTGTCTCGGCCTGCCCGGGGTGATCCAGCGCCGGGCCCTGGACGGGCGGGCCGCGTCGCCCCCCTTGCCAGAGCTGCCCGTCTTCCACCCGGCCGAGGGGGCCGAGTACCTGGAACGGCTGCGGACGGCGTCGATCTTCCACGACACCAGCCGGGCGGTGGGCCGGCCCGTCCACGGCGACGGCCCCCTGGCCGATCTGGGCGGCGGCGTCATGCTGTCGGCCCGGCGACTCGACCACCGGGTCCCCACCGTCGGGTACCGGATCGACGAGCCGCCCCGGCGGAGGTTCATCCCCGAGGCCCTCAGCGGGCGGGGCATCGCCGGCCCCGACGTGGGCCGCCTGGACCGGGACGGCCACCTGGACACGGCGGACGGGACGGTCACCGTGGACGAGGTGTCGACGGTCCGGGCCGGCCAGTCCCTGGCCGTGGTGATGGACACCCGCTGGTGTGACGGGGCCCTGGCCCTGGCCGACGGGGTGGACCTGCTGGTGTGCGAGGCAACGTTCCTCGAACGGCACGCCGACCTGGCCGACGCCTACGGGCACCTCACCGCCCGCCAGGCGGCCACCCTGGCCCAGCGGGCCGGGGCCCGGCGGCTGGTGCTGACCCACTTCTCGGCCCGGTACCCGGACCTGGACGGGTTCGTGGCCGAGGCCTCCGAGATCCACGACGACGTGGTGGCGGCCACCGACCTGGCCGTGGTCGAGGTACCACCGGTGGCGGGCCATAGCCGGTGACCGGCCCCGGCCGGATCAGGCGGGCGCCATTCCACCCCGGTCCCGGCCGAACACCAGGCCGGCGGTGAGAATCACCGTCACCCCGCCGAGCAGGCCGATCAGGGACAGGACCGGGAAGCCGGCCACGGTGAACACCATCCCCGAGGCGAGGGCGCCCAGCCCGCTGGCGAACGAGGTGATCAGATCGGCCGAACCCTGGGCGGCCACCTGGTCGTCGGCGGGGACGACATCGGTGATCAGGGCGCTGGCCGACACGATCCCGAAGCTCCACCCCAACCCGAGGAGGAACAGGCCGGGGAACATCAGGATCAGGGGGGAGTCGCCGGCCAGGGCGGTGAACACGGTGGCCCCCACCAGCATCCCGCCCCCGGCCATGAGGGTCACCACCCGCCCGAAGCGGTCCGAGGCCCAACCGGCCACGGGGGCGAAGGCGAACATGCCCGCGGTGTGGGCCGACAGGATGTAGCCGACGAGGTCGAGGCCTTGGCCGTGGTCCCGCCTGTGGAGGGGGGTCATGGCCATGACCATGACCATGACCGCCTGGGACAGGGTAAGCCCAATCACAGCGGCGACGGCCAACGGTTGGGCCCGGATGGCGGCCAGTCCGTCCCCGAACCCCTGGCGGCGGTCGACGACGGCAGCCGCCCGGAGGCCACCGGAGACCCGGAGGGGGTCGGGCCGAAGGGCGAGCCACACCACCAGGCTGGCCCCGGCGAAGAACAAGGAGCTGACCAGGAACGGGCCGACGAGCTCGTTGAGACCGAGGCGGTCGGCCAGCTCGCCGGCCGGGCCCACCAGGGACGGCCCGCCGACGGCGCCGACCGTCGAGGCGAACACCACCCAACTGATGGCGCGTCCCCGGTGTTCGGGCCGGGCCAGGTCGGCGGCGGCGTAGCGGGCCAGGTTGGTCCCGCCCTGGCCGACCCCGACGAAGATCAGGCCCAGGACGTATACGGGCAGGAGCTGGCTCTGACCGCCGACCACGGCGATCAGAGCACCGGCCGCCGCGGCCAGGTAGCCGAGGGAGAGGCCGGGGCGGCGGCCGTTGCGGTACATGTAGTTGGACAGCATGGAGGCGCTGAAGGCGGTGCCGATCGTGATCGACGCCGTCGAAGCACCAGCCCAGGTGCCACTGCCCAACAGCTCCTCGATGAGCAGGGCGGCCACCGTGAACCCGATGGTCATCGACGCCCGGCCGAGGATCACGCTGGCGAACAGGACGGTGAGGGTTCGTCTCTGCAGGGCCGGCCACTGGCTGGAGTCGAGCACGCCGTCAGCACCCGGGGACGGGGCCGGGGCGGTCCCGCCGGGGGTGTCGTCGCCGCCCAGGGACCGGCTCACGGTCGACCCGCAGCCGTGGCCCCGTTTCCGGAGGCGGCGGCGACGGCCCGCCACACCCGTTCCGCGGTGACGGGGAGGTCGATGTGGGTCACCCCCAGGTGGGAGACGGCGTCGATGACGGCGTTCTGGATGGCGGGCACCGCGCCGATGGTGCCGGATTCGGCGATGCCCTTGAACCCGAGCGGGTTGTTCGGCGACGCGGTCTCGGTCACCGCGCACTCGAACGACGGCATCTCCGCCGCCGACGGGAAGGCGTAGTCGAGGAAGGACGCGGTGAGGGGGTTGCCATTGTCGTCGTAGACGAACTCCTCGTAGAGGGCCTGACCGATGCCCTGGCCGATACCGCCGTGGATCTGGCCGAACACGATCATCGGGTTGATGATCGTCCCGGCGTCGTCCACCGAGACCAGTCGGTCGAGGGTGACGGCGCCGGTGTCCACGTCGACGGTGACCACCGCGGCATAGGCCCCGTAGGGGACGGTCGGCCCGTCGCCGAGGAAATCGGATTCACAGGCGATGACGGCGTCGTTGCGGTCCCGCTGGGGGGGGAGGTCGGCGGCCACGTCGATCCAGCCGACGCCGGCCGCCCCGGGTGCCCCGGTGACGTGGAATCGGGCCCGGGAGACGTCGAGGACGACGTCGTCCACGGCGGCCTCGAGCAGCTCGGCGGCCCGGGCCCGGGCCAGGGCCACCAGCTCGTCGGTGGCCTGGATGACGGCGGTGCCGGCCCGCTGGGCCGAACGGGACCCACCGGTGATGCCGCCGCGGGGCACCACGTCGGTGTCGCCGTGGACGACCTGTATGTCGCTGACGGGCACACCGGTCCGTTCGGCCACCAGCTGGGCCCAGGTGGTGTGGTGTCCCTGGCCGTAGGGCGACGATCCGGTCAGGACCCGGAAGGTGCCGTCGGGCCGCAGTTCGAGGGCCCCGTACTCGGGGCTCGGGACGCCGGCGGTCCGGTCGAGGAAGGTGGATAGGCCGACGCCGACCAGCTGTCCGTCCCCCGACTCCCGCCGTTTAGCCTGGTCAGAGCGGATGTCGTCGTAGCCGACGGCGTCGGCGACCTGTTCTAGGGCGAGCCGGTAGTCGCCGGAGTCGTAGACGACACCGGTGGGATTCGTCCACGGCAGGTCGTCGCCGGTGAGCAGGCTGCGGCGCCGCACCTCAATGGGGTCGACCCCGACCTCGGCCGCGAACAGATCGGCGGCCCGGTCGAGCAGGGCGCCCGCCTCGGGCCGCCCGGCCCCCCGGTAGGCGGCCTGGGGGGTGGTGTTGGTGACCACGGCCGAGATCTCGAAGTGGACCTGGTCGACGGTCCCGAACGGACCGGGCAGGATCATCGCCGTGTTGCGGGCCAGGGCACCCCCGGTCACCGGGTAGGCCCCGATGTCGGCCAGGATGTGGGCCTCGATGGCCCGCATGGTGCCGTCGGCGTCACCACCGACGGTGACCGTCTGGACCTGGGCCCGGGAGTGGCCGAGACCAACCATGTCCTGGCTTCGGGCCGGCAGCCAGCGCACGGGCCGCCCGGTACGCCGGGCCAGTTCGGGGAGGAGCATGTCCTCGGGGTAGAACCGGGCCTTGGCCCCGAAGCTCCCGCCGACGTCCCGGGTGACGACCCGGACCTCCTCCGGTTCGAGGCCATAGAAGGCGGCCAGGCCAGCCTTGATCGGGTGGGCGCCCTGGCAGGAGGCGTGGTGGAGCAGGCGACCGTCATCGGTCCATTCCGACGCCGCCACCCGGGTCTCCAACGGGCAGGGGGCCAGTCGCTGGTTGACAAACCGCCCGGTGACCACCACGTCGTAGGCGGAGAAGTCCACCGCGTCCGCCTCACCCGGACCGGTCACCGACAGGGCCACATTGGCGGGCAGGTCGTCGAACAGGAGGGTCGGGGAAGTGGCCGCGGTGACCGGATCGACCACGGCCGGCAGTGGCTCGTAGTCGACGACCACTGCCTCGGCCGCATCCGCGGCGGCCGCGGCAGTGGTGGCGACTACAACGGCCACGGGTTCACCGACGAACCGGACCCGCTCCGTGGCCAGGACCGGGCGGGGGGTCGTGGCCGGCAGGCCGGGGACGGGGGGACGGTGGGTGAGCTCGGCGCCGGTAACCACGGTGACCACCCCGGGCATCGACTCGGCCTCGCTGGTGTCGATCCCGACGATCCGGGCGTGCGCCTCGATCGAGGTCACGTAGTGGGCCACCAGGGCGTCGAGGGGAAGATTGGCCACATAGGTGGAGCGGCCGGTGAGCAGCGGGGGATCCTCCACCCGGCGGGTCGAGCGGCCCATCATCGGGTCGGCGCCCACCGGGGCATCGGCGGCCACCGACGGTGTGGCCCCATCGGGCTGGGTGGGCGGACCCGTGGGGACGGGCGGGTGACCGGCGACCTCGTTCATGTCGGGACCTTACTCCCCCACCCGGCCAACGGTCCCAATGGCGGATCGGGGCGTGACCGAACCGGGTGGACCCGACCGAGGACGCCCCCGGTCAATCCCGGGGGCCGGCCGCGTGGGGTTGGCCCTCCCGGAGACCGTTGTCGGTGACCCGGACGAACCGGGCGGTCTCCCAGAACTCCCCGATGCTGGCCGCGTTGCTATAGCTCATCCCCGACCGGAGACCTCCGAGCAGGGTGCCGACCACCTTCACCACGGTGCCGCGGTAGGGGACGGTGCCCTCGACACCCTCGGGGGCCCGCTGCTCGAAGTACTCGTCGGACAGATCCTGACCGGCCCGGGTAGCCCTGGCCTCGATGGCCTCGAACGAGGCCATCCCCCGAACCCGCTTGACCAGGCCGCGCGGCGACGGCTCGACCTCCCCCGGGCTCTCCTTGGTTCCGGCGAACAGGCTCCCGATCATCACCGAGCTGGCCCCGGCGGCCAGCGCCTTGGCGATGTCGCCCGAGGCCCGGATCCCGCCGTCGGCGATGACGGGCACCGGCCGGCCGTCGCCGTCCACCACCCCGGCGCAGTCGGCGATGGCGGTGAGCTGGGGCACGCCCACCCCGGCCACCAGGCGGGTGGTACACAGTCCCCCGGGCCCGACCCCGACCTTGACCGCGTCGGCTCCGGCCGAGGCGAGATCCTCGGCCCCGGCCCGGGTGGCGACGTTGCCGGCCACCACGTCGGTGTCCGGGAAGGACTTCTTGAGCTGGCAGACGGTCTCGAGGGCATGGTCGGCGTGACCGTGGGCGATGTCCAACACCAAGACGTCGACACCGGCGACGACGAGGGCTCCGGCCCGGTCCAGGGCGTCGTGGTCGGTACCGACCGCGGCGCCTACCAGCCCACCCTCCGGGGATCGGGCGGGTTCGAAACCCAGGCTGTCGCTGAGGCGCGCCTTCACCTCGGCCACCATGTTGGCCTGGACCGTGGTACTGAGGAAGCGGTGGATGATGCCGATCCCGCCGAGACGGCCGAGGGCCACCGCCATGTCGACTTCGCAGACCGTGTCCATGTTGGCGGCCACGATCGGAACGTCCAGCTCGATGGACCGGCTGAAACGGGTTCGGAGACTGATGTCGCCCCGGGATCGAATACGCGATCGCTGGGGAACCAGCAGCACGTCGTCGAAGGTGAGGCCGAGCTGGATGGAATCAAGGTTCACTGGTGACGCTCCCGAACCCCGGTGGCACGGGCCGAGGTCCAGGCGTCACCGTAGCCGCCGTCCCCGGCTGGACTGGAGCCGGAGACGGCTGGCGCGGCCCGGACCGGGCACCGGTGCAGGTGACGTGGCCTAATCGAGGGTGATCGGCTCGTCGTCCGGGTCGACCTTCTTGCCCGCAGCGGGCTCATCCGGATCGTCATCGGCGATGATGCCGACGTCACGCAGGACCCGGTCCTGGACCTCCATGACCAGATCCGGGTTCTGAACGAGGAACTTCTTGACGTTCTCCCGGCCCTGGCCGATCTGTTCGCCCTCGTAGGTGTACCAGGCCCCCGACTTCTTGACGATGCCACGATCGACCGCGATGTCCAGCAACGAGCCCTCACGGCTGATGCCCTGCCCGTACATGATGTCGAACTCGGCCTGACGGAACGGTGGCGCCACCTTGTTCTTCACCACCTTCACCCGGGTCCGGTTGCCCACCACCTCGGCACCGTCCTTCAATGATTCGATCCGGCGGATGTCCAGCCGCACTGAGCTGTAGAACTTGAGGGCCCGGCCGCCCGGTGTGGTCTCCGGGGAGCCGAACATGACCCCGATCTTCTCCCGGAGCTGGTTGATGAAGATGCAGATGGTGTGGGTCTTGCTGAGGTTGGCGGTGATCTTCCGCAAGGCCTGCGACATGAGCCGGGCCTGGAGACCCACGTGGGAATCGCCCATCTCACCCTCGATCTCGGCCCGGGGGGTGAGGGCGGCCACCGAGTCGACCACGATCACGTCGATCGAGCCCGACCGGACGAGGATGTCGGCGATCTCGAGCGCCTGCTCGCCGGTGTCTGGCTGGGAGATCAGGAGCTCATTGACGTCAACCCCGATGTTGGCGGCGTAGGTGGGGTCCATGGCGTGCTCGGCGTCGATGTAGGCACAGATGCCCCCGTTGCGCTGCGCCTCGGCTACCACGTGCATGGCCAGGGTGGACTTACCCGAGGATTCCGGACCGTAGATCTCGACCACCCGACCCCGGGGCAGACCGCCGACCCCGAGGGCGAGATCGAGGGCCAGAGCGCCGGTGGGGACCGTCTCGATGTCCATGTCGGACCGCTCCCCCATCTTCATCACGGAGCCCTTGCCGAACTGCTTCTCGATGTTGCCGAGGGCGATGTCGAGGGCCTTTTGCTTCTCCACGGAGGATCGTCTCCTGTGTGCATGCCGCACACCACGAGGTGTACGAACGGGTTCGGTTCGAAACGGGGGTGGTACCGCCGATGTACCGCCGACATTAGAACCTGGGTGTGACAGTGACCTGGTATGACAGTGACCTGGTATGACAGTGACCTGGTATGACAGTGACCTGGTACGACGGTTGGGGTTTGGGAACCTGGACCCCGTGCGGAAGGCTGCCACAACGGCGGCGGGCTTCCCCGAGGACCGGGAACGACAACACTGTAACTACGAACGCGTGTTCGTTCAACGCTTCCCGGGGCAAACTCACCGACTCCCTGGCTAGCGTGGGGGAATGGCCCGTTCCATCCCCCGCCGAACGGCGATCGTCATGGCCGCGGCGTTCGGTCTGGCCGGCGTCGTGGGCGGGTGTGGCCTCGTCGGCAACGAGGACGAGATGAGCCAGGCCGAGGAGCTCTCCCGTCTGGAGGGGCGCCCCCTCTCCGACACCGAGGTCGACGAGATCCTGACGCTGGCCACCGTCCTGTGCGGGACCGACGGCACCGTCCTGGACCGGATGTGGGTCCAGCTCAACGCCCAGCAACTCGAGCTGCAGGACTACATCTTCAGCCATGTCTGCCCCGAACGGGCCGACTTCTACCAGGCCAGCAAGATCGCCATCAACGAGGCGAGGGTCACCACGACCACCGCACCACCAACCACCCTGGGCCGGACACCGACCCCCCGCAGCGCCGACGCCCCGTCGACCGACGAACCGGCTTCGGGGAGCACCGATCGGGACGACACCGACCGCGACGGAACCGGGGCGGGCGGCACGGGGCCGGACCCCACCCGACCGGGTGGTACCAGGCGGGACGACACAGGGCCGGACAGTACCGCCGGGGAGGACAGTACCGCCGGGGAGGACACTGGACGGGAGCCTCCCGGCATCACCGTGCCCTCCGATATCGGTCGCGACTGAGCGGCCGCCCCGCCGGCGGGCCGGTCAGCCCTTGACCGGGGTCACCCAGCCGTGGCGATCCTCGGACCGACCGAGCTGGATGTCGGTCAGGGCCTCGCGAAGCCGCATCGTGGTGGCGCCCGGTTGGCCGTCCCCGAAGACGACTCGGTGCTGATCGGCAAAGACCATGGTGCCCACCGGGGCGATCACCGCCGCGGTACCGGAGAGGAACCCTTCGCCCTCATCCGCCCAGGCCTCGAGCTCCTCGAGCCCGACCGCCCGCTGCTCCACCTCGTAGCCGAGATCACCGGCGAGGGTGATCACCGACGCCCGGGTGACCCCGTGGAGGAAGGAGTCGTCGAGGCTCCGGGTCACCAGTCGCTGGTCGTCGGCCAGGAAGAAGTTGGAGGCCCCCGTCTCGGTGACGTCACCACCGGTGGCGAACAGGACCTGGTCGGCGGCGTGGTCCCGCTTGGCCTCCAGGGTGGGGCCGAGCGCCATCACATAGTTGGCCCCGCTCTTGACCATGCCGAACTGGGGGGTCGTCCGCGGTATCGACTGCTCCACGTAGATCGTGAGGGGCCGGATCCCGCCCGCGAAATAGTCACCCACCGGGCAGTTCACGACGTACAGCAGGCCGGTGTCGGGCGGGGAGGCCGCGGCCCCGACATTGAGGGTGGTGCCGATGAAGGTGGGACGGATGTAGAGCGAACCGGGCGCGTCCGGGGTGAACGAGGCGTTGGCCTCCACCGCATCGACGATCATCGTGCGAAGCAGTTCGGCCTCGGGAACCGCCACGTACAGCCGGGCGATACTCCGCCGCATCCGCTCGACATGGTCGTCGAGCCGGAAGATGGTCAGGGTCCCGTCCACCTGCCGGTGGGCCTTCAGGCCCTCGAAACAGGTGCTGGCGTAGTGCAGGGCGTGGGTCCCCGGATGGAGGCTGAACGGCTCCAACGGCTGGGCTCCCCCGTCGTAGTGGTAGGCGCCGCCCTCCAGGCGGGCCACCGTCATGGAGTCCCCGAACAAGGTACCGAACGGGGCGGAGAAGGGATCAGCCGAAACGCTCACGCTCTAGTTCTACCGTTCCCGCCATCCGCTGGAACGCCTTTTCCCGTCGGATCGGGCCCGCCGATGCCCGGGCGCGGGCGAATCGGCCGGCCAGATGTTCCGGGCCGCGGCGGCCGTGAGCAGGGTTGCCCCCGGGCCGCCGGTGCTCAGCCCCCCGCGATCACGTCGAGGTGGCGGCGCAGCAGGTCGGCCAGGGTGATGGCGGAGAACTGGCGGATCCGTTCCCGGTCGCCGGGCAGCCGGACGGTGGTGGCCACCGAGCCACCGGGCCCCGACGCGGCCAGGCACACCGTGCCCACCGGCTGGCCCTCGGCCTCGTCCGGTCCGGCCACCCCCGTCGTGGCCAGACCGATGTCGGCCGCCAGCCGGGCCCGGACCCCCTCGGCCATGGCAACCGCCGCGTCCTCGCTGATCACCGGCCCCTCGGGTACCCCGAGGACGGCGAACTTGATGTCGGAGGCGTAGGCCACGACCCCGCCCCGGAACACCGCGCTGGCGCCGGGTACGGCGCAGAACCGGCCCGCCACGTAGCCGCCGGTCAGCGACTCGGCCACGGCCAGGGTCAGGCCGCGTCGCTCCAGCTCCGCCAGGACCACCGACTCCATGGTGTCGTCGTCGACGGCGAACACGATGTCCCCGATGATGCCCCGGACCACCGACTCCTCGGCATCGAGGGCGGCGGCCGCCTCGGGCCCGGTGGCCGCCTTGGTAGTAATACGGACCTTCAGACCCTCGACCCCGCTGGCCAGGAAGGCCAGCGTCGCACCACCCACCCGGTCCAGTTCGTCGATCCGGTCGGCGAGCAGCTCGGCCAGGCCCGATTCCGACGTGCCCCAAGTCCGCAGGACCCGACTGGCGATCACCGCCTGCTCCCCGGACCGGGCGATCAGGTCGGGGATGACCGTCCCCGACAGCATCTCCTGCATCTCGTACGGGACGCCGGGCACCGCGTAGATCACCTTGTTACCGGGGCGACCGTCGTCGCCCGGATTACCGGGGCGACCGTCGTCGCCCGGATTACCGGGGCGACCGTCGTCGCCCTGGCCGATGGGGGGCACCGTCACCGGACAGATCAGTCCGGGGGCGGTACCCGGCTGCTGGGCCATTGTGGACGCCCCCACAGGCACCATGGCCTGGCGGAGGTTGTTCTCGGGCATGGTCCGCCCGCGGGACCGGAACATGGCGGCGATCCGGTCGGCGATCGCGGGGTCGAGCACCATGTCGGCGCCCATGATGGCGGCAATCACGTCACGGGTGACGTCGTCCTGGGTGGGTCCCAGACCGCCACAGCAGATGACGGCGTCGCTCCGGTCGAGGGCCTGGCGGATGACCGCCTCCATCCGGGCCGGATTGTCGCCCACCTTGGTCTGGTGGAAGGAGTCGAGGCCGGCCATGGCCAGCTGCTCCCCGATCCACGACGAGTTGGTGTCGACGATCTGACCCAACAGAAGCTCGGTGCCGATGGCCACCACCTCGACGATCACGGCACCGTCACCGTGAAGACGTTGGCCGCCGGGATCACCACATCGGTGGTCATCTGGTCGATCTCGTCCGGCGGAGCCCCGATGATGATCAGGGCGTCCAGGGATCCTTGGGACTGCTGGAGGATACGCACCGCCACATCGTCGGTCTCGCCGGACCGCACCGTCCAGCCCTCGAGGCCGTCCGGCGGCTGGAGGTCGGTCATGGTGAGGCCGTAGTTGGCGGTCAGCGCCTGCTCGACCAGCGGGGCAGAACCTGGGGCGGTGCCCATCTGGAGCACGAAGGTGGGGTCGAGGACCGACTGGCGCCGGTAGTCCTCGCCCCCGGGACCGGTGCTCCAGCCGGCCGGCCGCACCCCGGTCACCGTGGCCGGCGGCCCGGGATTCTGGCGCGAGAACGGTTCCATGACGATCGGTTCGACGGGACGGTCGATGAACTGGAGCCGGGCCTCCTCGAGACAGGCCCCGTCGACGGGCTGATCGGGAGCGTCGAGAAAGGCCGCGACCAGGCTCATCCCGCACTCGTCGCTGCTGACCCCGTGGGAGGCCCGGGGGCCCACCACCACCTGGCCGGCGCTTAGCGTCTCCGCCGCCGCCTCGGCCCAGGCCACCGGGGTGACGGGATCAAAGGCCCCGGCCATGAGCAGGGTGGGGACGTCGCTCACCACGGCTTCGTCGGCCTGGGCGTCGGCGGGATGCGAACCGAACGCCTCGCAGGTGGCGAACGCCCCCGGACCGACGTTGGAGGCGTAGTCGTACTGGTCCAGGAGACCGAACGGGTCGGCGGGCGTGGCCGCGTCCACCGCGGCCGGATCGGCGAAGGCGATCTCCTCGTTGCACTCGACAGCGAAGAACATCCCGTCGCTGAACAACGACTCGGTGCTGCGGAGCTGGGAGCCGAAGTCGGCCAAGCCGCTGGTGTCACCGGCCTCGAGCTCGGTGAGCAGCACCGGCAGGTCGACGAACCAGGTCGGCGAGTAGAGAGCCTGGGAGACCAGCCCCACCAGGCCGTACCCGTCGACGTAGACGGTGTCGGTTCCCCCTCCGGAGAGGAAGTCGACGATCTCGACCTGGACCGGTTCGGCCTCCAGCCGGGCGGCCATGGCGGCCAACCGTTCCATCAGGTCGCCCTGGGCCTGGCAGCCGGGCTCGGCCGCGCAGGAGGCCACCACCCGGTTGAGACTGTCGATCTGGGTTTGGGGGGCCTCGGCGGTGGAGTCAACCTGGGGCGGGAAGACCGAGTCGAGCACGGCGGACCGCACCGGCTCCCCGTGCTGACGCATCATCTCGAGGCCGAGCCGGGTGCCGTAGGAGACGCCGAACAGGTTCCACCGGGGGTAGCTGAGGGCGACCCGGATGGCCTCGGTGTCGTGTGCGTTGGCCACCGAGTTGTACTGGGCCAGGTCGACTCCCTCATCGGTGAGGCGCTGGGCGCAGACCCCGAGAGCGTCGTTGGCCCGGGCCTCCGCCTCGTCGGGGCCGACGCCAGGATCGTCCTCCAGTTCACGGCTGAGGGTGGTCAGTTCGTCGCAGGTGAGGGCCGGAGTGGTTTCGCCGACCCCGCGCTGATCGAACACGATGACGTCGCGCCCCGCCTGCAGGGGGGCCACCAGTGTGGGGTAGCTGAACGGGAGGGCGGCCAGGGCCTTACCGCCGGGCCCACCCTCGAGGTAGACGACCGGATCCGGAGCGGGATCGTCGCCGGTGGCGGGGAACACGGCCACCGCCAACTCCACCCGCCCGGCCCCGTCCGACCACGACATCGGGACCGCGACGGTGCCGCAGCGCACGTCGTCCACCCCGATCAGAGGCCCGAAGCTACAGGGCCCGTCGACGAACACGGCCCCGGACACCTGGCCGTCACCGGTCAGCTCGGCCACCGGTGCGGCCGTGACGTCGTCGCCCTCCACCGGTTCGCCCGACCCCTGATCGGAGGATTCCTGATCGGCCCCGTCGTCGCCAAACAGGCCACAACCGGCCAGGGACACCGACCAGGCGGTAACCACGGCCAACAGGATCAATAGACGTCTCATCATCATCATCGGTTCACCGTTGACCGGTGGAGCGGAGCGCATCCCGCCCGTCGATCAGGTACTGGGCCCCGCTCACCAGGGTGAAGCCGACGGCCAGCCAGAGCAGGACGTCGGCCACCCACGGGTAGGGCTCCAGGGGCGGGAGGAGGGCGGCCGCCAGGGCGATCCCCTGGACCAGGGTCTTGTACTTCCCCGACCGGCGGGCGGGTACGGCCAGGCCGTGCCGGGCCCAGTACGAGCGGTACCCCACCAGGCCGATCTCCCGGACCGCGATGAGGGTGACGGGGATCCAGGAGAACCGCCCCACGACCACCAAGGCGTAGGCGACGAGCAGGACCACCAGCTTGTCGGCCAGGGGGTCGAGGAAGGCCCCGAGGCGGGTCGGTGTGGCCCGCCGGGCCAGAGACCCGTCAATGGCGTCGGTGAACCCGAGGACCACACCGAGGACGAACGTCACCCACCACGGGTTCCGGTAGAGCACGAGAGCGGCCAGCACCGGTGCGACCAGGAGGCGGCTCACGGTGAGGGAGTTGGCGGCCGCCGCCCACCGGGACGGTCCGAGCACGCTCAGGCCGGGCACCGCCGTCACACCCCGCCGTCCGCGCCCGCGCCGACCGGTCGGGCCTCGAGGTCGGGGCCGACGGCCCCCGTTACCTCCACTGGGTGGAGCCGGCCGACGACCAGGTCGGCGGGCACGGCGACGATCCCGTCGATCTCGGGCGCCTCGCGCCAGGAGCGGGCGACACCGGGGGCGTCGACCAGCACCGTCATCCGCTCCCCGATCAGTTCGTCTCGTCGTTCGGCGGTGATCCGATCCTGGAGCTCACGGAGCTCCCGCAGGCGTTCCGCCACCAGAGGGGCGGGGACGGCCCCGTCGAGGGAGGCCGCGTGGGTGCCCTCCTCGGGCGAGTAGGCGAAGAACCCGCACCAGTCGAGGCGGGTCTCGGTGACGAAACGGAGCAGGGCGTCCTGGTCCGCCTCGGTCTCGCCCGGGTAGCCGACGATGAAGTTCGACCTGAACGCGGCCCCCGGTTCCCGGCCCCGGATGGTCTCGATCCGTTCCGTGAACCGCTCCCCCGAACCCCACCGGCGCATCCGCCGCAGCAGCGGCCGGGACACGTGCTGGAGGGATAGGTCGAAGTAAGGGACACCGGTGGCGCACACGGTGTCGATGAGCCGGTCGGTCAGCTCCGAGGGGTACAGGTACAGCAGGCGAACCCGGTCGACCCGGGACGCCACCGCCGCTACGAGATCCACGATCCGCTTGTCGCCCCGGCCCTGGTCCCGACCGAACGAGGCGAGGTCCTGGGCCACCAGGACCACCTCGGCGACGCCAAGGGCGTCGACCTCGGCCAGGATGGCCTCCATCGGGCGTGACCGTTGGGGGCCACGGAACGACGGGATGGCGCAGAAACCGCAGGCCCGGTCGCACCCCTCGGCCACCTTGACGTAGGCCCAGGGGGCGGTGGCGGCTGGGCGGGGCAGCTCCAGCAGGTCCATCGACGGGACGGGCGGGACCGGGCGGGAGCGGGTCGGGCCCAGGGTCACCGGCACCCCGAACGGGGCGACGGCGTCCACCTCGGGAAGCGCCTCGGTGAGCTCCGGACCGTAACGCTCGGCCAGGCAGCCGGTGACCACCAGCTCGGCGCCCGGTTTGCGGGCCCGTTCGAGCCCGAGGATCACCTCGATCGACTCCTGGCGCGCCTCGTCGATGAAGGCGCAGGTGTTGACCACCACCACGTCCGCCTCGTCGACCCGGTCGGCGGGCCGGAGCCCATCGGCCAGCAGGGTGCCGGCCAGCTTTTCGGAATCGACCTGGTTCTTGGGACAACCGAGGGTCTCGATGTGGAACAGTCGGGGCCGCACGGTCACTGGCCCTAGGCTATCGGTCGTCCGCCGGCCCCCCCGCCGGTGTTCGCCACCGCCCGTCGCCCGTCAACGCGACCCGGCCATCAGGGCGGCCCGCTTCCGGTTGATCCGCCACCATCCGACGAGGCCGACGAGGGCGGCCGTCACCACCGCGGCGACAAGGGCGGTGGTGGGAAAGCCGCCGGTCTCCTCGGGGACGGTACCGATGCGGAGCGGTTCGGTGGCGGTGGCCTCGTAGCTGAACCCGTAGTCGGCGTCGACCTCGTGACCGTCGGCCGACCGGTAGTGGTACCGGACCTGGTACGGGCCTTCGACGGTCAGGGGGGTGTCGAGCTGGTGCCGCATGATCTGACCCGACCCGACCGTGGTCCGGCCCGGCACTTCGGCGCCGTCCCGGGTGACGACGATCACCGCGTCGGTGACCGGTTCGAGCACGGCCAGGTCGACGAAATCGACGGTGCCGCCCACGGTGCCACTCGCCGCCGGGGAACTCTGCACCAGGTCACCGTGGGCTGGGAGGGCGCCGCTACGACCGGGGGTGGAGACCACCACCACTACGGCGGCGGCCGCCGCCAGGGCGGGCAGGACGACGACCAGGGCGGCCCGCCGCCCGACGACCCTCCACGGCCGAACCGTCCCCGACCCGGCCCGACGGTGCGCCTGGCGGCCACCGCCCGGGGCGGTGTCGGTCACGGCAGGGTCGGCTCGTAGGCCAGGGGCAGGCCCGGGGCGTCCCACTGGCGGGACACGAGCCGGCCCGACCCGGACAGGGTCACGAAGGCGAGGGTCCGGTCTGGGCCGCCGAAGCAGATGTTGGTGGTCAACGGGTCGGGGAAGGGCCGGTGGTAGTGGAGCCCGTCCGGGGTGACCACGGTGATCCCACCGTTGCCGATGGTGGCCACGCACACGTTTCCGTAGGCGTCCACGGCCAGGGAATCGAACAGGGGGCCGCCCTCGGGGTCGGCCAGGACCGTCCCCCGGTGCTCGGGTCCGAAGTAGCCGGCGATCTCGCCGGGGCCGGACAGCTCCCACTGGTAGAGCCGCCCCTGGTGGGTCTCGGCCACGTAGAGAACGTCCTCGTCGGGGGATAGGCCCACCCCGTTTGGGGCGTCAAGGGGGAACACCACTTCACGGATGTCGGATCCGTCCGCCTTGGCGTAGTACAGGCCGCCCCGGTCCCGCTCCCGGGGACGGTTCTTCCCGTGGTCGGTGAACCAGAAGCCACCGCTGGTGTCGAACACCAGGTCGTTGGGGCCCCGCAGCCGGTTGCCGTTGCAGCCGTCGTAGAGGGTCTCCACCTTGCCAGTGGCGACGTCGACCCTCTGGATGCTCCCCCCGGTGTAGTCGGCGGGTTGCAGGCCCGGGCGGAGCAGGCCATTGCGTTGGGACCACTCGAAGCCGCCGTTGTTGCACACGTAGACCAGCCCGTCCGGTCCGACGGCGGCGCCGTTGGGGCCGCCCCCGCATTCGGCGACCACCTCGACCTCCCCGTCGGCGGTGACCCGGGTGAGCGTGCCTCGGGCGATCTCCACCAGGATGATCGAATTGTCGGGGTACCAGATCGGACCCTCCGGGAACAACAGTCCCGAGGCCCATTCGGTGGTGTCCATGGCCATATGCGCCGCTTCCTTCCTCCACTGCCCTCCGCCGGTTGGGACAGTGTGCCAGGTCACCCGCCCGGGGAGAAACCCCCCATCGTGACCACCGGCCGAGACCGGGTGGACGGTCAGTGGCGGGAGCTCCGCGGTCCTTCGCCGTCCTGGATCTTGGCCGCTTCGGCGATGTCGGCCGCGGTGATGGTGCTGAGGGCGGTGGCGTCGAGCCTGTCGAGCGAACCCCCGGCGGCCAGCCGGACGGCCTGACGGTTCATGGCCTGTTCCAGGAGGTTCCGGGCGTACCGGCCGTTGCCGAACCCCGGGCTGCGGATGACCCGGCCGAACACGTTGACCAGTTCATCGCCGGCCCCGGGGTCGAGCCGGTAGTCGGCGTCGGTGGCCAGCTTCTCGGTGATGGCCACCAGGTCACCGGCGGCGTAGTCGGGGAACGGGATCTCCCGGGCGAAACGGGACCGGAGACCTGGGTTCGACTCCAGGAACTCGTGCATGAGCTGGGGGTAGCCGGCCACGATCACCACCAGCCGGTGGCGGTGATCCTCCATCCGCTTGAGCAGGGTCTCGATCGCCTCGGCCCCGAAGTCGTTGCCGAGGGTGCGCCGGGGGGCCAGGGCGTACGCCTCGTCGATGAACAGGACCCCGTCGAGGGCCCGGCGCACCACCCGGTTGGTCTTGGCCGCCGTGTGTCCCACGTACTGGCCCACCAGCCCGGACCGATCGACCTCGACCAGGTGGCCCCGCTGGAGCAGACCCAACGAGCCGTACATCTCGGCCAGCAGGCGGGCCACCGTGGTCTTCCCGGTGCCCGGGTTGCCGACGAACACCAGGTGCTGGCTCGCGGTGACGTCGGTGAGACCATGCTCCCGGCGCCGGGCCTGGAGCTGGAGGAAGGCCACCAGAGCCCCCACCTGCTCCTTTACCGAGTCCAGGCCGACCAGGGCGTCCAGATCGGCCTGGATCTCGTTCATGGGCCGGGGTGAGCGGAGAGTGGGCAGACGACCGTCAAGGTTGAGGGAGCCGGACGCAGCGGTGGTCCGGGCCCGCTGACCGGCGGTGCGCAGCGAGCTGGTCACGGTGGCGGCAATCTTGCGCGGGAACCCATCTCGCCCTTTGGCCATTGGTCGACCGTACCCGCCCAGGCGGCGCACCGGTAAGGTCGTGGGGGATCGGCGCCGTCCGGGCCGCTCCTCAAAGTTCCACGGTGCCCCGAGGGGTAACGAGGCTGGCCGAGACGCCACCAGGGTCGGCGGCAGCCACGGCCAGGGCCAAGCCGATGGCGTCGAAGACCAGGCCGAGCCGTTCGGGGTCCGGGTGGCGCACCAGCAACCGGTCGAGCCGACAATCGTGGGTCACCGAGGCCGAGGGGTGGGGGCTGTCCCGCCAGTCGATCAGAAAGGGGACGGCGCCGCCGCCCTCCGGGTACACCGATTCGGACACCTCCCAGGACAGGGGCGTCCCGTCGGATCGACTCCGGACCATCTCGTGGATGGCACCGATTTCAATTCCGGCCCTGCGGGCCCCATCGGCCGCCACCACGATGTCGTCGACGCGCACGGCGAAGGTGACCAGACGATGCTCGTCAGGGCCCAGATCGTCTATCCCGAAGGGCCGGGGCCCGGAGGGGGTGGGCTGGTCGGGGTCGGGGGCGAGGAGCTCCAGGTAGGTGGCGCCGTGGAGACCAACGAGGGCGTTCCGGGTGCCGATCCCCGGATGGGAGCCGCCCGGGGTCGGTACCACCCCGGCCGCTTCGGCGAACCAGGCGACCAGCGGATCGAGTGCTCCGCCGACCACGACAAGATGATCAATAGTGGCCATGACCTCCCGTGATAGCCCGGCTCCGGTGCGGGCGCAACGGCTGCACCGGGCCGTCCGGGGGCCTCACGCGGAGCCGGAACGGGTGGCCAGCAGCCACACGGCTACCAGCCAGGCGATCACCAGGGTGACCGCCGCGTAACGGTGGACCCGCCGCAGAGTGACCATGGCCACCCAGGCGCCGACGACGATGACCACCATCACGCCCACCCCGACGGTTCTCAGACCGACGTCGGTGATCGGACCGGGCGAGATGAGGGCGATGACCCCACCCACGGCCAGGCTGTTGAACATGTTGGAACCGAGCAGGTTGCCGAGGATGAGGTCGGTCTCACCCTTGCGGGCCGCCACCACGGCGGTGACCATCTCGGGCAGCGACGTTCCCACCGCCACCAGGGTGAACCCGATGAAGCCGCCGGTCAGGCCGGCCGACACGGCGATCCCGTTCGACCCCCAAACCAGCAGCTGGGCCCCCGCCACGGTGCCGATGAGGCCCACCAGGGTGCGGAGACCGTCGTAGCCGATCGTGCGGGGCTCGTCGTCGAGCACGTGACTCTCCCCGTTCTCGTGACCGCCGGCGACCATCCAGGCCAGTGCGGCCACGAGGCCGACGAGCAGGCCGACGCCCTCCCAGCGTGTTAGGCCACCGACCGTGCACCAGGCGAAGGCCAGTACGGCGAGCAGGGACAGGGGGGCCTCCCGGCTCAGCACGCTGCGGTTGACCACGAGGGGGACGACGAAGGCCGCCGAGGCCAGCACCAGGGACAGGTTGGCCACGTTGGAACCGACGATGTTGCCCACGCCGAGGTCCCGGTTGCCGTCGACGGCGGCCGCCGCCGATACGAGTAACTCCGGGGCGCTGGTGCCGAATCCGACGATGACCGCGCCCACCACGACCGGCGAGAGCTTGAGGGTGTGGGCGACCCCCACCGAACCCTCGACGAAGGCGTCCGCCGCCCGGGTCAAGAGCAGGAGACCGATCGTGATCTCGATGATCGCCACGGCGACGGCGGGTTCGCTGAGCCAGGTCACCGCCGCAGGCTAGCCAGCCGGTGGCCGGGGCGGGCCGGCCCACGCCTCCGTCCCGGCCCGAGACGGATCAGCGGGCCCGGTACCCCGGGGGCGGGGCGAGGGCCGGGTCGTCGACCTGGTCGGCGAACCAGTCGTCGGCACCGTCGCCGTCACCGTCCGCTCCGGCCCGGGCCTGGTGTCCCTCGACACCGTCGGCCCCGTCGAACCCGTCGGCCCCGTCGAACCCGTCGAACCCATCCTGGCCATCGAACCCATCCTGGCCATCGAACCCGTCGGCGCCATCGGGGCCGTCGAACCGGGGTTCGGTGACCGGGGGGAGCTCGAAGTCAGCTGGCGGGTCGGCCGGGTCGTCGACCAGGGAGCCGGTGAGGTCGGCGCCCGTCCCGCCCGGAAGTTGGAGGTCGGCGAGGGTTTTGCGGCGTCGCCGCGGCTCCTCGACGGTGGGCTGGGCCGCCGTCGAGGCCGGGCCCGGGCTCGGGGGGGGTGCCGGCTGGGGGGCGGGGGCGGCCGTGGCAGGGCCGCCCCCGGTGCGGGGCCAGTTGCCGGTGTCGAGATCCTGGGCGGTCATGAGCACGTCGCGGGGCTTGGAGCCGAGGGACGGACCGACCACGCCCCGCTCCTCGAGCAGGTCCATCAGCCGTCCGGCCCGGGCGAAACCGACCCGGAGCTTCCGTTGCAGCATGGAAGTCGAACCGAGCTGGGAGCGGACCACCAGTTCCATGGCCTGGAGCATGAGCTCGTCGTCCTCCTCGTCGCCCGAGGAGCCGCCCGGGATGAGGGCGGCGTTGGCCTGGTCCTCCTCCCCCACCACCCGGCTGTCGTAGGTGACGTCGGGCGCCTGCTCGGTCCAGACGTCGACGATGGCCTCCACCTCCTCCTCGGTGACCCAGGCCCCCTGGAACCGCAGGGGGCTGGAGGTGGTGCCGTCGTTGAGGAGCCCGTCGCCCCGGCCCACCAGGCGCTCGGCGCCTGGCTGATCGAGGATGACCCGGCTATCGGTGAGGCTCGACACCGCGAAGGCCAGGCGGGCGGGGACGTTGGCCTTGATCAACCCGGTGATCACGTTGGTGGAGGGCCGCTGGGTGGCGATGACGAGGTGGATGCCGACGGCCCGGGCCTTCTGGGCGATCCGGCAGATTGACTCCTCGACGTCGCGGGCGGCCACCATCATCAGGTCGGCCAGCTCGTCCAGCACGACGAGGATGTAGCTGAGGCGGGGATAGGCGAACTCGTCGTCTCCGGCGTCGGCGCCCGCCCCCTGCATCGGGTCGTCGGGGTCGAGGCCGAGGCTGGCCCGGTGCTCGTCGACCAGCCGGTTGTAGCCGTCGAGGTCCCGCACCCCGACCTCGCTCAGCAGGTCGTAACGGCGCTCCATCTCACCGACCGCCCAGGACAGGGCGTTGGCCGCCTTCTTCGGGTCGGTGACGACCTCGGTGAGCAGGTGGGGCAGCCGCTCGTACTGGGTGAGCTCCACCCGTTTCGGGTCGACCAGGATGAGACGGACCTGGTCCGGGGTCGACCGCATGAGGATCGAGGTGAGCATCGAGTTGAGGCAGCTCGACTTGCCCGAGCCGGTCTGACCGGCCACCAGGAGGTGGGGCATCTTGGCCAGGTTGACCATGACGGTCTTACCGGTGATGTCACGCCCGAGCACCACCTCAAGGGGGTGGGTGGCCCGGGACGCCTCCTCGGAGACCAGCAGGTCGCCGACGGTGATGATCTGGCGGCGGACGTTGGGGACCTCCACCCCGATGGCCTGCTTGCCCGGGATGGGGGCCAGGATCCGGACGTCCGGCGTGGCCATGGCGTAGGCGATGTCCTTGTGGAGCGCGGTGACCCGGGACACCTTGACCCCGGGGCCGAGTTCCAGTTCGAACCGGCTCACGGTGGGACCGACCACCACCCCGATGAGGCGGGTCTCCACCCCGTGTTCGGCGAGGGCGTGTTCGAGCTGCCGCCCGGTGGCCTCCACCGAGGCCCGGTCGATCTCCTGGCTCTCGGTGCGGTCGAGCAGGTTGAGGGTGGGGAGGTGCCAGTCGCCGTCCGGCGGCTCGGGGGCGGCCATGAGCATCCCGTCCACCACGGAGGGCTCCGGGACGTCGATGAGGGGGGCCGCCACCGGGCCCCAGGCTTCGGCCTCGGCGGCCGGACCGTCGCGACGATCGTGGTTCGGGGAGGCGTCGAACTCGTCGAGTGGGGCGAACGGTTCGTCGTCGAACGCCTCGACATCGAACGCCTCGACATCGTCGAGGGCCTCGACGTCGAACGGGGCCTCGGGACGGGGCGACCGGCGAAGGTCGATGTAGGTCTCGCCCGTCTCGTCCCCGCCGCCGACGGGTACGTCGCCGTCGAACGGGTCGGGGCGGGACCGGGCGCGGCGTGCCCGTCGGGGGGCGCGGGGGGCCGGGTCCTCGACGTTGCCGATACCGACCTGACGCCGGAACCGGCTCCACCGCGACTCGGGGCGGTCGAGCCGGATCGGTTCGGGCTCGGCACCGTCGCCGGGATCACGGCGGACACCACCGAACCGCTGGACCAGGCCGTCCACCGCGGTGCCGACCGAGATCGACGTCAGCAGGACCGCGGCCACCGCCATGAGGGTGAGGGTCACGATGACCTGGCCCCAGTGGCCGAGATAGCGGTCGATGGTGCCCCCGATGGCCACACCGACCCAGCCCCCGGCGGCGGCCAGATCCTCGGTGGGCGACTGCCAGTACGGCCGCCCGCCGGCCATGTCGAGCAGGGAGAACACGGCGGCGGCCACGCACACCCAGGCCGCCTGTTCCGGCGGGGTGAGCTGGAACAGGCGCTTCCGGCGTCCACCCGAGCGCAACAGGATCCAGCCCCCGGCCATGCAGACGAGGGGCAGCAGGACCCGGGCCCGGCCCACCAGCAGGCCGGTGCCGTCAGCAAGGGCGCGGCCCAGGGGGCCAGCGGCGCCGGTGTAGAGACTGATCGCCAGGATCAGACCGGTGGCCAAGAGGAGCAGGGCCTGGACGTCGCGGCGATCTTGGGCGCGACGAGCTTTCGAAGTCCGCGTTGACTTCGATCGCGACGACCGTCCGCCCGTAGCCCCTTGACCGGAACGGGTAGAGCTCCGAGTAGCCACAGTTGGAGCTGACACTAGCCGCAGCGCGCGCCGTTGCGCGCGATACCCCCCAGGGTTCACCCCGACACGGGCCCGCCGGTGGGCCGCGTCGGTAGCCCGGAAGGGGTGGTGGCCCCAGGGCGCGGGCCTACCCGATGAACCGGGCCTCAGTGGTGAACCCCAACAACGCTCAATCACCGCCAGCGTGACCAACTCGGCGTCATAGCGCTTCGGGACGATCCCGACCCTGGGCCGTTCTGGAACCCCCTCGGGGTGATCGATCAAGGCGTCGTCGATCCTGACCTAGAGTGCGGTAGCAAGAGCATCCAGGGAAGGGGTTCATCATCGGTTCCTCCCGGGATCAGGTGTTGTTGAGTACCCGGATCCTTGGACGCTCCCGCACCCACCGTGGTGGATAATCGCGCGGAGCGCGCAATTATCCTTGGAACCAGTCACCTAGCGTGCGGAGCGAGAACCCCACGCCCGAAACGAGGGAGGAGCCCACGTGCCCGATCCCCTACTCGCCCAGCCCGGTGTGCTCAGCGATCCGACGCCGTTCGCGGAGTACCTGACCTTCGTACTCCACGACCATGTCCTCCACAACGATGTCCTGCACGGCGTCGAGCCGGTGTCGGACCAGGTCGCGGCGGCGTTCGCCATGGTGGGCAACGCCACCAAGTCGATCGGCCAGAAGGACACCACCGCCGGGCTGAGCGCGACAGTGGGTTTCTCGGCCCGGGCCTGGCCCCGGCTGTTTCCCGGGACGGGCCTTCCGGCCGGCCTCGCCCCCTTCCCAGAGCTGAAGGACGGCGACCGTCACTTCCCGACCACCCCGGGGGACATCTTCGTCATGGTGAAGTCCACCCGGATCGACCTGAATCTCCAGGTGGCGAAGTACCTGATGGCGGGTTTCGCCCCGATCGCGGAACTCACCGATGACGTGCAGGGCTACAAGTACCTGGACGACCGGGACCCGATCGACTTCGTCGACGGCACCGAGAACCCGGCTGGTCGGGAACGGGCTGACGCCGTGCTCGTCGGCGACGGCGAATACGCCGGGGGCAGCTACCTGGTGGTGCAGCGCTACGTCGACCGCGTGGAGGCCTGGAACGCCCTCACCACCGAGGAGCAGGAGGGGGTCATCGGGCGCACCAAGATGGACGACATCGAGATCGCCGACGACGAGAAGAAGCCTTTCGCCCACAACGTCAAGTCGAAGGTCGCCGTCGACGGCACCGAGATCAAGATGTACCGCCAGAACCGGGCCTTCGGCACCGCCCTGAAACACGGCACGATGTTCATCGGGTTCGCCGGCTCCGCCGAGGTGGTCCTCACCTCCCTCCGCCAGATGATCCTGGCCGACGACGAGGGGAACTACGACCACCTGCTCGACTTCGTCGACACCGAGACGGGGTCCGCCTACTTCGTCCCCCCCGCCGCCTTCATCGCCGGCAGCTGAGGGGGCCGGTGCGATATCCGTGCAGGTCCCAGGCCCGAAGGGCCCTCACATGATGGCGGTTTCATGCGAGGGCCCCTGGCCTGTCGCCCGGCAAGGATGCCGCACGACCGAGCGCTCTTGGGAACCAGCTGTGTGCGGGAGAGCGCTCGAGAACAACGGTGGTGGACCGGATGTCAACCGATCACGGGCCGGCACCGTTCGTTTACCAGGTGGCGCAGTCGATCGGCATGCTCCACCACCACCTTGAGAAAGGCGTCGGCCACGTCGTCGACGACGGTCGGGTCGACGGCATCGAGGGGGCAGGGGGCCGTGCCGAGGACGAGGGCGCCCTCGACCAGGGCGGCCGCAGCCGGGTAGTCCGGCCCGCGATGCTCCGAGGACGACCCCGGGGGTAGGAGCCGGTGTTCGACGGGGTCGACCCCCAACGGTTGGGGGCTCCAGCGGTCGAGACGGAGACCTTCGGCGAACAGGCTGTCGATGATGGCGTCCCGCAGGACGGGGGCCGACCGTTCCGTCAGGCCGAGCTCGTCAGGCAGCACGACGATCGGGAACGAGCTGTACACGTTCGTCGCCCCCTCGATCGGGGCCGGGAGGGCGAGCCCGGGCACGTCGGCCAGCCGGCCGGCCAGCCGGGACCCGTTGGCGGCCCGGATGGCCACCGCCTCCTCCAACCGGACCAGGGCCAGTTCGGCCGCAGCAGCGTCCAGCTCCGACATCGGCACGGTCCAGTCGCCGGCCTCAACCAGGTCCATCAGGTTGTCGTCGGCGATCGGGATCCGGTCCACCAGCAGGGCCCGGCGGACCACGGACGTGGCCCGGACGTCGGAGGTGGCCACGATCCCCCCGCGGCCCAACGTGGCCGAAGATCCGAGGCTGGGCAGCGCGCAGTAGTTGACCGTGCCCATCGAACCGGCCGGACGGCCGCGGAAGGTCGCCCCGCGGGCCTGTGATGCGTCCTCGAGGAGGACCAGGCCGTGGCGCCACCCGATCGCCTCCAGGGCGGAGTAGTCGGGCGTGGTGCCGTACCGATCGGCCACCAGCACCGCCCGGGTGCGCGGGGTGACGGCCGCGGCCACCGCCGCCGGATCGATCTGCAGGGTCACCGGATCGATGTCGACGGGAACGGGGACGGCCCCGTTGGCGGCCGTGAACACCAGTGAGGGCGGGGACGCGTCGGCCGGACAGATGATCTCGTCACCGGGTCCGATCCCGAGCGAGTGGATGGCGAGACGCGCCGCGGCGGTGGCCGACCGGCAGACCACGACGTGGTTCTGTCCGGTGGCCTCCCGCCACCGGCGCTCGAGCTTTTCGACCTGGCGTTGGCGAGTACCCGGCCGGGTGCTGTCGCCAAGAGTCGACAGCACCTCATATTCGTCACCGCAGGCTGGCGAGGGCCAAACGGCAACGTAGCTCGAGGCCAGACGGGGGGTTCCCCCGTCCAGAGCAAGATGGCTACCGCGAAACGCGGCGGCATTTTTCGTTGTACCGGCAGTAGCGGCGGGCATACCGATGGTCAATCCTCTGAAGCGGAACCTGTCCGCGCTCACTCGATTCAAACCGGCCCTCGCCACCCCGTCCAGCACTATGCGCTGAACTGTGAATGGCGTTGTCCAGCCCGCCCCCGGGCGCGGCGGAGCGGCTCTCCCGACCAACGGGAGAGCCGCTCTACCGACCGGTTCGGGTCAGTCGCGACCTTCGTCGGCGCCGAGCACGATCGGGACCAGCATCGGCCGCAGCCGGGTGTGCCGGTTGATGTAGCGTCCGACGGACCGTCGGGCGATGCGTTCGATCTCCTGCCGGCTCCGGACCCCGTCACCGAGGGCGTTCTCCACCGCCTGGCGGACGGCCAGGCTGGCCTCCTTGCGAAGCTGATCGCCCTCCTCGCCGTCGACCCAGCCACGGCTGAGCACCGCCGGCTCGTCGACCAGCTCGGCCCGGGCGCCCTTGATCCTGATCGGGACGATGACGCTCACGAAGCCCTCCTCACCGAGGATCCGGCGTTCGAGGAGGACGCTGTGGTCGAGGGCGCCCACGGTCCCGTCCACATAGATGTAGTCGGCGGGGACGTCCTCACCCCGGGTGAGACCATCGTCGGAGAGCACTAGGGCGTCGCCGTCGGAGCAGACCAGGATCCGCTCCGGCTTGGTGCCCATGGCCTCGGCCAGACGGGCGTGCTCGGCCATGTGCCGGTACTCGCCGTGCACCGGCACGAACCACTCGGGGCGCACGATCGAGTGCAGGACCTTCAGCTCCTCGGCCTTGGCGTGACCGGTGGCGTGGACGTTGGCGGTGCCGGAGTGCACCACCTCGGCTCCCCGGCGGAGCAGGCCGTCGATGACCCGGCTCACGCTGGATTCGTTGCCCGGGATCGGGTGGGAGGACAGGATGACGCAGTCACCCTCGCGGATGCTGAGCCACCGGTTGTCGCCGCTGGCCATCCGGGCCAACGCCGACATGGGTTCGCCCTGGGAGCCGGTGGAGATCACGCACAGCTCCGAGTCGGGGATGTCGCCCACGTCCTCGATGTCGAGCAGGCGGTCGTCGGGGATCTGGAGCAGCCCCATGCGCCGGGCCAGGGCCACGTTGTTGTTCATGGACCGGCCCATGGTGGCCACCGTCCGGCCGCACTCGATGGCGGCGTCCGCGATCTGCTGGACCCGGTGGATGTGGCTGGCGAAGCAGGCCACGATGATCCGCCGACCGTCCCGGGCCCGGAACAGGTCCCGGATCGACCGCCCGATGGAGGTCTCCGACGCCGAGAAGCCGGGCTCCTCGGCGTTGGTGGAGTCGCACAGGAACAGGCGGATGCCGTCCTCGGAGGCCAGATGGCCCAGCCCGGCGAGGTCGGTCAGGCGACCGTCGACGGGTGTCATGTCGAGCTTGAGGTCGCCCGAGTGGAGGATCACCCCCTGCGGGGTGTGGAAGGCCGTGGCGTAGCCGTGCGGCACCGAGTGCGTGACCGGGAAGAACTCGAGATCGAACGGGCCGACCGAAATGCGGTCATTGTCGCTCACCTCGATGAACGAGGCCTGGTCCAGCAGGCCCCGCTCCTCGATCCGGGAGCGGGCCAGGCCGAGGGTCAGGGGGGAGCCGATGATCTTGAGCGGCATCTCCTCGAGGAGGAAGCCGAGCGCACCGATGTGGTCCTCGTGGCCATGGGTGGCCACCACCCCCTCCACCCGGTGGGCGTTCTCCCGGAGATAGGTGAAATCGGGCAGGACGAGGTCGACACCGGCCATGTCCGAGTCGGGGAACATGAGACCGCAGTCGATGAGGATGATCCGTCCGTCGACCTCGATCGCCGCGCAGTTGCGGCCGATCTCGCCCAGACCACCGAGAAAGATGACCCGTACGGGGGCCGCCACTAGGTCAGGCTCCGCCCGAGATCCCGAAGCACGGCCAGGGCGCGCGCCTCGAGGTCATCGGGAATCGGACCCATGGGGGGCCGGCACTGGCCAACCGGTTGGCCGAGAAGATTCATCATGACCTTCGACGGTACGGGATTCGGCGCGTCAAGCGACGTTTCGTAGTCATAGGACGGGATCATCGTGGCGTTGAGGGCGATCGCCTCGGCCACCAGGCCCTTGTCGTGGGCGGCGATCATCTCAGCCATCTCTCGGCCGATCCAGTGGGTGGCCACCCCGATGACGCCGACCGCGCCGATGGCGAGCAGAGGCAGGGTGAGGGAATCGTCGCCGGAGTAGATCTCGTAGGCACCGTCGGACATCGACAGCAGCCGAGCCGTCTCGGCCGGATCGCCGGCGGCGTCCTTGACGGCGACGATGTTGTCCACCTCGGCCAGGGCCAGCAGGGTCTCGGTCTCCACCTTGCGGCCGGTCCGCACCGGGATGTCGTAGACGATCACGGGCAGTTCGGTGGCCCCGGCGACGGCCTTGAAGTGTTCGGCCAGGCCGGCCTGGGACGGGCGGTTGTAGTACGGGGTGACCACAAGGACACCGTCGGCCCCGGCCTCGGACGCCGCCTCGGTGTTGCCGATGGCGGACCGGGTGTCGTTCGAACCGGTGCCCGCCACCAGGGTGTGTTCGGGGATGGCCTCCCGCACCGCCACCATCAGGGCGGCCTGTTCCTCGTGGGTGAGGGTCGGGGCCTCACCGGTGGTGCCGGCCACCACCACCCCGTCGTTGCCGTGGGTGATCAGGTACCTGGCCAGGTCCTGGGCACGGCCGAGATCGAGTTCCCCGTCGTCGTCGAACGGGGTGACCATTGCCGTGAGAACTGGACCGAACTGTGCCATGAGAGGTTCCTAACAGAGGCTCGACCGGGGAGCAACGCGATTATGGCCTGCGTTACCAGACCCGGTGGGTTTGGTCCGAACGACCCTCCAGAGTCGGGGCCGGACGCCGACAGTCCAGTAGCGGGCGGCGGACCCGGCGGTCAGGGTCGGTGAGGGCGTTCAGCCTCACCCACCCTGCCGTCGCCGGGCCGTGGTGGACGGGGGTCGATGGTGACCGCTGTGGGTCCGTCGCGACCCTTGTGGCCAGGGAATTCGCGTCGATCTCCCTGGCTGTGAGGCCCCAACGACCGCTAGGCTCACCCCTGGGTCGGAGCGCCGCGTCATCGCGGCCGCGGGCAGACCGCCGAGCTGGTTCCCGCCAACTGCCGCGCTTCGAGGTACGACGTGACGTACGTTTCCCCATCCCCCTCCCGCCACCAACCCGCCCAGCCCACACACCGGGCCGCCGGGTGGTCCGGTGACCCCGTTGCGGCCGGTCCCGCCCCGGACCGGGACGGCGCCGGCGCGCCGGTCCCCCCCGATGCGACCGGGCCGTCGATCCCCGACCTGTGGGGCGACGCCGAGCGCGAGCGGCCGTCGTTCATCCGGCCCTACGAGCCGCCTCGGACCGGCCTCCGTTCCCGGCCGCCGGCGAGCCCCGGCACCGCGGTGGAGCTGCCACCACCCGGCCCATCCCCCGATCGGGGGATGGGGGACCGTTCCGGCGCCGACGGCGACCACGAACCGAACACCCCTCCGGTGGAGGGGGCCGGCCCGGACGATCCGGCGGCCGTGGCCGCCGACCAGGCCACGGAACCGGAGGCGTCGGGCCCGGGCAACAGCGACGACGAAACCGCCGATTACGAAACCGCCGATGACCGCCACGGCGACGGGGCCGAGGTAGCGGCCGAGGCCATCGTCTACGTCGACGAGGTCGACGAGGTCGACCAGGTCGACCAGGTCGAGGCCCCGGCGCCACCGGCCGCCCACGCCACCGGAGCCCCACCCCGATCAACCACGACCTACCCCGGCGGACCTGATGACCCGGGCGGCACCGACGCCGCACCGGAACCGGTGGCCGTCGATCCCCGGATCGAACCGGCACCGGCCTCGACGCCCTCCCTCGCCGACTGGGCGCGCGGCTGGGATGCGCCCGACGATCCCGACTCCCCCTGGGACAGGAACGCGATCGACCGCGCCCGAGCCGGCGCTGTCGCCCACGACACCGTCGACCACGCCGGGGCCGGGCCGGCCTGGGACGAACAGACCTGGCAGGACCTCGGCTGGGACGGCGAGCCGTGGCCCCGGACCCCCGGCGGCCCGGCCCCGCTCGACGTCCACCCCGACATGGCGCCCGACCCCGATCCCGGTGTCGGCCACCGAGATGCCGGTCCCGACGGGCCTCCCGCCCGACACGAGGGCGACGCCGTCGACCTGGATGCGCCCCCGCACGATCCCGACAGCGACAACCGGGCCGGGGCGGAGTCCGGACCCCACGCCGCCCCCGTCGACGCCTCTCCGGCCGGAGTTGGGGTCGCCCCCGACGACTCCCCCACCGTCGACCCTCACCTCGACCAGCCCCGCGTCCACAACCCTGTCATCGACAACCCTGTCATTGACAGTCCCGTCATGGAGGAGACCGCCGGCCCCGACGGAACCGCGCCCGGCCCGATCGACCTCGACGACCCCGCTCTCCACGACCCCTCACCCCACGGCCCCTCACCCCACGGCCCCTCACCCCACGGCCCCTCACCGCACGGCCCAGCGGTCGACGACCCCTCACCCCACGGCCCAGCGGTCGACGGTGGCTGGGTACAGGGCCAAGCCACCACGGCCTACGGCACCGATCCCCGCGGCATCGACCCCCACGGCGCCGACCCGGACCGGCTGGACCTCCACGACCTCACCTCGGACGACCTCACCTCGTACGACCTCACCGACCAGAACGCCATCGGCCAGAACGCCACCGGCCAGAACCCTGGCCACCCGGACGCCCCGACCCACGACCCCGCCCATCAGGAGCCCGCGGCCAGTGACCACCCACTCCCGGACGGCGACCACGACCAGCTCGACCTCCGCGACCCCGCTCCCAACGGGGACGCCCGGCACGAGCTCGTGGACGAACCGCCCGAAGCCGACGATCCCGACTGGCCCGGCACCGACGGAGGGGAGGTCGACGACCACTGGGGCCCGGTCGAGGAGGCCGATCACGCCGACTGGTCACCGGGTCCTCCCGCACCGTCGGTCGAACCCGTCGACCCCAAGACGGCGGCTGACCCCGAACCCAACTCCAACGCCAACGATCCCAACCACGACAACGAGGTCGACGAACCCGCCCACTGGGAACCGGTGGACCCGGCCGAATGGACCCTCGAGGACGGCACGGATCCGTGGTGGCGGCTGCTGGCCTGGCGGACGGCGACCCCGGACGGTCGCCGTCAGGTCATCACCCGCTGGTGGTGGGTGGCCACCATCGCCCTGATCCTGCCGGTGGTGGTGGCGCTCGCCGTCCGCGCCCTCACCCCGGCGCGCTACGAGGCGTCGGCCACCGTGCTGTTGCGGACAGCAGCGTCGGCCTCCCTGTTCCCCGACGGCGGCACCCTCGCCTCGGAGCGTTCCACCACCGCCGAGCTGGCCTACGTAGGCACCAGCGAGTTCCGCCTCGAGGCGGCCCGGGTGGCCGCTTCGTCCGATCCGGTCGAGGTGGTGGTGGACGACCCGGGGGCCGAGGTACCGAGCACCCTGCGGTTCACGGCCTCGTCGGCCACGCCGGAAGCGGCCACGGCAACAGCCCAGGGCTGGGCCGACACCTATGTGGCGGCCCGGCACCGGCTCGACGTGGACGAGCTCCGGGTCCACGTGGCCGCCGACCAGGCCAGCCTGGCCCGCCTGGACACCGAGCAGAACCGTCTCGGGATCGAGCTGGCCGAGGCCCAACAGGCCCTCGACGCCGCGCCCGGCGATCCGGCCCTCACCGCCGGGCGTGACACCGCCCAGGCCCGGCTCGACCGGATCGACCTGATGAGCGGCATGATCATGGCCGAGCTGGCCCGGGCCCAGGCCGCCTTCACCGCCTACGACGGCGCCGCTCCGGCGGCCACCATCGCGGTGTCGGCCACGGAGCCCCCCGGGCCGGCGTCGACCGGCCCGGGGGGCTACGCCGCCGCCGGCCTGCTGGCCGGCCTGGTCCTGGCCGGCCTGGCCGTCGCCGCGGCGGCCGCCTTCGACGACCGCGTCGGCTCGACCGGCGAGGTGGCGCCCGCCACCGGCCTGGAACCGCTCGGACACCTGCCGGGCGCCCCCAACCAGTGGCTGCCGGTCTCCGTGGCCCCCGGTTCGGCCCTGGCCAACCGGCTGGACGACGTAGCCGACCAGCTGGACCGGTGGCGGGACGACCCGGACGGGTGCCAGGTGGTGGCGGTCAGCAGTGCCCGCCCGGGTGAGGGCCGCACCTCATTGGCGGCCCGGTTGTCGGTGGCCCTGGCCGGCCGGGGTCACAATGTGCTCGTCATCGACGGGGACCTCCGCCGGCCTCAGCTCGCCGCCGCCCTCGGCGCCCCGCCCGGCCCCGGTCTGGCCGACTACCTCGGCACCAACGACGTCGCCGTCGAGCAGTGCCTGCACCGGGTCCGCCGGCGCGCCCACCTGGTCAGCCTGCCGGCCGGCACCGTCCCCCCCGGCCGCAGTTCGCTCGACCTGCTCGATTCGCCGGACCTCCACGAGCTGATCGACCAGCTCCGGCCGTTCTGCCACACGATCCTCATCGACACCCCGCCCGTTCTGGACAGCGACGACGCCGCCCGGCTGGCCGAGACGGCCGACGTGGTGGTGGTGACCGTCATGACGAACCGGTCCCGCGGGCGGGCCGTGCGCCGGGCCGCCCTCCGCCTGGCCCGGTCGGCCCCTGTCATCGGTGCCGTGGTCATCGAGGCGGCGCCCACCCCGATGCTGGTCGGTCGCACCCCGCCAACCGCGTGAACCAGGGGAACAGTGAACCCCCGCCCCGGAGCCGGGCCCACGACACAGGGGCGTCCGAGCCACCGGGACGGACCGTGGACGCCGGGCTTCCTCAGGAGGCGTCGCCGGCCGAGTGGGAGTGCAGGCCCAGCCGCTCGACGGTGTCGCCCTCGAAGTCGAACTGGATCAGCACCACCTCGGTGTCCCCCTCGACCCAGGAGTCGTGGCCCGGGTCGACGGCGATGAAGGCCGGGGCCGTGTAGTCGAAGGTCGATCCGTCTGCGTACTCCCCCACGAACCGTCCCCGGGCCAGATACCCGACGTGGGCGTGCTCGCACCACTCGGTGTCGACGTTCGGCTTGACGTGGGTGGACCAGCGGCCACCCACCGCGTAGATCAACCGTTTGATGCGAGCGTCCCCGAAGCTCGCCATGGCCACCTCGATCCCCGAGAAGTTGGCTGTCTTGGCGCCATCCACGGCCGCGGTCAATGTGTCAACTGGCCCACCCTCACTCATGTGACGCACGCTACAACCCGGGGGACGTCGTGGCCAGAGCCGGGCGCCGGGACCGGGGGCCCGCCGGGCCGTGGGTCCGCGCCCCCATTTCGTCCGGTGATCGATTCGGGGCCTACTCTTCACGCCCATGGCCAACGACGCGTGGATCATTGACGCTGTTCGCTCCCCCCGCGGGATCGGCAAGCCCGGGAAGGGGGCCCTCTCCCACCTTCATCCCCAGAAGGTCCTGGGCCAGGTCCTGAACGGCCTGGCCGAGCGGACCGGGATCGACACCACCGACGTGGAGGACGTGGTCACCGGCAACGGTGCCCACTCGGGCGATCACGCCCACGACATCGGCCGGATGGCCCTGCTCGACGCCGGCTGGCCGATCACCGTCCCCGGCGTGACCCTCAACCGCTTTTGCGGTTCGGGCCAGCAGGCCGTCAGCTTCGCGGCCATGGGCGTGGGCGCCGGCCATCAGGACTTGGTGGTCGGGTGCGGGGTGGAGTCGATGAGCCGTCCCGCCCGCAACGGCACCGACGGCTTCCATGCCAACAACGAACACCTCCTGGCCACCCATCCCCAGGTGCCGCAGGGCCTGTCGGCCGACCTGATCTCGGCGGTCGACGGCTGGACCCGGGAGCAGTGCGACGAGGTGGGCCTGATCAGCCAGCAGCGGGCCAAGGTGGCCATCGACGAGGGCCGCTTCGAGCGCAGCCTGATCACGATCCTCAACGATGACGGCACCGTCGCCCTCGACCACGACGAGTACCCGCGTCCCGAGACCACCGCCGAGGTCCTGGCCGGGTTGAACCCCAGCTTCCCGAAACTGGACGACCACAAGATGGAGCAGTCCGACCTGACGATGCGGGAGATGATCGCCCAGAAGTACCCGGGCGTAGAGCTCACCCATATGCACCACGCCGGCAACTCCTCCGGCGTGGTCGACGGTGCCGGAGCGGTGCTGGTCTCCTCCCCCGCCTACGCCCAGGCCCACGGCCTGACCCCGCGGGCCCGCGTGGTGATGACCGCGGTGGCCGCCGACGAGCCGTTGATCATGCTCACCGCCCCCGGCCCAGCCGCCCTCCGCTGCCTGGACAAGGCGGGTATGACCATCGACGACATCGATCTGGTGGAGGTGAACGAGGCGTTCGCCTCCGTGGTCCTCCGGTTCCTGGCCGACACCGGGTTCGACCGGGAGAAGGTCAACGTCAACGGCGGCGCCATCGCCCTCGGCCACCCCATCGGGGCCACCGGCTCCATGCTGATCGGCACCGTCATCGACGAGCTCGAACGGCGCGACCTCCAGACCGGCCTGGTGGCCATGTGCACCGGCGGCGGCATGGCCACGGCCACCATCGTGGAACGGATCTGACCGGCCCACGGCCCGAACCGCGGCCGGTGGCCCGCTGGCTGATCGACGGCACCAACGTGTTCGGCTCACGGCCCGACGGGTGGTGGAACAACCGTCCGCGGGCCGCCGACAGCCTGACCCGGACCGTGGCCGAGTGGTGCCGCGGCCACGACGACGAGGTGCTGGTGGTCTTCGACCAGCCGGTGGACGACGCCACCGTGGCCCAGAGCGGCGGCAACCTGCGGGTCGTGGTGGCCGAACGACGGGGCCGGGACGCCGCCGACGACGTCATCGTCGGCCACGTCGACTCCTGGCAAGGTGACGGTGGGACGGCACCCCCGCCCTCCGCCCCGTCCCGGCTGGTTGTCGTCTCCTCCGACAAGGGACTGCGGGCCCGGCTTCCGTCCTGGGTCGAGCTCCGGTCAGTCGGCTCGTTCCGCCGCCTGATCGGATACTGAGCCGGTCGGGCACCGGGCAGGTCGGGCACTGGGGACGGGACGCCAGCTGTTGTTCACCGGATCGAAACCGGTGACGGAGATCACCGGGCCGCCGCCCTCGCCGGGCCGCGGCGTCAGGATCGGGAAAGGACGGGGACCCCGGCGACCGGCTGCGACCCCGTCCCATCAGTAAAGGCGCCCGAGCCGGATGACCCGCCCCTGATCCCGATCTGAACCGGTACCTCCAGCGCCGGCCGGAGCCGTTCGCCGGCCCGCCCCGGGTCCCCGGATCCACCCATGGGGCCCGGCTGAGCTGCTTAGGATGGTCCGATGACCGAAGGACGTTCGGGCAGCTCGGCCATCCCACCGTCGGCCATCCCACCGTCGGCCACCCCACCGTCGGGAAGGACGCCCGAGGAACGGGACCAGGCGCTACGAGCCGACGTCAGCCGGCTGGGCCGCCAGCTCGGGGCGAGCCTGGTGCGCCAGGTCGACGACGGCTTCCTCGACGTGGTGGAACAGGTGCGCCTGCGGGCCCGGGAGCTCCGGGGCCGGCCCGGCACCGCCGCCGGGCCCGACCTGGCCGCCATCCTCGGCGAGCTAGACGAGGTCACCGCCATCCAGCTCGTCCGGGCCTTCACCCTCTACTTCCACCTAGCCAACGTGGCCGAACAGGTGCACCGGGTGGAGGAGCTCAGCGTGAGCCGTGACGATCAGGGCCGCTTCCCCGAGACGGTGGCCCGGCTTCTGGCCAACGGGGTGGAACCGAAGGCGATCACCGACGTCGTCGCCCGGGCCGACTTCCGGCCCGTGTTCACCGCCCACCCCACCGAGGCGTCCCGCCGCACCATGCTCGACAAAACGGCCCTGATCTCCCGGCTCCTGGAGGAACGGCCCGTGGCCGGGGCCAACGACCAGCGCCACATCGACCGTCGCATCGACGAGATCATCGACGGACTGTGGCAGGCCGACGAGATCCGGAGCGACAAGCCGAGCCCTTACGACGAGGCCCAGTCGATCTTCTACTACCTCGAACAGCTCGGCCACCACGGCCTGCCCGGGCTGCTCGACGACATCGCCCTCACCCTGGCCGACCTCGGGACCACCGTCGACGTGGCGCACCCGGCCATCCGCTTCGGCTCGTGGGTGGGCGGCGACCGGGACGGGAACCCGTCGGTCACCCCGATCGTCACCCTCGAGGTGCTGGAGGCCCAACGCAGCCGGGCCATCCGGTTCATACTCGAGGAGGTGGACGAGCTGAGCCGCGAGCTGTCGACCTCGATCCGGATCGAACCGGCCTCACCCCAGCTGCTGGCCGCCCTCGACCACTACCGGCACGCCTTCCCCGTCCTGTTCCACTCGTTCTCGCCGGTGATCCAGGCCGAGCCGTACCGGATGCTGATGTCGGTGGCCCGGCGGCGCCTGGAGGGCGCCCTCGAAAACCCCCCGGCGGTGTTCGCCTACGCCCATCCCGACGAGCTGGCCACCGACCTCCAGCTGGCCGCCGACTCCCTGGTGGCGGCCCGGGGTGAGCGGATCGCCGAGGGCCGCCTGCGCCGGGTCCGGTCCCTGCTGGCCACCTTCGGTTTCCACCTGGCCACCCTAGACATCCGCGAGCACGCCACCCGCCACCACGACAGCCTCAACCGCCTGTTCGCCGCCACCGGGGTGTCCTACCCGACCGGCGACCGAGACGGGCGGATCGCCCTGCTCACCACGGAACTGGGCAGCCGCCGCCCCTTGGCCCCTCCGGGCGCCCCGGTACCGGACGCCGACGCCCTCGACCTGTTCCGCACCCTTCGCCTGGCCATGGACCGCTACGGCGACGCGGTGGTGGGGAGCTACATCGTGTCGATGACCCGGGGGATCGACGACATCCTGGCCGCGGCGGTCCTGGCCCGGGAGGTCGGGCTTGTCGACCTTCCCCACCGGGTCGCCCGGCTCGACATCGTGCCCCTGTTCGAGACGATCGACGACCTCCGGTCGCTGGAGGCCACGGTCGACGGCCTGCTCGCGTGCCCCCCGTTCCGGGAGCTGGTGCGGCTGCGCCACGACCGACTCGAGGTCATGGTCGGCTACTCCGACTCCAACAAGGACGGCGGGATCACCACCTCCCAGTGGGAGATCCACAAGGCCCTGCGGGTCCTGCGGCGCCTCGGTGAACGCCACCAGGTGCGGATCCGGGTCTTCCACGGCCGCGGCGGAACCGTGGGCCGCGGCGGTGGGCCCACCAACGCCGCCCTTCTGTCCCAACCCGCCGGGGTGCTCGACGGTGAGGTCAAGATCACCGAGCAGGGCGAGGTCATCGCCGACAAGTACGGCCTGCCGGAACTGGCACGGCGCAACCTCGACCTCGGCTTCTCCGCCCTGGTGGAGGCGTCGGTGGCCCACCACGAGTCGGTGCTTGACCCGGCCCTGCAGATGCGGTGGTCGGCGGTCATGGAGGCGATGTCGGCCGCGGCCTTCGCCGCCTACCGGGAGCTGATCACCACCGAGGGCCTCGTCGAGTACTTCCTGGAGGCCACGCCGGTGGACGAGCTGGCCGCCCTCAACATCGGGTCCCGTCCCGCCCGGCGCTCCGGGGCGTCGTCGGGGATCGACGACCTCCGGGCGATCCCCTGGGTCTTCGGTTGGATGCAGTCCCGCCAGATCGTCCCCGGCTGGTTCGGGGTGGGCAGCGGTCTGGACGCCGTCACCCGGGCCGGGCACGGCGAGGACCTGCGTCGGATGAGGTCCGAGTGGCCGTTCTTCGCCACCTTCCTGTCCAACGTGGAGATGACGTTGGCCAAGACCGACCTGACCATCGCCGGCCGCTACGTGGAACGACTCGTCGACCCCGGCCGTCACCATGTGTTCGAGCGGATCGTCGAGGAGCACCAGCGCACGGTGGCCGCGGTCGAGGCCCTCAACGGCGGCCTGCTGACCGACCTGCCGGTCCTGGCCCGCACCCTGGGCGTCCGCAACGCCTACCTGGACCCGATCCACCTCCTGCAGGTGGAGATGCTGGTCCGCGACCGGGACCGTCAGCGCAGCGCTCAGCAGGTCCGCCGGACCACCCGGGCCCTGCTGTTGAGCGTGAACGGGATCGCCGCCGGGCTCCGCAACACCGGCTGAGCCGAGACCGGGGTCGCCCGGCTTGGTTGGTAGGGTCAGGGCTCCCGGCGTGCAGGTCGCCGCCGGGACGAATCGGGGCGACCGTAGACGGATCGTCGTCCGCCGTCGCTTCATCGACGACAGGGGAGCTACCAATGGTGGAGTTCGCGTCCTACGAGCCTGGCACGCCGTGCTGGGTGGACCTCATGTCGGGAGACGTCGACGCGTCGATGGCCTTCTACAAGGCGGTGTTCGGCTGGGACGCCGCCGAGCGCTTCGACGACGACGGCAACCGGATCTACGTCGAGTTCCAGCGGGACGGTAAACCGCTGGCCGGCCTGGGGGGACTCCCCCCGGGGGCGGACGGCATGCCGTCCACCTGGAACACCTATATCGCGGTGGACGACGCCGAAGCGGTACAGACCCGCATCACCGACGCCGGCGGCGCGGTGATGTTGCCGGTCATGCAGGTCATGGCGGCCGGCAGGATGGGCGTCTATACCGACCCGACGGGCGCCGTCTTCTCGACCTGGGAGGCGGGTGAGCACTGGGGCAGCGCCATCGTGAACGAGCCCAGCACCTATTCGTGGAACGAACTGCTTAGCCGGGACGTGGCCAAGGCCAAGGCCTTCTACACCGAGGTCTTCGGCTGGAGCTACGACGAGCACGACATGGGTCCCATGGGCACCTACACCCTCATCGAGGGCGGTGGGAACGGCGGCCTCGGCGGGATGATGACCATGCCGGCCGAGCTTCCCCCGATGGTGCCCAACCACTGGATGGTCTACTTCACCGTGGCCGACATCGCGGCTGCGCTCGAAGCGGTGAAGAACGCCGGTGGCCAGGTGGCCCAGGAGCCGATGAGTGCGGCCGGGGTCGGCACCTTCGCCGTGATCCACGACCCGGTCGGGGCGAGCTTCTCCATCCTCCAGCCCGACGACTGAGCCGGGCTCGGCGACCAGCTCCGGCCCAGGCCCCGACGCCGGTTGGCACACCCAACCGGCGCGGCCTGGGCGGTCGCGACCGGTATGGTTGTCGGCCATGCTCCGACGCCCCACTCGACTCCTCGCCACCCTGGTCGCGGCCCTCGGCCTCCTCGCCGCCGGCTGTGGTGACGACAACGCCGCCGACTTCTGCGACCACGCCAACGCCAGTCAGGAGGAGCTCGACGGCGTCGACCCGGCGGCCTTCCAGGGCGACCCAGCCGGTGTCCTGGACGTGATGATCAACGCGTACTCCGGGTTCGACTTCCCCGAGGAGCAGCAGGCCAACGCCGATCTGGTGATCGGCACCCTGGAGCAGACCAAGACCGACGTAGAGGCCGATCCCGAGAACGCCCAGGCCACCCTCACCACCATGTTCACCAACACCGAGGTCGCCACCGCGGCTGACGAGCTCAGTAACTACATCGTTGACCGCTGCGGGCTGGAAGAAGCCGAGTAGTTCGGGCCCGGGCCACCCCGCCGTGGACGGTTACCGCGCCGTTCCTCCCCCGCCCGTTCGTCACGACTCGCCGTGATCGGCTTCCGCTCCCTCTCCCCGCTGGGCCTGCCCGCCCGGGGCTCCACCGAGGTTCCCACCACCAGCCCCGCGTCTCTTGTCCCCCGAACAGGGGTTGCGATCGATCCGGTTGCGGTCGTTCCCTTCGTCAGCCGTCAACCGGTGACCTATTGTGAAGGTCCCGGATCGCCGCCCGAGGACGGATCGTTGCCCCAACCACATCACCGCGCCTTTTCGTCGGTGACCGAGGCCTTGCGCTGGCGGGTGGACCAGGCTCGAAACAGCTCAGGTCCCCCGGCCGGCGACATAGACCTTGGTCCCGTCCATCGTGTCCAGGGCGCGCCGGTCCGATTCACGGTGGGCGTGGGCACGGTGTTGTTCGACCCGCTCCGGCACCGCCGGCTGGGCATCCGCTTCGACGACGACCTGGTCCCGATCACCCGGGTGGTGAAGACCGGACCGGCCATGACGGTCGAGATCGCCGAGCCCGTCGACCGGTCGGGGGGTCGTCTGGTGGCTGGGGACGACTCCGAGGCCACCTGGCAGGAGGTCCTGGAACTGCTCTCCGAGCAGGTCCGGCCCGGCCTGGCCGACGCGGTGATGGCGGCCGGCTTCGATCCCGCCCCCGATCCCGTATCGGTCACTTCGGAACTGACCGAGGAACAGCGACGGGTCGTGGCCGCCGTCCTCGGTGACGGCCTTCAGGGGGTGTGGAGCCTTCCGGGTACCGGCCGCACGACCGCCATCGCCGAGGCCGTGGCCAAGGCACTACGGTCCGGGGACTCGATGCTCCTGACCTCCAACGACGATCAGGCCCTCGACGACGTTCTGGCCCGGCTCACGGCCACCAACACGATCGACACCGGCACCGTGGTGCGGATCGGCCCGGCCCGGTGCGACGAGCTCATCGACCACCCGGACCTGTCCCTCAGTTCACTCGTGGCCCAGTTCCGCCGGCCGTTGCAGCAACGCCTCGACCAGATCGACGCCGAGCTGGCCGCCCTGGACCACGACCCGATCCAGACCGAATGGGCCCAGGTCAGCGGGATCCTGGACCGTTGCGGGGTGGACGAGATGCTGGCCGCCCAACGGCGCATCGCCAACCGCCACCGGGCCGAACTGGTGCGAGCGGAGCTGGACCGCCTGGGTCGGATGGTCGACCAGCTCGCCGAGACCGAGGTTGCGGCCCGGGGCCGCCGGGACGCCGCCGAGCAGGACCTCGACGTGCCCGCGGCCGAACTGTGGCGGCAGATCGAGGCCGAGGCCCGGCTCGACGACGAGGCCGCGGCCCAGACCGAGCTCCGCCGGCAGGAAACCCAGGCCAGTCAGCGGAGCCTCGACCTGGCCATCCAGCGCCTTCACGCCGTGCCCACCTACCGGCTCATCGAGCGGCACCGGGCCAACGCCGAGGTGGAGGCCGAGCAGGCCGAACGGAACCGGCGGGAGGCCCGCTGGTCGGAGGAGGCCACCGCCTTCAACGCCAGCCACGACGCGTACCTCAGCCGCCGGGCCGAGCTCGAGTCCCGGCTGCCCGCGGACCGTGGCTCGTCGTGGTGGCGGGACGCGACCCGGCGCCATCGGGCCGCCGGTGAGGAACTGGAGCGTTGCCGGTCCACCCGGGTGGAGCTCGACGGGGCGATCGACCGGGCCCAGGAGGCCCTGAGGTCGGCCGAGCTGGAACCCCCGACCGACGACGACATCGAGCTGATGGAACGGATCGCCCCCCAGCTCCCCGCCCTGCGCCAGCGTCAGGCCGAGCTCGACGCCGACTACCGCGATCAGCAGGCCCGCCGGGCCGACCTGCGGGCCGAGCGGACCGAGCTGGAGGCCGCGGTCGAGGGCGCCGTGACCCGGATCATCGACGGGGCCAAGGTCATCGTGCTGCCGGTCGCCGCCATCCCCCGCATCCCAGCGGTCCACAATCGCCGTTTCGACGCCGTCGTGGTGGACGAGGCCACCGACATCGACCTCTCCCTCCTGGTCCTGACGGCCACCTTGGCCGATCGGGGGATGACCTTGTTCGTCGACCCGACCCGGCCCGATCCGAGCCTCGAGCCCCGCCCCGGCCGGTTCTCGGTGTCCTCCGACGGCCTGTCCGGCGAGGCCCGGCGGTGGCTATCCATCACCCCGGCCGAGCACTTCGGGCTCCGGACCCTGGCCGACGGCGACGACCGCACCGGGTTCGTCTACCTGTCGCGCCAGTTCCGCTACACCCCCACCGTCGAGGCCCTGCTGAACCACACCGTGGCCGGCCAACGCCTGTGGGCCGACGGGCCGCCACCGGCCCCGTTCGACGACGGTGCCGGTGAGGTGGTGGTGGTCGATACCACCACCGTGCGCCGGGAACACGACCGGCCCGGGCCCGAGGGCGACGACGTCCGCGCCGCCCTCGACATCGCCCTCATGATCCGCCTGGCCGAGCTCCACCGCGACCGTACGGTGGCCCTGGTCACCAGTGACGCGCACCAGGCCCGACGGCTCGAAGCGGTGGTCGCCGACCTCGACCTGGAACCGCGGGTCCGGGCCGGAACCCCGGCCGCCCTGGCCGGTGGATGGTTCGACGTCGTGGTCATCGACACTGAACCGGGGGTCGCCACCCCGGATCCGCGCCCGGCCACCGGCACCGGGTCGATCGGACCGGATGGGACCGCCGACCACACCTTCGACTTCGCTGCCGCTCTCACCCTCTCCTCCGGCCGGGTGTACCTGCTCGGGCCGCCACCCGCCGAACCGGTCCAGGCCCTGCTCGACCAGGCCGACGGCTCGGCCACCGGCACCATCGAGGCCGGCGACCTGGTGGACGACGAGCGGGTCAACCGCCAACGTCGGTCCATCGGCACCACACCGGGTGGCCTGACGAAACTGGTCGCCGTGCACCCGAAGGCGGCCAGCTACCACCGGGTCGAGAATCTGGTGGCCGAGAGCCGGTCCGGGGTGGACGTCTGGTCGCCGAGCGTCGGCCTCCGACGGGTCCGCACCCTCGGCCCGGCCTGGATCCGCGCCGCCCGCGGGGGCATCGTGGCCGCCACGGTACGGCCGCCGCGGACCGACGACGCCCGGGCCGGCCAGGAGGCACTGACCCGGCTCGGCGCCTCCGTCCGCATCCGACCCGATCTGGACCGGTGCCTGGTGGTCCTGGACGGTCGTACGGTCCTGTGGGGCAGCGTCGACGTCCTGGCCGCCAACCGGAACTCGACGGTCATGGTGGAGATCGAATCACCCGGCCTGGCCGAACTGCTCCTGTCCGGGCACTGACCCGGCCCCGGCCCCCGGGGGGACCCCCGAGCCCGGCGACCGCCGTCAGGCTCCGACGTCGGGCCGGTCGGGCGAGTGGAGCCGCAGGTCGAGGGCGCGATCCAGCTCCTGGGCGTCCCGCTCGTAGCTGTGCTGGCGGATCACGGCCACCACCGTCTTGGCCAGGATCTGCAGGTCGGTCCCGAACGACCACTGGTCGATGTAGAGGTTGTCGTACTTGATCCGCTCACTTATCGAGGTGTCCCCGCGGAGGCCGACGATCTGGGCCAGTCCGGTCAACCCGACCGGCATCCGGTGCCGGTCGTCGTAGTCGGGGACCTGCTCCCGGAACTCGGCCACGAAGGCGGGCCGCTCGGGCCGTGGGCCCACCAGGGACATGTCCCCCCGGAGGATGGACCAGAGCTGGGGCAGCTCGTCGAGGTTGAGGCGACGGATCAGGGCCCCGACCGGGGTGATCCGACCGGCCGCCGTCCATTCGGTGTCGCTCCGGTCACTGGTCGTCATCGACCGGAACTTCCACACCACGATCGGCCGGCCGTAGCGGCCCACCCGTTCCTGACCGAACAACACCGGACCATCGCTGGTCAGTTTGACGGCCAGGGCCACCACGGCCAAGACGGGGGCGGCCACGACCAGCATCGTCGCGGCCACGAGCACGTCGAACCATCGCTTGAGGAGCAGGGACACCCTCGGGTGGGCGGCCCGTTGGAGCCTGACCAGGGGATAGCCCCGGGCCCGATCGGGTGACATCGAGTCCATGCCCAGGCCCATCTGGTAGAAGCGGGGCACGACGAACACCGGGATGCCGCGGCTGGTCGCCCACCGGGCCACCCGGACGAGGGCCTCGTCGGTGGGGGTGTCGGTCGGGGCCACGATGAGTCGGTCGGCGCCACTGAGCGATACGACGACGCCCAGGTCCGCGTCGAGCCCGAACCACGGCTCCGGCATCCCGAGCAGGGGCGGGTCGTCGGCGGTGAGGCAACCGACCACGTCGACCCCGTACTCGGTTCGGACCCCGAGTTCGACGGCCAGCTCGGCGGTGAGCGGCCCCGAGCCCACCAGGAGGGCCGAGGCCCGCATCCGTCCCCGCCGCCACTGGCCCCGGACGGCCAGCGTGCCGGCGACCTGGGCCACCAGGGCGCCCCCGATGAGGAGCAGTACCAGCAGGCCGAGTCCGCCGGGGCTCGACTCCACCGCCGAAACCTGGGCGCTGGTGACCGTCGCCGCCATCACCCCCACCGCCACCGCACCGATGATCAGCGGCACCCGCGAGGTGATGTCTGGGATCATGCGGATACGGAAATGGCCGCGTGCAACCAGGATCAGCATGGCCACCACCACAGCCACCACGATCGTGAGGCGGCCCGACCAGCCCATGACGGTGATCACGAAACCGACCACCGCCATCGCCCCCAGGGTGAACACGGCCAACAGCGCCGAAGCAGCCCGGTGCCCACTCAGCAACCGGCCGTCAGGTTCGACAACCAGCAACTGGCCCGAGCGACCAAATCTGGTTCCGGCCGTACGCGACTTGGTCGAAATCGACGATGCCGCAGGCGATGAAGGTGGCGAGTCAGAACGATCCATTCGAGCGACCTAACGCTGATGTTTCTGAATCCGGGCGAACAGTCGCCCGCGAGAAAGTCCAGGTGGAACGCGAGGACGCGACAAGCCAGCAGGCCCATGTATGGCCAGGTGAACCGGTGCAGATGCCCTCCAGTGTGATCAGATATTCGACTTGAATTCCGAGAGGAAATCCGTCGCCCTGTCGACCCTGATCAAACATGTCGGATGCCATTACCTGCACCCGCGTGCCGCATGGTATGAACGCACCGGTTCGATCGGCAAGAAAAACCCGATACCCGAGATAGGTAATATTCGTATTCCCTGGCCAGGGAATACGTTAAATAACCATCCCTATTGATCTCGATGTATGTCCATGCACGTCGCCAAGTCCGGGCTCGGGACCGTTCAGGAGGGGAGAGCGGGGAGGCGGTGACGGCTACAGTCGAGACGTGATCTTGAGTGTCCTGCGTGACCTGATCGCCCCGGCGGACCGCATCGACTCGGAGACGATTGAGGTGGTGCGCCAGCACGAGGGTGAGACGGACCGCCTGATGGTCTACGCCGAGGGCCGCGGCCTTATCGGCTCTGCTCCCACCCTCGGGGTGGGGCGCGCCCATGGGCTCACGGAGCAGTGCAAACTGGCCGTACTAGAGGCCGCCGACCTGTGGCGGCAGGAACACCTGGCGGAGCTCAACCTCCCGGTGGTGGCCGCCGCTCCCCCCGCCCCCACCCGGGCCGACCGGTCCTCGGCGTTCGGGGCCAGCCCACCGGTCACCCTGCCGATGCCCGAGCCGGTGGAGCCCGGCCGGTCCGAGGCCAACGGGTCGGAGGCCCCCACCGAACCGGTGGCCGACGAGGGGACGGCCCCGGAACCAGAGCCGCCCAAGCCCCAGACCGCCCCCAGCTCGGTGGCCGACCGGGCCAGCCGCAACCAGCCCCCGGTGGCCAAGCTGAACCTGGGCCTCAACCGTCCCGGCGAGCCGTACCAGGCCCAGATCGACCGGATCCGCCGCACCGACCCCCAACGGTGGGCCACCCTTCGCCTGCCGCGGCCGACGAGGTCGGGACCGGTCGATCCCGCCGTCGGGTGGATCCGCCGGGTGGAGAACGAGAAGCGGGTAGCCCGGGTGCTCGGGAAGCTGCCGGATGAATGGACCGTCATCCACTCCGTCCCCGTGGTGGACGGGGTGATCGACAATCTCGTGATCGGCCCCGGCGGTACGTTCGTGCTCATCACCGGGCGCCGGCGTCGTCGCCGCCGGTCACGCGACGCCCCGGTGGCCGTCTTCGACGACGGCGACCAGAACGAGGCCGCCCACGCCCTGGGCATGGCCCGCACCGCGGCCCGGCTGCTGAGCCTGGCCACCGGGATGCACGTGGAGGTCAGCCCCCTAGTGGTGTCGGCGACCTCGTCGGTCGCGACCGGGGAGCACCAGGTTCCCGTGGTCGACGTGGACCAGCTCGGGCTCTACCTCAAGACCCAGCCCAAGACGTTGAGTCCCGACGACGCCAAGACCATCGGCAACCACGCCCGATGGCGGACGATCTGGAGTTGACGGCCCGGCCGGGACCCGGGAGTGGGAGCCGGTCGGTGGAGATCCCCGATCAGAGCAGGGCGGCCAGATCGGCGAACGAGCCGATGACATGATCCGGATCCCCCGGCTGGGAGTCCACCTCGGACGGCCGGTACTTGCCGGTACGGACCAGGATCCCGGTGACCCCGACGTCCTGGGCGGCGAGCACGTCGTTCTCGATGTCGTCGCCCACCATGGCCACGCGGCGGGCGGGGAGACCCAGTTCGGTCACCCCGGTCAGGAAGAAGTCCGGCGAGGGTTTGCCCAACACGACGGCCGGCACGCCGGAGGCCTGCTCCAGGGCGGTGAGGTAGGCCCCGGTGTCGAGTGAGTAGCCGTCCCGGGTCCTCCAGTACCGGTTGCGGTGCATCCCGATCAGCTCGGCCCCGTTCAACAGCAGCCCGAGGGCGTGGTTCATCTGCTCGTAGGAGAACTCGGGCCCGGCTCCGCCCAGCACCACGAGATCGGCGTCACCCCCGTCTGGGACGAGGTTCAGGTCAGCAAGATCCTCGCCCAGATTGCCGGAGTTGATCACGTAGCAGGACGCCCCGGGCCGTTCCCGCCGGATCCAGGCCGCGGTGGCCGACGGGGCCGAGAGGATCTCCTCGGAGGCCACCGGCATGCCGACCCGATCCAGCCGGGCGGCCACCTCCCGCCGCGACGCCGCGGTGGTGTTGGTCACGAACCGGATGGGCACGCGCCGGCGCCGGAGCTCGGCCAGGGTGCCCGCCGCCCCCTCGATCGGTTCCCACGACACCACCAGTACGCCGTCGATGTCGAGCAACAAGCCGTCGAGTTCTGACACGGATCGGTGACCTCCTGGTTCGGGCCGAGCCTCTGGTTCACGAGACGGCACCATGATGGTCGGTGGTGGGGGCTGTGGGGGGATCGGACGGTGACGAGGCGGCCTCGTCGACCGGCAGCGGCACGGTGCCCGACCCGCGTCGGGCGGTGCGACGCAACAGCGCAGCGTAGAACAGAACGCCAAGGGTGGCGAAGATCCACCATTGAGCCATGTACGACAGGTGCGGCCCGTTGCCCAGGGTCTCCATGGGGATCGCCGTCGGGAACCGGTCGGCGGGTTCGCTCCCGGGGGCCTCCTGGAGCCAGTCGTCGACCACCTGGCCGTCGACCCGTCCGGCCAGGTCGGCCACATTGAACCGGGGGGCCAGGGGGCCACTGCCGTCGTCGACCGGCTGGAGCCAGCCCCGTTCCACCGATTCCCGAAGCCATCCGTCGATGGCCACCGGCCCGGTCGGGGCCGGGGCGACGGCGTCGCCCTCCTCCAGGGGCACGAAACCCCGGTTGACCAGGACCTGCCGCCCGTCGTCGAGGACGAACAGGGCCACCACGTGCTGCCCGGCGACCCCGTCGAGCGACCGGTTCGCCACCCGAGCCAGGTCGCCGTCGACAAACCTGCCGCTGGCGATCACGGCCCGGTGATCCCGCTGGTCGGCGGGCAGGGAGAGAGCCTCGTCAATGGGCATCCCCGGCGGACCCGACCGGTCCTCGATCAGGGCATTACGGTCGGTGCGTTCGTGGTAGCGGGACAGCTGCCAGAAGCCGAGCAGCACGAACGACACGATCACCGTGGCCGCGAAGACGTGGGAGAAGATCCAGAACGGCCGCCGGGCGAAACTCCAGTCCGGGTTCACCCTCCCAGTGTGGCCAGTGCCGTCCCGGTTGAAGCAGCCGGTCGGCCCTATCGTGGCCGGACGGGTGTCACGCCGCCCGCCGGGGGCTCGTCGCCGGACTCCCCGACCCCCAATTCGGCCTCCCGGGCGGTAGGCGGGGGATCGGCTGCCACACTCAGTCTGTGCTCTTCGAACGGGGTCATCCGCCGGACCGGTGGATCGTGCGAACCGTGATCGGCTTCGTGATCGTGTCACAGACGGCGGCCCTGCTCGGCGACCTCGTCCTGGCCGGCATCGTCGACCGGTACCCGGCGGCCCTGATCGCCCTGAACCCCCGCAACCGGAACCTGGCCCTGGCCACCAACCAGCTGTCGGCCGGGCTCTACTACACCGTCGGTTTCGTCCGCCTGGTCGTGTCCGACCCCCTCTACTACCTGCTCGGCCTGTGGTACGGCGACCGGGCCATCGCCTGGACCGAGCGTCGCAGCCGCACCTACGGGCCCCTCATCCGGGACGGTGAACGGCTGTTCCGTCGGGCCTCGTATCCGCTGATCTTCCTGGCGCCCAACAACCTGATCTGCGCCATGGCCGCCGCCACCGGGGTCCGGGTCAAGGTGTTCATCGTGCTCAACCTCACCGGCACGGTGGCCCGGCTGGTCCTGATCCGCACCCTGGGAGCCGCCTTCTCCTCCCCCATCCAAACCATCCTCGACCTGATCGCCCGCTACCGGACCCCGTTGCTGATCCTGTCGGCCGTGGTGGTGGCTTGGACCGTGTTCGGTGAGTTCCGCCGATCCGACTCCGACCTCAACCTGCTCCGGTCCGGGGACAGCCCCCAAGACGGTGGCGGCGGGGACGACGGTGAGGCCACCGGGTCCCCCTCACACGACGGTGGGGCCGACGACGACCCGGCCGGGGACGGGGCAGAGGGGACTCAGGCCGGGGAGACCGGCCCGGCGGGCGGCGACGGTTTGGCCGACTGACCGAGCACCCGGTCGATCAGACTGGCCGGGGCCTGCCCGGAGGCGACCTGACCGGCGGTGACCGTCACCTCGTCGGTGACCCGGCGGACCCGGTACCAGTGGGTGGTGCGGGAGACCGCCCACCCTCCGGCTACGGCCACGGGCAGTCCGACCAGGGCGACCGGGGCGGTGGCCACCACGGCCACGGCCGATACGGCGGCCGCCCCGGTGGCGGCCACGGCCGATCCGGCGGCGATGGCCTGGGTCCGCTGGTCGCGCACGTCCGCCGTGAGGCACACCGCCGTCTCCCCGGTGGGGGCGGTCACGGCCGCCCCCTTGACCTCGCGCACCCGGGTCAGGCCCGACGAGCGGCCGGACACCGACCGCACCCCGCGGGTCAGGGCCGTCACCACGCCCCGCCGGGGTCGGGCCACCACCGTGCCCTCCCGGTCGACGACGGTCTCGAACAGGTGCCGGCGGCGGAGCACCTCGCGCATCGTTTCCTGGGCCGTGTCACCGGGCAGCTTGCTGTGCTCCCGCACCGCCACCATGCCGGGGCCGAAGACCCGGTCGAGGACCGACCGACGACCCTGGGCGAGGTCCGCCCCCACCCGGTGCTCGGCCAGGGCGGCGGCGAGAGCGGACGGGGGCAGGTCGAGCTCCGCGGCCACCGCGGCCAGGGTGACCACGGTGAAGCCCTCCTCGGGTGAGGTGGCGGCCGCCGTCTCGGCCAGTTCGATCGCCCGTCGCAGTACCCGTTCCCCGGCTTCGGCGTCGATGGCACCGGCCCGGGCCCCGGACGTCGGGGAGGCCGTCCAGGGCGGGCTGACGAACCCGATGGGCGGTGGGCCGGGCCGGGGCCGCCCGACGGGCGGAGGTGGGGGCGGCGGGGCGACCGCCGGCTGGTCCGTCCCGGAACGGCGTCGACGTCGACCCATCAGAAAAGGACCTGGTCGAGGCCGACGGTGAGGCCGCTCAGCTCGGGGACCCGGCGGACGGCCAGGACCACGCCGGGCATGAACGACTCACGGTCGAAGGAGTCGTGGCGGAGGGTCAGGGTCTGGCCGACGGCGCCCAAGACGACCTCCTGGTGGGCGGTCAGGCCACGCATCCGGACCGAGTGGATGGGGATCCCGCCCGGACCGGTGGCGCCCCGGGCGCCCGGGATCGTCTCGGTGGTGGTGGGATCGGGCGCCCAGGCCGGCCGGGCGGCGGCCATACGCTCCGCGGTGCCGATGGCGGTACCGCTGGGGGCGTCCACCTTGGCGTCGTGGTGGAGTTCGATGATCTCCGCGGTGTCGAACCAGGGGGCCGCCTGTTCGGCGAATCGGATCATCAGGACGGCGCCGATGGCGAAGTTGGGCACGATGAGCCCGTTGGAACGGCGGAACCGGGGGGCTAGGTGGTCGACGTCGGCGGCGGTGAACCCGGAGGTGCCGACGACGGCGTGGATGGCGTGGTCGGCGTAGAACTCGAGGTTGGACCGGGCCGCCTCGAGGTGGGTGAAGTCGACGACCACGTCGGCCCCGGCGGCGACCAGCCGGTCGAGACCACCGGCCCGGTGGTCGGTGAAGCTCGGGTCGACCTCGGCCACCAGCTTCAGGTCGGCCTGGGCGGCCACGGTGGCGCAGACCAGGCTTCCCATCCGGCCGGCCGCGCCCACCACGCCCACCGTGATCGGGCCGGCCGGGGTGTCGGACGTTCCCCCCGCCACCCCCGTATCCGGACCGATCTCTCGACCTGTGTCTGGCCCCGTCTCGGACCCTGGCGTCGGCGACCCAGCCATGGGGGTCACTCTACCCCACCGTCCCGGACGGGCCGGCCCCGGAGCGGAACCGGGGCCCGCCGGTCAGGCCGCCCCCCGGAGGGCGGCGATCGGCTCGGTGCTGGCCGCCTTCCACGCCGGGTACGTGCCCGCCACCAAGCCGATGACGGCCCCGAGCACCGGGGCGGCGAGCGGCAGCCACGGATCGAGCACCGGGGTCCATTCCCGGGAGGCCGACACCACCACCACGGTCAGGATCCCCAGGCTGGTGCCGAGCAAGCCGGCCAAGGCCCCGAGGGCCACCGACTCGGCGATGAACTGGACAGCGATGTGGCGACGGGTGGCGCCCAGGGCCCGCCGCAGGCCGATCTCGCCCACCCGTTCCAGCACCGACACCAGGGTCACGTTGGCGATACCGATCGCCCCCACCAGCAGTGACACCCCGCCGAGCACGAGGAACAGGGCGTTGAGGTCGTCGGCCACCCCGGACCGCACCCGCTGGGGGGCCGGGGGGACGGCCACGGCCAACAGTTCGGGGTTGTTGGGGACCAGGGCCACGGCGGCCTCGCCGCCCACCTGCTCCGCCGCGCCGACCTGGACGTCGATGACGGCCTCCTCCACCGCGGGCAGGTCGAACTCCTCCCGGGCCGTGGACATGGGCAGCACGAGGGCGTTGAGGAGCTCGGGGTGCCGGGCCACATCGGCCAGGACGCCGATGACCGCGTACGACTGGTCGCCGATGAACACGGCGGGGACGTTGTCGACCCGGGTGATGTTCAGCCGCTGGGCCGCGCCGGGTCCGAGCACCACCACGTTGTCGGCCCGTTCCTCGTGTCCGGCGTCGTAGAGGCGTCCGGTGGCCACTGAGGCCCGGACCGCCCCGAACAGGCCGGGGCTGGCCCCGATGACGGGCAGGTTGAGGTCGGTCATGCCCTCCACCGGCACCGAACGGATCCGTTCGGTGCCGATGTCGACGGCGCTGATGATGCCGGCCGCGGTCACCCCGTTGAGGCGGACGAGGCGGTCCTCGGCGTCCCACGGGATCACGTCGCGGACCACCCGGGACGACCCGCCACCGAACGATCCCCCCTGGTCGGCCGGCTGGATCTGGACCTGGGTGGCCTCGAGCTCGTCGAAACGGGACACGATCTGGTTGCCGGCCGTCTTGGCCAGGCCGAGGGTGGCCACCAGGGCGGCCACCCCGAGGATGGTGCCCAGGGCGGTCAGGATGGTCCGACCAGGGCGGGCGGTCAGGGCGATCGTCACCTCCGCGGTCAGGTCGCGGAGGCTGAAGACCGAGGGCGTCGGCGCCCTCATGGGCGGTGTGCCGGGCCGGCACCCACCCCGCCGAGGCCGGCGCCGGCCTCGGCGGTGAGGATGCCGTCCTGGATCCGCACCACCCGTTGGGCCCGCCGGGCCACCGTCGGGTCGTGGGTGATGAGCACCACCGTCAGGCCCTCGGCGTGGAGCTGCCCGAACAGCTCCATGATCTGCTCACCGGTGGTGGTGTCGAGGTTGCCGGTCGGTTCGTCGGCCAGCAGGACACTGGGTGAGGACACCAAGGCCCGGGCCACGGCCACCCGCTGACGGTCCCCCCCCGACAGGGTGGTCGGGTTCCCGTCGAGGCGGTGACCTAGCCCAACCGCCTTGAGGGCGGCCACGGAACGTTCGCGGCGGTCGAGCTCCCCGCCAGGCCGGTACACCTCGGACAGCATCACGTTCTCGACGTTGGTCCGCGAGCCCAGCAGGTGGAACGACTGGAAGACGAAGCCGATCTCGGAGGCCCGCAGCCCGGCCCGTTCCGCCTCGGTCAGAGCCGAGGTGTCCTGGCCGTTCAGCCGGTAGCGGCCCGAGGTGGGCCGGTCGAGCAGGCCGAGGAGATTGAGCATGGTGGACTTCCCCGATCCGGACGGGCCGATCACGGCCAGGTACTGGCCGCGGTCGACGAGCAGGTCGGCGGACCGGAGGGCCTCCACCACCGGTGGACCGGGGAAGACCCGGCTGACCTGCTCGAACTCGATGACGGGGACGTCGCGACCGTCGGGATCGTCGGGATCGTCGACCGGCGGGGTCAGCTCCACGATCGGGTCCGGGGCCGGCGGCGCCTCACCCGCCACCGTCGTCCCCGTCGTCACCCTCGCCGCCCGGTTCGTCGTCCCCGGTGTCGTTCCTGGCCGAGGAGCTGCCGTCACCGGCACCGCCGGAGTCGGCGCCAACAACGACCCGGTCCTCGAGCCCCAGCACCGCGCCCCCGAGGGGGGCGATCTCGACATAGCCGTCGGCTTCGATCCCGGTCCGGACCGGGACCATCTCGGTGGATCCGTCCGCCCGCTGTACCTCGACCCGGGCCGCCCCGTCGGGGGCCGCCGACAGGGCGGCCAGTGGGGCCACCAAGACCTCGCCGTCACTGCTCGACACCGGGATGGACACCCGGAGGTTCACGTTGAGGGCCTCGGGTGGTAGCGGCTCGATCGGCACCAGTTCCAGCCCGTAGCGGTCGTCGGACAGGTCGACGCCACCCGGGGTGTCGGCCACCTCGGCGACCCGGGCCGGGACCGAGAGGTCCAGGTCGGGGTCGTCGAGGGTGGCCTCGGCGCCGACCTGGATCAGCTCCTTGTCGGCGGCCGAGACGCCGGATCGGACCACCGTGTCGGCCCCGGCGATGGTCATCACCGGCCCGCTGGGGGTGGCCCCGACCTCGACGTTCACCTGCTGGACCTGGCGGGGCATCGTGGACAGGAACACGACCTCCCCCACCGGCATCCAGGCCCCCTGTTTGGCGTTGGCGTCGGCCAGGTCGGCCTCGGCCGAGTCCAGGGCCTGTCGGGCCGAGCTGACGTCGGTACGGAGCCCAGCCACGTCACCGGCGGCCAGGGTCTCGGACCGGGTGGCCCGGGCGATGGCCAGGGTCGACTCGGCGTCGCGGACCGCCTGGTCCTGTTCGGTCGTGGTGGCCGCCTCGACCGCCTCGGCTGCCGCGAGCTGGTCGTTGGCCGCGGCCAGCCCGGCGTCGGCCTGGTCGAGCTCGGCCTGAAGGGCGGACACCTCGTCGGCGGTCGGTGGCGCTCCGGTGTCGGGATGGGTCCCGGCGGCCGCCTGGTCGTAGCGGGACCTGGCCGTCTGCTGGGCTGAGGTGGCGGCACCGACTGCGTCACGGGCGCCGGTCGTGTCGGTCGCGGCCGCCGACTTGGCCTGGTCCGACGCCACCCGCGCCGAGGCCAGGCCGGCGTCGGCCTGATTGACGGACTGGTCGAGCTGGAGCCTGGTGGACTCCTGCACCGGCTCCGTCGCCTGGTCGAGGGCGTCCTCGGCCGCCGTGAGTGCGGTCTGCCGGGAGCTCACCAGTTCCTCCGCTGCGCTGGCCGCGGCGGCGTCCTCGGACGACGTCTCCGGCGGGGTGTAGCCGGCGGCCCGGTACAGGCGGTCCACTGCGCCCGCCGTGGCCTGGTCGTACACCGCATCGACGGGTCCGGGATCGAAGCCGAGCCGGGCCAGGGCCTCTTCGAGCTGGAGGACGTCAGGGCCCTGGAGGGTCGGGATCAGGTTGCGGAACGCGGGCAGCGCACCCTGGAGGGCGATCACGGGACGCCCCGACACCTCGATGACAGCCAGTCCCTCCTCCACATTGGAGCCGGCGGCGATGGGGAGGCGGGTGACGATGGCTTCCGCCCCCGGCGGGGCGGTCACCGTCAGCTCGGTGGCGTCGCCGGCCCGTACCGTGCCGCGGGCCACCACGTCCTGGGACAACACCCGCTGCTCCTGGGCGGCGGTGATCACCGACGGCGCCGGTGGTTGCTGTTCGGCCGCGATCTCGGCCGGGGACTTGATGCGTTGACCGGCCACCCACCCGATGACGGCGGACAGGACGGCCACCGCAGCCACCAGGGCCAGCAGGGCCCGCCGGTCGAGCCGGACCAGGCCGGCGCCGCCGGCGGTGTCACCGGCCGGGGTGGGGTCGTCGGCGCCGATATCGGGTACCGGCGGGTTCGACGGTCCCAGGCGGGGAGGCCCGGATGGAACGGCGGTGGGCGGGACCGCCCGGGCCGTCGGCAGGCGGGTCGTGTCCCCGGCACCGGCTCCGTCGGTCGGGGTGGAGCCGGCCGTCGCCGGGTCGGGCCCGTTCGACCCGGCGTCGGCCGGGTCGAGCCCGTCGGGTCCGGTTCCGGGGCCCGTCGACGTCTCGCCGGCGGCCTCCTCCGGGGACGCCGAAACCCCGGGCCGGCGGCTGAGGCGTCTCCGTCCCTCAGGCCGCCGGTTCACGGAGCGTAGGCCCCGAGCTCGTCGGCGTGTTCGTCCATGAACTCCTGCTCGTACTCGGCACTGACCTCGCGGCGGAGCTCCTCGAGGTTGGAGCCGCCGCCACAGTCCTCAACCGCGGTGGCCAGCTCGATCTCCTGGGCCTGGATCTCACCGAGCCGTTCCTTCTCGGCGGCGGTCAGCTCCGGCAGGGTGTACGAGGCCGACAGGTCGCCCTCGTCGGCGGCGGCCGGGTCGGTCCCGTCGGCGGCGACCCCATCGGCCGTGGCCGGGTCGGTGGCGCCGGCACCCGGTTCGCCTTGCCCCATGGCGGCGAGATCGGGTTCCACCGCCTCGGTGAACGCCTCCTCACTGGTGTACTCGAGGCCCTGTTCCGCCACACAGGAATTCACCTCGTTCCCCGCCTCGACCATGCGCGGATCACTGCTGATCCTCTCCTCCATCTGGGACAGCTCCTGCTCGAAGTCGGTGAAGAACTTCACCAGGTTCGCGCCCTCGGCCTCACTGTACGAACGACCCTCACACCCCATGGTCGAGAAGTCGATATTCTCACTGGCGTCGGCCGCCTCCTCGTCGGTCATCGACTCGTCGATTCCGATGGAATCGCCGTATAGCGCCTTTTCGTAGGCGGCCCGCTCACTGTCGGACATGCTCTCCATAGCGGCCAGGTTCGGGTTGTTCTCTGCGGTTGTCAGAGCGCTCAGGTCGACGCCGACCAGATCCGGACCGACCTGTTCGGTGGTAAAGCGGAGGGTGCTCACCCCGAAGCCGTAGGTCTCCACCCATTCCGGGGTGCCGTACTCGATGTCGCCGGTGACGACGAAACCCGTGTAGTCGTTCGGATCGAGCGGCGTGTACTCGAATCCCTCCTCGGCCATGCACTGCTGCACGAAGTCCTGGCGGCTGCGTTCCATCTCGATGAACTGGGCCTGGCCGTCCTCGGAACGCACGTCACCGATGCCGAGGTAGTCGGCCAGCGGACTCGCCGTCTCGCCCCCGTCGCTGGACGCCTCCGTGTCGTTGTCGGAGCCGCAGGCGCCGGCCACGAGGGCCACCCCCATCAGGCCCGCGGCCATGGTCTTGAACGAGCGGCGATGCATCAAGCGCATATCTTCCATCCCCCGCTTCCCCGGTGCCAACCGGAGTTCGCGAATGTAGTCGTCGCCCGGATCCTGTGATCTGTCATGGATCGCCTACCCACGCCCGAACGACCATGAAGATCACCGAGATCGGGCCGCCACCCAAATCCCGTCCAGTGTCGCGCGACAGGGTCGGCGATCCGTCGCGGCGGGGAGCAAATGGTCGTCGGCCACCGCGACGGACTCACACCGACGGATCCGACCAGGGTTCAGCCCGCGTACTGCTCCAGTTCGCCGGCGTGCTCATCGAGGAATTCCTGCTCATACTCGGCCGAAACCTCGCGGGCCAGTCCCATCATCGTCCGCCCCCCGCCACAGTCCTCCACGGCAAGGGCGAGCTCGATCTCGTCAGCCTGGATCCCTGCCAGTTTCTCACGGTCGGCGTCGGAGAGTATCGGCTCGTCGAACGCATCGGTGGACTCGGACGACGTGCCCATCTCGGCCAGTTCGGGCAGGACGGCCGTGGTGAACTCCTCCTCGCTCGTGTAATCGAGGCCGCGTTCACCGACGCAGGCGTCCACCTCGGTCTGGGCCTCGACGATCCGGGGGTCGCTCTCCACCCGCTGGTAGAGGTCGTCGAGCTCATCGCCGAAGTCGGTGTAGAACTGCTCCTCGTTGGAACTGGTGGCCTCGGAATAGGCCCGGCCCTCGCAACCCAGGCCGGCCGGGTCGGTGTCGGCCTCGGCCTGCAGTTCCTCGTCGGTCATCGACTCGTCGTACGTCAGGCCTCCGCCGTACAGCGCGTCCTGGTAGGCGGCCCGCTCCGACTCGTCCATCTGGTCCATGGCCTCCTGGTTCGGGTCTGGCGGCTCGGCCAGTACCGTCCCGAAGTCGACTCCGACCAGGTCCGGGCCGACACTCTCCTGGGTGAACATGAGCGTGCTCAGGCCGAAACCGTAGGTCTCGGTCCATTCCCGGGTGCCCCAGTCGAGCTCGGTACCGGAGGAGGACGGCTCAGGCGGGTCGACGGGTACGTACTCGAAACCCTGCTCGGCCATGCACTGCCGGATGAACTCCTGGCGGTTGCGCTCCTCCTCCAGGTAGCGCTGCTCGCCGTCCCCGCCGGCGGCGTCGTCGAGGCCCAGGAACTCGGCGATCGGGCCGGGATCGACCTCACCGGCGGCCTCGCCGCCACCCGAGGATCCCGGGTCCGAACTGCAGGCCGCCGTCCCGATGAGCACGGCGGCCACCGCCGCGGCCAGGCCCGGAACTCTGCGCATTCGACCTCCACGAGAACACCTGCACCCAACAGGAACGTCGTGTATATCACGAACCCCCGATCGGAGGGACGCGGCCCCGGCCGGGAACGCGGACGGCCGCCCCGGACTCGTTCCGGGGCGGCCGTCGGATCAGGTCGTCGCGACGACCAGAGGAGGATGGAGGGGTTCAGGCGGGCTCAGCGCCGGTCACGACCGCGGCCGCGACCACGGCCACCACCACCGCTGCCGCCACGGCCACGACCGCGGCCGCGGCCGCGGCCGCGGTCCTCGTCCAGGGCGTCACCCTCCGGGCCGAGCTCGCCGAAGGTGTCGGCGGCCTCACGATCGAAGCCGTCCTCGAAGCCGACCTCGACCACGTCTTCGCGGGTGGCGGTGGCGGTGCCGCCGCCACGTCCGCTGTCGCGGCCGGAGCCGCCGCCCCGGCTCGAACCGCGGTCGCGGCTGGAACCGCGGTCGCTGCCGTTGCTGGTCGACGGCTCACTGTCATCCCCGGACATCCGCAGGGAGATCTTGCCGTTGGGGTCGATGTCCTCCACCACCACCTCGACCTCCTGCCCGAGCTCGAGCTCGTCCTCCACCCGGTCGATGCGGCGGTTGCCGCCGATCTTGGAGATGTGGAGCAGGCCGTCGCGGCCGGGAAGGATGTTGACGAACGCACCGAACTTGGTGATGTTCACCACCCGGCCCGGGTAGACGGCGCCGACATCGGCGGTGGGCGGGTCGAGGATCAGGCGGATCTGGCGTTCGGCCTCGTCGACGACCTCGGAATCGGTGGCCGAGATGGACACGACCCCGACGACACCGTCGTCGTCGACGCTGATGTCGGCACCGGTCTCGCTCTGGATCGAGTTGATGACCTTCCCCTTGGGGCCGATCACGTCGCCGATCGTGTCGACCGGGATCTCGAACGACACGATCTTCGGTGCCCCGGGGCGCACGTCGGAGCGGGGCTCGGCGATGGCGCCGGCCATGACCTCGAGGATGGTCATCCGGGCCGTCTTGGCCTGGTCGAGGGCTTGGGCCAGGACCTCGGCCGGGATCCCGTCGATCTTGGTGTCGAGCTGGAGGGCGGTGACGAAGGTCGCGGTACCGGCCACCTTGAAGTCCATGTCGCCGAAGGCATCCTCGGCACCGAGGATGTCGGTGAGGGTGGTGTACTTGCCCTCGGCGAACACCAGGCCCATGGCGATCCCAGCCACCGGGGCCTTGACCGGGACACCGGCGTCCATCAGGGACAGGGTGGAGCCGCACACCGACGCCATCGACGTCGAACCGTTGGACGACAGGACCTCCGACACCAGACGGATGGTGTAGGGCCACTCGTCGAGGGGCGGCACGACCGGGACCAGAGCCCGCTCGGCCAGGAGGCCGTGGCCGATCTCGCGGCGCTTCGGGCCCCGCATGAAGCCGGTTTCACCGGTGGAGAACGGCGGGAAGTTGTAGTGGTGCAGGTACCGCTTGCGGGTCGTCGGGTCGATCCCGTCGATCAGCTGGTCCATCTTCTTCATGCCCAGGGTGGTGATGTTGAGCACCTGGGTTTCGCCCCGCTGGAACAGGCCGGAGCCGTGCACCCGGGGCAGCACCCCCACCTCGGCCGAGAGGGGCCGGATGTCGGCCGGGCCGCGGCCGTCGATCCGGACACCGTCGTTGACGATCCGGCGGCGGACGACGGCCTTGGAAACGGCCCGGAAGGCGTTCTTGAGCTGACCGGTGACCTTGTGGTCACCCTCGGCCTCGAACCGGGCACCCAGCTCGGCCACCAGTTCGCTCCGCAGGGCGTTCTCGGCCTCGGTGCGTTCGGTCTTGTCGGCGATGCCCATCACCTCGACGAGCCGGGCGTCGGCAGCCTCGCTCATGGCCGCGAACTGGTCGTCGGTGTAGTCGACCATGGGCGGGAACTCCATGAACGGCTGGCGACCGCCCGCCGCCTCGACCAGTTCGAGCTGGAGGGCGATCGAGGCTTTGATGTACTGCTCGGACTCCTTGAGAGCCCCGGCCAGGGCCGCTTCGTCGACCTTCGGGGCTCCGCCCTGGTAGTTGTTCCAGGCCTGCTCGGTGCCGCCGGCCTCCACCATCATGACCGCGACGTCGCCGTTGTCGAGCTGACGACCGGCCACGACGATCTCGAACGACGACTCGTCGCCCTCGCCGTAGCTGGGGTGGGGAATCCACTCACCCTCGGAGGTGTAGGCCAGGCGCACCGCCCCGATGGGGCCGCTGAACGGGATGTTGGACACCATCAGGGCCGCCGAGGCGGCGTTGATGGCCAGGACGTCGTGGGGGTTCTCCTGGTCGGCCGACAGGACCGTGATGACCACATGTGTCTCGTTGCGGTAGCCGTCCGGGAAGGAGGGCCGCAGCGGCCGGTCGATCAGCCGGGCGGTCAGGGTGGCGGTGTCGGGGGCCCGGCCTTCACGCCGGAAGAACGAACCCGGGATCTTGCCCGCGGCGTATGACCGCTCCTCGACGTCGACGGTGAGGGGGAAAAAATCGGCATTGTCACGGGGGGACTTGGCCGCGGTAGCGGTGGCGAGCACCGTGGTATCGCCCATACGGGCCATCACCGAGCCGCCGGCGAGACCGGCCAACCGGCCCGTCTCCAGCACCATGTCCGGTCCGTCACCGTTGGTGACGGACCCGTGAACGGAAAGCGCTTCCGTCATGGGATCAGTTGTCTCCTTGATTTAAACCGCTGCGACCATCGCGGCGGGCGGGGGCGCAGATCAGATCCCAGATTTCGATCACCCAGACTCCGCGTATAACCGGGGCTTCGCGGAGATCCCGACCGGACCGGCCTTTGAACGGGATGTTCGTGGTTCACACGTCGACCGTGTGGGGCACGAGCTGAGGACTCGGAAACTGGCAGCTGACCTCGCGCCAGCGCCGGGCACGTCGCCTGACGCCTTCGGGGATCAAGGATAGCGGGGCGCGACACACCTGTGGCGCCATACCGGTGACCCCGGCCACGACGGCCCACCGGTCGGGGCGCTCCGACGAGCCGGATGCCCCGGGCGCCGGGGGTGGATCAGCGGCGGAGGCCGAGGGAGTCGCGGACCGTCCGGTAGCGCTCGACGTCGATCTTGGCCAGGTAGTCGAGGAGGCGCCGGCGGCGACCGACGAGCTTGAGCAGACCCTTCCGGCTGTGGTGGTCCTTGCGGTGGGTCTTCAGATGCTCGGTGAGATGGTTGATCCGGTCGGTCAGGAGGGCGATCTGCACCTCGGGAGAGCCGGTGTCGCCCGAGGTCTTGGCGTACTTCTCGATGGTGGGCGCCTTGGGGGGAAGGTTGGCGGCTGGCTTGCTCACGATGCGGTGCTCCTGACTGGGATTGGGGTGGGAGGTGGGACCCGGGGCCCGGCCGTCGCACCGGCTCAGCCAGGTCGACAGCGGCCGACCAGCGTACCGGGCCGCCCGGTCGCCTCCCCCCTCCCCCACCGGCCCGGTCAGGCCAGGGGGAGCTCCTCGGCGATCCCGATCAGCTCCCCGCCGTCGAGCACCAGGGTCTGACCGGTCATCCAGGCCGCGTCGGCAGCCAGGAACAGGGCGGCCCGGCCGATGTCCTCCGGTTCCCCCAGCCGCTTCAGGGGGTACTGCTGGGCGATCTGGGGGCCACGCTCGCCGTCCCACAGGACCCGGGCGAAGTCGGTCCGGATCAGGCCGGGGGCGATGCAGTTCACTCGGACTCGGGGACCGAGCTCGGCCCCGAGCTGCTTGGTCATGTGGATAAGGGCCGACTTGAGGATGCAGTACACCCCGAGGGCGGCTGAGGTGGAGTATCCACCGACGGAGGCGATATTGATGACCGACCCGCCGTTCTCCCGCATCCAGGCCTGCCAGGCGTTCTGCGTCCACAGGAACGGGCCGCGGAGATTCACCTCGTAGGTCTTGTCGAAGGCCCCGGCCTCACAGTCGATGACCGGCCCGGCGTGTGGGTTGGTGGCCGCGTTGTTCACCAGCACATCGAGGGAGCCGAACCGCCCGATGGTGTCGTCCATGATGGCCCGGCCCCCTTCGAGGTCGCCGGTGTGACCGGCCCGCCAGTCGACCTGGCCACCCCCGAGGGCGTTCAGCTCGTCGGCGGCGGCCTCGCACTTCTCGGCCTTGCGGGACACGATCATCACGTTGGCGCCCGCCTTGGCGAACTCAGCCGCGATGCCCTTGCCGATCCCGGCCGAGCCCCCGGTCACCAGAGCCGTCTTGCCGTCAAGTCGCAGGTCCACGAATCCCCCTCGATCGTCGGGATCACTCGGCCGGGTGCCGGAGCGATCCGGTGGGTCCGCTCACCGTAGCTCCCGGGCCGTCCACCGTTCACGGCCGCCCGGGGAGAGCGGGACCCCTAGAGGATCTGGGAGAGGAACAGGCGGGTCCGTTCCTCCTGTGGGTCGGTGAAGAAGTGCTCCGGGGTGCCGACCTCGACGATCTCCCCGTCGGCCATGAACACCACCCGGTCGGCCACCTGGCGGGCGAAGCCCATCTCGTGGGTGACCACGATCATCGTCATACCCTCGTGGGCCAGGGCGACCATCGAGTCGAGCACCTCGTTGATCATCTCCGGGTCGAGGGCCGAGGTGGGCTCGTCGAACAGCATGACCTTGGGTTTCATGGCTAGGGCCCGGGCGATGGCCACCCGTTGCTGCTGGCCTCCCGACAGCTGGCCCGGGTACTTGCCGGCCTGGTCGGGGATCTTGACCTGCTCCAGCAGGGCCATGGCAGAGCGTTCGGCCTCGGCCTTGGGGGTGCGTCGCACCAGGCGAGGGGCCAGGGTCACGTTCTCCAGGACGGTCAGGTGGGGGAACAGGTTGAAGCTCTGGAACACCATGCCGGTCTCCCGGCGGATCTCGGCGATGTTGCGGACGTCGTCGGAGAGCACCGTGCCGTCCACCACGATCCGGCCGCCGTCGTGTTCCTCCAGACGGTTGATGCAGCGGATCATGGTCGACTTGCCGGAGCCGGACGGCCCGATGACCACCACCACCTCCTGGCGGGCCACGGTGAGGTTGATGTCCTTGAGGGCCTGGAAGTCGCCGTAGTACTTCTCGACCCCTTCCATGACGATCATGTCACTCATCGACCTACCCCCAGACGGGACTCGAAACGTTGGCTCTCATTCGACATGGTGTACGAGCCGGCCCAGAAGATGAGCAGCACGAACACCAGGCTCTCGACGATGAGGCCCTGACCCCGGAACCCGGTCTGGGCAGTGGAGGCCTCGGCGGCGGCCAGCAGATCGGTGACCACCATGGCCGCACCCACCAGGGTGGTGTCCTTGAACAGGCTGATGAACTGGCCCACCAGGGCCGGGATGACGTTGCGGAGGGCCTGGGGCAGCACGATCCGTCGGGTAACGGCGAGGGTGGACAGTCCCAGGGCCCGGCCCGCCTCGATCTGGCCGGTCGGCACCGACTGGAGGCCGCCGCGGACGATCTCGGCCACGTAGGCGCCGGTGAACAGCACCAGCACCACGATCGCTTTGAGCACCGGACCGGGGTCCAGGCTGGAGGGGATGAAGAAGCCGATGGCCACGTTGGCCATCAGCAGCAGGGCGATGAGGGGGGTGCCGCGGAACAGCTCGATGTAGGCGGTGCACAACAGTCGGACGATCGGGTAGTCCGATCGTCGACCGAGCGCCATGACCACCCCGACCGGGAAGCAGAGACTGATGGCCACCGCGGCGAGGGACAGGTTGAGCATGAGCCCACCCCAGCCGTCGAGCGGCACCCCGGCGGTCAGCAGCCACACCAGGGCGATCCCGCCGACCATCACGACCAGGACCACCGGGGTGGCGCTCCGGGTGGGCACGAGGCCCCCGATCAGGCGGGCGGCCAGGAACCCGGCCGCCGCGGCCAGGGTCAGCAGCCACGGCCCGGCCGTGGCGGTGAGCAACAGGAGCAGGAGCAGGGCCAGCAGGCCGGGCCACAGTCGGGCAATCAGGCCCCGGACCCGTTCCGCCGGTGGCGGGGGTGGGCCGGGATCCATCTCACGCTGGCGACGGGCCATGTGGCCGGCCACCAGGCCTCCGAGGGTGGCCACGCCGATGACCGTCACCGACAGCCGCCAGAGCTGATCGGACGGCCAGGTGCCCTTCATGAACAACGACAGGTTGACCCGGACGATGTCCCAACGGCCGGTTACGAACACGAACCGGAGGAACCGGTACAGCACGTACGCACTGATCGCGCCGACGACGAGGGTGACCAGGGCGTCCCCGAACGAACGGAACAGATTCTTGTGGGCCCACCGCCAGGCGGCCGCGATACGACCGGTCGATCGTTCCGGGGTGGTAACGGGAGGGGTCATCGGCTCACCACCTGCAGGCGCCGGTTGGCCAGGTTGACCAGCAGGGACACGACCAGGGAGAAGGCGAGGTAGATGGCGATCAACACGATGTAGGCGGGCACGGCCGGTGCCCGGTTGCCGATGGCGGTGGTGGTCACCTTGGTCAGTTCGAAGTAGCTGACGGCGAAGCCGAGCGACGAGTTCTTCAGCAGGTTCAGGTACTGGTTGCCGATGGCGGGCAGGGCGATCCGGAACGCCTGGGGCAGGATGATCCGCCGCATCCGGGCCCACGGGCCCAGGGCCAGGGCCGCCGCCGCCTCGAACTGGCCGCGGGGCACCGCCTGGATGGAGCCACGCACGATCTCGGCGATATGGCTCGCCGTGTAGACGACCAGGGCGACCAGGAGGGCGAAGTACTCGGGCTGGAGGATGATGCCACCGTCGATGCGGCGCCCGTCCACACTCGGCGTGGTGACCTGATCACCCACCAGGACGGCGCCGGCCAGGACGAGGCCGACGAACACCACCCCGCCCCACAGGAGATCCCGGGCCGGGGCGCCGGTGGCTTCGGCGGTCCGCTGGCGCCACCGCATGACCAGCCGGCCGACCACCGCGGCCAGGACGGCCACGCCGAGCAGGGCCCACAGGTTGCCGACCAGCCAGGGCACGGCCAGACCCCGGTTGGAGACGATCAGGACCGAGCCGAGCCGCCACGGGTCGTCGATCGTGGGCAAGGCGTTGAGGACCAGGCCCAGATAGGCGAACACCAGCAGGCCGAGCAGGGGTACGTTGCGGATGATCTCGACGTAGACCCGGCACACGGTGCGGACCAGGTAGTTGCCGGATAGGCGGCCGACCCCGATAGCGGTGCCGAGGACGGTGGCGGCCACGATCCCGACCACCACCACCCGCAGGGTGTTGAGGGTGCCCACCACGATGGCGTCACGGACCGGCTGGGTGCTCCGCATCGCGTTCCCGGGGATCTCGAAGCCGGCCGGCTGGTCGAGGACCGAGAAGTCCGTCGGGATCCCGATGTTGGCGCTGTTGACCCGGACGTTGTTGACCAGGATCCCGATGATGGTGAGGGCCAGGGCCAGGGCGGCCAGCTGGACCACCCAGGCCAGGACCCGCACATTGCGCCACGGAGGCGGCTTCGCGTCGACGACCCGCGCCACGTCCTGGCGCTGCCTTTCACGGGCACGTCGGGCGGAATCGTGGTCGTCGGATCGGGCCATCGCTCTCGCGGTTACGGGAGGGTCATCGGTGGGAGGTACCGCTCGGCCCCCGCCGCGGTGGGCGGCGGGGGCCGAACGTCACGATTGGATCGGGGTTGTCGTCGACCGTCGGCGGTGGCCGATCAGCGGTACGGGGGTGAGTAGAGCAGACCGCCCTCGGTCCAGAGGGTGTTGAGGCGCCGTTCCACCCCGATCGGGGTCAGGTTGGCGTCGAAGATCTCACCATAGTTTCCGACCTGGCTGACCACCTGGTAAGCAAAGTCGGTCGGGAGCCCAAGCCCGGGATCGAGCACGGCCCCGTCGACCTCCTCGCCGAGGAACATCACGATGCTGGGGTTCGCCGAACCGGCGAACTCGTCGATGTTGGTGGAGGTGATGCCCCATTCCTCGGCCTGGATGGTGGCGTAGATGGCCCAGTTCACCGCGGACGCCCACTGGCTGTCCCCGTCACGCACGGCGGGGGCCAGCGGCTCCTTGGAGAAGGTGCCGTCCAGGATGGTCAGGGCGTCCGGGCCCTCGGGGTAGACGGAGCGGAGGCTCACCAGCTGGGAGTAGTCCGCCGACCAGCCGTCGCAACGACCGCCGACGAAGGCCTCCTGGATCAGGTCGGTGTCCTCGAAGGAGAGCACCTCGACCTGGAGACCGAGCCGGGCGAACTCGGCCGACACGTTGCCCTCGGTGGTGGTGCCCGACGCCACGCACACCGTGGTTCCGTTCATATCCTCCAGAGCGTTGTAGCTACCGGTCGCCACCATCATCCCCTGGCCGTCGTAGAAGTTCGGCTGGACGAAGGTTGCGCCCTCGGCACCATCCCGGCTGGCGGTGTAGGTGGTGTTGCGCACCAGGACATCGATCTGGCCTGACTGGAGGGCGGTGAAACGGTCGTCGGTGGCGAGGTCGACGAACTCGACCGCCTCGGCGTCACCCAGCACGGCGGCGGCGATGACCCGGCAGAAGTCGGCGTCGAAGCCCTGGTGGCTACCGTCGGCCTCGAGCACCGCGAACCCGGGCAGGGCATCGCGGGTGCCGCACTTCACCACCCCGGCCTCCTTCACCGAGTCGAGGGTGCTCCCGCCCTGGGCGAGATCGACGGTGCCGGTCTCGGTGCCGCCCTCCCCCGCCGAAGAGTCGGTACCTGTCGAATCACTGGCCTCGTCGGTGGTGTCGGAGGCACAGGCGCCGGCGACCAAGGCCGCGGCGAAACACAGGCAGAACAATCGGATCAACCGGCTGGCTGAACGACGCGACCGATTCTCGTCCATTCGAGTTTTCTCCTCGGGGTTGCGGACCCATTACCCGAAACTGAACCATTACCCGACACTGAACCATTACCGGTTCGGGCTGAACCTCGACCGGTTCGGGGCGGGATCGCCGGCGGTCGGCCGTCGAATCCGGGGGCTGGGTGGCCTAGACCCTAGTCCACCCACTTGGTGGGTCAATGACTGACGCCGAGAAGCTTCAAGGCCGTAATGATGTCTCGCTGGAGCTGGGCGGCGAGGGCGTCGATCCCGTCGAACCGCTGCTCGGGCCGGAGATGGTGGAGGAGCTCCACCCGGGCCGCCTCACCGTAGAGGTCGCCGTCGAAACCGATCAGGTGCGCTTCGACGAGGGAATGTTCCGCATTGTCGTAAAAGGTCGGTCGCTTGCCGACGTTCACCGCGGTGGGCCAGCGCTGCCCGTCGGGCCGGACATACCAGCCGGCGTAGACTCCATCTGCGGGCAAAGCGAGGGGGCGGGGGACGGCCACATTGGCGGTGGGGAACCCGATGGTGCGGCCTCGCCGATCGCCCTCGGTCACCGGGCCCCGGATCTCGAATGGGCGGCCCAGCATCTGGGCGGCGGCCGTCACGTCGGATCGTTCCAGGGCCCGCCGCACCGCGGTGGACGAGACGGGCTGGACCCCACCATTGGCCCCCTCCAGGAGGTCGAGGGCGTGGACCTCGAAGCCGTATTTCTCCCCCAGCTCGGCCAGCAGTTCGGTGGTTCCCTCCCGACCGCGGCCGAAGTGGAAGTTGCCGCCGACGACGACCACCCGGGCCTTGAGGGCCCCGACGATCAGCTCGTCGACGAACTCCGCCGCCGGTTCGGCCGCCCGCTCGGCGTCGAAGGGCACCACGACGGTGGTGTCGATACCCTGGGCGGCCACCAGTTCGAGCTTGTGTTCCAGCCCGGTGAGGAGCTTCGGGGCCGACTCGGGCCGGATCACGGTGGCCGGGTGGGGGTCGAAGGTGATCAGGGCGGTGGCCAGGCCCCGCTCGGTGGCCAGTTCACGGGTCCGTCGGATGACCAGCTGGTGACCCAGATGAACGCCGTCGTAGACCCCGATGGTCACGGCGTGTTCGCCCTCGAGGTCGAGAGGCCGTTCGGTGTCGCGCACGCATCTCACAGAGTGCAGAGGTTACCGGTCGGCGCCGATCAGGACCCGTTCGGGAACGAGGCGGCCCTCCTCGAGCGCCGCGATGGCCACCAGGGTGTCGTCGGTGTCGCACACCGCGAACGGGGCCGGCCCGGTAGGCTCCGGCGATCCCGGCGCCGGTCGGGGGCCTTCGATCCGGATCGACCGTTCGATGGCCACCGGCTGGCCGTGACCGATGGCCCGGACGTCCTCGGCCCCGATGACGATGGCGGGGAGGTGGGCGACCAGGTGCCGAAGGGGTCGCAGCTGGAGCTCGTCGAGGCCGCAGGCGTCGTCCAGGGTGAAGGGCCCCACCGACGTCCGGCGGAGCTCGGTCAGGTGGGCGCCACCGCCGAGGGCGGTTCCCAGGTCGGCGGCCAGGGAACGGATGTAGGTGCCGGACGAGCAGACGACGCGGGCCTCGTAGACGAGGGGGTCGTCGGTGGGGCTGGTGTCGAACCGGTGGACGACGATGGGCCGGGGTGGGCGCTCCACCTCGGTGCCTTCCCGGGCCAGTTCGTGGAGCCGTCGGCCCCCGATCCGGACCGCCGACACCATCGGGGGCACCTGGAGGCCGGGGCCGACCATGGTTTTGGCCGCCGCCGCCACCTCGTCGGCGGTGACCATCATGTCGTGGGTGGCGGTGACCTCGCCGGCGGCGTCGAGGGTGGAGGTCTCGGACCCGAACCGGATCCGGCCCCGGTAGCCCTTGTCCACCCCGGTCACGTAGTTCAGAAGCTTGGTACCCGGGCCCACCCCGAGGACCAGGACCCCGGTGGCGTCGGGGTCGAGGGTGCCGGCATGGCCGACCTTGCGGGTGCCGAGGGCGCGGCGCACCTGGTCGACGACGTCGTGGCTGGTGCAACCGGCCGGCTTGTCGACGATCAGGGCCCCGGCGGCCCCCGAGTCCGGCCGGCGACGGCGGCTCACCGGTCGTCGGCCCCAGCCGGAGCGCCCCCGGGACGGGAGCCGTCCTCGCCGGGGCCGGGCTCCGGGTCGCCGGGGCCGGTCCGGTCCGGGTCGGGGTCGGCTCCGGTGTCGAGCCCGGCCAGGATCTCATCGATCCGGGCCCCGGAGCGGATGGCGGGATCGAAGGCGAAGACCACCTCGGGGGTCTTGCGAAGCCGGGCCGACCGGGCGATGGCCGCCTGGAGGGGCTTGCGGTACTCCTCGGCCAGGATCTCCAGCAGCTCATCGTCGGCGTCGGGGTCGGCGTCGGGGTCGGAGTCCAGGGTGGACAGGAACACCTGGGCCCGATCGAGCTCGGCGTCGACCTCGACCCCGGTCACGGTGAGCAGGCCGAGGCGGTCGTCGTCTGCCCGGCCCAGCTCGTCGGCCACGATCTCGTGGATGAGGGCGTTCAGTCGGGCGGTCCGGGGGTACTGTCGGTTGGTCGCGGGCCGGGATTTGCGCCGGGCGCCTCCCCCGCTGCTGCCCCGGCCCCGCTGGTTCGGTCGTCGGCTCATAGGGTGATCCTCCGCAATGCTGGGGTGGTGACCCCGGGCGGTGGCCCGGTCATTCCTCCCACCAGGAACGTTCGGACTCGATGATGTCGATGTCGTTGGTTGACCACAGGTAGCGGTCGATGTCGTCGGCGGTGCGTTCGACCACGGCGGGGGCCGAACCGACCACGGTCACCCCGAGGGTGGCCCTTTGCCACAGGTCCTGATGGTCCACCTCGGCCACCCCAACGCCCGTCATCCGATCGAGATGACGGACGATGGGGGTGACCAACGATCGTTTCGCCTTCAGGGACTGCGAAGTGGGTAGATGGAGCTCCACCCGGAGAACGAGTACGTACACCGCAGGGCTCCGAGGTCAGGGGGCCGGATCAGGCCTCGCGGGGGATCTCCCGCTCCTCGTAGGTTTCGATCACGTCGCCTTCTTTGAGATCCTGGAAGTCGGACAGGCCGATACCGCATTCGTAGCCGCTGGACACCTCGCGGACGTCGTCCTTGAACCGCTTGAGCGACTGGATGGCGCCGTGCCAGATGACCGTGCCCTCCCGCAGGAAGCGGACCTTGGAGCCCCGGGTGATGACCCCATTGGTGACCATGCAGCCGGCCACGGCCCCGACCCGGGGGATCCGGAAGACCTCGCGCACCTCGGCCTCGCCGGTAACCACTTCCTCGGTCTCCGGCTCGAGCATGCCGAGCATGGCGTTCTCGATGTCTTCGAGCAGCTTGTAGATGATCTCGTAGGTCCGGATCTCGACCTTTTCCTGCTCGGCGAGCTCGCGCGCCTTGCGGTCGGGCCGGACGTTGAAGCCGAGAATGGTGGCGTTGGACGCCGCCGCCAGTTGGACGTCGTTCTCGGTGATCCCGCCCACGCTACGGAGCACGAAGGCCAGCTTCACCTCGTCCCGCTCCAGCTTGCGGAGGCTGTCGGTAACCGCCTCGAGCGAACCATTCACGTCGGCCTTGACGATCAGGTTGAGAGTGGCCACCTCGCCGGACTGGATCTGCTTGAAGATGTCCTCGAGCTTGGCGCCACCGCTGGTAGCGGAAGCGTCCCGGCCGAGGCTGGCCAGACGCTGCCAGTGCTCCCGGGTGTCGGCCACCTTGGTGGCCACCTTCTCGTTGGGGGCAACGATAAAGGGGTCGCCCGCCTCGGCCACCTCGCTCAAACCGAGCACCTGGACCGGGGTGGACGGGGGGGCCACCTTGACGTTCTCGCCCCGGTCGTTGATCAGGGCGCGGACCCGGCCCCAGGCCGCTCCGCTCACCATCGGATCTCCGACCCGGAGGGTGCCCCGCTCGACCAGCACGGTGGCCACCGGGCCCCGGCCGATGTCGAGGTGGGCCTCCAGCACGGTGCCGGCCGCCCGACCATCGGGGGTGGCCCGGAGATCCTCGATCTCGGCCACCACCAGCAGGTTGTCGATCAGATCGTCGACCCCCTCACCGGTCATCGCCGACAGGGGCACCATGATCGTGTCGCCGCCCCAGTCCTCGGGGATGAGACCGCGTTCGGAGAGCTGGGTCATCACCCGCTGGGGGTCGGCGCCCTCACGGTCGATCTTGTTGATGGCCACCACGATCGGCACCTCGGCCGCCCGAGCGTGATCGAGCGCCTCCAGGGTCTGGGGCATGACCCCATCGTCGGCCGCGACCACCAGCACCACGATGTCGGTGGCGTCGGCCCCACGGGCCCGCATGGCGGTGAAGGCCTCGTGGCCCGGGGTGTCGAGGAAGGTGACGACCCGGCCCTCGTGGTTGATCTGGTAGGCACCGATGTGCTGGGTGATGCCACCGGCCTCACCCTCGACCACGTTGCTGGAACGGATGCGATCGAGCAGGAGGGTCTTGCCGTGGTCGACGTGGCCCATCACGGTGATGACGGGTGGACGGACCGGCCAGGATTCGACCTCTTCGTCTTCCACCTCTTCCTCGACCTCGAGCAGCTTGCGCAGCTCGACCTCCTGCTCCTCACCGGGGTCGACCAGCTTGATCTCGGCACCGATGTCGGCGGCGAACAGCTCGATCATCTCGTCGGTGAGCGACTGGGTGGCCGTCACCATCTCCCCGTTGGTCAGCAAGAACCTCACCACGTCGGCGGCGGTCCGGTTGAGCTTGGGGCCGAGGTCCTGGGCGGTTGAGGCCCGCTCGATCACGACGGTGCCGTCCGGCACCGGCGCGTCCTCCGCCGAATAGGTGGGGACGTCCATCGGCGTGAGCTCTTCCATGGAGCGACGACGACGGCTCTTGCGGCGGGGACGGCCGCGGTTGGGTTGGCCACGCCCGGGAGGCCCACCACGCCCGCCGCCGGGACCACCACGACCGGGAGGTCCACCGGGACGACCACCGCCACCGCCGGGAGCGGGGGCTCGGAAACCACCACCGGGACGACCACCGCCACCGGGGCGGGCCCCGCCACCGGGACCACCGCCGGGGGGACGGCTCCGGGGGCCGCCACCGGGCGGTGGCGGGATGAGCTTGCCGGCCCGACTGCGGGGCGGCCCAGGGGGAGGGGGAATCGGCTTGCCGCTGCGGGCCACGGGCGGCTTGGGGGCGCCGTCGGCCCCGGGCTTGGCATCTCGCTGGACGGCTATTACACCTATGCCGACAAGCTCATGGATTTTCAGGGTGTGATCTCACCCATCTACATTCTCAACGGCATCGGTTCGGTGCTGACCCGGCCCGGCGAAGGGCTGATCGGCTTCAACTTCACCCTGTCGGGGCCGTTTGATGATGTGCGCGTCGGGGTCAATCCGCTCTCGGCACTGACACCGGGGATGATCCGCGAGATTTTCCGCCGCCCGCCGCCGGA
>JBKECK010000031.1:0-33831 GCA_047974625.1 Acidimicrobiales bacterium
GGGGCCGTCGTCGGCGGGCGGGTTGTCGTCCGGGTCCGACCAGGCGCGGTCCTCAGCCGACGGGGCGAACGGCGCCCCTTCGGGGACGCCCCGATCGGCGGCATGGCCGCGCCAGTCGTGGGTGACCTCGTCGATCCACGGCCCGACGGGCTCGGTCCACGGCCCGACCTCCGGGGCTGGGCGATCCCAGTCCCATCCCCCCGGATCCGCCGGGCGGCCCGGGGCAGGTGCCGGACCGGTCTCCCGGGGGCCGGACGACGGCCGGTCGGCCGGTCCGGGACCGGCGGGAACCCGGTTCACCGGGTTGGACCGCGTGGTGCGGTTCGGCTCCGGTCTCCACCTCGACGCTTCGTGCACGTCCACCTCGTATCGCTCCGTGGCAAATGACGACCTTGGGAGCGTTCAGCCGGCGTACAGGTACGCGAACCGTCTTCCCTTGGCCATCAGCCGCCGCTTCCGTCGTCGGCCGGAGACCCCTCGGGGTCACCAGCAGCCCACGCCGGGGTGCAACCTATCCGTAACGTTGCCCGAGAGCAATATGACCCACATCAAAACAGCCGAAAAACCGGGATTTGACCGCTTGGATCAGGCTTTATCCCTGGTCAGTAGGGATCTGCGATCATGGTGGCAACCGTGATCGACCAAGCCCGCCTGACCCGGCTCGGGAGATCAATCCGTAACCATCGGGACACCGTCGACGGCAACGTCGAGATTACGATCTCGTCGAAGCTCGACCGCTCCAGCACGGCCCCGATGGCACCAAAGGGGTCGGGACTACCGATCTCACTGGTGAAATCGGCCCCCATCGCCTCGAGCTGGGCCGAGAATCGGTGGAGCCGGGCCACCGCGGCCTGCCGGTCGCGCTCCACCGCCGCCTCCAGACCGATCAGGTCGCCGGTGGCGTAGCCCGAAAGCGGGTCGGCCGTCATGGTCGTCAGCCTCCGGGTCTCGGCGGAACGGGTGGCCGGCACCAGGATGTGGAACTCGGCCGGCCCCAGCGCCATCCGAGCCTCCACCCCCCGCCGCAACAGGTCGGTGTCGAGGGTCTCGTTGGCCACCACGAGGTATCGACGGACGGTGATCTCCTCGTGGCCCCCGTCGGGATCGGGACGGAGCCGATCCAGCTGGTGGGCGAGCTCCAGCTTCAGCCGGTACGACCGGACCCCGTCGTCGGCCACGGTGGCGTCGAGATCGACCACCTTGGCATAGCGCAGACTGCGGACGGTCTTGGCCGCCTCGGCCACCCCCCGCCGGGCCGCGTCCTCCCACGACACGTCCGAGGTACATACCAGGCGTACGACCCGGTAGGTGTGCTCAGTACCCTTCGGCTGGTCCCCGCCGTCCCCTCCCGGCTGCGTCACGACTCACACCCCGATGTCATCGGCTTCGTGCTTGAACGACAGCCGCACCTTCGATCGGAACAGGGCCACGGCCCCGTCCTCGATGACGACGTCCTGTTCGATGACCCGGGCCACCCGCAGGTCCCGAAGGGTCCGCGCCGCCTCCGCCACCGCGTTGGCCGTGGCCTGTTCCCACGACTCCGAACTGGTACCGATCAATTCGATGACGTTGTACACGCTCCCCGACATGCCCCGGACACTACACCCCATTCACCGTCCGTGGGCAGGGACGGGACGGACTCCCCGCCTCACCTCCCGGTCTCCGGACCCCGACGTTCCCCGCCCCCGACCTCCCCCGACGCCCCAACTCCCAGATGGGCCGCGCCAGCCGGGCGACGTCTAAGATCGGGACGACCACGCCGGAACGGCAGGCGTTCCGCAAGAGGCCTCAAACCAGGGGGACCGACTCATGACCGCACCGGTTGAGCATTGGGCCACGGACTTCGACATCACCGACCGCACCTACCAGACGGACCCCTACCCGATCTGGAACGAGCTCCGCGAGACCTGCCCGGTGGCCACCAGCCACCGGCGGGGCACCAACCACCTGCCCACCACCTGGGAGACGATCAAAGAGGTGGCGCACGACACCGAACGGTTCTCGTCGCGCGATGTCGGCGTGCTCCCCCCACCAGCGGGAGTGACGAACCTGCTCGAAGCGCCACCCATCACCTCCGACCCCCCGTTCCACACCGACGCCCGTCGCATCCTCCTCCCCCACTTCAGCCCCAAGGCGGTGGTCAAGCTCGAATCGGCCACCCGGTCGATCTGCAGCGAACTGGTGGACGCCATCGGCGACGCCCCAACCGCCGACGCCGCCGGCGACTACGCCCAGCACATCCCGGTCCGGGTCATCACCCACATGCTCGGCATCCCCGAGAGTGACGAGGCCATGTTCACCGACTGGGCCATCGACATCTTCCAACGGGTCGCCGACGACCCAGAGATCGGCCGCAACGCCACCCGTTCTATCCTCCAGTACTTCGCCGGGGTGATCGAGGACCGCCGGGCCGCCCCGGGGGATGACCTCATCAGCGAGCTGATCTTGGCCGACCTCGACGGGGCCCCGCTCACCAATCGCCACATCGGCGGAACCTGCTTCCTGCTCCTCATGGCCGGGATCGACACGACCTGGAGCTCGATCGGTGCCAGCCTCTGGCATCTAGCCACTCACCCCGACGACCGTGACCGGCTGGTCGCCGAGCCCGACCTGCTCCCGATCGCCATCGAGGAGCTCCTCAGGGCCTACGCCCCGGTCACGATGGGCCGGATCGCCAACGTCGACACGGAGGTCGGCGGCTGCCCGATCTCGGCCGGCGACCGGATGCTGCTGGCCTTCCCGTCCGGCAACCGTGATCCGGAGCATTTCGACCGCCCCGACGAGGTGGTCATCGACCGCCTCCGCAACCGGCACTTCGCCTTCGGCATCGGCATCCACCGCTGCATCGGTTCGAATCTGGCCCGCATGGAGCTGCGGGTAGCCCTGGCCACCTGGCTGGCCCGCTTCCCGACCTTCCGGCTCGACCCCGACATCGAGGTGTTCTGGTCCGGAACCCAGGTACGGGGTCCACGGCAGGTGCCGGTCCTCCTCCCCTGATCCCCGCCCGGGCCCGGTTCCCACCACATCCGGGGCACCCGCTGGACCGAGGTCCGCGGCCCCTCTGCGGTACGACGTCCGGGTTTCGGCCGAGCAAGCGTTTTCCGGGTTTCCCCCCTAGCCGCCAGGGGTGCCGGGCCAAGCATGACAACGGTGCGCGCCGGGTTTCCATCAGGTAGGTTTGGAGCCGGGCTACGTCGGCGGTATCCCGACGGTCGATGCCCGCAAGGCGGCGGTGGCGGATGACGATCGAACAAGCTGGACTTCCCCATGGCGTTGCCGAGGGGACTGGACCCGTCCCCCGGGCTGCCGGAGGGTCGATGGACGGCCCACCTCCCGCCGCGCCCGGGTTCCCGTCTACCAGCCAGCCCACGATCCCCGGCCTCCTGCTAAAACGAACTGTCCCCCTGGCCGTCGTGCCGGTCCTCCTGCTCGGCCTCCTCTCCGCACTGAACCTGACGTCGTTGGCGGGATCCGCCCACGACGTCGACCCCACCGCCACCACCGAAGCGGCCGACTCCAGGGTCGCCACGGCCGGTCAGACCGGGCTGGATCAGGCCAGCACCCTGCTGGCCACCGCCGAGCGCTATCGAACCGAACGGGTGGACGACCTCTCCGGTTTGGCCCGGGCCGACGCGGTGCTGGAAGCGGCCTCGATCGCCACCACACTCGCCAGCGGCACCGCCCCGGACCCAGCCGCTGAGGATGCCGCCAACGACGCCGGTGCGGTCCTCGTCGGCCAGGTCGGGGCGGCCGGCCAGTACCGGGACGTCGTGGTCACCGACCTTGACGGCAACCCAATCGCCGCCGCCGCGGTCGGTCAGGGCCAGCCGGCGCCCGTGGCCGACGATCCGGTCTGGGCCGAGGCGGCCGCGGTGGGGGTGGCCTCCCGGTGGTCGACCAGGGCCGACGGCCGACCCACCCTCACCCTGGCGGTCCGCATCGACCAGGCCGAAACCGAGAGCCCGGCCACCGACACCACCGACGGCACAGCCGTCGATCCGCCCACCGGCCCCGTCGGCGTCGTGATCGCCACGGTCGACCCGACCGCCGTCCAACGCCTGGTCGAGACCCTGTTCCCGGTGGGCGCCGACGGATCGGCCGTGGCCCTCTACACCCTCGACGGCGCTCCCATCGCTGCCTCCACCACCGACGTTCCCCCCCTCGATCCGGCCGCCATCGAGCCGGCCGAAGGCGGCTACCTGACCACCGACGACCAGGTGCTCGGCTGGGCCCGTTCGGCCACCGCCACCACCACGGGAACCGATTCGGGCCTGGTGGCGGTCAGCCGCCGTCCGCTGCCGGCCGCGGCGACGGTGGAGGTGGCCGACGCCTCACTGGCCGACGACATCCGCTCGTCCCGGTGGGCCCAGGGCGTCGCCGCCCTAACCCTTGCCCTCCTGGCCGGGATCGCCGCCTGGCTGATCACCCGCCGGTTCGCCGAACGCCTCACCGCCCCACTGGAGCGCATCCGTCAGAGCACGATGTGGGTGGCCGGCAACGACCTCCCGGCGGTGTCGGCCGAGCTGGCCAGCGGTGCCGACCCGGCCGAGGTGATGCCACCGGTGGAGGCGCCCGAGGTCGGCCCACGCGAGGTGGCCGAGATCGGTGCCGCCGTCAACGCCCTGTCCGGCTCGGCGGTCGCCCTGGTCCACGATCAGGCCGCCAACCGCCGCCGGGATCTCGAAACGGTGCTGCTCAACCTGGGCCGTCGCAACCAGCAGCTCATCGGCCGGCAGCTTCGCTTCATAGACCAACTCGAACACCACGAAGCCGATCCGGACATCCTGCGCAACCTGTTCCTGCTCGACCAGATGGCCACCCGGATGCGCCGCAACGCCGAGAGCCTGCTGGTCCTGGCCGGCGAGGAGCCGCCCCGACGGTCCAATGTGCCCCAGCCCATGGTGGACGTGGTGCGGGCCGCCATCAGCGAGGTCGAGGAGTACGCCCGGGTCAGCATCATCTCGGCCGACCCGGTGCTCGTCCGGCCCAACGTCACCAGCGACCTGACCCACCTCCTGGCCGAGCTGATCGAGAACGCCACCGCGTTCTCCGCCCCGGAGGCCCCGGTGACGGTCCTGGTCGGCGCCGCCTCCGACGGTGGCTGCACCGTGGTCATCACCGACCAGGGCATCGGCATGGACGAGGACCGCCTGGCCACGGCCAACGAACGACTCGCCCGGGGCGGGGTCGGCCTCGACGACGCCCCCACCAGCTTCCTCGGCCTATTCGTGGTGGGCCGCCTCTCCTCCCGGCACGGGATCCAGGTCGTACTCCAGCCCGGCCCGGTCCGGGGCCTCGAGGCGTTCGTGATGATTCCCGCCGAGTGCCTCTCCCCGGCGTCGCCGAACGCCGCCGATCCGACCTCGAGCCACGACGCCAACGTCCCCCCGCACCTGTCCTGGCCCGCACCGGCGGTCCGGCCCCGGGTGGCCGGCGGCGCCGAGATCGACCTCCGGGCGGGCCTCGACGCCGAGGACGGCCGAGGCCCGCTCGGCGAACCCGAGACCGAGGGCGTCCCGATCCCCCCCTACCGGGAACGCCGGTCGTTGCGCGATCCGGCCGAGGACGACGACGTCGAACCCCATCTGCGCACCTTCCAGGTGCGACGCCGGATCCCGGGTCAGGCCCTGGCCCAATCGGTGCGCGACCACATGGCCGACGAAACCCCCGTGGCGGCGACCCCGGCCCGGGCCTCATCACCCGGCAGCGTCGAAGCCCGGGCCACCGAGGTGCGCGACAAGCTGACCCGCTACACCTCGGCGGTCGACGCGGCCAAGACGGCCATCGCCTCCGCCCCGGCCCCCCGGGCCGCCCCCATCTCCGGTCAAGCCCCCATCTCCGGTCAAGCCCCCACCCCGGCCGGATCGGATGGACCCCGTCCCCATCCCCACGGGATGGAGTACGACGACGACCTCGACGACTGGCCGAAGCGGCGCCCCGAGACCGCCCCGACCGTCAACGCCATGTGGCCCGCGCCCACCGGCCAGCCGGCGCCGGTCGGTAACCCACCCGGCCACCGGGGCCCGACCGGGAACGGAAACGGCCGGTACCGCCCGACTGGGGCCGACAACGACGTCGGGTCAGACCATGCCCGGAGACCGGGGGCCTCGGATCAGGCCACCGGCGAGGCCGACGCGGTTGACCCCGTCGGCTCCAACCCAGGTGACGGGACGGACCGATGAACCTCAGCAACGGAACCGGCGTGGAGACCACCGAGCAGAGCACCGCGGCCGAGATCGGCTGGCTCCTGTCCTCGTTCGCCCACCGCACCGTCGGGGTGAACGAGGCCGTGGCCGTCTCGACCGACGGGTTCGTCCTGGCCGCCTCGGAGGAGTCCACCCCGGTCGGCGTCGAGCAACTGGCCGCCATCATCGCCGGCCTCACCTCGCTGGCCCGCGGCGCCGCCAACCTCTGCCAGATGAACCAGGTCCACCAGATCGTGGTTGAGATGGACGGCGGCTACTTCTTCGTAATGTCGGCCGGCGACGGTTCCACGATCGGTGTCCTGGCCGATCCGATGTGCGACGTGGGCCTCGTCGGCTACGAGCTCACCCTGCTCATCGAACGGGTCGGGTCACTCCTCACCCCCACCCTGATCGACGAACTCAAGGACGCCTTCTCCTCCCAACAGGCCGAGGCCGGGCAGTTCCCCGAAGATCCGTACGGTCCATCCGGTCATCACGGCCCCGGCCCCAGCCACTCCGCTGACGGGGCCTACAGCACCGAGGGTGCCCGGTGAGCAGCCTGGGCGACACCGATCCGGGCCTCATCCGCCCCTACGTCATCACCGACGGACGCACCCGGCCCCGGGGGCGTCCACTGCCCTCCGAGACACGGGTCGTGGCAGCCGGGGCCCCCGGGCAGCGCGTGCCCGGCACCGGTCGTGACACCGTCGTCGAGCTGTGCCACGAGCCGCACACGATCAGCGAGGTCGCCGCCGCCCTGAACATCCCTCCAGCGGTGGCCACCGTGGTGGTATCCGACCTCGTCTCCGACGGGCTGCTCCGGATCGCCCCACCGGTCCGTTCCGGTCCCGGGGTGGCGGCGGTTGCCTCACGGGGCCTCGTCGAGCGCCTCATCGAGGGGATCCGGGCCCTATGAGCACCGCCGACACCCCGGTCACGGCCAAGATCGTGGTGTCCGGCCCGTTCGGGGTGGGCAAGACGACCTTCGTCAGCAGCATCTCGGAGATTCCCCCGCTCCGAACCGAGGCCGAGATGACCACGGCCAGTCTCAACACCGACGATCGCACCTACCTCCCGGGCAAGACCACCACTACGGTGGCCCTCGACTTCGGGCGGGTGACCATCGATCGTTACCTCCGGCTCTACCTGTTCGGCACCCCCGGCCAGGACCGCTTCGGATTCATGTGGGACGACCTGGTGCGCGGCGCACTCGGCGCGGTGGTGATCGCCGACACCCGCCGGCTGGAGGACTGCTACCGCTCCATCGATTACTACGAGGCCCGCCGGATCCCGTTCGTGATCGCCATCAACCAGTTCGATGACGGCCCACGCCACCGGCTCGACCAGGTACGCATGGCCCTCAACGTCGCCGACCGGATCCCTATCTTCCGATTCGACGCCCGCGACCGTCAATCGGTGAAGGACGTGCTCATCGGCCTGCTCCACTCCCTGATCGCCCCCCAGCTGGACGACGACGACCACGACGGAAACGACCACGCCGGCGGCGCCCCCGACGACGCCGGCTACGAGCAGCCCAATCCCGCCGGCAACGGTGGGCGCACCCCCGAGCCTCCCGGATACGCCCACGAGCCACCGGCCGGGCCCAACTGGCTCGATCCGGCCCGTACCGGGCCGCCCGGCGGCGAACCGAGTGTGGCGTCACGGTGGCCACGGCCGACCCCGGAGCCGATGGGCAATACGATGCCCCCGGTGGTCACACCGGGCGATGGCAACGGGGCGAGGCGCCACCCGCCGACCCAGACGCCCGAACGGGTGCCGGCCACCGGCATCAACTCGGACGCGCCCCGCACCCTCCGGAACGGGGCATCGCCGTCCGATCGGGACGAATCCCGGCCCCGTCCCGAGCACCGCACCGGCCCCCGCCTGATCCACGGGCGCTGACACCGGTCCCGGCGGTCAGTACCTCGCTGACACCGGTCCCGGCGGTCAGTGCGGCTCGACGAAGCGGCGCTTGGCGTCCTCGATCTCCTGCCACGCCTCGGACCGGGGCGACCAGGATCCCGGGTCGGTTTCCTTGGCTGGCTCGAGCGCCTTGTAGACCTCGAAGAAGTGGGCGATCTCCGCCAGGTAGTACGGCGGCACGTCCTCGAGGTCGACGTAGCGGTCCCACCGGTGGTCGTCGGCCGGCACGGCCAGGATCTTGGCGTCCGGGCCTTTCTCGTCGGTCATCCAGAACACACCGAGGGGGCGGGCCCTGATGTGACAGCCCGGCACGGTCGGCTCGTCGAGGATGACCAGCACGTCGAGCGGATCCCCGTCCTCCGCCAGGGTGTCGGGGACAAAGCCGTAGTCGGCCGGATAGGTGGTCGCCGTGAACAAGTGCCGGTCGAGCCACAACGCACCGGTGTCGTGGTCGATCTCGTACTTGTTCCGCGAGCCCTTGGGGATCTCAACGATCACCTCCACCCAGTCACCCCGCGGCCTTTCGTGTTCGGCGTCGGGGGTGGGAGCGGTAGCGCTATCGGTCATCCCCGCATCCTACGAACCCGGCAGGCCGGCGCACCGGCACCCGGCGGATCGCGGAGGTGTTGTCATCGGTCCGGCCGAAGCCCACCGACCGGGCCCGCGCCGCCCAGGCCACCAGTCCATTGGGGAGAACTCAGGCTCGGATCGCCGCTACGCTGCCGTTTCGCCAGAGCGGCTCATGACGAACCGCCGACCTTCAGACCCGAACACGGGGTGGATGAGATCGTGGAACACCGGCAGGGCAAGACACTCGGGCTCTCGGTCGCCGCTCTCGGGGTCGTGTACGGCGACATCGGCACCAGCCCCCTCTACGCCCTGCGCGAATCACTCGGCGGCGAGCACGACCTCGACATCTCCGAAGCCAACGTGCTCGGGGTCCTGTCGCTGATCTTCTGGGCTCTGGTGATCGTCATCACCTTCAAGTACCTGATCCTGGTCATGCGGGCCGACAATGACGGCGAGGGCGGCATCCTCGCCCTGGCCGCCCTGGCCAACCGGAGGCGGACGATCCCCGCCCTGGTCGGTTTGGGTCTGTTCGGCACCGCCCTGTTGTACGGCGACGGGATGATCACCCCCGCCATCTCGGTCCTGTCGGCCGTGGAAGGCATCGGTGTGGCCGCACCCACAGTCTCGGACTGGATCCAGCCCATATCCGCCCTGATCCTGATCGCGCTGTTCGCCATCCAACACCGCGGCACCGAGACCATCGGGGCCCTGTTCGGCCCGATCATGATCATCTGGTTCGCGGTCCTCGGGGTGCTCGGTGCGGTCAAGCTGGTGGATCAGCCCGGGGTGTTGGCCGCGATCGACCCCACCAAGGGCCTCGGCTTTCTCGTCGATCACGGGTTCCGGGGCTTCCTGGTGCTCGGATCGACCTTCCTGGTCGTCACCGGGGGCGAGGCTCTCTACGCCGACATGGGCCACTTCGGCCGACGCCCGATCGAGATCGGCTGGTACGCGGTGGTGCTCCCCGGTCTGATGCTCAACTACCTGGGTCAGGGAGCACTCCTGCTCGACCAACCCGACGCCATTTCCAGCCCCTTCTACCTGCTCGCCCCGAGCTGGGCCCAGTGGCCGCTCACCGTCCTGGCCACGCTCGCCACCGTGATCGCCTCCCAAGCCCTCATCACCGGGGCGTTCTCCCTCACCACCCAGGCCATCAACCTCGACTATCTCCCGCGACTCCGCACCGTCCAGACCTCGGAGCACAGCCGGGGACAGGTCTACGTCCCGTCCGTCAACTGGTTCCTCCTGGCCGCATGCCTCACCCTGGTGTTCACGTTCGGTTCCTCCAGCCGCCTGGCCGCCGCCTACGGCGTGGCCGTTACCCTCACGATGGTGATCACCACCATCCTGGTGGCCCGGGTGGCGCAGGATCTGTGGGGGTGGTCACCACTCAAGGTCGCCGTGATCACCATCCCCCTCCTCGTGGTCGACCTGGCCTTCGCGATCGCCAACCTCTTCAAGATCCCCCACGGCGGCTGGTTCCCGCTGGTGATCGGCGTCCTCGGCTTCATCGGCTTCACCACGTGGCGAACCGGCCGTCATCTGGTGAGCGAGCGCATCAGCCGCAAGAGCCTGTCGGTGGAGGAGCTGGCCACAAACCTGAGCGCCAACCCACCGCCCCGGCACCCTGGCACCGGTGTGTACCTGTACCGCACCCCGGGCCAAGTGCCACCGGTGCTGCTCACCAACATGCGCTACAACGAGAGCCTCCACACCGACATCGTCGTCCTCTCGGTGGTCTCCAGCGAGGAGGCCCACGTCCCCACCGCCGCCCGCCACCAGATCACCCACCACCCCGCCGGCTTCCACGAGCTTCAGATGCGCTATGGATTCGCCGAGCGGCCCGATCTCGGCCGGGACCTCCCCCTGCTAACCAAGGTGGACGTCAGCTTCGATCTCGAGCAGACCACCTTCTTCTTCGGCCGCGAGAACATCTCGGTTACCGACCGCCCCGGCATGGCGGAGTGGCGCGAACGTCTGTTCGCCTTCATGCACCGCAACGCCGCCGACCCGGCGTCGTACTTCGGGATCCCCACAGAGCGGAGTGTCGACATCGGCACCCATGTCGACATCTGATCCCACCCGAACGGGTGATACGCGCAGATATTTGAACAAAAATCTGTCCCGATCGCGTGGCGAAGTAACCACGATGCGCAATAATCGACAGCGATGTGGCGAATGTCACTATCGGATCCCCGTCAAACCGCAGCCCACGGCTGCGGCTAATGCTCGGCGGGTGTAGCGCTCGGGCACTGTCCCCCCCAGCGCCTTTGAGCCCACCTGCCGCGCCGGGCCGTCGGCGACCAGGCCCCTGGTCGACCTGACGGCCCGGCCATCCGGAACCTCCGTCACCGAGCCGGGAACAAGCCGGTGGTCCCCGCCGGTCAGGGTGGGGAGGTCGACGGGGACGACGAACGCGGGCCGGCTTTGCTCGCCGTCGCTCACGCGTCGCTGGGGCCTCGGTGCTCCCGGGGCCCAGTGACCATCCCCGCTCCCCCAACTCAGCCGTCCGAGCGGCCGTTCCCCGCGTTTCCGTTGCCCCGCCCAGCACCGCTGTTCCCACCGCCACCGGGGTTGGCGCTGCTGTTGCCGTTCCCGGTGGCGCTGCCGTTGTTGGCCCGGCCCGAACCACCGTCGCCGGCACCATTGGGGTTGGCACTGTCGCCGGGGCTGCCGTTGTTGACACCGCCGTTGCCGTTGCCCCCGGCAGCATTGCTGTTCCGCGGTGACGCGGCCACATCAACGCCGGGTGACGACGCACCGGGCGTCGAGGTCGGCGCGGCCGTTCCGGTTGTGGTCGGGCCCTGGCCTCCGGTGACGGTGCCGCTGGCCGGCTCACACTCCGTGGCCGCTTCGTCAATCACCGTCACGGCTGGGTCGCACCCGGCGAGCGCGGTACCCGATGGATCGCTGCCGATACCGGCGACGACACCCGCGACACCGTCGGGGTTGCGACCGTTGGCCACACCATTCCCATTGGCCAGACCGTTCGCGTTGCCGTTCCCGTTACCCACACCGTTGCCGTTGCGGCCGTTCGCGGCACCATTGCCGTTGGCCGCACCGTTCCCGTTGGCCGAACCGTTCCCGTTGGCCGAACCATTGCCGTTGGCCGCACCGTTCCCGTTGGCCGAACCATTGCCGTTGCCGTTCGCCGCACCGTTCCCGTTACCCACACCATTGCCGTTGCGGCCGTTCGCGGCACCATTGCCGTTGGCCGCACCGTTCCCGTTGGCCGCACCGTTCCCGTTGGCCGCACCGTTCCCGTTGGCCGAACCGTTCCCGTTCGCGGCGCCGTTGCCGTTGCGGCCGTTCGCGGCACCATTGCCGTTGGCCGCACCGTTCCCGTTGGCCGAACCAATGCCGTTGCCGTTGGCCGCACCGTTCCCGTTCGCGGCACCGTTCCCGTTGGCCGAACCATTGCCGTTGGCCGAACCATTGCCGTTGCCGTTGGCCGCACCGTTCCCGTTCGCGGCACCGTTGCCGTTGCGGCCGTTCGCGGCACCATTGCCGTGGTTGCCGCAGTTAGTCGCGTTGCCGTTGCCGTTGCCGTTGCCGTTCCCACAGTTGCCGGCCGCACTGGTCCCGCTCGACGAACCACCCGCCGTCTTGGTGGTGGATGGCCTGGTCGTCGACGGTGCCGCCGTCCCCGGAGTTGGGGTGTGTGGGTGAGTGGTCAAGCCGCTAGAGGCCGAGCCACCCGAGGCCGATCCGCCGACGCTGCCGGTCGTGGCCCCACCCGTACTGGAGGTGCCGGAGCCCGAACCGTTCGACGACGGGCTCGACGAGCCGAGGGTGGGCGGCACCGCATCGGCGGGGGCCGGAGACGTCACTGCCGGAACCGACCCCGTCGCCCCGGATGCCGTCCCGTCGACCACACCCCCGTTCGGCCCTCCCACCGACGGCGGCTGCGCCGCCCCGGCGGGCCCCGTGCCTCCCGACTCCCCGGTCGCATTCGGCGATCCGGTCGCATTCGACTCCCCGGTCGCGGTCGACGATCCCGACCCTGTTCCACCCGAACCAGGAGCAGCGCTGTCGGCCGCGGGCTCGCGTGGCACCGAGCCACCAGCGTCGGCCACCGGCCCGGCATCGGCGGGCTGCGGCGCTTGCCCGCTGTCGCGGCTTGGGGTGACCACACCGAGCTCGGGGGACGTCGCGCCCTCCCTGTCTCCGGTCGGCTGCGACTTCTCCCGGTTCACCGCTTCCGTGACCGAGTCGTCGTTGAGCTCCTCACCGGCGCGGGAATCGGCCGGCGTGCGTTCATCGCCCCCGGGCCAGCCGAAGCCGGCGGGGCTGATGATCTGCACCGGCGAACCGGAACCGGTGGTCAGACCGAACAGGATCAGCAGGACACAGGCCGCCAACGCGGCCATAACCATCCTCGTGCCCCGGTGGGGACGTTCCACGGACGGATCTGGGCCGGCGTTGAGCAAATGCAACCGCCCGAGATGCTCTTCGAGCACCTCGGGGTCGGGCTGACGGAGGTAGTGGCTCCTGAGCTGCTGGACCTGCTGTTCCTCCCAGCGGGTCAAGCGGGCGTCATCGAGCCGAGTATCGCCACCGTCGCGGCCATCGGCACCACTGCTCGTCATCATTGGAGCGTCACCTCCACGGCGCTGTGCCCCAACTCCTCGTGGCCGTCCGGCTGCATCTCGCGGCGAAGGGCGGCCAAGCCGCGGCTTTGCAGGCTCTTCACTGCCGGCACCGGGCGACCGATGATGGCGGCCACGTCCTGGAGGGATACATCAGCCACGAATCGTAGAGCCAGCACCTCCCGTTGGGCATCGGTGAGCCGGGAGAAGGCGGTGATCAGGTCTTCGTCGACCTCGATCGCCTTCAACTCCGTGACATTGTTCGACGGTGGCCGCTGCTGCATCAGCTGGGGGTCAGTGAGGTCGTGGGGATTGCGTATCGAGCGGCGTTGCTCGTCGACGAGACGGCGATGGGCGATCGTCATGAGCCACCGGCGGAAGTCCACCTGGGCCCCCTGGAATCGGCCCAGACCTCGCAACATCCCGATGAATACCTCGGAGGTCAGATCCTCCGGGTCGGCGGCACGGCAGGCCCGCAGATACCCGTAGACCATCGCCACGTGATTCAAGTAGAGCACCGAGAGGGCATCGTCATCCCCCGCTCTCGCCCGATCCATGGTCTGATCGAACGTCTGGAGAGTCCCGTCCCCCGCCGCCCGGCTCAAGCTCATCCCCTCGACCTCAACTCCCGCTGATCCGCAGGTCACACCTTAACCAGCCGACAATCTTGTGGGCTCTGCTTGGGGTGTTCAACCCCCCTATCCGCTGGTGATCCGGGTCCGGTTGATGTTTCCGAAGAAAAAACCCGAAAATCTTTTCGCGACCCGAATCCCCTGAGACACGTCTGTCGATTACTCAGGCATGAACGTCAACGGAGCCAGTGAGGTTGCGCTCCGGTGGTGTTCTGGGCGAAGCCGCCATGTTGCTGAGGGTGGAAGGGCGAAGCACCCTCGGCAACATCGGCTCCGAGCCCGACAGTCTTCGGCGGGCGGTCCTTCGGGAATCGTTCGCCACAACAATTCGTGAGCGGTCCGTGTTTGTTGACCGTGCGGAGCAGGGCGACGCCGCACGGTCTTTCCGCCGCCGGACACGGACCGCTCCCGGAACCCCCCGATCGACTATCCCACCTACGCCGCCAAACTGGTCGATCATCCCCCCGGGCCGCCGCTGTACGTTGCCCGGGGGGAACGGGGGCCCTTCACTACCCGGCCCGGGACGGCGCCGGGGCCCGACGGCGGGAACGCTTGAGGTTCAACGCCGGCGCCTCCACCAGGAACCACGAGAGGGTGCCGAGCACCAGGGCCGACACCAGGGTGATCAGCCCCGCCACCGCCCCCGTGGCCAGCGCCCACTGGACGATCACGTTGATGACCAGGCCGTGCCACAGGTACACCCCGTAGGAGATGTCGATCGGGGGTCGGAGCCTCTGCACCCGCGGATCGGCGCTGAAGGCCAGGGCGAACGCCGGGGCCAGGAGGACCAGGTTCGCCACGCCGAGGGCGGCCACGGGCGCCGCTCCACCGGTGGCCTCGTACCTCCAGTACACCGCGGCGCGCGCCACCATGAACAGGGCCAGCCAGCACCAGGTCCGGCCCTGGAGCGCCGCTAGCACCGCGTCCTGGTGCCGTCGCATCAACACCCCGGCCACGAACAGCCACAGGTACGGGGCCGGGGAGTTGACGATGAGCCGCCCCACGGGGGGTAGGCCGTCCTCGCCGGCCGGGTCGCCCCAGCCGGCCTGGACGGCGAAACTGGCCACCGCGATCACGGCGAGGAGGATGTCGAGGCGGCGCGCCGTCCGCATCAGCCGGCGACCGCCGAGCAGCAGCACAGGCAGGGCGATGTAGAACCCGACCTCGACCCGGATCGTCCACAGCGACATGTTCGGGGTGTCGGGAGCTCCCAGACCGAAGGTGTCGATCGGGCTCGGAGCCCAGGTCTGCCCGATGCTCAACTGGGCCGCCACGAAGGCGACGAGGCGGCCCAGGGGCATCCGGAACAACAGGCCGGCGCCGCCCAGGATCACCAGGGTGACCAGGACACACGCCCACAACGCCGGGAAGAGGCGGAGCATCCGGTTGCGGGCGTAGTCCCGCAGATCGGGGCGGCGCTCCAACGAGCCGGTGAGCAGCCAGCCGCTGAGGGCGAAGAAGACCGGCACTCCCGGGAACCAGCGGAGCACGACGTATGCCGGCTCCAGCCAGGGCGGGACGGTGACGTCGAGGAACTCGACACTGTGGCCGATGACGACCTCGAGGGCGGCGATCAGCCGGATCAGGTCGAAGTTGTTGAGCCGGTGGGCCGCCGGCATCGAATAGGCGGGCCGGGCAGGAGCCGCGTGACCCGGCGAAGAGGCGTTCATCATTCCGATCGCAGACGAGGGGGAGGAGGACGAGGGGACTTACCGACCGAGCGTCGTCGCGCCGACGGATGGCGCGGACGCTCGCCGTGCCTCCCACCAGGTGCTGCCGCTCTCCACGCAACCTACGAGGCCACCGACCCCACCCGCAGGCCGACTGGGCGGAATTACCCGATCCCGACCGATCCCCCAGGTGGCGCCGGTCGCGGACCCGGGCGATCCGCCGCCCCGACCCGACGGTGACGTCGCGGCTCGGACATCATGACCCGTGGATGCAGCCGCCTGGGATTGCCGGTACCGCACCTCGGAGCTCGTGCGGTCGGCGGGTCCGAACCAGTTCGTCGAACGGCTCGTGTCGCGATGGCCCCCGAGCGGGCCATCGACAAGGCCGGCCGGGCCGCAGCCGAACGGGGGTCACCGCCTCATTCGAGGTGTTGGACGCAACCTCATTCGCCGGTGACGCCCGTACTGGGTACGAGCCCGGTCATCGGAATCCCGGTGGTCGGGAACCGTTCGATTTGGTCCTCGTGGCCTACATGCAACTCCCGGACGACGAACTCGACCCCGTCGTTTCCGGCCTGGCCCACCGGGTGGCTCCGGGCGGTCACCTCTTGGTCGTCGGCCATCATGTCGACTCCCTCGTCGTGGCCACCCCACCGGCCTGATTCGGCGCGGCGCGATCCGGGGCGGGTTTCAGGCCGGGTCGGCCGGGTCGTCGGTGGGGCGGAGCCGACCCGGCCGGGACTCCGTGTTACCGGTCAGCATGGTCTCGTAGCTGCCCGAACTGGACCAGTTGGCCACGAACGCGTACCGGTCGCCCCGCACCACCGTCTCCCGGAACTCGACCATCCAGTCGGATTCGCACGCCCAGCGGAAGATCCGGAACACAGGCTGGCGGGATCCGAGGCCCAACAGGTCGCGCTCGTCCTTCGAGGGCAGCTCTGTTCCGACCCGTTCGGTGCCGCCGGTGAGGCGCACCCCGCAGCGGTTCTGGAGTTCGTCGTACAAGGCCGTGCGACTGAAGTCGACGCCGAGCAGGGGACGGGCCACCTCGGCCGGCATCCAGGAGGTGTCGTGGGCCAGGACGGCCCCGCCGGCCAACCGCAGCCGCTCCAAGCGGATGAACGGGGTATCGGGGTCGACGTCGAACCGCTTGGCGATCCCGGCGTCGGCCTGTTCGGACAGGTCGAGCACCTCGCTGCGCTGTTCGATCCCCTGGGCTTCGATCTCGCGGAAGAGGCTGTAGATGGCCCCGGTGGCCTGCTCGATGGACGGGGCTCGCACGAACGTCCCCCGGCCGCGCTCCCGGCTGACCACGCCCTCGTCCTGGAGCCGCCGCACCGCCTCGCGCGCGGTGTGCCGGGACACCCCGTAATAGGAGGTGAGCTCGATATCGGTGGGGAACTCGTCGACCAGTTCGCCGGCGTCGAGACGGCGGCGAAGATCGTCGAGCACCTGGGCCCACAGGGGCATCGGACTCGTTCGATCTACCTGGGCCATTGTCAAAGAACCTTACCTAGACAAGAAAGATTGTGTCGGAAGGAGCCGCACGCGGCAACCGGATCGAAATAGTCGGGCCCGGGTGGCGGCCCGGGGCCCGGATGCCCGCATGAAGGAGGCCCTGGTCGACCCCTACCCTGGACGAAATGATCGAGGCCGTGATCTTCGACATGGACGGGTTGCTCACCGAGTCGGAGAGCCGCTGGCGTCAGGCCGAGCAGGAGGCGTGCGACCGGTTGGGCCTGCCCCTGGGCGAAGCGGACTTCGTGGCCACGATGGGGATGCGGATGCGGGAGGTGACCCGGGTCTGGTTCGCCGCCCACCCGTGGACGGGCCCCGACCCCGACACCGTCGCCGAGCAGGTGGTGGACCGGGTGGTCGAGCTATGTGCCGACGCCGCTCCCCTGCCCGGGGTGCTGTCCACGATCGACGGGTTCGCCGCCGCCGGCCTTCCCCTGGCCCTGTGCTCCTCGTCGGACCACCGCCTGATCGACGCCGTCCTCGACGCCCTCGACCTCGGTGACCGGTTCGTGGTCGTCCATTCGGCCGCCGACGACGACCACGGCAAACCCCACCCGGAGCCGTACCTGGCCACCGCGGCCGAACTGGGGGTGAACCCCCGCCGTTGCCTGGTCTTCGAGGACTCCGTGGCCGGCTGCGTGGCCGCCAAGGCGGCCGGCATGACCGTGGTGGCGGTACCGGCCCCCGAGGAGCGAGGCAGCGCCCGGTTCGGCTTCGCCGACCTGGTGCTGGAGTCGCTCGACCAGTTCGATCCCGACGTCGTCGCCGTCCTGGCCGACGGCGCGGTACCGCCGACCCTGTCGCGACCCCGGTTCCACCTGGCCATCCACGGCGACGATCTGGACCAGGCCCGACGGTTCTACCTCGACCTGCTCGGGGCCGCCGAGGGCCGCAGTACCGGCCGCTGGGTCGATTTCGACCTATGGGGCCACCAGCTCGTGGTCCACCGGACCGACCGACCGGACGGCCACCGGGCCGACCCCGGGACGGCGGCCGGCGGGACCGGCCTGGTGGACGGTGAGGCCGTGCCCATCCCCCACTTCGGCCTCCTCCTGCCCCTGGGGGCGTGGCAGAGCACGGTGGACCGGCTGATCGCGGCCGGCACCGGATTCCTGAGGCCACCGACCGTCCGCTTCCCCGGCCAACCGGGCGAGCAGCACACCTGCTTCGTGACCGACCCGGCCGGCAATGTCGTGGAGCTCAAGGCGTTCCGCGACGACCGGGCCGTCTTCGCGCTCCACCACCTGGGCCCCGCCACGGCCGTCCCGGGAACGGACGGGGGCCGGGATCCCGGGGTTCAAGCCCGGTAGAAGGCCAGGAACCGGTCGACCACGTCGTCGGCCAGATCGGCCATGGTGGCCGCGTCCCGGTGGGCACCGGCGCGTTCGGGGGCCGCGTCGTTGTCGGCCTCGTCGGCCCGGTCGGGGACCGCGTTGTTGAACGCAGCGAACATCATGGGGCCCACGAGGAGGGCGACCACCCGTTCGGGGTCGAGCCCGGCAGGTACCCGGCCCTCGGCCGCTCCGAGGTCGAGGATGGCGCGCAGCTGGTCGACCCGGTCTTGCTTGCTGGCGTCGGCCAGGCGGGCGAGCTCCGGTTCCTGGAGCCGCAGGACGTACATCGACGGGAGCATACGGGCCCATTCCGGGTCGGCCATGGTGGCCGCGGCCTGGCGGGCGACGGACCGGAGGGCAGCCTCGAACCCGGCGGTGAGGTCCGGGGTGTCGAGGGGGGGTAGGCGCGTTCGCAGCACATCGAGCAGCAGCTCGGCCCGGGAGCTCCAGTGCCGGTACATCGTGGACTTGGCGACACCGGAACGCTCAGAGACCAGGTCGACGGTGACGTTCCGCGGCCCACCCTCCACAAGCAGTTCGGCGGCGGCGTGGAGTACCCGGGCCCGGCTCCGGACGACCCGTGGGTCCACCCGGTCGGAGGTGGTGGCGGCCATGACAAACATCATACTTCACTACGAGACCGTTTCGTACCGATACTGATTAGTATCGTAACCTGTGGTTGGTGTGAGGTCGGTCACGGTCCCGGTCTCCCCCAGCCAGGTCCCTTCCGCTGCCCCGGTAGCAGTCCACCCCTCCCCCGGAGTACCACATGCCCGAAGCGTCCCCTGCCCCCGCCACCGCCGGGTCTGACCGGCGCCCACCCGACGGGGCCATGGCCCTCGACAAACGCAGCCAGCGCAACATCCTGATCGCCATGATCACCGCCCTGGTGGCGGTGATCGCCTCGGTGTCGGGCCTGAACGTGGCCCAGCAGCAGCTGGCCATAGACCTCGGCGCCTCCCAGGGCGAGGTCCTGTGGATCATCAACGCCTACACGCTGGCCCTCGCCGCCCTGCTCCTACCCGTCGGTGCGGTGGGAGACCGGTGGGGCCGCAAACCGGTCCTCCTGGCCGGACTCACCGTGTTCGCCCTGGCCAGCTTGGGCGCCGGGCTGGCCACGTCGGTCCCCATGATGATCGGGGCCCGGGTCCTGGCCGGGATCGGGGCGGCCATGATCATGCCGGTCACCCTGTCGGTGGTCACCTCCAGCTTCCCCCCGGAAGACCGGGCCAACGCCATCGGCATCTGGGCCGCCTTCGCCGGCAGCGGCGGCCTGATCGGACTGTTCGTGTCGTCGTTCATGGTCGACGTGTTGACCTGGCGTTGGCTGTTCGTCCTGCCCCTGGCCCTGGTGGCGGTGTCGATGATGATGACTCTGGCCGCCGTGCCCAATTCCCGTGAACACAAGGAGCACCCCTTCGACGTCGGCGGGTCGATCTTCTCGGCCCTGGCCATCGGCGGCCTGGTGCTGGGCATCCACGAGGGTCCGGAACGGGGCTGGAGCGACAGCCTCACCATCGCCGGCCTGGCCGTCGGCGTGATCGGCCTGCTCGCCTTCATCGTGTGGGAACGGCGGCACGCCGACCCCCTACTCGACATCTCGGCCTTCTCCAACCGGGGCCTGGCCTCGGGATCCCTCACCCTGGTCATCGTGTTCGCCGTGATGTTCGGGATCTTCCTCGTCCTGTTCCCGTTCTTCCAGGCCGTGGTGGGCTGGTCGGCCCTCCACTCCGCGGCCGCGATGCTGCCGATGGCGGCCCTGATGATGCCCATGTCCACCATGGCGCCCCGGATCGCCGCCCGGATCGGTACCCGGGTCACCATGATGGTCGGCGTCGCCACGTTCATGACCGGCCTCGCCACCCTGGCCCTGCGGGCCTCGGTGGAGGGGGGCTACCTGTCGGTCCTGCCCGGCCTGCTCATCATCGGCCTGGGGATGGGCCTCACCATGACCCCGGCCACCGCGGCCATTACCGAGACCCTCCCCGAGGACAAGCAAGGGGTGGCCTCGGCCCTGAACGACACCTCCCGCGAGCTCGGCGGGGCCGTCGGGGTGGCCCTGCTCGGTTCGGTGCTGAGCGCCGGCTACGGCGACGCCATCGCCCCGGCCCTGGAGGGGTTGCCACCCCAGCTGGCCGAACCGGCCCGCGAGGGCATCGGCAGCGCCTTCGCCGTGGCCGCCGAGGCCGGCAACCAGGCCCCGGTCATCATCGACGCGGCCAAGCACGCCTTCGTCGACGCCTGGGTCAGCTCGATGTGGGTGGGGGTGGCCATGGCCGCCGTCGCCTTCGTCTACCTGGCGGTGTTGGGGCCACGGCGGACGGCCGCCACCGGTCGAACCGACCCCTCCGGCGCGGTCGGCGATCCGGTGGCCGGAGGCACCGATCTGGCCTCGACTCCCGGCGGCTGACGGGCCGGAGCGGCACCACGATTCGAACCGCACCGCTGGTCCAGGCCCGAGCGCCCGGACCAGCGGTTTCGCCGTCTTCGGAGGTCTCGTTGGCCAGGCTTGGGGGACTCTTGCGGTCAGCTTGAGGGAGGCCTCATCAGGGGTTGAAGACCAGGGGGTTTGATAATCCCCATGACCGTCATCGCCTTCCAGCCCAGCACCGCCACCCATCCGGCCACCACCCCCCGAGACGGGACGGTCGCCACGGTCACCCCCATCCGCCCCGCCACCGGCACCCCCGCCGCGGTGTACCTCGCCCCCGTCCGCTTCGACGTCCATGCCCTCCCCGCCTTCGAGGCCTGGGCGGCCGATCGCCTCGGCGCTGGCCTCGATCTCGAGATCGACCTGGGCGAGGTGGAGTTCATCGACCTCCACATGGTCGAGTCGGTCCGGGCCCTCGCCGCCCGGGCCGCGGCCACCCGCCGGTCGGCCACCACCAGCAACGTCTCCCCTGCCGCCCGCCTGACCTTCGAGCTCCTCGAGCGGGTGGCCTGACATGGACCTCAGCGCGATGCGGACCACCAACACCGGCGGACCCCTGCCGGAGCGGACCGACGGCGGGGACGGGGGCCGTGACCTCGGTCCGACCCCCACCGCGGTACGTAGGGTCGGCGACGACGCCGACGGCCTCGACCTCGCCGTCGTATGCGATCCCGACACCGACACCGTGCGGGTCAGGGGGCAGCTCACGGTGGCCACCGCCGGACGGCTCCGGACCCTGAAGCTCCGGGCCGACCCCACCGGGGTCCGCCCGGTGCAGATCGACCTGGGCGGGGTGGCCGTCATCGACGCCGCCGGGGTGGCCGCGGTGACGGCGTTCGCCCGCCAATCCCGGCTGGCCGGCCGACCGTTGACGGTGGTCAAACCGGCGAAGCCGGCCGCGGCGGCCATGGCGGCCATGACCGGGGTCCTCGACCTCCTCAGGACCGTCCCCCCAGAAACGCCGCCGACCGGTTCGTCACCGGCGGGTTCGTCCCCGGACCGGTCCGGGGGCCGGCCGTGAACCGGCCGGGCGGTTCCCGCCTCGGCATGGCCACCCTCCTGGTGGCGCCGGCCACCGCCTTGGCCGGGGTGGCCAACTACGCCACCAACGCCTGGTTGGCCCACGCCCTGACGCTGGAGGCGTTCGGTGACGCCGCCCTCATCGTCAGCTCCCTCCTGCTGCTGAGCGCCATAGCCACCGCGGTCCAGCTGGCCGCCGCCCACCGGCGGGTCCAGGACGAACCCGACCGGCTCCGCTCCCTGCGTCGCCGCGTGGGCGGGATCGCCGCGGTCGCGGCGGTGGTCATGGTGGCCTCCGCCGGGCCGCTGGCCGCCGGGTTGCACAGCACGTCGCCGGGATCGTTCGCGATCCTGGGCCTGTCGGTGCCCGTGTACCTGGCCATGTCGATCGATCGTGGGGTGATGCAGGGCGAGCAACGCTTCGCCGACCTGGCCGCCTCCCTGATCGTGGAGTCGGTGGGCCGCCTGGTGGTGACCGGGCTGGCGATGGCCTGGCTCGACGGGCCGACGGCGGCGGCGGTCGGTATGGCCTCGTCGTTCGTGCTCACCGCCGGCCACGCCCGGCTCCGGCCCGGGGTGGCGGTGTGCGCCGAAGCGACAGCGTCGGCCCGCCAGGTGGCGGTCGGCCTGCCCCTCGTCCTGCTCCTGTTCAGCCAGGTCCTGATCGCCAACGGGGACGTGGTGGTGGTGTCGGCCACCGCGCCCGGCACCGCGTCGGTGTTCGCCGCGGTCGCCCTGCTCGGCCGGATCTCGTTCCCTCTGGCCTGGGCGATCGTGATGGTGGCGTTCCCGAAACTGGCCGACCCCGCCCAGGCCGGCCGGGTGGCCCGCACCACGACCCTGCTGGTGGGCGGGATCGGGGTGGCGGCCACGCTGGCCACCTGGCTCGGGGGGCCGTTGGCGGCCCGGACCCTGTTCGGGGCCGACGCCGCCCGGATCGCCCCGTTCCTGGTGCCCTACGCGGTGGCCACGGGGGCGTTCGCCCTGGCCTGCCTGGGCGCGGTGACCGACGGGGCCAGGGGCCGGAACCGGGGGGCCGCCGTGCTCCTGGTGGCCGGGGTGGCCCAGACCGTCCTGGTGGCCGTGGCGGCACCCCACGGGGTGGGTCCGGCCGTGTGGGCCCAGGTGGTCGTGATGGGTACGGCGGCGGTGGTGGGCCTTCCCCGGGGGCGGGTGGTCGCCCCAGGGGAAGGGACCCGGCGACGGTCGACCCCAGCCCGGATACCGGTCGCGTGACCCGACCGGGCACCCGCCGGGATCCTCTGCCCCGAGGGCCCCTGGTGCTCACCACCCGGGAGCTCACCGATGGGCTGCTCGAACCCCTGCGGCTCATCGTGGAACTGGCCGAACGACTCATCGACGCTGGCCTCGAGCCGGACGTCACTCCGGTGGCCGTCGAGCTGCGGGACCGGGCCGCCACCCTCGCCCGCCAGGCCGCGGTCCAGGTGACCGGCACCGGCCCGGCAGGCCAACCGCCCGGTAGGCGGGATCCGGCCCCGTTCGAGGGCCTGTCGACCCTCGTAGTGAGCGACCACGTCGGCCAGCTGCTCGTGCTCCGCCAGCAGTTGGAGGGTCTCGGCTGCACCGTGACCACGGCCGCGTCGGGCCAGGAAGCCGTCGAGCTGTTCGACCGGGGCCGGCCGTGGGGGTCGGCGGCCCACCTGCTGTTCATGAACTGGCCGCTGCGGGAACGTGGCGGCCTCGGCGGGTTCGAGACCTGTCGCCGGCTGCGTCGCCTGCCGTACGGTCCTGGCCTCCACATGGCCCTCCTGGCCCCGGCGTCGACCCCTGAGCAACGGGCCCGGTTCGCCCCGATCGTCGACGACCTCATCGTGGAACCGGCCACCCGCCGGGTGCTCACCGCGGCCCTGCGCCGTTACCTCGACCGGCGGACCACGCCCCACCGCCCACCGGCACCGTCCCGGCCCGAGGAGTGGGTCAACACCGCCCGCCTCCGCGCCCTGGCCGACGACCTGGACGACGACGACCTGCTCCGGTCCCTGATCGCCATGTTCACCGCCGAGGTCCCCCAACGGGCCAGCGAGATCCGGGCGGCCCGGGCCGGCCGGGAGCCGCAGGTGGTGCGGCAGCTCGCCCACGAGGTCAAAGGGTCGGCGGCCACCCTCGGCGCCGACCGGCTCAGCGCGGCCGCCGCCGCCCTGGAGGACGACCCCGCCGGCCGGGTTGACCTGTTCTGCCGGGCCGCGGCGGCCACCACCTCAACCTACCGGATCCTGCTACGCCAGTTCGACCGCTGACCCCCCATCCGGCCGTCGTCGACGGCGGTGGCGGTTCGGTTGGGCAGCCGCCACAACCGGCGCGGGACATCCTCGAGCCCTTCGGCGAGCCCCCCGACAGGACCGGCGCATTGGCTGTGCGGGTCGCGAGGAGAGCTCGTGGGGACGAATCGTGAGGGCAGATGCTGGACACGGCCGCGTCGGCCAGCGGCACCGCCGACGGGCCCGACCCGGCACCGTGGACGACGAAGAGCTCGCCTCCGACGATCTGCGGGTCACCGATCAGATCGGAGATCAGATCGGTGACGGTGGCGGGGGCGCCGGGCCCCCGCCACGTCAACCGCGGCCGGCCACGTCCGCCAGGTGCATGGCGTGCCAGCCGGCGATGAGGCCGATGTCCAGGGAACCGGCGGCCCGACGGTTGTGCTCACCGAGCTCGGCGGCGTAGTCGGGGTCGTCCAGGAGATGGCTGATGGCCCCGGCCAGGCTCATCGGATCACCCGGTTCGAACAGTTCTCCGGTGAACCCCTCCTCCGCGATCACGGCCACGAAGTCACCGATGGCGGGCAGTACCGCCGGGCGTCCGGCCCCACCGGTGGAGTGCAGCGGGCCCGAGCTCCCGGTGGTGGAGGAGTACGGGAACACCACCATGGTGGCCCGTTCGAACAATTCAGGTACGTCCTCCTCGTCCACGTAGCCGGTGAAGCGCACCGGCAGGTCCGGGTCGAGGCCGGCCTGGACCCGTTCCAGGTAGCCGGGCGAGTTGGCCGCGCTCGTGCCGGCGATCACCAGTTCGACGTCCTGGTAGCCGGCCTGACGCAAGAGCACGAACGCCTCGATCAGTTCCTCCACCCGCTTGTAGGTCCCGAACTTCCCGAAGGTGAGGATGGTCCGGGTCGACGGTGCGGGATCCAACCCGAGCTCGGGGTGGGGGAAGGTTCCGTGGGGGGCGAGGTACACATTGTCGGCGCCGTACCGATCGTGGAGCAGCTCGACGTAGCCGGGCAGGGTCACCGCCACCTTGTCGGCCCGCAGGATCAGACGGGTCAACGCCCGCCCGATGAGCGAGTAGGCGGCCAGCCGGGCCCGGGAACCGGTGAACCCGGCGCTGCGGAGGTCGACGGTGTCGACCAGGTTGTGGAGCAGGACCACCGACCGGACCCCGGCCAGGCGCATCAGGGCCGGGGTGAGCAGGCCGAGGGCGGCCGGGACCCGCCGGTCGCCGAAGGTGGCGAACTGGAGGTTGAACAGGACCACGTCGACCCCGGCCCGCCGGGCGGCGCGGACGAGACGGACAGGATTCGACCAGGCGCCGGGCCGCCATGCGGCCACGGTGTCGATCCCGTCCCGGGTCGGGATGGGGACGTCCATGTCCTCGTGGAGGACGGTGAGCGACCCCACCTCCACCTGGTCCGCAAGGGCGTTGACCAGGTGGAACCCGTATTCATTGAGGGTCCGGGTCGATGGTGGCAGGGAGGTGACCACCCCGACGTGGAGGGGCCGCGCCCCGGCCCGGTCGGGTGCCGCGGACCCGGCCGAGGCCTGGGCTGCGGCCCGGAGCTCAAGCCGGACCTCGACGATGTCACGCAGGAAGCGCAGGCTGTCCCGCAACGGATCCACCTTCGATCCGGGGGCGTCGAACCATTCGACCGGGTGCTCGATCACCTCGATCCCGCGGCGGCCGGCCATGTACAGCCACTCCAGGTCGAAGGAGAACCCGTCGATTTGCTGGTCGGCCACCAGTTCGTGGGCCACTTCGCCGGTCATGAGCTTGAAGCCGCACTGGGAGTCGGCCACGCCCAGACCGAGGACGCCGCGCACCAGCAGGTGCAACGACGAGCTCAGCAGATTCCGCAGGGCGCTCTTGCCCACCACGTCGGCGTCGCCCAAAGCCCGGGAGCCGATCACCATCGACCGGTCGCCCAGCTTGGCCATCATCGGGGCGACCTCCCGGATCGGGGTGGACATGTCGGCGTCGGTCACCAGTACGGCCCAGCCGGTGGTGGCCGCCACCCCCCGGCGGACGGCCGCCCCCTTCCCCTCGTTGCGGGGACCGCGGATGACCCGCACCCCGTCGACGGCGAGGGCCTCGACCAGGTCGGCGGTGCCGTCCCGGGAACCGTCGTCGGAGACGATCAGCTCCCAGGACCAGGGCATCTGCTGCAGGTAGCAGACCGTGGAGGCGATGGTGGGGACGATGCGTTCCCGCTCGTTGTAGGCGGGGATCACGATGGACAGATCGGGTCCGGGGTTCGGTGACGGAGTCATGCCCTGATCATCGGCATCGAACCTGGTAGGGGCCATCAGGCCGGGTCAAGGCGCCATCAATCTTGGCGCAAGTTCCCGTTGCCGCCGCTCAGCTCCAACCGGGGTCGACCCGCTCGACGCGGACGGTGTCGGTCCCGGGTTGGCTGGTGTCCAACACGGTGAGATGCCAGCGCCCGTCAACGAGCTCCATCACCGCCCGGTAGGTGGTCACGGTCCGCAGCATCAGGGACCGGGTCCCCGGTCCTCGGTCGATCACCGTCTCCGCCGCGGCGTAGGGGACCGACAGCCCGATGGTCGTGCCGTCGATGGAGAAGAACTCGACCCGGAGCTGGTGGGCGGTCTGCCGCACCGACAACGCCCCGGGAGGCGGCGACGCCCCGGCCACCCGCGCCAGCACGGCACCGTCGAGGGTCCGTTTCGGGTCGCTGACCGTGCCCCCGGAGCTCAACGTGTCGAGGGTGTGCCAGGCGTCGGCCCAGTCGGCGGCCACGGTACCCAGTGTCACCTCCGTGGGCACCCGGTCCAGAGGGGCCACGCTGTCCAGCCAGGTGATCCGCTCCTCGAGTGGTCGACCCAACGACTCGGCCTCGTGGAGCGGGAACACCCCGGTCCCATCGTTCGCCGCCGACCGCTCGATCTCGCTGGCCACCCGGGACCCGGCCACCGCGCCCCCCAGCCCGGCGGTCAGGAGGACCACTATGGCGAGGCGACGGACCTGCGACCCGGTCGGCCGGGGGAGCCGCCTGCGGGCCGGAACGGGCGTCATGGTCCGACACCCCCCTCCACTCCGAGGACCTCGACGGTGACCTCCTCCGACCGGGGTTGGACCCCGGCGGGCATCAGGAGGGTGGCGTAGCCGTCCCCCAGGTGACCCCGGGCGATCGTCACCGGTCCCCGGCGTAGGGTGACCGGGCTGCCGTCGGCCACGTAGGCACCGAGGTGGTCCAGGACGGGGCCCACCCGCACCGACTCGTGCCCGTCCGCCCATCGGGCCACGATCGTGGCCACCGCGGGGGTGGCGTCGATCACCACCGGGAGCGGACCGGTCACCTCCCCGCCGGCCGGGGTGGACAGGGTCACCGGCCCGGGCGCGGTGGGGGCCCGCACCGCCACGGTGGCCGTCCCGTCGATGACCCGGCCGGTGAGGACCTGCCGGCCCGAGGCAGTCTCGGCCACCACGGTGACGGCGGTGCCGTCACCGACCCGGTTGCCGAACCGGTCGACGACCCCGGTGACCCGCACATCGATGCTGGACCGGCCGTCGGCCACGAGCTCCCCGTCGGGCACGTCAATGTCCCAGGCCACCGGCGGCCCCGGGGCCTGGAAGAACGACGCGGTCTCGCCCGAACGGCCGTCCACCGTCACCACCGCAGTGACGAAGCCGACCTGCGGGGTGGACGGCACCCGGATCCCGGTCACCCCACCGGGTTGGAGCTCCCCCGTCGATCCCTCCTCGGTCCCGTCGGGACGGCGGACCACCAGCCCGAACGGGGTGCCGGCGGCCACGGCATTGCCATACCGGTCGGACGCGGTGACCATCATCATGGTCTCGGAGACACCGTTGGCCGTGATCCGGGTCGGCCCGGCCAGCGGGAGGAACCCGTCCACCGCCGGTCCGGGGGCCACGGCGACGACGGCCTGGCCCCACTGATCGTCCGTGGTCACCACGATCAGGTGGTGACCGGACTCGCGGGTCGCCTCCCCGGGGATGTCGAGCACGGCGCTGCCCCCGTCCGCCACCAGCCGACCGATCCGGTGTTCGCGGCGGGTGACGGCGTGGTGGGCTATGTCCACGGTCACGGTCCCATCGGGGGGTTCGATCCCCGAGATCCGGAGCCGCAGCGGTGAACCGGCGTCGGGCGTCGGGTCTGCGGGTGTCACCGTCAGGGACTCGGGCCGGCCGGTCAGGTCGAGCGGCGGGGCATCGGCCGGATTCCACCGCCAACCGGCGGCCCCCCCGGCGACCACCAGCACGGCGACCACGGCCAGCAGGGTGGTGCGTACCGGTCTCATCCGGCGATCCGGGTGAAGGCCATCACCGACACGTCGACGTCGCCCCACCGCTCGAGCGACCCGGTGGGCGGTGGGCCGGTGTCGACGGCCCGACCGTTGATCATGACCACCCGTTCGGCCTCGACGGGGACGATCCGGGCCGGGGACGGCAATGTCATCGTCTGGGTTATGGTGCGGTCGGGCCGGACCGCCTCGTCGGTGAAAGCGCGTTCCACCCACCGGAGGCGCCCCGTCCCGTCCCGCAGGGAGGCGAACATCTCCCCCACGGTGAGCTCCTCGGCGCCGGCGTCGTACAGGGACAGGTCCAGCCGGCCCTCCAGTACCTTCAGGTCGACCACCTCGGCGTCCCGTAGCAGGTCGTTGCCGGTGACCAGGGTTTGGACCGATATCACCACCGTGCCGACCTCGGCCGGGTCGATACCGGCGGAGGTGAACGCCCCGGGTTCGAAGGTCATGTCCTCCGTCCCGTCGCCGCCGGCCACGCCCTCGAAGTCGATCCGGAACGGCACCCTCTCGTTGGGCAGGGCGGTGTGGTGGGATCCGATACCGGTGCCGTGGGCGGCGAGCTCCTTGCCGGAGTGGTCGTAGAGCACCGCCCGGCCGGTGATCAGCGCCGGCACCGAGCCGATGTTGGTGAGCTCACCGACCACCACCAACTCCCCGTCCCGGCTGACCAGGTCGGCCGAGTGGATCACCGCCTCGGGCCGGTCGAGGACATCCGCGTGGGCGGTGGCTCCGGCCGTCGGCTGGCGGCGCCCCTGGGCCACGTAATCGAGGGTCGGCTCGCTCCGGAAGATGGCCACCGGCTCGGTGGCGTCCACGGGACGGTAGACGAGGCGCCACCGGCCGTCGACGAACCGGAGCTCCTCGGTCACATCGACCTCGATCCGGTTGAGGGCGGTCAGGTAAAGGAACCGGGCGCTGACCGTGGCCGCGTCGCCGTCGATAGAGACGATCGGTTCCTCGATGGCGTCGAGGCGGGCGTAGGAGGCGACGAGGCCGTTCACGACCCTCCGTTCGGCCGTGAACTGCTCCCAGCTCGGGGCCGTGGCCGGGTCGAGGAGGGAGTAGGCCTCGTCGGGCCGGCGCAGGTCCAGGGCGTCGTAGTAGGCGCCGACCACCGCAGCCGGAGGCGGGGGCGGATCAGGGGCGAGCAGGATCCCGGCCACCCCGGCGAGGCCGACGGCGGTGGCCGCGGTAAGTCCCCGGCGGGCCCGCCTGCTCGGCGGGCTGATCGGCCGGTCCAGGAAACCCCTGACGGTCCGACGCCACCGGTCCCACCGGGGCCAGAATGGTTCGGGGTCGGCCGCCTCCAGCCGATCGATCCGCTGTTGCAGCCGGGCGTCGAACCACCGCCACGTCCGTTCGACCGGACCGATCCGCCACCGGCGGGGCCCGGGCCTGCCGCTCCCTCCTACGACCAGCAACGCCGCCCCGGCCACCAGTCCGGCTGTGACCGACAGGGGGGGCGCCAGGCCCCACCAGAGTCGCTGCCAGCGTGGGCGCTCGGGCCACACCCGGTCCGGGGGCAGCGGGGTGACCTCGCCCCGCTGCCACACGTCGATCCCGTTCTCCAGCGGTTCCAGGTGCTCCCAACCGGACGCCCACAGCAACGGGTCGTAGAAGTGGTCGTTGGAGAACACGAACTTGAGATGGAACTTCTCCGGGTCGGAGAGGAACTGCTGCAGGGAACCGAGGCCGGCCACACCGGTGTACTTGGCCCCCTCCAAGCGTTCGACGGGCCGGGAGGTCAGTTCGGGTAGGCGGCGGGCGGCGTGGTAGTTGCCGTCCACAGTCTCGGCCGTGGTCCGGGCCGACAGCCAGGCCATCTGATCCCCGAACCCGAGGGTCAGGTAGCGCCACTGGTCGTGCCGGTCCTGGGCCAAGAACGACACGATCGGGGTCATCTCGATCTCGGCGGGCTGGAGGGGCCGGAACCGGCTGAGGCTGGCCGCGAACAGGGTGTTGCCGAGCACCAGGACGACCAGGAGCAGGGTTAGGAGCTGGGTGGCCAGGTGGCCGAGCGACCGTTCGGACAGGGCCCGGATCCGGCCCGACAGCAGGGAACGGACCATCCGGCCGGCCAGGGGGAGGACGAGGACGGTGGCCCAGAAGGTGAATCGGTCCAGGGTGAGGATCTCGAACGCACCCCCGAGGATCAGACTGGGGATCGGAGTGGTGCCCCCGGTACCGAGCAGGGTCAGCAGCAGGATCGATCCCATCAACGGCCAGGCCCGTTCGAACAGACCCCGGACGACCGCGTAGGGCAGGGTCAGGATCAGGGGTCCCCACGGGATGGCGAAGAACATCAGGCCGGCGTTCCGGTCGAGCAGGAAGTTCTCGCGGCTGCCGTGGGGGATGGTGACCTGGACGATCGGGTTGGCCGAGGTTTCCAGCCAGTAGGGCAGCACCACCAGCACCAGGGTGACCACGACCAGGGCCACGTAGACCGCAGCCCGGACCGCCGCCGGCAGGGCCCGCCGGGCGGAGAGGGCCACGTAGGGCACGCTCGTCTCCCGGGTCAGGCGGACGGTGGGTGGTTCATCGGGCCGTGGGGTCCGCAGGGCGTCGACCACCCCGCGGACCAGGACAGGGCTGAGGATGAACACCACCCCGAACAGGGTGGTGACATGGTGCACGGCCGTGGTGGCCGCGGCGAACGCCAGGGCCGCGAGCAGGGCCGGGAACCGTCCGGTCCTGACCCACCGGTCGACCGACGGGAGACCGTTGAGGGCGAAGGCCAGGGAGACCAGGGTGGGCAGCTGCCCGAAGGTGTGGAGGGACTCGGCGATCGAGGACGACAGGGCCGCCAGCAGGGCGGCGTAGGCGGCCGATTCCCGGTCGACCCAGATCAGGGAGCTGCGGTAAACCCCGGTGACCAGGCCGAGCGTGGCCAGGCCGGCCACGATGATGAAGGCCCGCTCCAGGCCGAATGGGACACCGAACGCGGCCAGCAGCTGGTGGGTTCCCGGGGGGTAGGTGACCGTCGAGAAGCCCGTGTACCAGCGGGGTTCCCAGGTGCTGAACCAGCCCCGCTGGTAGTGGTCACCGAAGAAGATGTGGACCCAGGCGTCGTAGGTGTGGCGGTAGCTGCCGAACAGGAGCAAGGGCAGGTGGAAGGTGGCGACGAGGACCCAGGCCGCGATCAGCGCAGTCGGCGCCCGCCGGTGTTCCCGGGCCGGTGGGGCGAGATCGCGGGCTCCCGTAACGCTAGGCAGCCTCGAGCGTGAGGCCATACCCGACCCCCCGGACGGTGCGGACGAAGCCGTCCACCCCGGCCTCCCGCAACTTGCGCCGCAGATTGCCGATGTGGACGTCGAGCACGTGGTCCTGTCCGAGGTAGTCGTAGCCCCAGACCCGTTCAATGATCTGGGCCCGGGTGAAGACGCGGGTCGGGTTCTCCATCAGCATGGCCAACAGGTCGAACTCGACCCTGGTCAGCTCGACAGATCGCTGATCGGCCACGACGGTGCGGCGGCCGCCGTCGAGGACGACCCTGTGGTGGGAGAAGCTGGCCGTCTCGGCTTTCCCGTCGCCGTTGTCGACCGATTGACGGGGGATCATGTAGCGCCGGTCGCTCTTGTCGAAGCGTCGGGCGATGGCGGCGATCCGGGCCTCGAACTCGCGGGGCGACAGTGGTTTTGCGATGTAGTCGTCGGCCCCGCACCGCAGGCCGGTGATCTTGTCGACCTCTTCGGTCCGACCCGACAGCATCAGGATGTAGGCGTCGGAGCTGGGCCGGATGGAGACGCAGAAGTCAATGCCGTCGCCGTCGGGTAGACCGAGATCGAGCACGATCAGGTCCGGTTGGCGGCGGCCCAGCTCCTGGTGGGCGGCCGCCACCGTGTCCACGCAGCGGACCTGGTGACGATTCTTGGTCAGGATTCCCTCAACTAGATGGCTGATCGTCGGTGCGTCCTCGACCACGAGCACGTCCATAGGGCTCCTCGGCTCTCCCATCGCGATCCCCCGCGGCTACCTCTCCCTCCCAATCGTCACCGCCCCACCGAAACTTGAACTCTGCAGGAATTGATGTACACCGCGTTTCGGCGTCGAACCAGCCCGCCATCTACGTTGGGCGGGGTGAGCACCGACCCGTCCCCGGAGCTGATCGAGCCGCCGTCGGCCCCTTGGGGTCCACGCCTGGCGGGCCGGGTGGCGCTGGTGGTGGGGGCGGGCCAGACCCCCGGCGCCACCATCGGCAACGGGCGGGCCACCGCCCTGAGGTTCGCCTCCGAGGGGGCCACGGTGATGGTCGCCGATCGGGACCTGGATTCTGCGGCGGAGACGGTGGCCATGATCGACCGTCGGTGGCCCGGGGCCCGGGTGCGGCCGGTGTCGATCGACGTGACCGACGACGGGGCGTGTGCCGCGGCCGTGGCCGGGGTGGTGGAGGCCGAGGGTCGGATCGACGTGCTGGTGAACAATGTCGGTATCGGCCGGGGTGACGCGGGGCCCGCCAGCGTCACCGACGACGCCTGGGACGAGATGTTCGAGGTCAATGTCAAGGGGGCGTTGCACACCTGCCGCCACGCCCTGCCGGTGATGCGGGCCCAGGGCGGCGGCACCATCGTCAACATCAGCTCGGCGGCCGCGGTGGCCTCGGTGGGGTTGGTGGCCTACAAGTCGTCGAAGGCGGCCCTCAACGCCTTCACCCACTCGTTGGCCACCGGCAACGCCCGTCACGGCATCCGGGCCAACGTGATCGCTCCCGGCCTCATGAACACGCCGATGGCCATCGAGGGTATATCCGCCGCCACCGGGGTCGACCGGGAGGAGCTCATCGCCCGCCGTGACCGGCAGGTCCCGCTCCGGGGCGGAATGGGTTCGGCCTGGGACGTGGCCAACGCGGCCCTGTTCCTCTCGTCGGACGAGGCCCGGTTCATCACCGGGATCGTGCTGGCCGTGGACGGGGGTCAGACCGCCCGAATCGGTTGAACGACCGCGGAGTGCTTCAATTCAGGACCAAATCACCGATGGACGGGCATGAGTACCACGTTCTCGTCCCGTCTCCGTCGAGGGTTGATCCTGGGTGCGGCAACAGTGGCCGCAACCACGGCCGCCCTCGCTCCCGCCTCCCCGGCTGCGGCCGCCGACCCCGCCGCCTTGTCCTCCGACACCAGTGTGGTCGGGGTGCCCGGCTCGACCATGTACCCGTTCGCCGAAGCGGTGATCTCTGGGGTCGACACCATGGATGGGATCACCATCCGGATCGACGGTGGCTTCGACGCAGCCGTCGATCAGATGGGGACCAGCACGACCCACGCCGGCATCACGGTCGCCTACGACTCCGCCACCGGCCTGCTCCGGCTGCGCGGCACCGCCCCGACAGCCGACTACCAAGCCGCCCTCCGCGACGTCACCTACACCCAGACCACCACCACCGAGGGGTCCCGGACCTTCACCGTCGTCGCCGGACGCGCCATCTACCTGCCCGCCAC
>JBKECK010000032.1:0-2148 GCA_047974625.1 Acidimicrobiales bacterium
TTCCCGTTCCACACCTGGCTGCCCGACGCCCACACCCAGGCCCCCACCCAGGGTTCGGTCATCCTGGCCGCGGTCCTGCTGAAGCTGGGCACCTACGGGTTCATCCGGATCGCCCTGCCGATCCTGCCCGAGGCCGCGGTCAAGTGGGCCCCCTGGATCGGCCTGCTGGCCGTGATCGGGATCATCTACGGCGCTCTCGGCTGTCTGGCCCAGACCGACATGAAGCGTCTCATCGCCTTCTCGTCGGTGGCCCACATGGGCTATGTGATGCTGGGCATCGCCACCCTCACCGATTTCGGTATCAACGCCGCCATCTTCGGGATGGTGGCCCACGGCCTCATCACCGGGATGCTCTTCTTCATCGCCGGTTCGGTCAAGGAGCGGTACCACACCCTGGAGATCAAACGGCTGGGCGGCCTGCTGGTGCAGGCCCCCCACATGGGCTGGCTGCTCGGCCTGGTCACCATGGCCTCCCTGGGCCTGCCCGGCCTGGCCGGGTTCTGGGGCGAGTTCCCGGCCATCCTGGCCGCCTACAACCCGGCCCCCGGCCTCTCGGTGGGCCTGTTCCGGGGCTACATGGTGGTGGCCGCTATCGGCACCGTCCTGGCTGCCGCCTACCTCCTCTGGCTGCTCCAGCGCACCGCCTTCGGTACCCCGTCGGAGGAGTTCGCCGACGACCCCGAGATCGTCGACACCGTGCCCACCGAATGGGTGGCCTGGGTGCCGATGGTGATCCTCATCATCGTCCTCGGGTTCGTCCCGAGCCTCATCTTCGACGTGACCAACGGTCCGGCGAGCGCGGTGGCCGACGCCGTCGTCGCCGCCGAGGCAGGGAGCTGACGCCATGCTCGCCCTGATCACCCAGGTGGTGGAGGACACCTCATCGGTGTTCGCCCGCCCCAGCATCGACTGGCATGCGGTCGCCCCCGAGCTGATCCTGCTGGGGTTCGGGGCCCTGGTCACCCTCATCGACGTCGTCGGGCTGGAGAAGACCCGCCGCTACATGCCTGCCCTCACCGGGATCGGCTTCCTGCTGGCCATGGTGCCGATCCTCACCCTGTGGGACGCCGGCGACCTGCCCCGCGTCCTGTTCCAGGGCAAGGTCCTCGGCCCCGACGGTGCCCCCCTGCTCGACGCGGCCGGTCATGCCGTGGGCGACGGGATCGGGGCCTACGTCGTCGACCACTACGCTCTGGTCCTCAAGGGCCTGTTCCTGCTCTCCGGCTATGTCGTCGTCCTGTTGTCCACCAACTACATGGCCGAGGGCGACTACTACGACTCGGAGTTCTACCAGCTCATCTCGGCCTCGGTCCTCGGCATGCTGGTCATGGCGTCGGCCCGTGACCTCGTGTCGATCTTCGTGGCCTTGGAGCTGCTCTCCATCCCCGCCTACCTGCTGGCCGCCTGGCGCAAGCGGGACCTCCGCTCCAACGAGGCCGGCCTGAAGTACATGCTGATGGGGGTGTTCGCCTCGGGGATCATGCTCTACGGCATGTCCCTCATCTACGGCCTGACCGGCGACACCCGGCTCCAGGTCATCGCCGGATCCCTGGCCGAACTCGGCCTGACCCCGGTGGTGGTGCTCGGGGTGATCTTCACCCTGATCGGTTTTGCCTTCAAGGTTTCGGCCGTCCCGTTCCACACCTGGGCCCCCGACACCTACGAGGGGGCACCGACGCCGCTCACCGCCTTCCTGGCCGTGGCGTCCAAGTCGGCCGGGTTCGTGGCCATGATCACCCTGGTGCTGGTGGCCTTCCCCGACCAGTCCGATCTGGTCCAGCCACTCATGTGGGTCCTGTCCGCCCTCACCATGACGGTGGGCAACCTGATCGCCCTCCGCCAGACCAACATCGTCCGGATGCTGGCCTATTCCGGGGTGGCCCAGGCCGGCTACATGATGGCGCCCCTGGCTGTCTACGGGAGCACCCCGGAATCGGCCCGTTCGTCCATCGTCACCTACCTGATCATCTACGCGGCCATGAACCTGGGGGCGTTCGCGGTGGTCCTGGCCGCCGCCCGGCGGACCCGGTCCGGCGAGATCGACTCCTTCGCCGGCCTGTTCACCTACGCTCCCGGGCTCACCGTGGTCATGACGGTGTTCCTGTTCTCCCTGGCCGGCGTCCCGCCGGCCGGTGGCTGGCTGGCCAA
>JBKECK010000033.1:0-14853 GCA_047974625.1 Acidimicrobiales bacterium
GGTCAGCCCGATCGTGCGTCACCGACCGCGGCTGCCCGCACCGGAGGTGCCCCGCTACTCCGGGCATCCGGTCATCGCCGCGTTGGTGAACCGGGACGAACCGCCACCCGACGAGGTCGACATCCAACGGTTGAGGTCGGACGAACCCGACTGGCCGCGGCTCGACCCAGCCCAGATGGCCCGCATGCTGCTCACCTCGGCCGTTCCCAGCGGCGTCTATCTCTGGCGTCGGCCCGATCGGCCGGAGATCCAACTGCCCACGCCCCTACTGATCTCCGCTGTAGCCGAGCTCGACGGAAGGTCCGAGGACGAGGTCATCCAGCTCGTGGCCGGGATGGGCTTGCCGCTGCGGGCCTTCTGGCCGGCCGACGAGATCAGGCCCTGGGTCGACCACCACGCCGAGGCCGTCGCCGCGTTCGTCGCCGGCCGTGGTGAGGGCGGCTACACCTACAACAAGCTGCTCACCCTCCTCGTCGGGGTCGACCCCCTCCCACCGGTGGTGCGCCAGGCGATCGTCGGTGTCGCGGTGAGCGGGTCGAAATCCCACCGGGAGTACGTCGACGACGTCGTCGACGAGGACGACGCCCCAGCCGTGGCCGCCTACCTGGCCTCGTCCCGGCACCGCGACCGGGCCGGGGCCGCCCGGTGGCTGAAACAACACCCGGTGGCCGCCTGCACCGAGCAGCTGCTGGCCGCCGCCCGGACCGAAACCCACGACGGGACCAAGGCCGACCTGCTGCTCACGCTCGAGAAACTCCGGGTGCCGATCGCCGAGTTCGCCGGCCGGGACGCCCTCCTGGACGACGCCACCCGGGCCATGCGGAAAACGTCGGCCATGCCGGCGTCGGTCTCCTGGCTGCCGATCGACTCCCTTCCCCCGCTGAGGTGGGACGACGGTTCCCCGGTCGACCGGGAGATCGTCCGCTGGTTCGTGGCCTCGGCGGTCAGGGGCAGATCGGCCGAACCGTCCCCGATCCTGCGTCGTCACCTGGCCGGGATGGAGCCGGCCGGGACAGCCGCGTTCGGTGCCGCCGTCCTCGACCTGTGGCTGGCCGAGGAGCGACGGACCATGGACCCGGAGGAGGCGAGGTCCCAGGCGGAGAAGGCGGCCCGGACGGTCCACGACATGGCCGAGTACCACCCCGAGTACGCCGGTTGGAGTCTCGAAGCCATCGCCGACGAGCTCTACCACAACAACCTGGCCAGGGTGGTCGGGTCGGCCTCGTCGGCCCGCGGCCTGCTGGCCCTGGCGGCCGCGTCGGCGGGCGCCGAGGTGACGGACCGGGTGATGGCCTACGTCCGCAGGCACCGGGGCCAGCGGGCCACCCAGGTCAAGGCGCTGCTGCAGATGCTGGCGTGGATCGACGAGCCGGCGACCATCCAGGCGGTCCTGTCGGTCGCTACCCGGTTCCGACCCCAGAGCATCCAGAACGAGGCGCTCAACCAGGCCCAGCTGCTGGCCGAGCGCCACGACTGGAGCGTGGAGGACCTGGCCGACCGCAGCGTCCCCGACGGAGGCTTCGATCGGGCCGGTCGCCTCGTGCTCGACTACGGCGACCGGACCTTCACCGCCCGTCTCGCCGACGACCTGACCGTGTCGCTCACCAACGACGAGAGCGGCAAGCTGGTCCGGTCGCTGCCCCGGGGTCGGGCCGACGAGGACGGGGAGCGGATCAAGGCGTGCCGGACGGACCTCTCGGTGGGCCGGAAGGACGTGGCCACGGCGGCGAAATTGCAGCCCGACCGCCTCCGCCAGGCCATGTGCGCCCAGCGCCCGTGGACGGCCGACGACCTCCGTCGGTACGTCCTCGACAACCCGGTCATGGTCCGACTGGCCACCCGCCTAGTGTGGGCGGCCGTCGGGCCCGACGGCGCCATCACCGGTTTCCGGCCCCTCACCGACGGGACCATCCTGGACGTCACCGACGAGGACGTCGACCTCGACACCCTGGACCGGATCACCGTCGCCCACCAGCACCTGCTGGGTGACGAGGTCGCTCGGGCCTGGGTGTCCCACCTGGTCGACTACGAGATCCAACCCCTGTTCCCCCAGTTCGGCCGGCCCGAGGTGACCGTCGACGACGGTTCGACCCAGGTCACCGACTTCGTCGGCTACCGGCACAACGACGGGTCGATCCGCGGCCAGATCGACCGGCTGGGGTGGCAGCTGGGTCCCGTCTGGGACGTCGGCATCGCCCGCCAGCTGGTCAAGGACGTCGCCGACACCGGCCTGCGGGGCGTGATCGATCTGAGCGAGGGGATCCTGCTCGGCGCGGTCGAGGTCGGAACCTCGCCGGTGACGCTCGGCGGGTTCTACTTCGTCACTGCGGCCGAGTACCCCACGGCCGAGCAGGCGGTTCCGCTGGCCACCGTGCCACCGATCCTGCTCTCCGAGCTCTACGCCGAGGTGGAGGCCATGGCCCACGCCGGCCGGGCCCCGGAGCCGGGCGTCGACCGGGAGGCCGTCCGGTGACCGGGGTCCAACGACCGGTCGAGGAGCGGCTGCGGTCGGAACTGGAGGCGTTGGCCGCGGCCGACGACGGCCCCCGTCCCGAGGGATGGTCGCTCACCCCCCGGGCGGTGCGCCGCTTCGTCCTAGGCGACGCCACCCTCGGCGTCGGCCAGAAGTTCTACGGTGACGATCCGCTGGTGGACCGGTGCCTGGTCACCCTGATGGGCCAACGGGGCCTGCTGCTGGTGGGCGAACCGGGCACGGCCAAATCGATGCTGTCGGAACTGTTCGCCGCCGCCATCAGCGGCGACTCCACCCTGGTGGCCCAGGGCACGGCCGGATCCACCGAGGACCACCTCCTCTACAGCTGGAACTACGCCATGCTGATCGCCAACGGGCCGTCCGAGCAGGCGCTCGTGCCCGGCCCGGTCCTGGCCGGCATGCAGGCCGGGAAGCTGGTCCGGGTGGAGGAGATCACCCGGATGCAGGCCGAGGTGCAGGACGCCCTCATCTCCGTACTTTCCGACCGGCACCTGTCGATCGCCCAACTCGGCGAGGCGGGGTTCGTCGGCGCCCGGCGGGGGTTCAACCTGATCGCCACCGCCAACGTCCGGGACCGGGGTGTCCATGAGATGTCGTCGGCGTTGAAGCGACGGTTCAACTTCGAGACGGTACGCCCGATCGCCGATGCCGCCCTGGAACGGACCCTGATCGCCACCCAGACCGACCGGTTGCTGGCCGACGCCGGCGTGGCGGTCACCACCCCTCCCGAGGTGGTCGATCTGTTGGTCACGGTGTTCAACGAGCTCCGCACCGGGGTCACCGCCGAGGGCGTGGTGGTGGAGCGGCCCACCGCGGTCATGTCGACGGCGGAGGCCGTGGCCGTGAGCTACGCCGCCGCCCTCGACGCCCACTTCCTCGGCGACGGGGTCCCCACCGGCCGCCAGATCGGACGCCAGCTCATCGGCACCGTGCTCAAGGACAACCCCGACGACGAGGCCAAGCTGCGCCACTACCTCAACGTGGTGGTGAAGAAGCGCGGCGGCCCGTGGACCGACCTGTCGCGGGTCCGGGGCGAGCTGGGCTGAGGCGGCCCGTGACCCCGTGGCCCGGCCCCCGGCCGGACGAGGAGGCGCCTCAACACGGGGCGCTCGACGAAGAGGCGCCGTCGGACAAGGAGGCGTACCACGAGGGGCCGCACCTCGAGGCGCTGTGGGACGATGACGGGTCGGCGGGCGTGGACCGGGACCGGGTGGCGACCCGGGCTCGGGCCTTGCTCCGGCCGCCCGTGCTCTACGTGCCGATCCGGCATCACAGCCCGACGTGCGCGGTCCACGTCGAGACCCTAATCCGGCGACACCGGCCCCGGGCGGTGCTGGTGGAGGGCCCACCGTCGTTCGACGACCAGATCGACCTCCTGCTGGACCCGGCCGCCCGGATGCCCCTCGCCGTGTACGCCTACGTCACCCTGGCCCCGCCGGAGACCGATCTGGACACCGACGACGAACCGGTCCGGGTCGGCAGCTACTTCCCGCTGTGCGACTACTCGCCCGAGCTCGTGGCCCTCCGGACCGGCCGCGAGGTGGGCGCCCGGCTGGGGTTCGTCGATCTCGACCACGCCCGGTTCGCCCGGTTCAACCCGTCGCCGGCCGGCCACGGCGACGAGCGTCACCTGGCGTTCTCCGGGACGTTGGCCACCGTGGCCCGCCGGCTCGGTTGTCGTGACCACAACGAGCTGTGGGACCAGCTGGTCGAGGGCGCCGGACTCGACACCGAAGGCTGGATCGAGGCGGTGGTCACCTACGCCACGCTGGCCCGGGCCGGGGCCGACCCGGCCGCGCTGGTGGCGGACGGTACCACGGCCCGGGAAGCGGCGATGGCCCGGGGGGTGGTGGCCGCCCTCCGGGCCGACGGCGACGCCGACCGCCCGGTCCTGGTGGTGACCGGCGCCTTCCACACCGTGACCCTGCCCGACCTGGTGGACGAACTGCTGGCCGTCCCGCCCACCGGGGAGACCAGTAGCGGGGACACCAGTATCTGGGACACCAGTATTGGGGAGGCCGCCGATGCCGACCGGGCCGATCCGGAGGTGGTCGACCGGGGCCATGGCCTGATCCGCTACAGCTTCGACCAGCTCGACGTCCTGGCTGGCTACGCCTCCGGGATCCCCGATCCGGCCTGGTATCAGGCCCAGTGGGAGAGCCGCCACCAATCCGACCGTCACCCCGCCCACGAGGTGATCGCCGCGGTCGCCGCCTCGCTCCGCCAGGATTCGGGGGACGGGCAGCCGAGCCTCCCGGCCGTGGTCGACGCGTTCGTGGCCGCCGAACAACTGCGCCGACTCCGGGGCCGGGCCGTGCCCACCCGCAACGACGTGATCGACGCCATGGTGAGCTGCTTCACCAAAGGGGAGGACACCGCCGGGAGCCCGGTGCGTCGGGGGGCCCATATGGTCATGTCTGGGTTCGCGCTCGGTGCCGTGCCCCCGTCCACCCCCCGGGTGCCGCTCGCCCGCGATTTCGAGCGGGAGCTCGAACGGCTGGGGTGGGTCACCGATTCCGCCCTGCCCCGCCGGGTCAACCTCGACGTCTACCGGCGGGAGCGGGATCGGCAACGGTCCCGTTTCCTGCACGGCCTCGACGCCATCGGGGTCCGGTACGGCACCTGTGTCACGCCGTTGCGGTTCTCCCGCTACCGGGGACGGGACGTCGTCCGGGAGGGCTGGATCGTCGAGTTGACCGCGGCCACCGACGTGACCCTGACCGAGGCATCGGTGTGGGGTGCGGCGATCAGCGAGGCGGTGGCCGCCCGGACCACCGACGAGCTCAACCGCCTCCTCGAGGGGCAGCCGGGGGCCGTCGAGCTGATGCGCCTGGTCATGACGGCCGCCCAACGGGGGGTGCCCACCGTGGTGGACCGGGCCGTTGACGAGCTCCGGGTTCGGGTGGCGGTCATCCCGTCCCTGGTCGACGTCGTCGGGGCCCTCAACGAGGCCGAGCTGCTCTGGCTCGGGCGGGAACCGCTGGGCGGGCCCGCCGTGGCGGCCCTGCCGGACCTGGCCGAGCAGCTGTACGTCCGGGCCTGCCGGCTCGGAGCCGACATCGCGGACGCCCCACCGGAGGACCAGCGGGACCTGATGCGAGCCCTGCAGACCATCGACCGTCTGGTCTCGGCCGAGGTGTGGGACACCATCGACCCCCGCCTTTGGGGCGACCTCCTGGCCGGGTTGCACCACCATGTCGGACCCGGGGGTCTGGCCGGCGCCGTGGCCGGGCTCCAATGGCGGGCGGGCATCCGGTCCGACGTCGAGCTGATCGGCCTGGTCGCCGGGCATCTCGACCCCTCATCGGAGCCGACGGTCGGGGCCGACTTCCTCGAAGGCCTGGTCCTGGTGGCCCGGGACGCCCTGTGGGAGATCGAGGAGATGGTGCCCACCGTCACTGCTGCCGTGACCGCTCTCGACGAACGACAGTTCCTCCGTCGGGTGGCGGGCCTGCGGGCCGCGTTCGCCGCCCTCACCCCACGCCAGACCGACCGTCTGGCCGCGGTGGTGGCGGCCGGGGTGGGAGCCAACCCGAACGTCCGGGTGGCCGGAGTCGAGGCGGCCGACGTGATCGGACACGCGGCACTTGACGTCGCCGCCGTCGACCAGCTCGTGGCCGACGGACTCGGCCATTGGCTCGGCGACGGACCCGGCCGGAGGCTCGGCGACGGACCCGGCCATTGGCTCGGCGACGGAACAGTGACCTCGTGAACGACCCGGCGGCGCGGTGGCGCCTGATGCTCGGCCGGTACTCCGACCGTCACCTACCGGAGCCGACCGGCCGGGACCAGGATCGGGACAAGACCCTGGCCTACCTCTACGACCGTCTCTACCGGGACCGGGGACTGCGCCCCGACGCCGATGACGAGGGCGGCGTCGGCGCCGGTCCGGCTGGACCAGGCGCCCGGCCGGAGGGATCGGACCTCGAGGTCGTCGACTGGCTCGACGGGGTGCGGGACCTGTTCCCCGAGGAGGTGGCCGAGGAGCTCACCACCGAGGCCGTCGAGCGGTTCGGGCTCACCGAGATCCTGACCGACCCCGACGCCCTGGCCCGGGTCGAGCCCGACATCGACACCCTGCGCCTGCTGCTGGGCTTGCGGGCCGCGGCCCGGTCCGATGTGGCGGACGCGGTTCGCCGGCTGGTGACCCAGGTGGTGGGGGAGCTGGCGGACCGGCTCCGTTCGGAGCTCGCCCCGCTCCTCACCGGCCGGGTCGACCCCCAGCTCCGGACTCGGAGACCGACCGGGTCGGTCGACGCCCGCCGGACCGTGGAGCGGAACCTCGGCACCTGGGACCCCGAGCGGCAGAGGCTGCTCATCGAGGAGGTCACCTTCTTCCGGCGGAGCCGGCTCCGGTACCCGTGGGAGATTGTGCTGTGCATCGACCAGTCCGGCTCGATGGCCGGCTCGGTCATCCACACGGCGGTCCTGGCCGGGATCCTGGCCGCGCTGCCGGGGGTCACGGTGAAACTGGTGGTGTTCGACACGAGGGTGGTCGACCTCAGCAATCTGGTCGACGACCCGGTGGAGATCCTCATGTCGGTCCGGCTCGGGGGCGGTACCGACATCGGCGGGGCGTTGCGGTACAGCGAGCAGCTGGTCACCAACCCAACCCGGACCATCGTGGCCCTGATCACCGACTTTCGCGAGGGCGGGTCGGTGGCCGAGCTGGTGGGCGCGGTGACCCGACTGGCCGGGGCCGGGGTCACCCTCATGGGCCTGGCCGCGCTCGAGGACGGGGCCGGCCCGGCCTACGACCGGACGACAGCGGAGCGGGTGGTGGCGGCCGGGATGCCGGTGGCGGCCCTGACCCCCCGGGCGTTCGCCCAGTGGGCGGCCGGGGTCATGCAGTGACCCGTCGGGACGGAGCGGCGGAGGTGGCGGCCCGCCATCCCGGGCTGGCGGAGGAGGCGGCCCGGTTCGACGACGACGCCCTCGTCCACCTGGCCAACCGGGGTCTGGTGCGACGGGCGGCCAAACTCACCGGGCCCGGGGTGGAGGTGATCGACACCGGCGACGGTCTCCGGGTGTCCGGCGACGGCTGGACCGTGGTGTTCGCCGCCGACGCCTTCCTGCCGTCGGGCCGTTGTGATTGCGCCACCGCCGGGGTCTGCCAGCATCTGGTGGCCGCCATCATCCAGCTCCGCGGCCTGGTCGCCCCCGTGGCCGCCGATCCAGCACCGGCCCCCGCCCCGACCGGCGGGACGGCGGGAGCTCCGGCCGGTGTCGGCTCCCGTGGTGGTGTCCGGGAGTGGCTGCTCGGCCTGGGCGACGACGAGTTGTTCGCCTGGGCCAGGACGACCGACGCCCGCTGGGCCCTGACCCGGGCGGTGGCGATCGACCCGTCGGAGGTGGTGGTTCGGGCCGGTGACGCGGTCAGCATCGAACCGCCGGTGCCGTACCCGGCGGTCCGGTTCCTCCGGGCCGACCTCGACGGGGCCCTCGTCAAACCGTCGGGTCGGTACGACCGGCGGGCGGTCGCCCTGGCCGTGCTGTGCCTGTGGCGGACGGAGGGCCGGGTCGTTGCCCCGCCCGACGCGGCGACGGCGGTCCGGCCCACTGAACTGGTGGCCGAACGGGCCGTGGTGGCCGAACGAGCCCTGGCCCTGTGCCGTCAGGCGCTGGCCGTCGGCCTGCTGCACCTCGGCGACGGCGAGCGGGAGCGGTTCGACTCGCTGTCCGCGTCGGCCCGGGGGGTCAAACTCCACCGCCTGGCCACCGTGGCCGAACGGGTGGCCGACCAGATCGACGCCCTCGGGGCCCAGTCCCCCCAGGCCGACAGCGCCCGCCTCCTGGACCATCTGGCCGAGCTGGGGACGGTGGCCCACGCATTGAGCCGCCGGTTGGACGCGGGGCATCCCCTGCCCGAGGCCCTGGTGGGCCGGGCCCGCGCCGTCTACGCCGCGGTGGGCTCGCTCGAGGTGGCCGCCGTGGGCCACTACCGGTGGGGTGACCACCGCTTCGCCGCCACCACGGCGGTGTTCCTGGAGGCCCCGGGCCGGGCCTACACCCTGACCCGTCCCCACGTCGCCAACGGCCGATCGATCGACGGCGGGCTCGACTGGCAGGGGGCCGGTCGGGTGGAGGCGTTGAGCGGCCGGCGGTTGATGATCAGCGGGGCCGAGGCCGGCGACGATCGTCGTCTCTCCGGTCGGAGCTCCACCTCGGTGACCATTGGCGACCGGCTCGGTCCGGGCGACCTGGCCGCCCTGGCCTGGGACGGGACCCGCCCCATGGTGCGCAGCCGGCTCCTGGCCCGGACCCCGCCCCCGTGGGCGGCGGTTCGCATCGACGCGGTGGCGTCCCCACCGGTGTTCGACCGGATCACCCAGTCCACGGAATGGCCGGTGACCTCGTGCGGGGTGGAGGTGCGGGTCCGGATGCGGTACCGCCCGGCGAGCGTGGCCGCCATCACCGCCCTGGAACGGCTGACGTCGGTGGCCACCCCCCGTTTCGTCGTCGGGCGGCTGGAAGGCACCGGTGACGCACCGGCGCTGTGGCCCATCTCGGTGGTCACCGACCAGGGCCTGGTCTGCCTGGCCGACCCCGACCCCGACCCCGACCCCGACCCCGACCCCGGCCCCGACCCCGACCCCCACCCCGCCGGAGCCGGTCCGGCCGCAGCGGTCCCAGCCGGGGGGCCGTCACACCTGGACCGGCTCGGCGGCCGGCTGGTCGGGTTGGCCGACCGGGGCCGTCGACCGTCCACCCCGGCCGATCTGGCCGCCTTCGGTCGTCAGGCCTCCGAGTGGGGGTTCGCCGCCCTCGGCACCATCGTCACCGTCGCCGATCGGGAAGAAGACGCCATCCTCCGGTCGGCCTGGTTCCTCGGTCTCCTGGGCGACGTCGACGCCTGATCGGACGTCGTCCTCCTCGAGAGGATGACGAGTTGACGTTGCCCGGTACCTTTCGGTCCCTATTACTTGACATCGCAAGGTACTAGGCGAATACTGACCGCATGGCAGAACATGACCCCCAGATGCTCAAGGGCATCGTCGCCCTGCTGCTACTGAGGGTGCTCGCCGGCGAGGAGAGCTACGGCTACTCGATCGTCGAGCGCCTGCAGGCGGCCGGCTTCACCGACCTTTCCGAGGGCACCGTCTACCCGGCGCTGTCCCGCCTCGAGCAGAAGGGCCTGCTCAAATCCCGGTTGGTGCGATCGGCCTCCGGTCCGGCCCGCAAGTACTACCGGCCAACCGAGGCCGGGACGGCCGAACTGGCCCGGCTCGACGAGGCCTGGGCGGCGATGATCGCCCACGTCGCCGCCATCACCCCGGCCCCGTCCGAGGTGGACGCGTGACCGGCCGGCCGTCCCCCGCCGCGGACGGGCCCGACGAGCCCTCCCCGCCCCGCCCGGCCGATTCAGCCGAACCGTCCGACCCTTCGCCGTTCTCCGACCCGTCACAGCCGTCCGACCCGTCACAGATTTCATCCACCTCCCGTGAAGAAACGAGTCCCACCATGACCCCGTCCCCAACCTCGTCCCGGGCTACCGGAACCGACACCACCGTCGGCCTGGCCGACCGGATTCGCATCGAGTCGGCTCTGTTCCGTCTCGACTTCTGGCTCGACCTGGCCAACGTGGGCCGCTCCCGCCGCAAGGACATCCGTCGTGACCTGCGGGCCAACCTGATGGCTGCGGCCCACACCAAGGGGGTCGACGCCGCCCTGGTCGACATCGGCAGCCTCCGGTCCCTGGCCCGGGAGTACGCGGCCGGGAACGATCGGGTGGTCCGCTGGAGCGCGGGCCTCACCGCGGCGGTGACGGTCGCCGCCGTCTACCTCCTGCTGGCCATGCTGGCCGCCCTCAACTGGGCGTCCGGGGTGATGGACGGCGGCGCCACGACCGCCCAGGGTCACCTGTTCCCGTTCCTGTGGAGCTCCGTCAGCTACGCCGACCTGCCCGGCGGTGGCTTCGAGGTGGATACCAACTTCGGGCCCGGAGCCCTGGCCGTGTTCGCCGTCACCTTCATCCTGGTGGCCCGACCCTGGCGGCTCCTCCGCCGCCACTGATCCGGCGGCCGCCGGGTCCCCGCCGATCCCAGGGCGAGGGTCGCCGGACCGGGTCGGCCCAGGCTCTAGCCTCGACAGGATGGAAGCCCCCCAACCCGCGGCGGTGGGTCGAGTCATCGGTATCGACGATGCCACCCCCCTCGAGTTCTGGGTGGCCGTCGACCCGAAACAGGTCCTCCAGCTCGACGATGTGGTGGCTGTCGACCGGCAGCTCCCCGAAGGACAGGTGGTGGCCATCTACGGGGTGGTCACCCAGGTCCGGGCCCGTCACGAGGGCGCCCGCTACCAGAGCGACGTGTTCCTCATCGCCGACGGGGTACTGCCCGCCGACGTGAGCGAGGCCGCCCTGGTCCAGCCCACCCGGTTCGAACCCGAGGTGCTGGTGCCCCCGACCCCGGGGGCCGAGGTCCGGTTGGCCACCGGGGTGGACCGTGACATCGCCCTGTCGTTCGACGACATCGACCGCAAGCTGCCGGCCGGTCTGTCCCGCAGCGGCGAGCAGGTGGTGCTCGATCTCGATTTTCTCGACGGCACCAAGGGCGCCCACGTCAACATCTCGGGGATCTCCGGCGTGGCCACCAAGACCAGCTACGCCACCTTCCTGCTGTACTCACTATTCAACTCCGGGGTGCTGGGGGCGGAGGCGGCCAACACCAAGGCCCTCATCTTCAACGTCAAGGGCGAGGACCTCCTCTTCCTGGACCACGACAACGTGGCCCTCGACCGGGACCGGGCCGCCACCTACGCCGACATCGGCCTCCCGGCCCGGTCGTTCCGCGACGTGGGCATCCTGGCCCCGCCCCGCAAGGGCGACCCCAACGCCACCCCGGCCACCGGGTCCCGCAAGCTCGGCGTGGCCCCGTTCTACTGGACGATCGCCGAGTTCTGCCGCCAGCAGCTCCTGCCGTTCCTGTTCTCCGACGCCGAGGACGAGCGCCAGCAGTACACGATCGTGGTCCAGTCGGTCACGGCCCAGCTGTCCCAGCTCCCCGAGGTCGGCGACGGTGCCGTACGCCTCGACGGGCACACCATCCGCACCTTCGGGGAACTGGTCGACGCCATCGAGGACAAGATCGTGCCCCCCGACCCCGATGCCCTGGCCGACCAGCGCTGGACGGGCCGGGCCGTCGGCACCGGCACCGTCAACGCCTTCGTGCGGCGCCTGGCCTCGGCCCGCCGCCACGTCGAACACCTGATCCGGGCCGACATCGGCGGCGCCGCCCGGCACCAGTTCGACCTCGACGCCCACCAGGTCACCGTGGTCGACATCCACGCCCTCCACGACCGGGCCAAACGGTTCGTGGTGGGGGTGGTGCTCCGCCAGGCCTTCGAGGCCAAGGAGGCCTCCGGTCAGGCCAAGCCCCTCCAGCTGGTGGTGCTCGACGAGCTCAACAAGTACGCCCCGCGCGACTCCTCCAGCCCGATCAAGGAGATCCTGCTCGACGTGGCCGAACGGGGTCGTTCCCTGGGGATCATCCTCATCGGGGCCCAGCAGACGGCCAGCGAGGTGGAACGGCGGGTGGTGGCCAACTCGGCCATCCGCGTCGTCGGTCGGCTTGATCCGGCCGAGGCCCGCCGCGACGAGTACGGATTCCTGCCCCCGGTCCAACGCCAGCGGGCCACCATCCTCAAACCGGGTTCGATGTACCTGGCCCAGCCCCGCCTGCCGGTGCCCCTGCTGGTCGAGTTCCCGTTCCCGGCGTGGGCCACCCGGGCCGCCGAGGCCGGGCGTCGCCTGAACTCCGATACCGGGGCCGGGTCGGCCGACGACGGCGCCGACGGGAATGAGCCGGGTGCGCCCCCCTCCGACGACCCGTTCGCCGGGTTGACCAGCTGATGGCGGGCCGGGGCGGGCGGATCCGATGAAACTGCTGCACACCGCCGACTGGCACGTCGGCAAGGCGATCAGGGGCCACAGCCGGGCCGGGGAACACCGGGCGGTCCTGGCCGAGATGGCCGGGATCGCCGCCGCCGAACGGGTCGACCTGGTGATCGTGGCCGGCGACCTGTTCGATACCGCCGCCCCCACCGCCGAGGCGGAGGGCATTACGTACGAGGGGCTCCTGGCCCTGGCCGAGGTGGCCCCGGTGGTGATCGTGGCCGGAAACCACGATTCGCCCCGCCGCCTGGACGCGGTCGGCCCGCTGCTGGCCCTGGGGCGGGTCACGGTGGTGACCGCCCCCCGCCCGCCCGATGACGGGGGTGTCGTGACCTTGACCACCGGCGACGGCACCCCGGTGCGAGTCGCCTGCCTGCCGTTCGTGTCCCAGCGGGCCATCGTCCGGGCCGACGCCCTGATGGACAACCTGGCCTACGAGAACGCCCAGACCTACGGCGACCGGTTGGCCCAGGTCCTCAAGGCGCTGGCCGCCGGGTTCGACGACCAGGCGGTGAACGTGATCACCGCCCACCTGTTCGTGGCCGGCGGGGCCACCGGGGGTGGGGAGCGGCCCGCCCATCTGGTGGACGAGTACGGGGTCTCCGCCGTCGACTTTCCCTACACCGCCAACTACGTGGCCCTCGGTCACCTCCACCGGGCCCAGGCGGTGCCCGGCCCCACCGCCATCCACTACCCGGGCTCGCCCCTGGCTCTCGACTTCGGCGAGACCGACGAACCCAAGAGCGTCAACCTGGTGACCACCGAACCCGGCCTGCCGGCCCGGGTCACCGCAGTGCCCCTCTCGGCCGGTCGACGACTCCGCACCCTGAAGGGCGACCTGGCCGACCTGATGGCCCAGGCCGACGACCTGGACCGTCGGGGGGAGCTCGGGCACGACGACCATCCGGCCGCCCCGTGGCTGCGGGTGATCGTCACCGAGAAGGCCCGGGTGGGCCTGGCCGACGAGATCCGGATGCGCCTGGGTGACGGTGTGGTCGAGGTTAGGGTGGCCGCCCCGGACGAGGCCCGCCCGGCCGCCGCCACCCGACGGGGCCGGACCCCCGGCGAGCTGTTCGCCGACTACCTCGACGAGCGCGGGGTCGACGACGCCCGCCTTCGGGCCGGGTTCGTCGCCCTGCACGATGAACTGGTCACCCCGGCGGGGACGGAGGCCGGGTCGGCCGGGGAGGAGCCCGGGTGAGGCCCGTCCGGCTCGAGGTGGAGGGGTTCGGGGCGTTCCGGAACCGGACCGAGGTGAGCTTCGCCGACCTCGACCTGGTGGCCGTGGTGGGCCCGACCGGTTCGGGCAAGTCGACCCTGATCGACGCCATCACCTTCGCCCTGTACGGCTCGGTGGCCCGCTACGACCACGCCGGCCTGGTGGCCCCCGTCATCCACCAGCTGGTCAACGAGGCCAAGGTCCGGTTCGACTTCGACCTGGCCGGCCGCCGGTACCGGGTGGTCCGGGTGGTCCGCCGGCTCAAGGCCGCCGCCGACGGCTCGCTGAGGGCCTCCACCCGCGAGGCCCGCCTGGAATGGGAGCTGGACGACGGCTCAACCGAGGTCCTGGCCGGATCGGTCAAGGAGCTCGACGCCGCCGTGGCCGACCTGCTGGGTCTCGACTTCGGTCAGTTCACCCGCACCATCGTCCTGCCCCAGGGCGCCTTCGCCGAGTTCCTCACCGACGACCCCGCCAACCGTCAGCGGCTGCTGCGCCGCCTGCTCGAGGTGGACATCTACGCCCGGATGGGGGCCACCGCCCGCGACCGGGCCGTCAACCTGGACGCCCAGCTCGAGGTGCACCGCCGCCACGCGGACGGTCTGCGTCACGCCACCGATGCCGCGGTAGCCGAGGCCCGGGCCTCGGTGGTGGCCGCCGACGAGGCGGCCGCCGAGGTGGGGGAGTGGCTGGCCGAGGCGGCCGAACGGGAACGGGAACTGGTCAGCCACCGGGAGCAGGTGACCGAGATCGACCGCCTCCTCGGCGCCCTGGGCGGCACCACTGTCCCCGAAGGGCTCGACGCCGCCGGCGACGCTGTCACGGCCACCGACCGGGCCCTGACCTCGGCCCAGGAGGCCGCCGACACCGCCCGGGCCGACCGGGACCGGGCCGAGGCCGCGGTGGCCGAAGCCGGTGACCCCCGCACCATCGACGAGGGCATCCGGGTCCACCGGGACCTGGCCGAGCTCGACGCCGGGCTGGTCACCCTGACCGCGGCGGCCGACACCGCCGCCGAACGCCTCGACGGGCTGAGGGCCGCGGCCACCGACACCGAAACCGCGGCCGAGGCCGCCGAAGGGGAGCTGCGGGCGGCCAGCCTGGCCGCCGACGCCGCCGGGTGGCGGGCCCGACTCGAGGTGGGCCGGGACTGCCCCGTCTGCGGCCAGAACGTGGCCGTCCACCCCGGCCTGGTCACCGACGACGACATGGTGGCCACCCGCTCCCGAGCCGAAGCGGCCCGGGCCA
>JBKECK010000034.1:0-128723 GCA_047974625.1 Acidimicrobiales bacterium
CCGGACGGGCCCGAGGTCGGACCGGTGGTCTCGGTGGTCGTGCCCACCTACAACGAGGCCGACAACCTCCCGGGCCTGGTGGCCGCGGTGGAGGAGGCCCTGGCCGGCCTCAGCCACGAGATCATCGTGGTCGACGACGACTCGCCCGACGGCACCGCCGCGGTGGTGACGTCGCTGACCGGGACCGTCCCCGGCCTCCGGCTGATCCACCGGACCGGGGAACGGGGCCTGTCGTCGGCCGTCCTCGCCGGCATGGCCAAGGCCCAGGGCCAGGTCCTGGCCGTGCTGGACGCCGACCGCCAGCACGACGAGGCCGCCCTACCCCGCCTGGTGGCCGGGGTGCTGGACGGGGCCGACATCTGTCTCGGCTCCCGCCACTCCGACGGGGGCAGCGTAGGCAGCTTCGGGCGGGGACGCCGCCTGGCCTCCTCCACCGGTGCCGTCGCGGCCCGGGTGGTGCTCGGAGTGGAGGTCACCGACCCGATGAGCGGGTTCTTCGCCGTGTCCCGGGCCCGGTATGAGGCCGTCGTGGCCGAGATCAACCCCCGCGGCTTCAAGATCCTGCTGGAGTTCCTGGCCCGCGGCCAGCCGCCGACAGTGGCCGAGGCCGGCTACCGGTTCCGCAGCCGGCGGCACGGCGAGACCAAGCTCAGCGGCTCGGTGGTGGTGGCCTACCTGGCCGCCCTCGCCGCCCTGGCCCGGTCGCGGATCACTTCGCCGCGGGCCGTCACCTACGCCACGGTGGCCCTGCTCGGGACGGCCTTGATGCAGGTCGGCACCGACCTGTTCCTGGTCGCCGGCCTGGGCCCGGCCGCCGCGGTGGCTGCGGCGGAGCTGGCCACCCTCGTCCAGTTCGCCGCCCAGGACACGATGACCTTCCCCGGGGTCCGCCGGCGTCGCATCGTCCCGGCGCTGGGCCGTTTCCATCTCGTCGCCCTACCGGCCGTCCTGATCCCACCCCTGATCGGCGGGGTGATCGCCGGGTGGTTGGCCCCAGGCTCCGGAGTCTGGGGCCTCATCGCCGCCCTGGTGACCGCCACTCTGGTCCTGGCGGCGACCGCCTTCGCCACCTACCTGCCGGCCCGGTCCTTCATCTGGGATCGGGGCCGCCCCAGCCCAGAGCGACGCCGAGCGACTCGACCAGACCGGTGATCTCGTCCACGGTCCGCTCGTAGTCCCGGCGCTTCTGGCCGTAGGGGTCGGCCACGTCCCACCGGGCCGACAGATAGCTCGACGGGTCACGCTCCCGGTTCACCGCCTCGAGCAGACCGTCGATCCCGGAGCCGGGCGGGACCCGGGACAGGACGGCCACCGCCTCGGTGAGGGGGACGATCCGGGTGAAGGCGCTCCGGTCGAGGAGGGTGAGCCGTTGGACGTGCTCTCCCTCCATGGTGAGCAGCAGTTCGGCCGCCTCGATGCTGGCCCGGTCGACCCGGTAGCTTCGGTGGGGGCGGAGGTCGACACCGCGCTTCGCCGCCACGTCGACCAGAGTCGGGGGGCAGGCGTCGTCGCTGCGGAGGAAACCGACGGAGCGGAACACGGCCGACCGTTCCCCGAACCGGTCCCGGGCCAGGTACTCGGCGGTCGGACTCCGGCAGATGTTCGCGGTGCACACGAACAGGATTCGGGACCGACCGGCGCCAGCTGCCGGGGAGATGGTCAGAGCCCCCTACGACCGAACGGAGCCCGCGCTGTCTGGAGCAGGATCTTGGCGTCGGTCCGGAAACGGATCTCCGACACATAGTCGATGTCGAGCCCCAGGCCGGAGGAGATCCGACTGGTGGAGCGCAACGGCGACACCTGGAACGCTCCGGTGATACCGGGCCGGGTCAGGTGCCGGGGGTGATCGGCGTAGCCCTCGGCCCGGGCCACCGCGGTGAGCTCCGGACGGGGCCCCACCATGCTCATCTGGCCCCTCAGCACGTTGAACAGCTGGGGGAGTTCGTCGATGCTGGTGGACCGGATGAAGCGCCCGAAGGGACGGTGCCGGGGGTCATCGACGCTCTTGTGGGCGGTACGTCGTTCCGGACCGATGTAGGTGAGGCTGTTGCTGACCCGGCGGTCCCGCAGCATCGACCGGAACTTGTAGATCTCGAAGGTCTGACCGTTCCGACCCACGCGTTCCTGACGGTAGATGACCCCGCCCGGACCCAGCACCACGGGAATGAGCAACGCGACGGCCAGCATCACCGGGGCGAAGAGCACGAGGGCGATGACGGCGAGGACGAGGTCAAGCGGCCGCTTCGCCCACCGGGCGTACCAACCCCGCTGGGGCACGACCCACAACTGTGGTGGACGCGACGACGCGGGAGCGGACTCCGAGAGACGGATCTGAGCTGAGACGTTCACCGGGCGTCACTGACCTCCAACCCCATGGCGACGCACCGTAGTAGTTCCCGTCGCCCAACCGACACGATTCCGACCTGGGCAAATCTCCTTCTCAGGAGGTCGCGGCCCGTTCGAGCCGCAATCCACCCGACCCCCCGCGCCGGGCCGCTACCGTCCTCTCGGGGGCCCGACGAGCCAGGACGGACATCCACGCTGTGACAAGGATGAACTCTCAGCCACTGAAGGTCACGATCGCCATCGCCACGTTCCGGCGCCCGGCCTCGCTGGCTGTCACGCTGGACAGCCTGAGCCGGGTCGGCGCGCGGCCGGTTCCGGCCGGAATTTCGAGCCGCAATCCCCCCAACGGGGGATATTCCCGGCCTGGAACACCGATTCAATTATGGCGGATACATGACATAACCATCATCGACAATGACCGGGAGCCCACCGCGGCCGGGATCGTGGCCGACCTTGCGGCCGGCCACCCCCACCCACTGCGCTACGTGCACGAGCCCCGACCGGGCCTCACCGCGGTGCGGAACCGAGCCCTGGACGAGGCGGCCGGTGACGTCCTGGTGTTCATCGACGACGACGAGATCGCCGTCCCCCCGTGGCCGGACGGCCTGATCCGGGTGATGGCGGCCAGCGGGGCGGTCATGGTCGGTGGCCCGGTCCGGACCCGGTTCGCCGAACCTCCCGAACCGTGGGTGACCGACGGCGGCTTCTTCGATCGGGCCGAGCCCCCGGACGGAAGCCGCCAGCAGTGGCTCCGCTCCGGCAACCTGGCCATCGACCTGGGGGCCGTCCGTGCGGCCGGCCTGCGTTTCGATCCCCGGTTCGGGACCAGCGGGGGTGAGGACACCGCCTTCACCCGGTCCGCCGATCACATCGGCCTCGACCTCCGCTGGAGCTCGGACGCCGTCGTGGTGGAGGAGGTCGGCCCGGACCGGACCACGCTCGGCTGGCTCTGTGCCCGTCAGCGCCGGACGATGGCCAGCTGGGTTCGGGTGGAACGGGACCTCCATCCAGGGTTGGGCCGGGTCGGCTGGATCACCGCCCGGGGGGTATTCCGGATGGGCCTGGGCACGGTGTCGGCGGCGGTTGGGGCCAGCCGGTCCGACCTGGTGGCCCGGAACCGGGGCCTGGTCACCGCGGCGCGGGGCCTCGGCGCCCTGGAGGGCCTGCTCACCCGACCCCCGCGCGCCTACCACTGAGGACCGACCCGGCAGGGGCGGTGCCCTCGCCTCATCGTCCGATCGTCAGGCGGTCGCCGCTGCGGGCCCGGGGTCGTATTGCCCGGGCCGTCGGGGCCTCGACCAGGGTGGTATCACCCGCTTCCATGAAGAGGTTGTCGACGACGTGGGCGAGGCCGCCCAGGGCCGCCGTTCCCCCGGCGGTCGACGCGGCGAGATGGGTACCATGGCGGGTTCCGCCGCACCATCGTTCCTCTCGGTGAAAGGGAGGCGAACCACAACATGATGTACCAAACCGCCACAAGCGGAGGTCAAGAGGCCGCCCGCCTCGAGGACTACATCCGTGCTATCCAACGGCACAAATGGGTGGTGCTCGCCGTCACCCTCCTCGGTGTCACCCTCGCCTTCCTCTACAGCGCCACCCGGACCTCCACCTACACGGCCACGGCCACCATCGTCATGTACCCGACCCCGGTCGGCTCGCCCGACAACCGGCTGGTCGAACCCAACCTGGAGACCGAGCGGGAGATCCTCGCCTCCAACGACACCGCCGAGGCGGTGATCGCCGAACTCAGCCTGACGGGCACCAGCCCGGAGCGGCTGCTGGAGAACCTCGACGTCTCCTTCCGGCCCGACTCGGCCGTCATGCAGGTGGCCTACACCTCGGCCGAGCCGGAGGCCGCCGCCCTGGCCGCCAATTCGTTCGCCAGCAACTACGTCAGCCGGCGGGAGAGTCAGGCCGTCGCCTACTACGACAACACCGTGGCCGCGGCCAACGAACAGATCCAGGGTCTCAACGGTCAGATCGGGGCCACCCAGACCCAGATCGACGAATTGCAGACCCAGCGGGCCGACGTCGTGAGCAGTCAGCCGGCCTCTGACGCCCGGGCCGCCACCCTCAACGACATCGACACCCAACTCAACGCGTTGCGGGCGGAGGTGTCGAACATGAGCACCACCATCCGCAACCTGACCTCGGAGTCGGCGGCGGCCACGGCCACCAAGCAGACCCGGAGCCCGGCCGCCGAGACCCTCCGTTCGGCCCTGACCCCCGGCCGTCCCGACGGCATCCCCATCTCGCTGCTGCTGTTGGGCGGCCTCTTCCTCGGCGGCCTCGTCGGCCTGGTCACGGCCTTCCTGCTGGAGCGGCTCGACACCACCGCCCGCGATTCCGACGACGTGGCTCTGGCCCTGGGCACCACCGTGATGGGGGCTATCCCCACCCTCGGGATGGGCCACCGGGGTGGGCCGAGCAGCCTGATCATGTTGTCGAGCGGGGGCTCGTCCCGGATCGCCGCCGCCCGGGAGGCATTCCGCCGGCTCCGGTCGTCGGTCCAGTTCCTGTCCTCGTCGAGCGGGGTCAGCTCGATCATCGTCACCAGTGCCAGCCCGGCCGAGGGTAAGAGCCTCACCGCGGCCAACCTGGCCATCGCCATGGCCCAGAACGGTGCCCGCTGCGTGCTGGTATCGGCCGATCTGCGCCGCCCCAGCCTGGAGACCCTGTTCGCCCTGGAGGGCCCCCGTCCCGGCCTGTCGGAGTACCTGGCCGCCTCGGCCGAACTGAACGCCGAGAAGGTGCCCTCCATCGACAACCTCTGGCTGATCCGGGCCGGCACCCCACCCAACAATCCTGGTGAGCTCCTCAGTTCGGACCGCTTCGAGCAGATGGTCAAGGAGCTCGAGCGGGAGGACGTCGAGTTCATCGTGATCGACACCCCGCCGGTCCTGTCCACCGCCGACGCCGTGTCGGCGGCCCGGTACGTGGACGGGGTGATCGTGGTGGTCGACACCGAACGGACCGAGATCACCGATCTCCTCCAGGTGCGGGCCGACCTGGAGCGGTCCGGCTCGAAACTCCTCGGGGCGGTCATGAACCGTCAACGGTTCGAGCGGGCCGGCCTGTTCCGGCGCGACCGGTACGCCTACTACAACACCGACAACTCGAACCAAGGGTCATGACCGCGGTCCGCCCGGCCGCCGGAACCGGCACCCCCGACGGTCCGAGCACCCCCGACGGTCCCGGGGTCAGCCATCTCGCGGCAGAACCCGTCCGCCGGTTTGCCACCCTCACCCGGCCCGGGCCGATGGAGCAAACGCTGGTGGTGCTCACCACCTTCGTCCTTGTCCACCAGACCCCAAACGTCTGGTTCCGGACCAGGGCCGACTTCCTGATCGACTCGTCCAACCCGGTGGCGGTGGTCCTGGCCCTCGGCCTGGTCGGCCTGGCCTTCGCCCGGGTTGCGGGCAGCGTCGACCAGCTGATCGCCATCATCCGGGGCGAGCCGGCCGTGTTCCTGTTCGCCGGGCTCACGTTCGCCTCGACGTTCTGGTCCGCCGACCCGGCCGAGACGGTGCAGAAGTCCGTTCCGTTCGTGGCCGTCACCGCCTACGGGGCCTACCTGGTGATGCGGTTCTCCCTGAATCAGATCATGAAGCTCCTGTCCCTCATGTTCGTGATCTCCGGTGTGCTGAACCTGGTCACCGTGGTGGCCCTGCCCGTGTACGGGGTGGACACCGCGGGCCAGTTCAGCGGCATCTTCCCGGAGAAGAACATGCTGGGCTACGTGGCCGCCCTCGCCCTGCCCACCCTCCTGCTGGCCGGCAAGTCCTGGAGGCGGTGGCGGTGGCTGTTCTGGCCCGGCGCCGTGCTCCAGTTGGGCCTCCTGGTCGGCTCACAGTCGAAGACCATGCTGTTGGCCGCCCTGGGCCCCACCTGCCTGATCGCCGTCTACCAGCTGTTCCGGAGTCGCAAGACCCTACGGGGCGCCGTCATCATCAGCCTGTTCGGCACCGCCGTCTTCACCGTGGCCTTCGCCACGGCCAACATCGCGGTTCTGGCCCGTTGGCTCGACAAGGACATCACCCTGACCGGCCGGGTGCCCCTGTGGGAGAACCTGATCCCGATCGCCACCCACCGACCCCTGCTCGGCTCCGGCTACGGGGCCGTCTTCAACGGCTACTTCAGCCCGATCCACGAGGTGTGGATCCAGAACCAGTGGAATCCCACTCACGCCCACAACGCCATCCTCCAGATCACCCTGGAGATCGGCCTGGTAGGCGCCGTCCTGTTCCTCGTCACCTACCTGCGGGGTGTCACCCGGGCCATCAAGATCGTGGCCATCGTCCCCGGACCGGCCGGGTTGTGGCCCCTAGTCTTCCTCACCACCACCCTGCTGGTGTCGATCACGGAGTCCGGGGTCAACTCCGACGACCTGGGCTGGCTGATGTTCGTGGTCACGATCCTGTCGATCTCGCTCCACCTCAGGTACCGGAACCAGCTCGGGCTGTCGAACGACCTGCAGGACGCCATCGACGCCAACGCCCACCACCGGGTGCTGCGGTAGGACTCGCCCGGGGTCGGCTCAGCCGGTGAACGCGCCCGGATCGGGTTCGGCCGGGTTTCGGACCCGCCCGTCGAAGTCCGCACCCACCTCGGGGGTCACCACGATGCCCAGGCCGAACAGCGACGATCCGGGGCGGGGCCGGAAGTCGGCCACCTCGGGATCGATCGACGGAGCCACCAGGGCCGGGGGAATCGGGGTCACCCGGTCCAGCTCGGTGGCCGCACCGGACGGGGAATCGGTGACCAGCACATTGCCCCCGAGCTCGACCTCGGTGGACTCCGACACCCCGACGGCGGGCGCACCCGGCCGACTCCAGGCCAGGTTGTTGACGATGCGGACGTCGTCGGACCGGCCGGCGGCCAGTTCCACCGGCCCCCCCTCGAGAATCTCGGTGCGGCCGTTCTGGTACGTGGTGTTGAACATAACGTCCACCCGGGAGGATTCGAGCACAAGGACCCCCCGGCCGCCGTTGTCGAACACCACGTTGTTGGCCACCAGGGTCCGTCCGGTGTAGCCGGTCTCCTTGGATTGGTCGACGATGATGCCGTTGCCATCCGTGATGGTGTCGTGGTCGCGGAACACAGAGAACACCTTGTTTTCGTTGCGGTAGACGACATTGCCGATGATGCGATCGTGGTAGCCCTGGGCGTCGGCGGGCTGGTCCCGGTCGACGGAATGCCACACCGAGATACCGCTCCCCTGCTCCGGGCCCCAGAAGGAGTTGTCGTGCACCTCGTTGCCGATGATGTCCAGGTTGGCCGACTCCACCGAGCTGATCCCGCCCACGGCCATATCGTGGATGTGGTTGTTCTGGAGGCGCACATGATGGGAGTTGCGGATCAACATGCCCCAGCCGTAGTCGTTGACGGTGTCGAACCCCTCGCCCCGCACCTCCAGGCCGGTCACCTCCACATAGTCGGAACGGATGGAGATCCCGTTGCCGTCGTTGGCCACCACCACCGGGTCGGCCCCGGGTTGGGCGGCCAGGGTGATCCAGGCGTCGGCGGTCCCGTCGGACCGCATCACGTAGTGGGCGACACCGGGCTCGGTCGACCCGCGGTACTCCCCGGACATCAGGTAGAGGGTCTCACCCGGGGTGAGCCGGTCCATCGCCGTCTGCAGGTCCCCCCAGGCGGTGGTGGGGGTCTGGCCGTCGGCGGCGTTGTCGCCGTTCGCCGGGTCCACGTACCGGGTCGTCAGGTCGGTGTCCGGCCGGGGGCCCGCCTCCGTGCCGGGTCGGGCCGAGGCGGCCGGATCGACGGTGTCGGCCGTCGCCGAGCCCGTCGCCACCGTGCTGGCCGTCACCGGGGGATCCTCGACGGGCCCTCGGACCTGGGTGGCCACGAACCCGGCCACTAGGGCCAGGCCCAGACCGATGGCCCCGACCACGATCGGGAGCCGGCGCGACGGGGGCCGCCCACCACCGGACCCGGGGGACGGTGGCCCATCGCCGGCCGGTGGGTCGGCGTCGTCACCGTCGGGCGCCACATCGCCTTCGGACCCCGCCGGGCCGTCCAACGGAGCGGTCTCGTCGAATACCACGATGTCGTCCGGTACGACGCCGTCGTGAAACACCACGAGGTCTTGGAACACCCTGTCATCGGACGACACCCTGTCATCGGACGACACCCTGTCGTCCACCCCAGCATCGGGGCGGGTCTCGGTCCCCGGGTGGGGGTCGGGGCCCGGGGGTGCCCCCGTACCCGGGTCCCGGGGGTCGATCGGCCCGGGCGCGTCCGGTCGACGGTGACCGCTCACGGGATGGTCCTCAGCTCGCTCAGGTCGATGGTCTTGTCGTCGTCCCGACGGGGCCGCCCGAACCACAACGCCAGCCCGGTGAGGCAGACGGTGAGGAACACCTCACCGACGAGGGTCGTGACGACCGCCGTCCGCCATCCACCGTTGGGCAGGAACACCAGGTTCAGCCCGAAGTTGACCACACCGGCCGCGGCGGTGGCCGCCAGCCGCCACGGCTGCTTGTCCGAGGCCCCGAGACAGTTTCCCATCAGGTACTGGACGGCGCGAATGGTGGGCATCACGGCCAGCCACCGGAGCACCGACACACTGTCGGCGAAGTGGTCTCCGACCAGCCACGGCAGGATCGGGGCCACCAGGAAGGCACCGACGGTCACGGCCAGCCCGAGACCGGCCACCGGCCGCAGCAGCCGGAAGGTGAGCCGGAGGGCGGAGCGGGTGCCGTGCTTCCCGGCCTCGAACAGGTCGGCGTCGCTGGCCCGCATCACGATCCGCAGGGGCAGGTAGCCGAACTGGATGATGCGGGCACCCAGACTGTAGACGCCGGCGTCGGCCTCGTGGCCGTAGCGGGCCAGGAGCGGACGATCCGAGACGTCGATGAGGCTCTCGGTGACGGCGTTGGTCGAGAACGGGAATCCCTCGGTGAGGTCCCGGCGCCGGATGCGCCACACGGCCGGGGTGGCCCCGAACACCCGCCACACGAAGACCAGGGCCAGGAAGGCAGCCAGGCCGAACGAGGCGAAGCTGGCCCAAGCCCAGTCGAGCAAGGTGCGCTCTGTGAACAGGGCGAATCCGGCCAACGCGGCGAGGCGGCACACCACGATGATGAGCCGGATCTGGGCCGACTCCTTCAGCCGGCGGGCCCCCGTGCCCAGATACACCGCCAGCTCGCACAGCCAGAACAGGGACATCTGGGAGACGATGAGCAGGGTGTAGACGAGGGGTCCGACCGAGGGCAGGAAGGCGGGCCTGAGCGCGATCATCACCACCGCCCCCAGAGCCGGACCGACGATGCCGATCGAGGTGGCCCGGGCCCAGGCCTCGGGCACGTCCATGCCCTGGGCCACCCGTTTCATCAACAGGATGTGGGACCCGAAACTGGACAGCCCCGCCGCCGGAATGGCCAGGGCGATGACGGCCGACATCAGGCCGTACTCCTCGGCGCTCATCAGGTTGGCCAGGATCAGGAAGATCAGGACCGAGCTGACCAGCTGGAGCACCTCGACGACGGTGGACCACCCGGCCCGTTGCAGCATCCCTCCACCGACCCCGGCCCGTTCGACCAGACGGCCGAGCCCACCGGACGCGGTCACCGTTCCTTCTCCGGAACGGTGATCAGCGGCCCGACCACTTGGCGGGAAGGGCCTGGGCGAACCTGACCACGAACCGGCTGTTGGTCACCAGATAGCGGCGCCACAACCGGGACGGTTCCTGGCCCAGGCGGTACAGCCACTGGAGACCGATGCGCTGCATCCAGGCCGGCGGGCTGCTCAGGTTGCCGGCGCCATAGTCGAAGGCGGCCCCCACGGCCAGCATCGCCGCGTCCACCCGCCCGCGGTGGTGGGCCACCCAGCGTTCCTGACGGGGGCAGCCCCGACCGACCAGGACCACACCGGCCCCCGACTCATTGATCCGGGCGATGTCGGCCGCGTCCTCGTCCGCGGTGGCCTCCCGGAAGCGGTCGGCCTGGACCCCGGCAATACGGACCGACGGGTACCGGCGGCAGATCTCGGCCGCGAAGGCCCGGCCGGTCTCCTCGGTCGACCCGAACAGATAGATACCCACCCCGTCGTCAGCGGCGGCCTCGATAACCCGCCAGGTCAGATCGGGCCCGTAGACCCGGTCGATCAGGTGGGTGTCGTGCAGGCTGTTCATGGCCCAGCGGACCGGTTGCCCGTCCGGGGTGACCAGGTCGATCCGGTTTACCAGCTCCCGGAACTCACCGTCCCCGACGGCCTCCATCAGGCCGTGCACGGCCAGCGCCGACACGGCGAAGGACTGGTGCCGCCGGGCGGCGGCCATGATCTGCTCGGTGGCGTGGTCGTAGTCGGTGACGCTGATGTTCACCCCGAAGAGGTCGACCTTGTCTCCGAGCTGGGGGTTCCGCGTCAACCCTGCGACCATCGTTCGACCCCCGCTTCGTGAATGTCGGCCAGGATCTGCCGGATGTCGTACTGGAGCTTGAACGACGGGAAGTGATCGGCGAACTTGCGGGTGTCGGACACCCACCAGATGTGGTCGCCGACCCGGTTGTCCTCGCTGTAGCTCCAGGACAGTTCGCGCCCGGCCACCTCTTGGCACAGCTCGATCGCCTCCAGCATCGAGCAGTTGGCGTGACGGCCGCCACCGACGTTGTAGGCCTCACCGGGCCGTGGATCCTGCCGGAAGGCGTCGAACGCGTTGACCAGATCGTCGGCGTGGATATTGTCGCGCACCTGTTTGCCCTTGTACCCGAACACCGTGTACTGGTCGCCGGTGACCGTGCACTTCATCAGGTAGGCCAGGAAACCGTGTAGCTGGGCGCCGGAGTGGCCGGGACCAGTGAGGCAGCCGCCGCGGAAGGTGCCTGTCCTGATGCCGAAGTACCGGCCGTACTCCTGGCACAGCACATCGGCGGCCACCTTGGACGCACCGAACAGGCTGTGGACCGAGGCATCGATCGACATCGTCTCGGGGATGCCGTATTCGTACCATTCGTGATCGGGGGCGAGCTCCCAGCGCTGCTCCAGCTCGACCAGCGGCAGCCGATTCGGGGTGTCGCCGTAGACCTTGTTGGTCGAGGTGAAGATGAACACGGCGTCGGGGCAATGGCGACGGGTCGCCTCCAACAGGTTGAGGGTGCCCCCGGCGTTCACGTCGAAGTCGGTGAAGGGTTCCTTGGCCGCCCAGTCGTGCGACGGTTGAGCCGCGGTGTGGACCACCAGGGTGATGTCGCCGGAATGGTCGGCGAATAGCCGATCCACGGCGTCCCGGTCCCGGATGTCTGCCGGGACGTGCTGGTAGTTGCCCAGATCGGCGTGTTGATCGACCGCCCACCGGGTGGAGGCCTCGGGGCCAAAAAAATAGGCCCGCATGTCGTTGTCGATACCGATGACCCGGTCGAAGGTCTGAGAGAAGAACCGGACCGCTTGGGCGCCGATGAGGCCACCCGAGCCGGTGACGATTGCCGTTTCCACCAAGAGAAAATCCTCGCTTCGCGCTCCTGCGGGCACCTGGGTGCTCGGCCCTGAACAGCCGCCCCGCCGGCCCTGATCGGGCCCGGGGCACATCCCACGCGGTCACGAGTGTAGGAGCCGCGGGCGACGGTGGCCGTCAATCGGATGACGAAATCCACCCGGCCGGCCCGCCCGCGAGCAGAACTACCCGAAGCTCCCGACGGCCTGCCGCCCCACCCGGAACCGGCACCGATCGCGCCGTTTTCCCGGGCGCGGTCGACCGATCGGCCCCGGCCCCATCGGTGGAGGTCCGTGGCGGTCCGGCTCCCGCCTATCCGCCCCGGTCAGGGGATCCGGCGGGGCCGTACGTGGCGCCAGCCCAGGAAGCCCAGGCCGAGGCCGGTGGTGATCAGCACCGGGAGCAGCACCAGCAACAGGCTGCTGGGGCCCTGGCCGGCGGGCTCGCCTGGGCCCATCCCGGGCAGGGCCACCTCATCGGGGCCGGCCCCTGTGGGCACATCTGCCGACCCGCTGGGGTCGGAAACCGACGGGTCCGTCCCCCCGCCGAGGTCGGGGCCCGCCACCGGCTCCCCGCCGCCCGCACCGGTCCCGTCGTGGGTGGCCAGGGAGTCACTGACCCCGGGCTTGGTCGCCGGCCCGGTGTCCGAGGTCACGATGTCGGTGCTGATCGGATCGTCCGGCTCCGCCACGGTGGTGGTCGGGCCAGCGCTGCCGGTCGAGGTCGGGGCCGGCTCGGTAGTGAGGGATGCGGTCGTGGTCGGTCGGGCCCGGATCTGGATTGAGGTGGCCGGCGCCGTGGCCGTGATCGGCTGGTCGAGGCCTGGCCCGCCGGAGATCGGCGCGGTCGTGGTCGACCCGGTCGTCGTGGGCTTGACGGTTGTCGGCCCGGCGGTGGCCGTTGTCGAGGTCGTTGTGGTGGCCCTGGTCGTCGGTGCGGTGGTGGGCGCGGCCGTGGTCTGGGTCGTCGGCGCGGCCGAGGTGGTGGTCGCCGCGGTCAGGGCCGCCCCCACGGCCCGGAACCCCGAGCCCGGACCAGAGCCGGCGTCGGCCGTGCCCCCGGATCCAAGGGAGGGAATGGGGCCGACGAAGTCGGCCGCGGTGACCACGATCTCGTTGCTGGCCCGGTCGGGGCCCCGGTTGCCGGACGCCCGCACGTTGCCGGCCCCCGACGGTGTCATCTCGGCCACCCAACCCCGGGCGGTCCAGAACACGTTGTCCTGGATGAGGATCGGGTGGGGACCGAAGCCCTGGGTGGCCCGGACCCGCACGGCCCGGGTCCGGGTCGGGTCGTTCCGGAGACCCCACACCACGTTCCCGACCACCTCGACGCCCCCGTGACCGACCCAGATGGCCCAGTCGTTGGCCCCGCCGACCCCTTTGAGGTTCTGGTTCCAGATGAGATTCCCCTCCACCCGGACCCGGTCGAGCTGGGACGGGTGGGGGTTGGGCACCGCATTGACGTAGTGGGCCGAGATGGCCCCACCGTCGACCGGGGCCAGGTCGTGGATCCGGTTGTTCCGGACAATGACCTCGGAGGTTCCCGGCTTGACGTCCACACCTTCCGCCCCGGTGTAGGAAATCTCGTTGCCGACGACGGTCACGTTGGAGGTCACGTCAAGCCATTCGTAGCCGCCGTAACCGATGTAGACGCCTTCGCCGTAGCCCGCGGCGATCTGGCCCGTCGCCGACACATTGTTGCCCTCCAACCACACATGGCTACTCGGGGCGTGGTTGCTCCAGTGCCCGGCGACGTGGATCCCGGCGTGCCCGATGTTTGTGACCACGTTGCCCGAGACCCGCACCGGGGCGGTGGAGGTGCCCCGGCACTGCTGGCACCGGATACCGAACTGTGAGTTGCGGACCCGTACCCCGACGATGGACACGTGGTCGGCGGCGATCACGTCCAGGGCGCCGACATTGTTCGACTTGTTGCCGGGGTCGATCCACACCCCGGCGTCGGAGGTGATCACGATCGGCGCCTCGGCGGTCCCGTCCCGCCCCTTCCCACCCGAGGAATCGTGGGTCCCCCGGTAGATCAACCGGGCGTTGATCGTGGCCGTCAGCCGGATCACGTCGCCGGGCATGGCCGCACCAACGGCCGCGTCCCACTGGGCGGCCGTGGCCACCAGGCGAGTGGCGCCGCCGGCGGCCGGGCGCACATTGTCACCGGCGTGGGTGTCGGCCGGCGGCGGCCGGTCCCCCTCCCGGTCGTCGGGTCCGGCGATGACCACCACGAGGGCGGCGAGGAGGACGATCAGGGCGGTGACGGCGGCCGCGATGCGGGTCCGCCGGCTCGATCGCGGTTGTGGCCCGTCCGCCGGGCTCGCGGGCCCGTCGTCCGGGTTGGTGGGCCCACTGGGCGCGTTCATGCACCCCTTGTCGACCGGAGGACGCTCACACTTGACCCACTCCGGACCGGAAGATCGGCCCCACCGACGTTTCCCCCGGTCGCAGACGGGCAGGTTCTCCCGCGAGACACCGTCGGCGGGCCCCGGTACAGTAGCCGCCTCAGGTGCTGCGGACCCGCCGCCGCGCAGCCACCCATTGGGGGTGATCATCGTGCCGCCATCGACGCCGCCGCCGTATCGCGTCGAAGACGAGCTGGAACTCGCCGACTATCTCGCCATCCTGCGTCGCCGCGCCCGGTGGGTGGTGGCGAGCGTGGTGGTGGTGGTCGCCGCCGCCACCGCGCTGACCGTGACGTCCGTCCCTCGGTACGAGGCCACCGCCAAGGTGAGCCTCGGCGAGTCGGCGGCCCAGGAGGCCATCCGTTCCGCCGGCCCGGTCAACGGCGCCACCGCCGCCCGTGAGCTGACCAACGAGGTCAATCTGGCCCTCGGCGACCATGTCACCGACGAGGTCACCGCCCGCTTGGGTCACACCCCCGAGATCGAGGTCACGGCCGAGGAGTCGTCGGATGCCCTGAGCTTCACGGCCAGCGCCGGCAACGGGGAGGACGCGGCCGCCGGGGCGAACGCCTGGGCCGAATCCTACGTGGACACCAAGCGCACCCAGGCGACGGACTCGATCGACGGTGCGCTGCAGGCCTTCGAAACCGACCTGTCGGAGCTCCGCCAGAAGCGGCAGGACCTCCGGGCCCCAGTGGACGAGCTCGAGCTCCAGCTCGCGTCCACCACTGACGAGGAGGTCCGCCAGACCCTCGAGGCCCAGATCGTGGTGGCCAACGCCGACATCTCCGCCGAGCTCGACCTGATCGACGCCCGGATCACCGCCGTGGCCCAGAGCGTGACCGACCTGGAGCTGAACAGCCGCCTGGCCGCCAACGGCACCGCCTCGGTGATCCAGGTGGCGGCCGCCCCCCTGGCCCCCTCCAACGCGTCGCTGACCCGCAACCTGATGCTCGCCCTGGTGGTGGGCCTCATCCTCGGGGTTGCGGTAGCCCTCGTGGTCGAGAACCTCGACACGTCCATAGACAGTGCGGCCGATCTGGACGGAACCGGCCTGCCCGTGTTCGGTGAGATCCCCGCACCCCGGCGCCGCACCTCGGAGGCCGAGCTGCCGCTGACCACCCTCAGGTCACCCAGCGGGCCCATGGCCGAGGCGTACGCCAAGGTCCGCACCGCAGTGGAGTTCTCGATGGTCGGCCGGCCCATGCGGACCATCATGGTGACCAGCACCCACCAGTCCGAGGGCAAGACGACCCTGGCCACGAACCTGGCCGTCGCCCTGGGAACCGACCACCGGCGGGTAGCCCTCCTCGACGTGGACTTCCGGCGGTCCCGGCTGCACAAGATCGCCGGTACCCACCAGTCGCCCGGCCTCACCGACCACATCCTGGCCGGCCGGTCCCTGGCCGAGTCGGCCGTACAGCTCGACGGTCACCGGTCGGGCAACGTCATCGTCATCCCGGCCGGCACCGCTCCGCCCGATCCGGCCAGCTTCGTGTCCAGCAACGGCTTCGGGGCCGTCGTGGAGCGGATCGCCGCCGAGGCCGACCTGGTGATCCTGGACGCCCCCCCGGTGATGCCGGTGGCCGACGCCCTGGCCATGGCCCGGTGGGTGGACGGGGTCCTCGTGGTCGTCCGGGCCGGATCGACCGACCAGAAGGCGCTGGCCACCACCCTCGGCTCGCTACGCCAGGTGGGGGCCACGGTAATCGGGCTCGTCCTGATCGGAGCCAAGCGGCCGGCCGCGGCCTACCAGTACTACCAGGACGACGACCACCAGGACGCGAGCCCGGCGCCGGGGTCGAATCGGCTCGGTCCGGTGGAGACCGCCGAGCCGGTGATGGACCTCCGGTCCGACATTCCCCATCGCCCCGATCCACCCCTCTCCGAAGTTCGATAGGTGATTTCATTAGCCCCTTCTCAAACCGGGGACGACCACCTCGATCCTTGACACCGCACCCGCTCTGACCGGCCCGTACGCTCACCCACGGCCACTGGTCCAACATGCTTGGACACGCGTGGGCAGAACCCCCTAACCCCTTGGGCGCCGCCAAGGAATCTGAATCAACGTGCTAGAAATAAGGCGTCAGGAGGGCGGCAACGGCGTAGGGCTGGTCGATGACCGGAATGAACCAGCGAACATCGAGAATCAATGTGCTGCAGCTGGTGGTGGACGCGGTGATGGTCACTGCTGGCTGGGGTGTGGTGCTGACCCTCACTGATCTCACGATCGAGGCTCGGCGCTCGACGGAACGGTCGCTGGTGATGACGGCGATCGCGGCCATGATCACCCTGGTGGTCATGGATCATCGGGGTCTGTACGCCGGCCGGCCGGCCCTCCCCCGCACCGAGGAGATCTCCCGGGTGTTCCTGGCCGTGATCGCCGGCGCCTCCGCCTTGGCCCTCACCGCCGCCGTGCTCGACTGGCACATCGGAGCCAAGGAGCTCCTGGCCGGGGCGATCGTGGTCTTCACCCTGCGCACCCTGACCCGCGGCCTGTTGCGCACCCTGGCCACTGAGATCCGGGCTGGTGCCGACGCCGAGCAGGTGGTCATCGTCGGCACGGGCGACGAGGCCAAGGGCGTGGTGGACCTCATCCTCGACCACCCGGAGGCGCGCTTCTGTCTCGCCGGCGTGGTCGGCAACCTGGCCGTCGCCGAGCGTTCGGGCATCAGTGAGCACTGGATCGGCCCGGCCGGTCGGCTCGCGGAGCTGATGCACCAGAACGGGGCCACCACCGCGATCGTCACCGCCACCGGTTTCCGGGGCGACCAGTTCCGGGAGATCACCCAGGAGCTCTTCCAGGCCGGATACGACGTCCACCTCACCACCGGGGTCACCCGGCTCGGCGAGGGCCGCTTCGGCGTCCGCTCCCTCTCCCACGAACCGCTGGTCGTCATGGAGCGCAACACCGTCCACCGGTCGCACCTGGCGGCCAAACGGGTGCTGGACGTGATTGGCGCCTCGATCGCCATGGTCCTGGCTGCCCCCATCATGGCCGTGGCCGCGCTGGCCATCATGATCGAGGACGGCCGGCCCGTGTTCTACAGCGCCAAACGGGCGGGTCGCCGGGGCGAACAGTTCCCGATGTACAAGTTCCGTTCCATGGTCACCAACGCCGACGCCCTGAAGGCATCCATCGCCAGCGACAACGAGCGCACGGGGCCGCTGTTCAAGGTCTCGAACGATCCCCGGATCACCCGGGTCGGCCGGATCCTGCGGGAGACCTCGATCGACGAGCTCCCCCAGCTCATGAACGTCCTGCGGGGCGACATGAGCCTGGTGGGGCCCCGCCCGGCTCTGCCCGAGGAGGTCCTCGCGTTCGACGAGGAGCTCCGCGACCGGGCCATCGTGCGGCCCGGTATCACCGGCCTCTGGCAGGTGGAGGCTCGCTCCAACTCGGCCTTCAACGCCTACCGGCGGCTCGATCTCCATTATGTGGAGAACTGGTCGATCGGCCTGGACCTCCGGATCCTGCTGGCCACGGTCGAGCAGGTGGTGGTCACCGTTGCCCTTCTCCCCCTACGGGCCTTCCGTCGGGGGGGCGCCGTCGACGGGGTGGTCACCACCCCCGAGCCGGCCGCCAACCCCCGGGGCCACCGGCGCCCACCGCTGGCCGAGCCGACCAGCCGCATCGGTACCACCACCGGACCGGTGCTGGCCGGCGCCGGATCGGCCCGGATGTCCACCACCGAACCGGAGACGGCCCGCACGGTCGCCGCCGCCCGGGGATCCGGGGCGTCCGGTCAGATGGAGCCGGCCGGGGCCGTCGGCGAACCGAACGTGGTCATAGACCTGCGGGACCGCAGCCGGGCCCGCCGGGTGGCCGAGACCGGCCAGCTCACGGCCCGCTCCGACGTGCCGGACGAACTGCGTCGGGACGCCAGCGGCCGCACCCACTGAAGACCTGTCTTCTCGGCTCTTCGGCCAAGGCCTCATCGCGATTTCGCCGGCTCTTCGGCCAAGGCCTCATCGCGATTTCGCCGGCTCTTCGGCCGGTGGGTCGAGCGGCCAGCGTCTCGGGCCTCAAGCCCGTGAATGCCGGCTGCGCCCGGATCCGGGGCGCCACCTTCACCGAACCGTGCCGGCGTTGAGCCAGGGCGTCTCGCCCCGCTCCCACATCTCGTTCAGCGCCGTGTACTCGCGGAAGGTGTCCATCCCCATCCAGAACCCGGTGTGGGGGAACAGCCCGAGATTGTTCTCGTGGGTGAGGCGCTTCATCGGGTCGTGTTCGAAGAAGTGCTCGTCGTCGTCGGGCAGGTAGGAGAGGAATTCCTTCCGGAAGGCGAAGAAGCCACCAGACACCCACCCCTCCGAGGACGGCTTCTCGGCGAAGTTCACCACCAGGCCGTCGGACTCCACCCCGAGCTCCCCGTAGCGGGAGGTGGGGTGCACCCCGGTCACCAGGCCCAGGTAGTCGGAACTGGCGAGGCTGGTCAGCTCGGCGCTGAGGTCCACGTCGCCCAACCCGTCGCCGTAGGTGACCATGAAGAAGTCAGTGTCGATCAGGTGACCCACCCTGGCGATCCGGCCCCCGGTGCCGGTGTTCAGGCCGGTGTCGACCAGGGAGACCTCCCAGTCGTCCAGCCGGTGCTCGGTGAGGTAGGTCTTCTCGTTGCCGCCCTTGGTGTGAACGGTCATGTCGGACATCATGTCCTGGTACTCGAGGAAGTACTGCTTGATGTCCCATCCCTTATAGCCAAGGCAGAGGATGAAGCGCCGGAACCCGTGCGACGAGTACAGCTTCATGATGTGCCAGAGGATCGGCTGGTTCCCGATGTTGATCAGGGGTTTCGGGAGCTTCTCGGACGCCTCACGGATGCGGGTGCCTTGGCCGCCGCACAGGACGACGACCGGCGTGTCGGCCGGATTCGGATCGAGGGTGGGCATGGGGCGAGCCTAGGCGGACCGCCGCACAGCCCGACGGCGGGCGGGGGGATCCGGGTGGATCGACCCGCGTGGTATCAGCCGTCGGACGACCCGTTGGGCGAGTCCCCACCGGTCGCCCCGTTCGACGACGACCCGTTGGTCGACGAGGAGTCCTCCGGGGGCGGGGACGGGGAGTCGGAGGTCGTCGCCGCCGAACCCGCCACCGGGGAAGACCCCGAGGACGGGGACAAGCCGGACGAGGGGGCGGTGCCGGACGACGCCGGGGACGCAGACGGGGACGACGGTGTGGACGGCACGGTACCGGAAGAGCCGGCCGTCGATCCCGGGCGGGTGTCCCCGGACGGGGCCTTGGCGGCCATCGCGGCCGCCGTCTCCCGGTCGATGGTCTGGGTGGCCACCGGGGTACTGCCCGTCCCCGGGGCCGCGATCGCCCCGTCGGCCCGGACAAGCTCCCCGCCGGAGGATCGCCGGGCCGGGGTGGTGACGACGGGCAGCAGCTTGCGGCTCACCGGTTCAAGCTGGCGGGCCAGGTCGCCCAGGGCATCGGCCTTCTGACGGGTCAGCGGGACGGCCAAGACCACGGCGTCGGCCAGGGTGGCCACCTGGATGGTGGAGGCCAGGTCGAGGACCGGGCCACCGTCGACCACGACGATCTCGGCCTTACGACGGCAGGCGTCGAGCAGATCGGGCACGGTGTCCCGCCGGAGGGCGGCCGAACCCCGGTTCGGCCCGAGGCCGAGCACGGCCACGGCCGGATCCATGGTGCGGGTGAAGGCCGAGTGGCCCCGGGCGTCGACGGCGCCCACTCCCCCACTGATCACGGCGGGAACGCCGCCGTCGGAGGTGGCATTGAACAGGGCCGTCACCCGGGGGTCCCGCACATCGGCGTCGACCAGCACCACCGAGGCACCGCCGGCGGCGAACCGTTCGGCCATGGCCAGGGCGAGCGTGGTGGCGCCGGCCGACCGCATGGTCCCGGTGACCAGCACGGTGAGCGAGCGGTTGATCTCGGCCATCGCCTCGGCCCGGACACAGAGCTGGTCGACGACGGGTACCGCGGAGCGAGGCAGGGCCTGGAAGGCAGCCAGCTGGTTGCGGGCGATGGAACGGTAGTGAGCCAGCTCGGCGGTGACGGGCACCCCGATGATGTCGCTCGCCGTGCCCTCGTCGAGCACCTTGGTGGAGAACCGGGCCCACAACAAGGCGACCACGACACCGATGAGGCCCCCACCGATCAGGCCTCCAACCAGGAGGAGGTTGCCCCGCGACATGTCTGGTTCGGCTGGCAGCGGGGCGGGGGCGACGATCTGGGTGTTGACCCGCAAGCGGGATTCGGCGTCCAACTCCACCCGGTTCGACTTCAACTGGATGAGTTCGGCCGAGATGACCTGGCGCCGCGACACCGCTCCGGGGTCGACCACGTCGGGCAGGGGTATCGGATCGGGGGTGGGGTCGTTGGCCCGGGGCAGGTATGGCGTCATGGCCTCCCTGAGCTGGGCGTCCACCGCGGCCAGCTCACCCTCCAGGGTGGCGATCCGGGCGTCGAGGTCCTGGCGGGCGGTCTCGTCGTCGTCGGTGGTGGCCAGGCCCCGGACGTAGGACTCACCGTAGGTCTGGGCGATGGCCTGGGACAGCGCCGGATCGTCGGTGGTGGCGGTGATCTCCACATTGTCGGTTTCGGGGATCTGCTCGATCTCCACCACCTCGGCCAACATCCCGGTGCCGACCTCCTCGTCGGTGGCCTCTGTGACCTGCTCGGCCACGGCCTCCCTGAGCACACTGTTGTTGAGCACGGCGAGTTGGGACACGACGTAGCGGTCCGGGTCGGCGGAGAACAGGTTCACGTTGGCCCGTGTCGGCGCCTGGATCGACAGCGTGGCCGTCGAGGAGTACGAGTTGGACGCCCCCGGATCAGCCCGGAGGCCCGGCAGAGCACCCAGCAGGGCGCACAGGGTCACCAACCAGATTCGGCGGCGGAGGGCGGAGATGACGAACGCGAGTTCCATGAGTTCAGTTCCTCAGCGGTGACCGGTCCGGGTTCACCCGTGGTTGATGGTAGTGGCCCCGCTCCGGTGTGCTGCGGCGCCCGGCGCCGGCCCCGGAGCGGGCGAGACCCCGTCCGTCCAGGCTCCAGTCCCGGAAGCGGACACGATCGGCGAGGGTGCTGCCGGTCTCCAGCTCCATGCCGTGGCGGCGGAACAGCAGGGTGCGGAACAGCAGCAGGACGAGCAGCCAACCGCTGCCCAGGAACACCGGCTCGGAGAACGACATGTAGATCTGGACCACCATGACCGACACGATCCAGGCCCCGAGCTTGGCTCGGTCACGGATGACCCGGAACGCGTCGACCAGGGTGGTGGCGAACAGCAGGCCGAACACGACAAGCCCGACGATGCCCAGCTGGATGCCGACGTCGAGGACCCCGTTGTGAGCGTGGGGCACCTCGAACCCGATGGACCGCCAGATGGCGGCAGTGGCCGGCGTCAGCGGTTCGGTTGAGAAGATACCCCCGTAGCCCCACCCCAGCCAGGGCCGTTGCGACCAGAAGTCGAAGGCGGCGGACCATATGTAGGTGCGCCCGGTCAAGGTGACGTCCCGACCCGAGGCGCTGGTCAGCGTGGCCAAGGAGGCCAGCACGGCCAACCCGGTGAACACCGCCACCGACGCCGAGGTGACCAGGAACACACTGGAGCCCCGCAGATCGAGGTTCTGGTACAGCTGGAGCCACACCCAGACACTAAGGGCGAGCATGACCCCGCTCAGGCCGGTGACCGACTGGGACCCGACCAGGATGACGAAGATGGCCACCACGAAGCTCCACTTCGGCAACCGGCTCCGGTCGAAGGTGAGGATCGTGACCAGGCCGAAGATCAGGTACGGGGCCATGGTGTTCTTGTGGGGGAACAGGCCGTGCCAGCCCGGCAGGTCGTCGGAGGCCCCGGTCTCGTCGATGTGGATCCGGGCCTCGGGCAGTAGGGCGATCGAGATCCCGGTGATGATCACTGACAGGCGGACGGCCAGCAGCAGGGCGGGCACCAGCCGCTTCATCGACAGCACACCGGCAGCCAGGGGCATCCCGAAGGCGAGCGGGAGGTCCCGCGTTAGCAGGAACGAGGTGTTATCCGGACTGTCGGTCCACAGCACCGAGCAGGCCATGAGGCCCAACAGAGCCACGGCCAGGAGGGACACCGGGATCCGTTCGATGACCAGGCGGGGGGCGAGGATCAGCGCGCCTAACAGGCCGACGAGCAGGGCGACCGAGCCCAGCAGGGGCACCAGACCGAGGCCGAGGACCTGGAATCCCAGGATCAGGCCAGCCACGACGAACACCTGACACCCGAAGGTGGCGATCGGTCCCAGTTCGTCGCCTTGCCCATCGAGAATCCTCGACGGTGCGGTTGCCGTCATCGGCGGTCAGCCCGCAACATGTCCACCAGCATGCCGGAACCTGGGTGCGGCCGCGCCCCGCCCCCACCTGGTTTCGTGCCGGGCGGGAACATCGGCCCCCGGACATAGGCCGGGTGGACGCCCTGGCAGGGACGACACCGGACGGGTCACAACCGGACGGCGTCGGCCCCCAGGAGCACCCGGAGCTCGGGAATCAGACCGTTGCCCGTGTCGACCCGGAACTGGTCGGCCAGGCGGACCGAGCGGGCGGCGCTCAGGTGGATGACCACCGGGGCATCGCCCTCGTGGGTGATCAGGACCCCCTTGAGCTGGTCGATCAGGGCATCGGAGAGCTGCTCCGGCCGGAGCAGTAGCTCGAGGGCGGGCAGTCCGGAGACGTGGGTGGTGTCGAACACCTCCACGGTCTGGGCCATGAGCTTGGCCTGATCGTCCCGCTTGTCGACCCGGCCCCGGATCACCACCACCTGGTCGTCCTCCAAGAGGTGGCCGTAGTCACTGTAAGTCCGGGGGAAGACCATCGTCTCGACACTGCTGGTGAGGTCCTCCAGGACCAGCACCGCCATCAGATCACCCTTCCGGGTCCATTTCCGGTTGAAGGCGGTGACCACCCCGCCTACGGCGACGAACTGGCCGTCCTCGGCCTGGTCGAGGTCAGCCAAGGCGATGTCGGTCCGCCGGGCCAGGGCGTCCTCCACCCCCATGAGGGGATGGTCCGACACGTACAGCCCCAGCATCTCCTTCTCGAACGCCAGACGCCGGCTCTTCTCGAAGACCTCGTCGGGGATGACCGAGCGGTCGTCGAAGCCCACGTCCTCGGTGCCACCGTCGTCGTCACCGAGCGAGCCGAACAGGGTCATGACGCCCAGGTCACGCTCCCGGCGGGCGGCCACCGTCTTGTCGACGATGTCCTCGAAGGCCAGCAGCAGGCCCTTCCTCGGGTGACCCAGCGAGTCGAAGGCCCCGGCCTTGATCAACGACTCGATGGTCCGCCGGTTGAGAACCTGGTAGTCGACCCGCTGGCAGAAGTCGTAGAAGCTCTCGAACGGGCCGTTGGCGACCCGCTCGTCGAGGAGGAGCTGCATCTGGGCCACCCCCACGTTGCGGATGGCCGATAACCCGAACGGGATGGCGTTGAGCGCCTTGCCGTCCGGGTGCGGGATGGAGGTGAAGTCGATCTCGGACCGGTTGACGTCGGGGACGAGGACGTCGATCCCCATCTGCCGGCACTCGTTGAGGTAGACGGCCGCCTTCTCCAGGCTGTTCTTCACGCTGGTCAGCAGGCAGGCCAGGTACTCGACCGGGTAGTTGGCCTTCAGGTACGCGGTCTGGTAGCTGACGTACCCGTAGCCGTAGGAGTGGCTCTTGTTGAAGGCGTAGTCGGCGAAGCCCTCGATGACCCCGAACAGGGTCTCCCCGAAGCCGGCCCCGTAGCCCTCCCTCTCGCAACCGGCCACGAACTTCTCGCGCTCCTTGGCCATGAGGTCGCGCTTCTTCTTGCCCGCCGCCTTGCGCAGGCTGTCGGCGTCGGCCAAGGAGTAGCCGGCGAACTTCTGGCTGATCCGCATCATCTGCTCTTGGTAGATCATGAGCCCGTAGGTGTCGCCCAGGAGCTCCTCGGCGTCGGGGTGCAGATGCTCCACTGCCTTGCGGCCGTTCTTGCGGTCGGCGTAGTCGTTGTGCATGTTGGCCGCCATCGGCCCCGGGCGGTACAGGGCCACCAGGGCGGCCACGTCCTCGAACGAGGTAGGCGCCATCGACCGCATCAGGGCCCGCATCGGCGCCGACTCCAGCTGGAATACCCCGATGGAGCGACCGGTCCGCAGCAGATCGTAGGTGGGGCCGTCCTCCAGGTCGACCGAGTCGATCGGGACCCGGGTGTCGTGGACCCGCTCGATCAGGGCCAGGGTGTCGGTGATGACGTCCAGGTTGCGGAGCCCGAGGAAGTCCATCTTCAGCAGGCCGAGGTCCTCCACCCCGTGCATCTCGTACTGGGTAACCACCGGGGCGTCCTCGATGGCCTGGCCCGACTCCGGCTTGCGCTGGATGGGCAGATAGGTGGTGAGCGGATCCTTGGTGATCACCACCGCGGCGGCGTGGATACCGTCCTGGCGCCGCATGCCCTCCAGACCCGTGGCTACGTCGACCACCTTGGCCACGTCGTCGTCGGTGTCGATCATCGACCGCAGTTCGGCCGCGGCCGCGTACCCGTCCACGTACCGCTCGTCGCGCTCCAGGCAGTACTTGAGCGGGGTGTCGCGCCCCATGACCAGCGGGGGCATGGCCTTGGCCACCTTGTCGCCCACCGCGTAGGGGTAACCGAGCACCCGGGCCGCATCGCGAACCGCGGCCCGGGCCTTGATCTGGCTGAACGTCACGATCTGGGCCACATGGTCGCGGCCGTACCGCTCCGCCGCGTAGCGGATCATTTCGTCCCGGTAGCGGGAGTCGAAGTCCATGTCGATGTCGGGCATCGAGATCCGCGACGGGTTGAGGAAACGCTCGAACAGCAGGTCGTAGCGGATCGGGTCGAGGTCGGTGATCCACAGGCAGTAGGCGACCGCGCAACCGGCGGCCGAACCACGACCGGGACCGACCCGGATCCCGGTCTCCCGAGCGTGGCGAATCAGATCCCAGGTGATCAGGAAGTACGAGCTGAAGCCCATCCGTTTGATGACGTCGAGCTCGTAGACCAACCGGTCGACCACCTCGTCGCTGAGCTGGTCGCCCCATCGCTTACGGGCTCCCTCCATTGTCATATGGCTGAGATAGGCGTCGGCGTCGGTGAACTCGTCGGGGATCGGGAAGTCGGGTAGCTGCGGCTTGCCGAACTCGATCTCGACGTTGGCCCGTTCCGCGATCCACAGGGTGTTGTCGCACGCCTCGGGGAGCTCCGCCCAATCGGCCCGCATCTCGGCCGCGGTCTTCAGGTAGTGCTGGTCACCGTGGAACTTGAACCGGTCGGGATCGCTCATCAGCGCCCCGGTCTGCACGCACAGCAAGGCGTCCTGGGCCACGTGCCCGTGTTGCTCGGTGTAGTGGGTGTCGTTGGTGACCACCAGCGGAGCCCCAATCTTGCGGGCGATCTCGATGAGCTGGGGATTGGTCTCCCGCTGGGCCTCGATGCCGTGGTCCTGCAGTTCGACAAAGAGGTTGTCGCGGCCGAAGATGTCCTGAAGGCGGGCCGCCTTCTCCAGCGCCAACCGCTCGTTGCCGTTCATCAGGGCCTGCAGCACATGGCCCCCGAGACAGCCGGTGGTGGCGATGACCCCCTCGGCGTGATCGGAGAGAACCTCCCAGTCGACCCGGGGCTTGTAGTAGTAGCCCTCCATGAACGCCCGGGAAGCGAGCTGGATCAGGTTCCGGTAGCCGGTGTTGTTCTCGGCTAAGGCGATCAGGTGGTAGTAGAGCTTCTTGCCCCCGTCGGTGGAGCCGCCGGAATCGTCCACCCGGCCCCGCCGACTCGGCCGCTCGAACCGGGAATCATCGGCCTGGTAGAGCTCGGTCCCGATGACGGGGTTGATCCCGTGGTCCTTGCAGATCCGGTAGAAATCGAGGACGCCGTACATGTTGCCGTGGTCGGTGATGCCCAGCGCCGGCATCCCGTCGGCGGCCGCCTTGGCCACCAGCTCGTCCAACCGTGACGCCCCATCCAGCATCGAGTACTCGGTGTGGACGTGCAGATGGGTGAACGACGATGCCATGGGGTGCTCGCTCCTCGACGTTCCGAGACATGACCAACCACGCCGGATCGGCTCGGCCGGGCGCAGACCCGGGCCGAATGACACCGGTGTGGTTTCCCGCCGATCCTAGCCGACCCAATCCCGAACCGGGGACGGAGACCGACGCCAGGGACGGGCCGACCGCCGGGATCCACCCCAACCGCCGGGGACCGACCAGGCTAGGACCGCGGCTCGCTGAATCCTTCGAGGAACTCGGCCATGGCCCAACCCCAGGCGATCAGGTGGGTCCCGGTGGTCGGATCCACCTCGACCAGATCAGCCGCCGGGGGCTGCGCATCGGACAGGCCGGCCGGCTCGTGGTCGATCACGAAAATCTCGCCCTCGCTGTGGCCCACCATGGCCCGATCGTCGAACTCGACCGCCCCGTAGCGTTTGGACAGCCGGCGGCCCCAGGCCCGCTCCTCACCGTTGGCCCGGACACCGGGCCACGGCCGCACGTCGGTGAGACCGGCGAAGACCTGATAGGGACCGGCCCCCGCCACCCGAGCGGCGACGATGACGTCCTCGTCCGGGAAGGCCATCAGGGCCTTGTGGTAGTTCTCGGCCATGAGGGCCTCGATCGTGCCGGCCCGAACGTCGGTGCGGGCGATCGACGCCATCCCGATCACCAGGGCCGGCGTGCCCCCGATGCGCTCCAGGGTGGACAACATGAAACCCTGCAACCGGCCGTCGTCCAGGGCCTCGGTGGCGAGTACCCACTCCGTGGCCTCCTTCGACAGGATCCCAGCTTCCCAACCGACCGTCGTGGCCACCAGGTCGGCCATATCAGCGAAGTCTGCGTCTCCCAGTGCTGCACAGTCCCGGCAACGAACCTCGATCCCCACGTCCGCTCTTCCCCCTGCTCAATACGCCAAAACGGCGGTCGAAACAACACAGTATCTCTGAGCCCCAAATGTCAATTGTCCCCGCCAACGGTCGCCGCTCGCAACTTGACGGGTGCATCATGACCACCGCGGCGACGACGGGCCCGCCACCACCGTACCGGGCGACCTCCGGCCCCCGGGTCGCGGTGGGTGCGGACGGTGGCGTCAGAGGTAGACGCCGGATCCCGACGACGGCTGCTGGGGCCCACCGGGCTGGGGGCCGGCCTGGTGCCCGGGAGGCAACGCCCCGGACCGCTGCATCATCTCCAGCTGCTGGCGGGCGGCTGCCTGCTGGGCGAACAGGGTGGCCTGGATCCCATGGAACAGGCCTTCGAGCCAACCCACGAGCTGGGCCTGGGCGATGCGCAGCTCAGCCTCGCTGGGGACCTCGTCACCGTCGAAGGGCAGGGCCAACCGGGCCAGTTCGTCGCGCAGATCACCCGACAGGGCCTCCGAAAGCTCCGACACCGACGTGTCGTAGATCTCCCGGAGGCGATCCCGCCCGGGCTCGTCGAGATCGGTGGTGCGGACCTCCTCGAGCAACTGCTTGATCATAGTGCCGATCCGCATCACCTTGGCCGGTTCCGACACGGTGGCCTGCTCCTCGGCCCCTGCGTCGTCCCCGACACCGTCGTCGGCGACGGGACCTCCGTCGGCGACGATCTCCGGGGTCTCGTGCTGGGAGTCACTCATAGGCCCCGTTTTATCCCGTGGTCAGGCCGAGGCCACCAGACAGGGCACCAACATCTCGGCCGAGGTCAGCGAACCGTGCCTTCCTACCAGGTCGAACGGACCGGTGTCGTCGGGGTCGTCGAACGAGATCGCCTCGAAGGGCAGCAGGGCCACATCACCTAGACGTTCCCTCACCCCCGGTGACATCCCGGTGCCGAACCACCGCTCGTCCAGCATCTGGTCGGCGGTGCGGATCCAGGCCCGGTCACCGTGGGCCTCCTCGGCCGCGGCCACCACGTCGCCGAGACGGTCCGGGCCGGCGTGCAGCCAGCGGAACCGCCCCTCGCCGGACAAGCCGGTGCAGTTGGCCAGGACGTCGGGGTCGATCGGGATCGAGCCGTGCCGGCAGTCGACCTGGCCGTGATCAGCGGTCACCAGCACTGTCGTGCCCGACGGCACTGCCTCGAGCACGGCGGCCACCAGCCGATCGACGAAGGACAGCTCCGCTTCGTAGGTGGAGTCCAGGCCGTACTCGTGGGCCACCTTGTCGATGCCCTCGTAGTAGGCGTACACCACCTCCTCACCGCCCCGCAGCAGCCGGGCCGTCTCGTGCACCAGCACCGCCGGCGTCCGGTAGCCGATCAGGCGGCCGCCCCGGAGGTGGGCCTCGCTGAACCCGGACAGCCGGAACTCGGCCTTGGTGACCAGGGCCGGTGAGCGGCCCATGAACGGGGCGTAGGGCTGGAGCACCGCCGGCGGGATCACCGATCGGGCGTCCGGGTTCGACGGGGTGGCCCACCGAAGGGTGTTGAGCACCTGGCCGTCGACGACCATCCGGTACCCGACGATGCCGTGTTCCGCCGGGGTCAGGGCGGTGGTGATCGACGTCAGGGCGGTGGCGGTGGTGGAGGGGGCCACGGTGGTGATCGGCCCCCCGGCCATGGCCGACAGGGTGGGGGCGAGATGGGAACGTTCCTGAAGCTGGAGCCAACCCAGCCCGTCGAGTACCAGTAGGACGCGGGGCCCTGAGGTCGGGAACGTGGCCGGCAGGGCCGCCCCGTCCCCCACCCCGAGAAGGGGGGCCAACAGGTCCGTGGTACAGCCCTGACCGAACGCCGGGGTCACCGGACCGGTGATCTGGTCCGGGCCCGACGACTCACCTTGGTTACTCATGTCCACTGTCCGCTCGTCGTCCGGTGACTTCCTGGTGCCTGACACGTCGTCGGGTCGGCGGCAGATCATGATAGGCCGCGACGACAAGTTCGCCGGGGTTGGGTCGCCAGGTCGTGAGACTGTGTCCCAGAGCCGGCCAGATGCTGTCCGCTCCTCGGCCCCCCACCACAACCAAGCCCCCCGCACCGGCCAGGTACCGTCCGCTCTTCGGCCAAGGCCTCATCGCCCCCGGGGCCCCACCACAACCAAGCCCCCCGCACCGGCCAGGTACCGTCCGCTCTTCGGCCAAGGCCTCATCGCCCCCGGGGCCCCACCACAACCAAGCCCCCCGCACCGGCCCCGGTGCACACGGTGGGCCGGGTAGCCTGGGGGGTGTGAAGGTGTCGACCAGGGGCGATTACGCCAGCCGGGCGCTGCTGTCGCTGGCCATCCACGGCGACGCCGAAGGGCCGACGACGGTGCGGGACATCGCGGATCGCACCGGGCTCCCCCAGCCCTACCTCGAGCAGATCCTGCTCGCCCTGAAGGGGGCCGGGCTGGTGCGGTCGAAACGGGGCGTCGGGGGCGGCTACATCCTGGCCCGCCCGGCCGACCAGATCACCCTGGCCGAGATCATCCGGGCCGTCGACGGGCCGATCACCCTCGGCGACTTCGGGGAACCGCACCGGGACGGGGCGTGCGACCATGAGGGCCAGTGCGTGCTGCTGGCGATCTGGCACACCGTGGGTGACGCCATGCGCCACCATCTGGAGGGCTGGACCCTGGCCGACATCACCGCCATGTCCCGCGGCGATCTCCCCTGGCCGGACTCGGTATCCACCGACTGATCGCATGGAGCTGGTCCGAGCCCTGGCCCGGCGCCGCATGGTCCGGGCGTTCGCCCCCGACCCGATCGACGCCGGAACCCTCGACGAATTGCTCGACCGGGCCCGCCGGGCCCCGTCGGCAGGTAACACCCAGGCGGTCGCCTTCGTGGTGCTCGACACCCCGGAGGCCACCGCCGCCTACTGGGACGTGACCCTGCCCCCACCCCGCCGGACCGGGTTCCGGTGGCCCGGGCTGGTGGCCGCCCCGGCCCTCGTGCTGGTGACCACCCGACCCGACGCCTATCCCACCCGCTACGCCGAGGCCGACAAGGCGGCCACCGGGCTCGGGGCCGGAACCGACGCCTGGCCGGTGCCGTACTGGTGGGTGGACGCCGGGGCTGTCGTCCAGAACATCCTGCTCCTGGCCGTCGACACCGGGCTCGGCGCCTGCCTGTTCGGCCCCTTCGGCCACGAGACCACCGTGGCCCACCGTTTCGGTCTCGATGAGGGGACCCGGATCGTGGCCACGATCGCCCTCGGCCGGCCCCGGGCGGACACGCCGGGCCGGTCCGCGCTCCGGGCCCGGGCACCCCGCCACGAGGTGATCCACCGGCCCCGGCTGTCTCAGGTACTGGGCCCGGACTCCCCCGCCTGACCCCCCGGCACGGGGGCAGACCGGGTGGTCACCGCCGCCGCCACCGCCACCAGATCGGACGGTAGGGGCGATTCCCAGGCCATCGCCTCCCCGGTACCGGGATGCCGGATACCCAACCGTTCGGCGTGCAGGAACGGGCGGTCCAGCGAGGGGGCCGGGGCCCGGAGCTCAGGCCCGCCGTACACGAGATCCCCGACCACGGGGTGACCGATGGCCTGGAGGTGGGCCCGGATCTGGTGGGTGCGTCCGGTCTCCAACCGACACGTGAGCTCGGTGACCGGGCCAACACCGGGGAGTTCCCCCCGGCGCACCACCCGGTACGTGGTCCGAGCCGATTTCCCGTCGGCCACCACGGCCCGGGCGGCCGGATTGGCCGGCGACCGCCCGAGGGGGGCGTCGATGGTGCCAGAGTCGGCCTCGACGGTGCCCGCCACCAGGGTCCGGTACCGGCGTTCCACGGTCCGGGCCCGGAGCTGACGGCTCAGGTCGGCGTGCGCCTCGTCGGTGAGGGCCACCATCAGCACCCCGGAGGTTCCCTTGTCGAGCCGGTGGACGATCCCCGGCCGAGCCGGATCACCAACGTCGGCCACCGCCGGGTAACGGGCCAGCAGGGCGGCCACCAGGGTACCGTCGGGGTTGCCGGCCCCGGGGTGGACGACCATACCCGCCGGCTTGTCCACGATGAGGACGGTGTCGTCGGCGTAGACGACGGGAAGGGCGATGGTGGCGTCGGCCCGGGGCCGGTCGTCACCGACCGCATGGGTGATCTCGAGGCGGTCCCCGGCGGCGACCCGCTGGGACCCCTTGGCCGGCCGCCGACCGTTGAGCAACACCGCATCGGTCCCGATCAGGGCCGCCACCTCGCGTCGGCTGAGGTCGGCCACGAGGGCGACCACCCGGTCGACCCGTTCCCCGTCGAGGGCGTCGGGCACCGATTCGTGGAGGTGCCGCTCGTTCACGACGGATCCGGACCATCGGGGTCGCCGGTCTCGTCCGGTTCGGAGTCGGCCGGCTCAGGTTCGGGACTGACGATGGCCATGAGGGCGAACACGATGACGCCGACCACCACGGCGATATCGGCCACGTTGAACACCGGCCACCACTGGACGTCGATGAAGTCGATCACCGGGCCGGTGAGGGGGCCGGATTCGGCCCGGACCACCCGGTCGATCAGATTGCCCACGGCGCCCCCGACAATGGCGCCCAGGACGATCGGCCCCCACCGGTCCGTCCGGTGACGGGTCAGGTGCAGCAGGTAGGCGGACATGCCGACGGCAATCACCGCGAAGACCGGGCCTAGGCCGGTCCCGGTGCTGAAGGCGGCCCCTCGGTTCTCGACCAGGTGGAACCGGAGGCTCCCGATCACGTCGATGCAGCCATCGGTGTCGATCCGGCACGGCCCGGCCACGAGGCGGGACTCGGCCCACATCTTGGTGAACCGATCCACGAGCACGACCCCGACCGCGACGATCAGGGCCGTGACCACCGGCCGGGCGCGCCAACGGGTTGTCGGTGGAGTCAGAACATCGACGTCTTGTGCTGGACGCAAACCGAGGCCTCAGGGATGGCTTCGAGCCGCTCCTTGGGGATGATGTCATCCCCGGCGGCACAGTGACCGTAGGTCCCGTTGTCGAGCCTAGCGAGCGCCTGGTCGATCTCGGCCACGGCCTGCCGGGCCGCTGCCGACAGGGCGAGGTCACGGTCCCGTTCCACCGCGATGGTGTCGCCCTCACCGGACTCCTCGTCGAACTGGACGTCGCCGGGTTCACGGTCGGCCATCAGCGCCGCCGCCTCGGCCGCCAGCCGGTCGGCGTTGGCCGTGTAGCTGGCCCGTTCGGTCAACAACGCCTCCCGCTGCTGATCCAGCCACGCCTGGTCGTGGAGGAAGGCCTCTTCGGGAGGGTAGGAATCGTTGCCTTTTCCCGTGACCTTCTTGGCCGTCTTGGTGCTTTTCGTGGTGCTTTTCGCCATGGGTCTTCCTGATTGCGCTCGTGTGCGCCGCGCTACTCCCGACCGCCGAAACGGCCGGCTCTTGGACGACGTTGGATCGATCCGATCGGCAGACCAACCCGAGTTCCTGATGAAGTTCTTCCCGTCTGCGCTGAAGAGCAACCACCTAACGCCACCCCAACCAGCACCCCCCTGAGCAGGGGCGACGTCTGCCACGTCTGGGCTGTCCGCTGTGTTGATGTTGTCACGTCAGGTGCTCACTGAAGCCGAACACTGCCCACACCGCCACGCGCGTCACCCCCTGCCGGGGCACAAACGGCACCGGCGGCGGAAGTGAGACGGCGGTCTGGTCGCCCCGGTCCCCGGGGTGAAATAGTCGACGTATGGTAGCGGAGATCGGCGGCGTGCTCCAGCAGGTGCCGTCCACCGGGACTGGCCAGTGACGTCCGCCACCGGCCGGCGCCGGGCGGTGGCGCCTCGACCGGAAACGGAACGGGCCCCGACCGGACGATCGGGACCCGTGGCCTCGGGCCGGGAACTCCCGGACCCGGTGGAATTGTGGCCCCTCCCGGCGTGTGGGGGGGAGGGACGCTCGGCTCAGAGCCGAGACAGGTGTGCGCTACTTGCGCCGACCGAACCAGCCACTGGGGCGGCCGGCACCTTCTTCCTCCAGGAAGTCGGTGATGGGATCGCCGTCCGGCGGCTCCTCACTCGTAACCCGCCTCAGCTCATCGAGAAAAGGGTCGCCGGTCGGCGGAGGCGGCGCCTGGTCACCCCCGTTCGCGCTCACCGCTCCTTCGGCCGCCACGGCCACCGGTTCTTCGACCAGCTCATCGCCGGCGTCGACATCGATCACGTCGACGTCGACGTCCTCTTCGACATCGTCGGCCCCGTCGGCGTCGACGTCGAGGGCCGCGTCCGCTGATGCGGGGGCCAGATCGTCGAGCTCGTCCGGATCGACGACCTCGGCCGGCCGGCTCGTCTCCTCCATCGCCGTCCGGGCCTCGGCCTCAAGTTCGTCGAGCGACATGACCTCGACGGTGATGGGGGGATAGTCAGTGGAGTCCACCACACCGATCTCGGCCGGCTCCAGCGCCTCGCGGGACCGGAGCAGCTCCGGATCGTCGAGTACGGCGTTGAGCTGGTCGAGGGCCGCCTTCACGTCGGTACGGCGGGCCTCGAGATGCCGCTCGAACCGGCTCACGTCGGCCTGTAGGAGGCCGTGGATGTGCTGCAGATCACCGATCTGCTGGATGAGCTGGGCCCGCTCGCCCTCGTGGGCGACGGCCAGCTCCTCTTCGACCGCGGCCACCCGGGCCTGCGCCTCTTCGCGGGCGGTGTCGAGCATCTTGGCCCGTTCCGTGGCCGCCTCGGCCAAGAGCCGCTCGCGCTGGGCGACGGCTTCGGTGGTCATCTCGGTGGCCTGATCACGAGCGTCGGCCAACAGGGCGTTGGACTGGAACTCGGCCTCGTTGCGGAGGCGTTCAGCCTCCTCCTTGGCCTCCCGCACCGTGGTGTCGGCGGTGCGCTGGGCGTTGACCAGCGTGTTGCGGAGGGTTTCGTCGAAGTCGGGCATCGGTGCCGGCGGGGCACCGGGGGCGGTGGACGCCGCTGACGGGCTTCGGGCCTCGATCAGGCGAGCCTCGGCGGCCGAGGCTCGATTCTCCGCCTCCGACAGTCGGCCCTGAAGCCGCTCGATCTCGTCGGCGAGCGGCGCGAGGTTGGCCAGGACCCGATCTACTTGGTCCTTGCTGTACCCGGGCGGCTCCTCCTCGAACCGGATGTCCGGAATCCGCCGAAGCAGCCGGAGCTTGTCACTTTGCTGGGCCATGGCGAAAGACTATCCCCCATTCTCGACGCTACGCACTGGGTCAACCACACGATTCAACAAGGATCAACCACAAACCAGAGCGAGCAGGATCTGTAGTCCGATAAGGACAAGGAATTCGGCTAGACCGATCCCCGCCAATGCTCCTGGCAAGGGCGGAACTGCCCGGCGGACAGGTAGGACCACCGGGTCGGTAACCGAGGCGGCAAGGTCGCGCGCTCCCGCGGCGAGGCTTCCGGAGGCGATCGGAAAGAACCCCATCACGAGCCGCAGCAGGAAGAGGAACTGAAACAGCAACAGGGCGATGCAGATGAGTTCGCGGACCATAGCTGGGCGAATCGTAGCCTTTGGAGAGGGCCGAACGGTGGTCGGTGACCGGCCTGACGTTCGACCGGGTCGAAACACCGGCCTGGGCCGTCGGCTCCCGGGCCGTCACCGGCGTCGGGCCCGCTCGGTCACCGCCCGACCCCGATCGTCGTCCGACACCGTCACCTGTTTCGGAACGACCAGGAACACCTGGCTGGCCAGCTTCTCCATGCCGCCGTCCCGGGCGTAGCAGACACCACTGGCGAAGTCGATCAGCCGGCGGGTCAGGTCACGGTCCACCCCGCGCAGGTCGATCACCACGGGCACCCCCCGTTTGAAGGTGTCGCCGAGGGTCTTGGCGTCTCCGAACGACGAGGGGGTGAGAACCTCCGGGGTGACCGTGGTGGGCTCGACCGGGTCGACATCGGCGTCACTCCGGGTGCGGACGGTGATTCCCGAGGAGAGATCGGTGGCCGCACCCGGGCGGCGGGCGTCATGTCGACCCCGGCGGCCCGGGGCCGTCGGGCCGGCACCACGCCCCCCCGACGAGCCCCCGCCGGCGGACGAGGGCGACGAGGCCGAAGGAGAAGCAGAAGAGGAAGAGGACGAAGAAGAAGACGACGAAGCCGAGGAGGACGAAGCGGAGGAGGACGAAGCCGAACCGGAGGAAGAGGCCCCCGAACCGCCGGTGCCGGTCGCCACCGACCGGGAACCCGACGAACCGGAGGCCCCCCGGGACGAGCCGGCCACGACGCCCGATCCGACCGAGGAGCGGGTCGGGACCGAACCACCACGGGCCCCGCTGCTGGCGGTGGCCGAGGCCGAACGCGACGGGGCCGAGCCCGACGCGGTGCCGGTGCGGGCACCGTTGGTCCCGGAGCGGGCGGCCCGGCCCGCACCGGTCGATCCGGTCCGGGTCCCCCGGCCGTTACCGGCGGACCGTGACGGGGCCGCGGCCTCTCCGCTCCGGGTCTGGCCCGATCGGTGTTGGGCCGTCGACGACGAACTCCGGTTCCCGTTGACCCCGTTGCCGCCCCGCCGGGCGGGCACCGGGGTCACCGCGTCCTCGCCCGCATCGAGATCGTCATCAGCGTCATCATCGTCGAGGTCGACGTCGTCCAGGTCGTCCCGGACCAGCCGGCTCCGCGACCGTGACCGACGACGGTCGTCGTAGTCCACCTCGTAGGGGTCGTCATCGTCATGGTCTTCGTCCGGTCCGAGACCCATGTAGACCAGGATGTTCCGCAACATCGACATCAGCTCACTCCTCGCGCCCGACTGTAGTGCTGCTCGGTGGTAGGTCGGGACGCCCCGGGCGGGGACGGTTCCCGAACAGCACAGATCCCAGCCGCACCATGGTGGCGCCCTCGGCCACCGCTCGTTCGTAGTCACCCGACATCCCCAGGGAGAGCTCGGCCAGCCCGAGCCGTTCGGCCGCCTCGCGGGTGAGGGAGAAGGCGGGCCGGGCGTCTGCGTCGGCCGCGGTGGGTCCGACGGTCATCAGGCCGATCACGTCGAGCCCGAGTTCGCGGGCCCGCTCGACCAGCGGATCGAGCTGGCCCGGTGGGCAACCGCCCTTGTCGGCCTCGCCGGTGGCGTTCAGTTGGATCAGGATGCGGGCCCCGGGAACCCGACGGGCCAGCTCTTCGACGATGGCGGCCCGGTCGACCGACTGCCAGACGTCGACGAACGACGCCACCCGTTTGATCTTGTTGCGCTGCAGTCGGCCGATGAAGTGGACCGTGGGCCGTTCGCCTGACCCGGAGGCTGGGTCGGGGTGGTCCCAGCCCAGGACGGTTCCTTTGGCCACCAGTTCCTGGGCGTAGTTCTCGCCCACCTCGTGGAGACCGGCCGCGGCGGCCACGGTGATGGCCTCGGGCCCGAAGGCCTTGGTCACCGCGATGATCCGAACCGGTCGGTCCGGGGCGACCGCGGCGATGCGTCGCCGGACGGTGGCCAGGCGGTCGACCAGCGTGGCGTCCGGACCGGTGGCCGTCATGGCGCCTCCCCCCGTTCCTCGAGCCAGACCACCGTGGTCTGGCGCCCGGTGTCGCCCCGGACCCGATGGCTGAACCAGGTCGGGTCGCTAGTGGCCGGGGGTCGATCGGGTTGGGGCCAGCCCGCCCGCCGACATGCTGCGGCCACCGCGGCCGGGACGTCCAAGGCGGGCGTCCCGACGGGGGTGACGGCCCGGACCCCGTCTCCCAGCGCGGAAGCCACCGCATCCAGATCGACGGGCGAGAACTCGTAGTGTTCGGGGTCGATGCAGGGCCCGAGCAGGGTCCGGACAGGCCGGACCCCGGCCGCGCCGAGCGCGGCCGCCGTCCGCTCCACCACGCCGGCCAGCAGCCCCCGCCAGCCGGCGTGGGCCACACCGACGCCGATGTCGCCGATCAGGACCACCGGGGCGCAGTCGGCCGTCGTGACCGCGAGCGGTGCCCCGATCGCCGTGGTGACCGCCGCGTCCGCCGTGGCCCCGGCCCCGTCACCCGGGGTCCGGGCCGTGACCACCACATCGCTGTGAACCTGCCGGAGCCACGTCCACGGAGCGTCGACGACGTCCCGGCGGAGCTCTTCAAGCCCGCCAGGTGCACCGTCGATCCGGTAGTCCCCATCGGCACGGTCGGTGAACACCACGCGGGCGATGGTGTCCACCATCGGCACGTCGATGCGCCGAGCCATGCCGTCGCCGCTACTTGAGGAAGGACGGCACGTCGAACTCGTCGTCGAGGTCGTCGCTGTCGGCGTCGAATAGGTCGATGGTGTCGGGGCCGGCCGGAGCACGACGGCCGGCGACCGCCGAGGTGGCCGCACCTCCACCGTTGGCGCTGCTGCCGTTGGCCACACCACGGCCCCCGTTCCCGCTCGTGGCGTGACCGGTGCCCGAGTGACCGCCGGCAGAACTGCTGCCGCCGGTAGAACTGTGAGCACCGGCAGAACTGTGAGCACCGGCAGAACTGTGACCGGCAGCAGAACTGCTGCCCCCAGCGGAGCCGTTGCCGTTCGGGCCCGGGCCGGCCGCGGATCCGTCGCCGCCGGCGGCCGCACGGTGGCCGCCGTTCCCGTCGGCGTAGCTCGCCGGGTTCGAACCCGCTGTACCGGTGGCGCTGGTGCCGTAGCCGGTGGGGCCGTAGCCGGTGGAACCCGGCTGACCGCCCGGATCGCCGGGGCGCCGGATCTCGGTGGTGGTGTCGGCCGACCCTCCGCCGCCGACGACCGGGGACGGGTTCCCGAAACCGGCGTCGGACCGATTCGGCGTGACGAAGACGTCCTCGGCGTTGAGCGGATGCTCGCGCCGGCTGTCCTCGTAGCGGTCGAAGCCGGCGGCGATGACCGTGACCCGGATCTCCTCGCCGAGGTTCTCGTCGACCACGGTGCCGAAGATGATGTAGGCCGCGGGGTGGGCCACCTCATGGATGATCTCCGCCGCCTCGTTCACCTCGAACAGGCCGAGGTCGCTCGACCCGGCGATGGTGAGCAGGATCCCGCGGGCCCCGTCGATCGAGGCCTCCAGCAGAGGGCTGGCGATGGCGGCCCGGGCGGCGTCCAGAGCCCGACCGTCACCGGCCGAGCGCCCGATGCCCATGAGGGCGCTCCCGGCGTCGTGCATGATCATCCGCACGTCGGCGAAGTCGGTGTTGATCAGACCGGGGGTGGTGATCAGGTCGGCAATGCCGGAAACGCCTTGGAGGAGGATCTCGTCGGCCATCCGGAAAGCGTTGACCATCGAGGTCTTCTCGTCGGCGATCGACAGCAGCCGGTCGTTGGGGATGACGATCTGGGTGTCGACCTTCTCCCGCAGCCGGTTGATCCCGGCGTCGGCCTGGGAGGCGCGGCGCCGGCCCTCGAACGCGAACGGGCGGGTGATGACGGCGATGGTCAGGGCGCCCTGGCTCTTGGCCACCTCGGCGATGACGGGGGCGGCACCGGTGCCGGTACCGCCCCCTTCGCCAGCGGTGATGAACACCATGTCCGCGCCTTCGAGCGCGGCGGAGATCTCCTCTCGGTGGGCTTCGGCCGCCTGTTGGCCGACGGACGGGTCGCTGCCCGCCCCCAGGCCGCGGGTCAGGTCCCGGCCGATGTGGATCTTGGTCTCGGCGTCGCTCATCAGCAGCGCCTGGGCGTCGGTGTTGACCGCGACGAACTCGACGCCGCGCAAGCCAGCGTCGATCATCCGGTTCACCGCATTGCAGCCGCCACCGCCGACACCGACAACCTTGACCACGGCGACATAGTTCTGGGTACTCATAAGTACAGCGTCCTCTGTTGCGGGGGAATCAGTCGTGGGTGGAATTGGAGAAAACACAGGAAAAACAGGAGGCCGCCAAACCTCGGTACGCCCGTTCGGGGCGCACAAATAGCGCCGGTTCGGATGGAGGTTCCGCACCGATCGGAGGCACGGACCACGCACCACTCGGAATTAAAAAGGGGCCTCTCACGATCGAAATCGACATTAGCAGCCACCAGTGCCGTCATCGGGGACTTCCCCCCGGTCTGTTGTCGCCGTCTCGCCCGGCGGGAGCTGGGTTGTACGCCGGATGGTGGGCGCGCTCGGTACCTCGACGTCGATCACGGCCACGCAGGCGAGGTCCACGCGGGCCAGGACCGTTTCCAGCGACACCAATTTCTCGGGAAGCTCACGGTCGTTCCCCAGCCGAGCCTGACCCCCTGCGGCCAGGTCGAGAACCATTGCCTCGTCGTCGAAGCCGATTCCGGTGACCTCCCCGATCAGGGCCGGCGTGAGCTGCTGATTGACAGCCACCACCATCCGGCCCCGGTCGGTGACGATTTGACCGGGCACCCCGGACACCTCGATACCGGTGACCGGAATCTGGTCCTCCAGCGGGGCGTCAACCAGTTCCAGCTGCCGACCGGAGGCGTCGACCAGCACGTATCGCCCCTGACCGGTGGGCAGAGCCATGACGGCTCGGCGCTCGGTTACGGTGATGGTGACGGTCCCCATCCACCCCCGTGTCACCCGGGCCTGGTCGATCCACGGCACCGATTCGATGTCCCGCTCCATCGCCGAGGTGCTGACCTCCACCAGGGGTTGGCCCGGGAACAAGCCCGAGGCCGTGGTGATCTGGTCGGCGTCGGCCTGCTCGGCGCCGACCACCCGTACCGCGTCGACGTCGAGCGCGGAGCTCTTGGCCAGGGCCAGACCGCCCACCCCGATCACGGTGGCGGCGGCCGCCCCGGCCAGCATCTCGAGCCGACGCCGACGGGACCGGGCCCGGCGCTCCGATCCCGCCTGACGGGCCCGGTTCGGGCCCCCGCGACGCGCCGCGCCGGCCGACCTCCCGGTCTTCCCGCTGGTACCGGTCTTCCCGCTGGTACCGGTCTTGTTGGTGGTACCGGTCTTCCTGGCCGAGCCGGACCTCCCAGCCGTGGTGGTGCCGGGGCGTGGCCGGGCCGGGGGGCGGTCGGCGGCGGGACGGGCGGCGGTTTCGGCGTCGGTCATGGCCCGTCCCCGATGGGGTCGAATCCCACCAACCGGTTCTCGCACTCGAGAGTGACGCCGAAGGTGTCGGCCACCCGCCGCCGCACCTCACGGATGAGCCGGTGGACATCGTCGGCCGAGCCATCGGCGTCGGCCTGGATGAAGTTGGCGTGCTTGGTGGACACCTCGGCGGTACCCACCCGGAATCCCTTCAGACCGGCGGCGTCGATGAGCCGGCCGGCCGACTCGCCCGGCGGGTTGGTGAACACGCTGCCGGCGTTCTGGCCACCGGGCTGATGCCGGCGGCGCCAACGGACGATCTCGCTGATGCGGCTACCCGCCTCGTCGGGGTCGCCGACCGCCCGCTCCAGGACGGCGGAGGAGACCACGGTGGACGGGCTCACCGACGAGGTCCGGTACCCGAAGGCCAGTTCGTCGGACCCGGCCACGGTCACTTCACCGGTGGTCAGATCGAACAGCTCCACCGACCGGACCGAGGCGGCCATGTCCGAGCCGTGACCGCCGGCGTTCATCCGCACCGCCCCACCCACCGAACCGGGCACCCCGACGGCCCATTCGAACTCGACGACCCCGTCGGAGGCCAGCCGGCGGGCAGCGATCGGTAGGGACACGGCCGCGCCCAGCACCACCCGGCCGGTCGGTTCGCCGCCGCGACGGTCCACCTCGATCCGGTCGAAACCCGGACCGAGGTGGACGACGACACCGGGGAAGCCCCGGTCGGCCACCAGCAGGTTCGATCCCCGCCCGACGACCAGTGTCGGCACCCGGGCTTCGGTGAGGTCGGCCAGGGCGGCGGCCAGATCAACCAGGTCCTCGGTGCGTTCAGCCTCCACGAGCACGCCGGCCGGGCCACCTACCCGGTCGGTGCACATCGGGGCTAGCGGGGCGCCACGCCGGGCCCGGCTCCCGAGGCAGGCAGTGATCCGGTTGAGGGCGGAGTCGGCCACCCGGGCCGGCGACGAGCTCACCGGTCCGGTTCCCGTCGTTGAAGGTCCTCGAGCACCCGATCGGGCACCGTGGTTAGGTCGCCGGCCCCAAGGGTGAGGCAGAGGTCCCCGCTCCGCAGCTCACGATCGAGTTCGGCCACTACGTCGTCCAGGGTGGGGGCATACCGGACGTCGGCCTCGGGGTGGGCCCGTCGCACCGCCCCGGCCACAAGCTCACCGGTGACCCCCGGCCGGGCGGCCTCGCCCGAGGCGTAGATGCCGGTGACGACCAGGACGTCGGCCCGGACGAAGCTGTCGGCGAACGTCGACCACAGCTGCTCGGTGCGGCTGTAGCGATGGGGTTGGAACACGACCACGAGTCGGTCGGGGTTGAGGCTGCGGGCTGCGGCCAGGGCCGCCGACACCTCCGTCGGCAGGTGGGCATAGTCGTCGACCAGGCTCACCCCGGCGACCGCCCCCCGGGCCTCGAACCTCCGACCCACCCCGCCGAAGGCGGAAAGGGCCTCGGCGGCCAGGCCGGGGTCGGCCCCCAGCAGGACGGCCGCGGCCAACGCCGCGGTGGCGTTCCGGGCGTTGTGCATGCCGGGCTGGTGCAACCGGATCGGGTACCGTCCGCCGCCTCCGACCACGGTGAAGGCGATCCCGGCCGGGGTTGGTTCGGGCTCCGCGATCCGCCAGTCGGCCCCAGCCGCCGTCCCGTAGGTGACGCACGGAACCCGCCCGGCGAGACGGGCCGAGCCCGGGTCGTCGGCGCAGACCACCCGGGGTCCGGGTGCCTGTTCCACGAACCGGACGAAAGCCCGTTCGAGAGCCTCGAATCCCCCGTAGTGCTCCAGATGGTCGGGTTCGACGTTGGTGACCACGACTGCGTCGGCGTCGAGGTCGACGAAGGTACCGTCGCTCTCGTCGGCCTCGACGACCAGGATCGAGCCCCCACCGACGGCGGCCCCCCGGCCGAGGTCGCTCAGCTCCCCGCCCACGATGAAGGTGGGGTCGAGACCGGCGCCGCGCAGGGCCGTGGTCAACATGGCCGAGGTGGTGGTCTTGCCGTGGGTGCCGGCCACGGCCACGGTCCGCCACGAACGGGTGATCGTGGCCAGGATCTCGGCCCGGCGGAGTACGGGCAGGCCGAGCCGCCGGGCCTCGACCAGTTCCGGATTGTCGGCGGGGATGGCGGTGGAGTGGGTGACCAACTCGGCCCCGGTCACCTGGTCGGCCCGGTGGCCGAGATGGATGGTCGCCCCCGCGGCGGCCAGGCGGTCGGCGGCCGCGGAGCCGCCGAGGTCGGATCCCGACACCTGGTGGCCGGTGCCCAGCAGGACCTCGGCGATGGCGCTCATGCCGGCACCGCCCACCCCGATCACGTGGACCCGGGTGGGGCGGGTCAGGCCGACGGACGCGGGTCCCGACCCGGCCGTGGTGGCCGGGTCGGGATCCGGGGTTCCCGTGGCGTCGGTCGTGGCGGAAGCGTCGGGTTCGGTCATCGTCGGTCTCCGCGTGGGTCACCGTCGGACGGGGGACGCGGTGGGTCCGGACGGGGGGATGGGTCACCGGCGGTCGGGGCCGCCTCGTCTGCGTCAATCTGGGCGGCCTCAATCCGGGCGGCCCCGATCCGGGCGGCCCCGATCCGGGTGATGTCGATACCGGCGGCCTCGACCACCAGACGGGCGACGGCGGCGGCCGCGTCGGGCCGGCCGACCGAGGCGGCCGCCCGAGCCATGACCCGACGGGTGTTCCCGTCGTCGACGAGGTCTTCGAGCCGGCCGGCCAGGGTCGGGCCGTCGAGGTCACCGTCGTCGAGCAGCCGGGCCCCGCCCGCCTCGACCAGTTCGGCCGCATTGGCCCGCTGATGGTCCCGGGGGGCGTTGGGGAGGGGGACCAGGACGGTCGGCAGGCCGGCCACGGCCAGCTCGGCCACCGTCGAGGCACCCGAGCGGCACACGGCCACGTCGGCGGCGACGAGGACGTCCGGCATCGCCGTCTCGTACTCGACGAGCTGGTAGAGGAGACCGTCGAGTTCGGGCGGGGTGGCGAAACGGTCCCAGTCGCGTCGGCCCACGATGTGGCGGACGGCGAGATCGGAACGACCGGCCCAGCCCTCGACCAGCTCTCGGGTGGCGGTGTTCACCGAGGTGGCGCCGAGCGACCCCGACCACACCGCCACCACGACCCGGTCGGCGGGGAGGTCGAGACGACGGCGGGCGGTGGCCCGGTCGCCACCGACCACGGCGTCCACGACGGCCTGGCGGATGGGGTTGCCGGTCACGACCCCGTTGGGGAGGTCGGTGTCGGGGAACGGGAGGGCGCAGACCCGGGCCCAGCGGCCGATGAGCCGGTTGACCGCGCTGGCCCGAGCGTTCTGCTCGCTCACCACCACCGGCACCCGGAGCAGGACCGCGGCCAGCGACACCGCCACCGCGGCGTAGCCGCCGAGGCACACCACCGCCGCCGGGCGGTGGCGCAGCACCGACCAGAAACCGACGAGGGTGCCGTAGGTCAGCTCGGCGGCCGCCTTCAGGGCCCCGAGCGAGACCGAGCGGGGGATGCCGCGACCGGGCAGGGTGTCGATCCGGAAGCCGGCTGCGGTCACCAGCTCCTCCTCGTTCCCGCGCCGGCCCCCTACGAAACGGATCCGGTCCCGGTCCACGCCCGCGGCCACCAGGGCTTCGCCGATGGCGATCCCCGGGTTGGTGTGACCGGCGGTACCTCCGCCCGTGATCACGATGCGCCGCCTGGACGCTCGACCTGTTCGGCTCACGGTGGGCTCACCCCCTCGCTCGTCGGGACACGTTGGTCAGCAGGCCGGCCGCGGCCAGGGTGGACACCAGGCTCGATCCGCCCGCCGACACGAACGGCAGAGGCTCGCCGGTGATGGGCAGCACCCCGAGGACCATGCCGATGTTGAGGAAGGCCTGTACCAGCAGCCAGCAGGTGATGCCGGTGGCCAGGAGCGTCCCGAACCGGTCGGGGGCGTCGAGGGCGGCCCGGAGCCCGAACCAACCGATGAGAAGGAACCCGCCGATGAGGGCGGAGGCCCCGATGATCCCGGTCTCCTCGGCCACGATGGCGAAGATGAAGTCGGTGTGAGCGAACGGGAGGAATCCCCACTTGGCCCGGCTGGCGCCGAGCCCGACGCCGAACAACCCACCCGAGGCTACCCCGATCTGGCTTTGCAGGGCCTGGAGGCCGATGCCGAGAGGGTCCGCCTCGGGGTTGAGGAAGGCCAGCAGGCGAGCCCGCCGGTACGGGGCGAGGATGGCCAGGACGGTGGCGGCGGCGATGGCGGCCCCCACCCAGGGCAGCATGCTCCGCATCCGGGCACCGGCCACGAACAGTACGAGGATGGCGACGGCGGCCATGATGATGGGCGTCCCCAGCTTCGGCTGGAGGATGAGCAGGCCCGACACGAAGGTCAGCACCAGCATCACCGGCCGGACGGTTAGCTCGGGACGGTCCATGCGGCGTTCCCGGCGGGCGAGGAGGTCGGCGAAGAACACGATGAGCACGATCTTGGCCAGCTCGCCCGGTTGGACCACGAGGGGACCGATCCCGAGCCACCGGGCAGACTCGTTGCGGGTCAGGCCGACGCCGGGGATGAGGACGAGGATCAGGAGGGCGACGTTGACCAGCAACATCGGTGCCGCCAGGCGTCGGAGCAGCCGATAGTCGATCCGGCTGGCCACCACGAAGGCCACGGCACCGATACCGGCCCAGATGGCCTGGCGTTTGAACTGGAACAGGGGCGAGTCGCCGTACTGGTGGAGGCTGGATACCGACGAGGCGGACAGCACCATGACCAGCCCGAACAACGACAGGCCGACCACGGTGGCCGTCAGGTAGGCGGCGTTGCGTTCGCCGGCGTCGGTGACCGGCGGTGCGGGGCGGCGGCGACCCCCGGAACGGCCGGAGGGCCCCCGGGACCCGCCCCCCGACCCCGTCGAGTTGCCGCGCAATGCGGAGCGGTACACCCCGGGCCTGGTCCGGGTGGTCGAAGATCGTCGGCCGGACGCCGAGGGGTGGGTCCGGGCCGTCGACCCCGGCGACCGCGAACCCGACGAGCGCCTGGGGGTCGACCGCGAGGTGGTCGACCGCGAGGTGGTCGACCGCGAGGCCGCCGACCGCGAGGTGGTCGAACGTGAGGCCGCCGACCGCGAACCCGAGGCGCGGGACGCCGGTCGGGCGGCGGACCGCGATCGCGGACGGGACGAGGAACGAGTGGTCATGGGCTCCCCACCTGGTGGTGGACGATCCGGGCGAAGTCGTCACCGCGCTGGCCGTAGCTGGTGTACCAGTCAAAGGAGGTGCAGCCGGGTGAGAGCAGGACGGCATCGCCCGGACGGGCGGCGGTGGCGGCGGCGGCGACCGCGGCCCCCATGTCGGCGGCCGGGGTCACGGTCACCAGACCGTCGAAGACCGCGGCCACCTCGTCGGCGGCGTCGCCGATGGCGACGACGTGATGGACCGGCGGGACGGTGTCCCCCAACGATCCGAGATCGAGCCCTTTGTTTCGACCACCGGCGATGAGGACGACGGAGTCGAACCCGCCCACCGCGGCCAGGGTGGCCTGGGGGACTGTGGCCTTGGAGTCGTCGTACCAGCGCACGCCCGCCCACTCCCCCACCAGGGTCACCCGATGCGGGAGCCCGGTGAAGGCGCGCAAGGCGGCCACCACCCCGTCGGGGCTTCCGCCCGCGGCCAGGGTGGTGGCTGCTACGGCGAGGGCGTTGGCCAGGTCGTGGGGTTGGTGTCGGGGCAGCTCGGCCGCCGCCACCAGTGGCCCGTCGGGCCCGGTCAGGAACCCTTCGGCCAGGTGCCAGTCCGCGTTCGGATCCGACAGCGAGAACCGCACCACGGTGCGGTCGGTGGGAATGTGACCGATCACCACCGGATCGTCGGCGTTGGCCACCACCACCCCGTCGGGCGGGAGATGGGACCAGATCGACGCCTTGGCCGCCTCGTAGCCGGCCAGGGTGGCGTGGGCGTCGAGATGGTCGGGGGCGAAATTCAGCCAGGTGGCCACCCTCGGCGCGAACCGGTGGCTGTGGCCGAGTCGGAAGGACGACGCCTCCACCACGAACACCTCGATGAGGGCATCGTCGAGAGCGGCCACCAGGGGCACCTCGGTGTTGCCGACCGCGGCGGCCACTACGCCGGAGCGGGCGAGGGCGTCGGTGACCAGCATGGTCACCGTGGTCTTGCCGTTGGTGCCCGTGATCCCCACCACCGGTCGGTCGTCCCACCGGGCAGCCAGGTCGAACTCGCTGCGGATGGGGATGCCGCCCGCCTCGGCGGCGGCGAACACGGGGTGGCGGTCGGGCACGCCCGGGCTGGGCAGGACGACGGTGCTCCGCTTGACCTCGCCGGCCAGGGTGAGGGGATCGGGGGCCAGCAACAGGGTGACCCCGAGCGCCTCGGCCGCCGGAGCGGTCGCCTCCCCGGGGCGGTCCTCGATGACGACGGGCCGGTGGCCCCGGTCCATCAGGGCCTTGGTGACGGCCTGGCCCACCACTCCGAACCCCACGACGAGGGGGGCGTCGAGCAGGCGGCGCTCGGCCGCGGCCTCATCCTTGGTGGGACTGTCGCAGGTGGGACTGTCGTTGGTGGGGGTGCGGTCGTTGGTCATCGGATCTCCACGTTGGCCACCCAGTCGGCGTAGAACACGGCGAGACCGAGCAGGGTCAGCCCACCGGCGATCAGCCAGAACCGGATGATGACCTTGGTCTCGGCCCAGCCCAGTAGCTCGAAGTGGTGGTGAACGGGCGCCATCCGGAACAGGCGCCGGCCCCCGGTGGCCTTGAAGAACCCGACCTGGAGGATGACCGAACTCGCCTCGAGAACGTAGACCCCACCGATGATGGGCAGCAGAAGGTGGGTGTTGGTGACCAGGGCGAGGCTGGCCAGGCCGGTGCCGATGGCCAGCGAGCCGGTATCCCCCATGAAGATCTCGGCCGGGGCGGCGTTGAACCACAAGAACCCGGCGCAGGCGGCCAGCATGGACACCGCCACCACGGCCAGGTCGAGGGCGTGGGGGACATCGTAGAGCTCGCCCTGCGCCCCCTGCCGGAAGATCCAGAACCCGATGAGGGTGAAGGCGGCGAAGGTGAAGATGCCGGAGCCGGCGGCGAGGCCGTCGAGCCCGTCGGTCAGGTTCACCGCGTTCGACGTGGCGTAGATGAGGACCACGGCCCAGATCACCCAGCCGACCGGGCCGATCTGGATCCCCGGTTCGCCGAACCGCACGAAGGAGATCTCGGTGTGGACGTTGGTGAGTTGCAGGGTCAGCACGGCGAACCCCACGGCCACGATGAGCAGCCCGAGCGTCTTGAGCCGAGCGTTCAACCCGAGGTTGCGTTCCCGGCTCACCTTGATCCAGTCGTCGACGAAACCGACCAGGCCGGCCGAGCCGATGGCCGCCATGACCAGCAGACCACTCCGGGTGATGGTGGACTGAAAGGTGGGGCTGATCTCGCTGATCAGGTCGCTCAGGCCGTAGCCAGCGAGGGCCCCGGCCACGATGGCCAGGCCCCCCATGGTCGGGGTGCCGGCCTTGATCATGTGGCCCTGGGGGCCGTCCTCCCGGATCGGTTGGCCGATCCGGGACCGGGTGAGGATGTCGATCAGGATCCGGGTCAGCACCGCGGAGGAGGTGAAGGCGATAACCGCGGCCAGGATGAGCCGGATCACCGGTTCGCCCCGATCGCCTCGATGGCCACGGCCCGGTCGTCGAAGGGTAGGACCCGGTCGCCGACGACCTGTTCGGTCTCGTGGCCCTTGCCGGCCACCAGCACGAGATCGCCGGCCCCGGCCGCGGCCACCGCCCGAGTGATGGCCTCACGGCGGTCGGGTACGACCGACACCGCGGGGTCGTCGGCAGGGTCCATTCCGTCGATCACGGCGCCGATGATGGCCGATGGATCCTCACTCCGCGGGTTATCGGACGTGACGAACACCACATCGGCGAGCTGCTGGGCCACCCGGCCCATCTCGGGACGCTTCTCCTTGTCGCGGTCGCCCCCGCAGCCGAACACGAGGATGACCCGGCCCGGGGCGATCTCCCGACCCGCGGCAAGAACGGCCTCGAGGGCATCGGGGGTGTGGGCGTAGTCGACCGCGACGAGGAACGGCTGGCCGACGTTGACGAGTTCGAACCGGCCCCGGACGGGCTCGACCCGGCACAGGGCGTCGGCAATGTCGTAGGGGTCGACCCCCAGCTCGGCCGCGGTGGCTGCCGCGGCCAGGGCGTTGGCCACGTTGTGGCGGCCGGGCAGGTGCAGGACCACGGGAATGTCGCGCCAGGTGAACCGGGCCCTGGGACCGTCGAGGATGAGGCCGACGGCGTCGTCAAGTCCGTAGCCCACCACCCTCAGGTCGGAGCCGGTCACCTCGCCGGTCAGGCGGGCGCCGGCCGGGTCGTCACGGTTGATCACGCCGAGCGAGGTGTAGCCGGGGTCGAACAGCAGCCGCTTGGCTCGATGGTAGTTCTCTAGGTCGTGGTGGAAGTCGAGGTGGTCCCGACCGAGGTTGGTGAACACACCGGCCGCGAACCGGGTCCCCGCGACCCGGTTCAGCACCAGGGCGTGGGAGGAGACCTCGATCGCCACCATGGCCACGCCACTGTCCCGGCTGGCGGCCAAGCGCCGCTGCAGATCGGTGGCCTCGGGGGTGGTCCGGGGCCCGGTGAGGGTGCCGTACACCTCGCTGCGGAGGCCGGCCTGGCCCCAGATGTCGGCCAAGAGCTGCACCACCGAGCTCTTACCGTTGGTACCGGTGACCCCGATGACGGTCAGCGACCGAGACGGGTGCCCGTGGATCTCGGCCGCGGCCACGCCCATGACGGCCCGGACGTCGTCCACCACGATCTCACCGACTGCGGTGCCGGTCGGTTGTTCGACCAGCACCGCAGCGGCTCCGGCGGCCACCGCGTCGACCACGAATCGGTGCCCGTCGACCACCGAACCGGGTACGGCGCAGAACAGACTCCCCGGGGTCACGGCCCGGGAATCGTGGGTTGCGTCGCACAGTTCGACCCCGACGTCGTCGGGGTCGGTGATCCTCCCACCAATGGCGGCGGCGACCGCGCCGAGGGTGGCCGTCATCGCCCCTCCCCCGTGGTCGCCATGGCCTGGTCTCCGGCCTGGTCGGCCGCGCCTTCGTCCCCGGCTTGCTCGCCGGCACCGGGAACGGTGGCCGGGGTGCCCCGCACCCGCACCCCAGGATCGGGGGCCACGCCGGCGTCAGGGGGCAGACCGAGCAACCGCACCGCATACGAGGCGATCTCGGCGAAGATGGGGGCCGCCTGTTCCGAGGCCGTGGTCTCGTTCTGGTAACCGGTCCCCACCGGTTCGTCCACCACCACCACCAGGGCCGCGGCCGGGTCGTCGGCGGGCAGGAAGCCGGCGAAGCTCAACACGTAGCGCCGCTCGCCGGCTTCACCGTAGGTGAGGGTGCCGGTACCGTCGTCGAACACCTTCCAGGCCGTGCCGGTCTTGCCGGCCACCCGGTAGCCGTCGATGGCGGCCGGTTCGCCGGTCCCCCGCTCCACCACCTGGGTCAGCTCGTGGGTGACATGGTCGGCGGTGGCCGGGCCCACCACGGTGACCGGCTCCCCGGCTTGGGGCCTGACCACCGAACCATCGGGCCGACGGAACTCGCGGACCAGGGTGAGTGGCTGTCGGACCCCGTCGTTGGCGATGGTGGAGTAGATCGACGCCAGCTGGGCCGCGTTGACGGTGACCCCTTGGCCGATCGGGATGGAGCCGTAGTCGGCGCCCCACCAGTCCTCAGGCGACCGGAGCGATCCGGTGGCCTCTCCTTCCAGCTCCAACCCGGTGGGTTGGGAAATACCGAAATCGATCATCGTGTCGTACAAGCTCTCCGCCCCAACCGCCTGGGACACCAGGATGGTCCCGACGTTCATCGAATGCGCCAGGATGTCGTCGAGGGTGAACATCCCGGTGGCGTGGTCGGGATGGTCGACGAAGACCTTCCCCCCCACGGAGATCCGGGGTGGGACCTCGATGGCGGTGTCGGCGGTGTACCCCAGCCGTTCGCCGGCCGCGGCCATCACGACGGTCTTCATCACCGAGCCGGGCTCGAAGGTGTTGACGACCGCGGTGTTGTAGGAGGGGACCACGCACTCGTCGTCGCCGTTGCGGATGACCGAGGCCATGGCCAGGATCTCGCCGGAGGCCGGCTCGGTCATGACCGCCGTCAGCCCCTCGGCCCCACTGGTCCGGCAGTGATCGATCAGGGACTGCTCGGCCATGTACTGGATGCGGCTGTCGATGGTCAGCACGATGTCCTGGCCCGGCGTGGCCGGTTCGACCTCGCGCTCGGCCACGCTGATGCTCCCGAACCGGCCGCGCTCGTACCGTTCGAGACCCGACGTGCCCGTCATCTGGTCGCCGTACTGCTTCTCGACCCCGAAGATGCCCACCTCGTCGGGGTCGACCCGGCCGATGACCGCCTCGGCCAGGTGGCCGGCCGGATAGACGCGGTCCTGGTCGGGCACGTCGAACACCCCGACGAGGACGTCACCGGTCTCGTCGTCGTCGGCCAGCACCTCGATGGCGTCGGCCGTGTCGTCGTCGACGTCACGGGCCAGCAACCGGTACCGGTCTTCGGTTGACGTCGCCGTCAGCTCCACCGTCAGCTCGCCCTCGTCGAGACCGAGCAGGGGAGCCAGCAGAGCGGCCGCGGCCGCCGGATCCGCGATCAGGGACGGGTCGGCGACGACCCGGTGACTGGGGGTGGCCGAGGCGAGCACGAACCCGTTCCGGTCGAGAATCGCCCCCCTGGGCGCGGCCAACTCCCGGATGGCGGTCCGCTGGTCAACCCCGAGGCTGCGGAAATGATCGGCGCGGGGCGTCTGGCGTTCCACCAGCAGCGCCACGAACCCGGCCCCGATGACGACGAACACCGACAGGAGCACGAAGACCCGGTTGCGCGGGTCGATCGGCTTCGCCGTTCGCCTGAACGTGCGCCGCCGTCGCTCCGCCTGGGCCGCTGCCCGTCGGTCGCTCATTCCACGCCGGCGTCCCTCACCGCCGGCAGGAAGACCGGGTCCTCGGCCCGGACCATGCCGAGCCCGGTGGCCCGCTCGACGATCTGATCGGGGGCGGTGGCCTGGTCGAGGTCCCGCTCGAGGGACGCCCGTTCGGCCTGGAGCTCCGCGATCTCGCTGCGCATGTCGTCCAGCTGCTGCTGGCCCTCCACCAGGCCGGCGTGGACCAGCGCCACCGCGAAAAAGGCCATGAGCACGGCCACGAACGCGAGGGCTAGGGCCCGCCGACGGCGGACGATCCGGCGTCCGGACCGGACCTCCACCAGGCGGAGATCGGGCCGCGAGATCGGCCGGACCGGACGCCGGACGCGCTCGACCAGGGGGGCGACCTGGAGGCGGGGCGCCCGGAGCGAGCGGACCCGGGCGGAGCGGGTCCGGTCCCGCGGCGACCGGAGACGCCCGCTCGGCCGACGGGCCCGGGGCGAGGGGCCCCGCTGGCCGGGCTCGGTCCGGGCCCGCGGGTTCGGCCGGGTGCGGGTCTTGGATCGGGCGCGGGGGTTGGGCTGGGGTGCGGTACGGGTGGTGCCTGAGCGTTCCGAACGCCGACGGTCCCCGTCCCGGGTGCTTTCCCCGGGACGGGGGTCGGCGCCCCGCCCGGTGGGGGACGCGGAGGTGGACGGTCGGGGGCGGGGGGCGCCGCCGGAGGGCCGGCGGGTGCGGGGCGGGCGGGTGTCGAGAGCTGCGGTCATGATGGCTCGCTGGTGGCTGGGGTGAAAGGGGGTCGGGAAAGCGGGCCCTCGGAAGGGTCCTGGTCGGGGTGGTGGAGGTGGGAGGGCCGTGGTTGGCCTAGGCGGCGATGCGTTCGATGGCCCGGAGCCGGGCGCTGGCCGCCCTCGGGTTCCGTTGCACCTCCGCCTCAGTCGGTCGTCGGGCCAGGGGCCGGAGCGGCACGAACTTGGGTTCGTCCGGGGCCACCGGCAGGCCGGGCGGGGCCGTGCTGGTTGATCGTGACCGGAACACGTCCTTGACGATCCGGTCTTCTCCCGAGTGGTACGTGAGCACCAGGACCCGTCCCCCGACCGCTAGGGCGTCGAGGGTTGACTCCAGGGTGGGAGCCAGGATGGCGAGCTCGTCGTTGACCTCGATCCTGATGGCCTGGAACGCGCGGGTGGCGGGGTGCCGCCCCCGCCGGCGGGCGGCGGCTGGGATGGCCGCCACCACGATCTCGGCCAGGTGACCGGTGCCGGTGATGGGACGGGCGGCCACGATGGCTTCGGCGATACGACGGGCGAATCGCTCATCGGCGTTGTCCCGTAGGATCCGCGTCAGTTCGTCGACATCGACCTCGTTGACGATGACGTCGGCGGCCACCGGGTCGCTCGGATCCATCCGCATGTCGAGCGGTCCGTCGCGACGGAAACTGAATCCCCTCCCGGCCCGGTCGAGCTGTGGAGAGCTGACGCCGAGATCGAACAGGGCGCCACTGAGCTCGTCGACCCCCAGCTCGCCGAGGACGGGCCCGAGGCGGTCGAAACGGGTCCGACGGAGAAGGAACTGCCCACCTACATCGGTCAGGGCCCGTTCCGCCGCCTGCAGGGCTGTCGGATCACGATCCACCCCGATGAGACGGAGATCGGGCCGTGACCGGAGAATGGCCACCGCGTGGCCGCCCCCACCGACGGTGCCGTCGACGAAATCGCCGGGCGGGACCGTCGCGACGAGGGCCACAACATCGGAAACCATGACGGGATGGTGAACGAAGGGTGTGGAGTCGTCGGTGGCGTCCATCGGGGGCGACGGGCTCGACCCTTCGTGGGATCGGCCATCGATAGCCTCCCGGGCTACGGCGTCCGGCCAGGATTTCTCCCTGACTCGGACTGAAAGAGTAGCGGGCGGAGGTGTGGGGCAGAAGCACTCTCTCTGCATCCCGGGAGGCAATCGATGAACGATTCCGGCTATCGGGTTTAGCCCGGAATCTCCTTTCTACGTGATCCGGCTGGTCCGATTCGAACGATCTGATCCGATTCGGATGATTCTGGTTATTCGGGCGATCTTGTCTTCGTTGCTGCGGGGCTTCGGCCGGGTCAGAGGCCGAGCCGGTTCACCGTTTCAGCCAGTTCGGCGGCGGCTTCATCGGTGTTGAGATCCTCGTTGTAGGTGTCGGCGGGCCATATTTCGACCCGGTCGAACAGGCCGCTCACCACGACTTGGGAGCCAAGGCTGAGTTGACCGGTCAGTTCCTTCGGAAGGGTGATCCGACCGGCCGAGTCGAGTTTGACTTCGCGGACGCTGTTCATGAGTTTTCGGAAGACCCGCATCGAGATGCGACCGGCTTCCAGTTCGGTTTTCCACTTCTCGGCCACGGCCCGGAAATCGTCCGGGCCCCAGAGACCGATGCAGCCGTCCAGGAGCGTGACGTACCCCTTTTCGGCGACCTGAGCGCGAAACGGCGACGGCAGTACGACTCGACCTTTGTCGTCGAGAGCGTGTTCGTACTGGCCGACGAACAAGGTGTCACCCGTCTCCCATCAGTGTCGTGCTTGCGGTTCTTTGTTGCGGTGCTGTTGCCCTGTCACTGCGATGTCAATGCGGTGTTGCCGTGGTGTTGCTATCTGGGAGCGTCTCCCACTGCGCCACACTTTATGACACTTCGCCCCACCGCGCAACCACACCGCCCCCCTACGTGGACATATACACACTCAGAGTGAGAACAAATGTTCGTAATTACGAGGCTGTGATTTGCTCTGACCAGGGCAAATGCTGGTGGTCCGCCGTGGTGGGGCGAAGTGGGGGGCGGTGGGGGGAGCTGGGAGGCCACCCCGCCTGGCAACGTCGGACCGCGCCGGGGCCACCCCACCCGCCGGGCCGGGCCCCACCGGCGGTAGACCGGGGCAGTACCGAACCGAGGGCAGTACCGAACCGAGGGCAGTACCGAACCGAGCCCAGTACCGAACCGAGGCCGAGCCGTGACGGAAGACGAGACCGTGTGGACCATCAGCCGGAGCACCGGTACCGCCGCCGGGCTCCACCAACGGGCCGAACCAGAGCCGGTCACCCACCAGGTGTGGATCCACACCGTCACCGGACCCGCCCTCGTGCTCGGCAGCACCCAGGACGACAGTGTCGTCGATCACGGCAGCGCCGCCCGCTACGGGGTGGAGGTGTGCCGCCGCCGTACCGGAGGGGGCCTGGTCGACCTGGTGCCCGGTCGGCACTGCTGGATCGATGTGATCATCCCCACCACCTCGCCGTGGTGGGAGGCGGACGTGGGTCGGGCCTTTCACTGGTTGGGTGAGGTGTGGGCGGCCACGGTGGCCGACCTGGTGGGCCCCGATCCGACGGTAACCGTCCACCGGGGCGGCCCCGTGGGCCGCGACGCCGGCCGGGTGGTCTGTTTCGCCGGCCTCGGCGCTGGCGAGGTGACGGTCACGGCGGCTCCCCCCTCCTCTCCCCCACCGCGCCCCACCGACCCACCGCGCCCCACCGACCCACTGCACCCCGGGGGAGCCGTGAAGGTGGTCGGGCTCAGCCAACGCCGCTGGCGGACCGGGGCCCGGTTCCAGGGCGCCCTGCTGTGGGACTGGACCCCGGAACCGCTGGCCGCCCACGTCCGCTCCACCGCTCTCGCCACCGCGGGCATCGAGCTGGACCGGCTCGCCGTCGGCCTGCCGCCAGACCCCGGTCGGGGCCCGCTCGACCCCGGTTCGGTGGCCGCGCGGTTCCTCCACCATCTACCCGGCCGCCCGCCCCCTGTCCGTGGACCGGTCCGGGCCGATTCGCCGACGGAACGGACGCCGGATCCGCCGGTGGCCGGCAGCGGGACCGCGAACGAACCCGGGGTCGCCGGAGGTGAACGGAGTTAAATCGGTCTCTCCCGGACCTGCCCAACGGACTAGGTTGTCGGAATGTCTCGGGCCCTGGTGCTCAACGCCACCTACGAACCCATAGGGGTGATCTCCGCCCGTCGGGCCGTCGTCCTCATGCTCGACGAGAAGGTCGACGTGCTGGCTGACGCCGGCCATCGGCTCAGCTCGGCCCGGCTCGATGTCACCGTGCCATCGGTGGTCCGGCTCCGGTACTACGTGAAGGTGCCGTACCAGCGCACGGCCCCGCTCAGCCGCCGGGCCGTGTTCGCCCGCGACCACGGGGCGTGCCAGTACTGCGGGGCCACGGCCGAGAGCATCGACCACGTCATCCCCCGGTCCCGGGGCGGGACCCACACCTGGGACAATGTGGTGGCCTGCTGCCGGCGATGCAACACCACCAAGTCCGACCGGCTGCTGGAGAACACCAACCTGACCCTGAGGACGGTGCCGGCCGCCCCCCGCCAGTTCGTCTGGATCAAGGTGGCGGCAGGATCGGTGCCCGACTCGTGGACCCCGTGGCTGGAACGGCAGGCGGCGTGACCAGGCCCGGGGAGGTCGGGGACCGGGGACCGGTGGCGGTGGCCGGCGCCCTCGCCGTCCGACCCCGGCTGTGGCCCACGGCGGTAGCCGCCGGCTGGTCCCTGGTGCCCCGCCACTGGTGGCGTCACCGGCCGTTCCTGCCCCTTCCCGATCGCCGCTGGCTCCGGTTTCGTACCGTCACCGCCTACGGGGGTTCGGGGGCCGCCCTGGGGGCCGACGACGTGATCACCTGGCTGGAGTGGCGGCGCCGCTTCGGCGACGGCCGCTCCGACTGAACCCTTGCCGTCGTCGTCGACCCTCCTGTCGTTCGCGCTCGTCGTCGGCCTGGTGACCCTCACCCCGGGCCTGGACACCGCCCTGGTGCTCCGCTCCGCCCTCAACCGCAGCCGGGCCGACGCCGCGGCCACCGCGGCCGGGGTCAACGTCGGGGTCCTGGTGTGGGCGGTGGCCGCCGCCACCGGGGTCTCCGCCCTGCTGACCGCATCCCGGACCGCCTACGGTGCCCTTCGCTACGTCGGCGCCGCCTACATGGTGGTGATGGGGCTCCGGCTACTCCGGGCCGCGTGGCGTGGTGAGCTTGGCCACGACGACCCGGCGGACCATGCCACCTCCACCCGGTGGGGGGCGTTCCGGGTCGGCCTGCTCACCAATCTGCTCAACCCCAAGGTGGGGGCGTTCTACGTCGCCTTGCTCCCCCAGTTCATCCCCGCTGACGGGTCGCCGGTGGTGAGCGGCGTGGCGCTCGGCCTGGTGCACAACCTGGAGGGGATCGGCTGGTTCACCCTGATCATCCTGGGGGCCGGCCGGGCCCGGAGCCAGCTCAGCCGGCCGGGCGTGGCCCGCTTCATCGAAGGGGCCACCGGGACGGCCCTGATCGGCTTCGGCGGCCGGCTGCTCCGCTCCGCCACCCCGTAGCCCACGGCCTACAGCCCGGGCAGCGGGCCGACCCCGGACCTACCAGGCGATGCCGATGTCGACCCCGTGGTAGCGGAGGCCGACAGCGCCGGCCCCGATCAGCGGCCCCTCGTCTCCACAGCCCGCCGGTTCGATCCGGGCCCCGAGGCTGTACCCGAGCCGGCAGACCCGGTCCATCTCGGCCTGGGCGGCGGTGAAGAACGGCTCCCCGAACCCGAGCGCCACCGACCCGGCCACCACCACTAGGGGCAGATCGAGCAGGTTGGCCACCGAACCGGCGGCCCGGCCCACCAGGGTGCCGACCCGGGCGATCTCGGCCGACGAGGCCTCGGCGGCCGGGCGGCCGGTGTGGACCGCGATCGCGGTGCCGGAAGCCTCCGCCTCCAGCACGCCCCGGACGTGGGCGGCCAGCCGCCCCACCGGATCGTGGCCCGGTGTGTCCACCACGACATGGCCGACATGGCCGGCGTTACCGGAGGCGCCGGACAGCAGCCGGCCGTCGAGCACGATCCCACCCCCGACCCCGGTGGACACCACCATGGCCATGTAGTTGGGTTGACCGGCGGCGGCGCCCACCCAGCCCTCGGCTAGGGCCAGGGCCTTGGCGTCGTTGTCGACCTCGACGGGCAGGCCCGACAGCTCGGCCAGGCGGGCCCGGAGCGGGAAACGGCGCCAGGCCACGAGATTGAGTGGCGACACCAGCTCGGCGTTGGCTGTCATCGGCCCACCGCAACCCACCCCGCACACGGTGTAGGCGTCGTAGGGGGCGAAGCGGGCCAGCAGGCGGGCCAGCGCGCCGAACACCTCCTCGGCGTCGTCGCCCAGCGGGGTGGGCGTGGACGCCCGGGCCCTCAACCGACCGGCCGCGTCGACCACCCCGGCGGCCAGCTTCGTGCCCCCCACGTCGACGGCGAGCGCGCGCGGCCCGGCCTCCCGACAGCACACGGCGGCGGGCGGGCACGAACCCCCGTGACTCATCGCCACCTCGTCGGTGGGGGCAGCATCTGGCCGGTGTGACGGCGCATTGGGGACACTCCGGTCGTTGGGGACACTCCGGCTCGGTCACCGCGGCGCCGAACCTCGCTCGGGTTCCACGGTACCCGTCCGGAGGATCCGGGTGTGGATACCGTCCCCGCCCTCCCGACCCCCGCCGGGCCGCTCTCGGCTTCCGCCCGGCCGACGGCGGAGACCCTGGTTCCCCGAACAATCCGTAGGTCCGGATGGTCGCGGTCGGGGCACCGGGCCGGGTTTGGAGGCACAGCCCGGGTCCGGGCCCGACGGTGGGGCGGGGGCCGGCAGATCACTCGTCAGGGGGATAGATCGCCCTGGGTGCGCGCCTCCAACACCTGGCCGGTCCGATCACAGAACTCGTCGAGCCTCAACCGGCCCTCGTCGGAGGCCCAGACGTCATCGTCGTGGGCCGCCATGGCCCCGATCGTACCCCCGCCGGTGACCCCGCTCAGGCGCTGGCGGGGGCCTCGGCCGGCCTCCGCCGCCGGCGGCCGGACGCCCTGACCGGATATCACACGTCACCGGGGTTCAGACCTGTCCGATCACCGGCCTCGGCGAGAACCTCGCCTGTGAGACCCCGACCCATCCCGACGGTCGGCCGATCACCTAAGCGAGCTACGTGACTGTGACCACCCGCGCGGCCCCCATCCTCGACGAGACCAGGGCCCACCAACTGGCCGCCGCCTTCGCGGCAATCCGAGACAATGTTGAACGGGTGGTTCGGGGTAAGCCGGCCGAGGTCACCGAGATGCTGCTCTGCATGATCGCCGGCGGGCACCTCCTGATCGAGGACGTCCCCGGTGTGGGCAAGACCACCCTGGCCAAGGCGTTGGCCGCTTCGGTCGGGGCCCGGCTCGGCCGGATCCAGTTCACCCCCGATCTGCTCCCCGCGGACGTGACCGGGGTCAGCGTCTGGAACCGGACGAACTCCACCTTCGAGTTCCGGCCCGGGCCCGTGTTCACCGAGATCGTGCTGGCCGATGAGATCAACCGGGCGTCTCCCAAGACCCAGTCGGCACTGCTGGAAGCCATGGCCGAGTCGCAGGTGACCGTGGACGGCACCACCCGGCCCCTGCCGGCACCCTTCATGGTGCTGGCCACCCAGAACCCGATCGAGCAGGAGGGCACCTACCCCCTGCCCGAGAGCCAGCTGGACCGGTTCCTGATGAAGATCTCGATCGGTTACCCGTCGCGCGCCGATGAGCTGGCGATCCTGGAGACCCACGAGACCGACGGCCTCGTCCAGCGTCTCGAACCGGTGGCCAACCTGGATGACGTCTTGGCCATGGCGGCGATGGTCACCGAGGTCCACATCGCGCCCGAGCTGCGCGGCTACCTGATCGATCTGGCCGAGGCCACCCGCCGCCACCCGGCCGTGGCCCTGGGCATGTCCCCCCGGGCGACCCTGAGCCTCCAGCGGGTGTCGCGGGCCCGGGCCGCCTCCCAGGGCCGGGTCTACGTCACCGACGACGACATCAAGTCGGTGGCCCGCGGGGTGATCGCCCATCGACTGATCCTGCGGCCCGAGGCGTCGCTGCAGGGAACCAGCAGTGACGCCATCCTGGGTGATGTACTCCGCTCGGTGCCGGTGCCCTACGATCGGGTCTGATGCGAGCCACCCGGGCCGGCATCGGTCTCCTTGTCGTCTCGGCCATCTGCCTCGTCTCGGGTCGAATCTTCGGCCTGGTCGAGCTGTACGTATTGGCGGCGATGGGCCTGGCTGCGGTCGGCCTCGCCGCGCTGGCCACCCTGAGCATCCGGTTGAACCTCGACGTTGGGCGGATGGCCTCGTCGTCCCGTCTCCGGGTGGGCTCACCCGCCCGGGTCGACCTGTCGATCACCAACCGGTCCCGGCGTCCCACCCCGGTGATCTCGGCCCATGACGAGGTGGGGGGATCCCGGGGCGCCACCCTCCTGTTGGCCCCGATCTCCAGCCGGGCGACCACGCGTATCGCCTACCGACTTCCGGCCCCCCGTCGTGGTGAGCAGCCCGTCGGCCCCCTCAACCTGGTGGTCGGCGACCCCCTCGGCCTGACCCAGCGACGAAGCCAGGCTGCCTCCACCAGCATCCTGCTGGTACACGCCGCCCTGCTCGATCTGGCCCCGCTCGTGGCCACCGCCGGCCAGGACCCCACCGCGGAACGACAACAGCACCGGGCTCTGGCCGTGAGCGGCGACGAGTTCTACGCCCACCGGCCCTACACCGTCGGCGACCCCCTCAAACAGGTGGACTGGAAGGCCAGCGCCCGCGCCGACGACCTGATCATCCGCCAGGAGGAACGGCCCCGCGCCGGGCGGGTGACGGTGATCCTCGACCGCCGGCGCGAGGTGTACGACCCGGACGGATTCGAACGAGCCGTCTCGGCCGCCCTGAGCGCCCTGTGGGCCGGGTGGCGGGGTGGCGATTCCCTGACCTTCATGACCTCGGCCAATCCAGCCGTCACCGAGATCCGGAGCCGGGCAGACTTCGACAGCATCGACGAGCAGCTCGCCGTCGCGAACTGGACCGAGTCGGCCTCCCTGGTGGCGACCCTCGAAGACCGCACGAAGGTGACCCGGGGCGGGACGCTGGTGGTGGTCACCGGACGGCTCGCCCCCCGGGTCGACACGGCCCTGAGCCGAGCCGGCCGGGCCTTCGGTCAGGTCATCACCGTGTCGACCGACGCGGCCAACCCGACACCGAGCTGGGTGCTCCGCCACGACGGCAACGCGGATTTCGCCGCCCAATGGCGCCAGGTCGTCCCCCGCACCAACGCCCCGATGTCGAGCACCGCCAGCGCCCTGTCGCTGGGAGCATCGTGACCCCCCACCAGCCCACACCCGTCTGCGTACCATCATGACCGCGGTCAGGGATCAGTCGGCTCCGACACCGGTGGTGCTCGAGGTCGCGGCGGCGATACTGGTGCCGTCGGCGTGCATCGGCCTGCTCCGGGTGTTCGATTCGAGTGATGCGGTGGCCACCGTGGCCGGGACGGCCCTGCTGTCCACGGCGGTGGCGGTGGCGCTCCGCCGGCTCCGGTTGGGCCTGCTGCCAGCCAGCCTGATCTCCCTCCTGGTGTTGGGCGTGTTGCTGATGAACCGGTTCGCCCCCGGTACCGCCTGGTTCGGCCTGATTCCCACGGGTGCCACGGTGGACGGATTCCAGTCGCTGGGTGACGAGCTGGTGGCCAACTTCCAGGAGCTGAAGGCCCCGGTGCCCGCCGTCGACCCGTTCATGGCCGCGGCGATGGTGGCGGCGTGGACGATGGCCATGCTCACCGACTGGGGGGCCCTGCGGCTGCGTCTGGCCTTCGAGCCCGTCCTTCCCGCCGGCCTCATCTTCGTCTTCTCGTCGTTGCTGGGCGCGGGGAGCCGGCCGGTGGCCGCCACGGTGGTGTTCGGTCTGGCGGTGGCGTTCTGGGCCGTCACCCAGCGCACGGCCAATCTGATCACCTCCAACAGCTGGCTGCTCAACGAGCGGCGCCGTGGGGCCCGGTCGCTGGCCGTGACGGGGGCGGTGTTCGCCACCGCTGCCGTGGTGGCCGGGGCGGTGGCCGGACCGCACCTTCCCGGGGCGGAGGCGGAACCGGTGGTCACGTTCCGCGAGGCCGACGACCCGACCCGCGAGGTGGTGACCCCGTTCGTCAGCCTCGAGTCCCGACTGGTCGAACAGGCCGACGTCGAGCTGTTCACGGTGGCGGCCAACCAGCCTTCGTACTGGCGCCTGGCCGGCCTCGACCAGTACGACGACTTCCTCTGGACCGTGACCGGCAATTTCACGCCGGAGAACAGCAATCTCCCCAGCGTCGACACCGTCGGCGGCACCCGCGACCCGGTGACCCAGACCTACACCATCGAGGCCCTGGACGCGATCTGGGTACCCGCGGCGTTCACCCCGTCCCGGATCGTCGACACCTCCACCCAGATCACCTGGAACGCAGAGACCTCGTCGTTGACGGTGGCCAACGGGGTCGACACCTCGGATGGCGCCGTTTACACCATCGAGTCGATGGTGCCCCGGTTCTCGGCCGCCGAACTCGCGGCCGCCCCCGAGGAGCCGCCGCCGCCCGAGATCGCCGAGCGGGACCTGGCTCTGCCGGAGTTGTCCCCCATAGTCGAGTCGATCGCGCTCGAGGTCACCCAGGACGCGCCCACCCGGTACGACAAGATGCTGGCCCTACAGGCCTACTTCCGGGCCTTCGACTACAGCGTCGACCTGTCGCCGCGGGCCGGCGACAGGATCGAGCAGTTCCTGAACGAGCGGACGGGCTTCTGTCAGCACTTCGCCGCCACCTACGCCCTGATGGCCCGGTCGTTGGGGTACCCGGCCCGGGTGGCCACCGGGTTCACCTGGGGTGACCCGATCGGCACCGACGAGCAGGGCCAGACCATCTACCAGGTCACCGGACGCCAGGCCCACGCCTGGCCCGAGGTCTGGTTCAACGGGATCGGCTGGGTTCCGTTTGAGCCCACCCCGGGCCGGGGGGCTCCCGAGGCGGTCGGCTACTCGACGGTTCCGGCCGTCCAGGACTCGCTAGTCCAACCGGACAACCCGGGGGCCGCCGTCACGACCACCGAAACCACCCAGGCGGCCACTCCGGACACCACCCTCCCCCTCACCGAGGACCCGATGCTCGGCGCCGGCGACATCACCGACGCCGGGCCGACTTCCGATTCCGAGTCCGGCCGGGCCTGGCCCAGCCTGGCCACCGCCCTGAGGATTCTCGGGGTGCTACTGCTCGTCGCTCTGCTGCTCGGGGCGATGCCGGCGCTGTACATGATCCGCCGGGGTCGACGCCGACGGCGGGCGATCACCCCGGCGGCCCGGGTGGAGACGGCCTGGGCCGACATGTCGGAGGATCTGGAGCTGGGGTTCAACCTGGTGCGGCGACCGTCCGAGACCCGCCGCGAGTTCGCCCAGCGCCTCCAGCGGGATCCCCGGATCCCCCAAGACGCCTTCGCCGGGATGGCCCGCCTAGCCACGACCGCCCGCTACGCCCCCGGGGTCCTCACCGATGCCGACGCCGCCGAGGCAGCCGGGTGGGCGTCGGAGATCCAGGCCATCGTGCGACGTCGGGTCGGTCTGGTGGGGATCGGCCGTCGACTCCTCAATCCCCGCCGGGCGTTGGGCCGGCAGGCCCGACCGGCACCCGCCAACGGGCCCCGCCCCCTGGTGGCTCCGGACCGGACCGCGGCTCCCGCCGAGTTGGTGGGCGCCGTCGCCGATCGCAGCGACCGGCCCGATGGCCCCCCTTCGGCGCCGACCGTCCCCGCAACCGGGCCACCGGAAGCCAACGGCCACCGTCCCCCGGCCACCTCGCGGGGCTGAGGGATCACCGATGAGGCCTCGGCCGAAGAGCCAACAACACCGATGAGGCCTCGGCCGAAGAGCCAACAACACCGATGAGGCCTCGGCCGAAGAGCCGGTGAGCGGCAGAGGAGCTGCCCGTCGGTACCGGGGCCGAGGGGCCGTTGCCAACGACGGGCGCTCGGAGCGCGCCTCGCCGGTTCCGGGTTGACGATTCGGCCGGCTGGCCTCAGTCGTCGAGGCTGGAGCCGTTCCGCCGATTGAAGTTCGGGTTGGCGGCCCGGAACGCGGTGGACACCTGGCGCATACCGGCCCGACCCATCAGGCGGACGTTGCGTTCGATGCCGAGGGCGCTGACCAGCATGATCAGAAAACCGATGAAGGCGACCATGAAGTGGATCTGGAGGGTGGCGACCATGACGGCCAAGCCCACGACCAAGCCGACCACGGACCACTTGATCGAGCCGAGAGCGTGGCGGTAAACCGTCGTCTCCCCGACCTCTCGCGCCAGCCGAGGATCGCTCTCGTGCAGGTTCTTCTCGATCTCGTCGAGAATGCGCTGCTCATCTTCCGACAGTGGCATCCGCTCGTCCTTCTGGCCCGTGCTCCACGCTTCAGTCTCGCGCATCGCGGCGATCGCGACAACGCGCCTGACCTGAGATTTAACCACTGGCGCCGGGCGACCCGGTCAACCGTCGTGTCGGTTCTTCATCGGTCAGGCGGGCCCGGCCTGGAGTCGTTGGCCTCATGATCCTGGGCCGACCCCCAACCCACCCGCCGTGACTAGGTATTATCGCCCAGGGTCCCGGCGTCGGCTTGCCGTTCGCTCCCCGGGCCCCACATCCCGGGCCGGTCCCGGCCGCCGTCTCCCGGTCGAGAATCGGATTTCGTACGGGCCCGGGGAGATCGTACGAGGGCGGCCGGCCCGATGGCGTCGGCCCCGAACCGCCGGCGGATGTCGTCGACGGCGACGTCAGCCTCGGTCGTGACCGGGGGCGGACCGGCCCCCGAGAGGAGGTCGTCGAACGACAACTGCTCGGCCACTTCCCCGGTGAGGGAGCCGACGCCCACCCCTAGGAGCCGGACACCGGGGCCGAGGTCAACCGCGTCCAGCAGGCGGGTGGCGGTGGTGGTGATCCGGGTCCCGGCGTCGGTGGCGGCACCGAGCGTGGCCGACCGGGTCAGGGTCTCGAAGCTCGGGTAGCGCACCTTCACCGTCACGGTTCGTCCCCGGAGCCCGGCGGCCCGGAGGCGGGACGCCACCGAGTCGGCCATGCGGACTATCTCCCGGTCGAGGTCCACCCGGTCGGTCAGGTCGGTGACGAAGGTCTCCTCGTGGCTGATCGACTTGGTGGGCCGGTCCGGTTCGACGGGCCGGTCGTCGCGGCCGTTGGCCACGGCGTGCAGGTGGCGGCCGTGGGCGTCGCCGACCGCCCCGATCAGTTGCCGGAGGGGCAGGTCGGCCAGGTCGCCGACGGTGACGACCCCGAACCGGTCGAGACGCTCGGCCGTGCGGGGACCCACCCCCCACATGGCCCGGACGGGCAGGGGGCGGAGGAACCCCATTACCTCGTCGGCGGTCACCTCGATCACCCCGGCCCCGGGTTCGATCCGCCGGCCGACCACGACCGGTTTGGCCGCCTCGGACGCCAGTTTGGCCACCAGCTTGGACGGGGCGACACCGACCGAGCAGGCCAGGCCGTGGTCGGTCAGGATCGTGGCCCGGATCCGGTCGGCGATCTCCCGGCCGGGGCCGCGCGATCGTCGGGCCGCGGTGACGTCGATGAAGGCTTCGTCGAGGGAGATCGGCTCCACCAGGGGGCTCTCCCGGTGGAGGACCTCCATCACCTCCCGGCTCACCGCCCGGTAGTGCTGGTGGTCGCCGGGCAGGAACACGGCGTGGGGGCAGAGGCGCCGGGCCCGGACCGACGGCATGGCCGAACCAATGCCGTAGACGCGGGCCTGGTAGGAGGCGGCGGCCACCACACCCCGCGGACCCTCACCACCGACGATCACCGGTCGGCCCGCCAGGGATGGGTCCCGCGCCACCTCGACCGACACGAAGAAGGCGTTCATGTCGACGTGCAGGACGGTGCGGACCGGGGCGACCGGGCCGGTCACAGCCGCTCGATGGTGCGGTCCTGGTGGTTGGCACCGGTCATCCGGTAGCGGAACACCCGGCCGTCGTCGACCCCGTCCTCGATGTGGGCCAGCAAGGGCTCGGTGACCCACGGCTGGGCCGTCCCCAACCGCTGCCTCACCCCCGTGCGGTGCACATAGTCGACGGCCACGACGATCCCGTCAGGGTCGTCGACGTGGATCTCGCCCTCCACCGCCACCCCGAGGTGGGCCTCCACCCGCAGGAAGAACCCGGCGTCGGGGGCATGGACCTCGACCCGGTAGAGCGGGCCCAGCCATTGCGACACTCGCAGGCCGGTCTCCTCCTCCACCTCCCGGGTCAGCCCGACCAGGGCCGATTCACCCGGATCGACCACACCGCCGGGGGTCGACCAGTCGGTTAGGCCGCCCTTGCGTTGGTTCTTGACCAGCAGCACCCGGTCGTCGCCCGACACGATCACCCCACCGGCCACCTGCCAGTGACGGAGCCCGTCGTCGGAGACGGGAGGGAGGTACGGACCATCCGCCGTGCTCATGACCCCATTGTTACCCCATCGGCGCGGCCCACCGATACCTCGTGGCCCGAACCGTCGGCCCCGAACGGTCGATCGGGCTCGCGGCCGCTCGGCCACCCTAACCTTGGGGGTATGACCGACACCGGCGAGCAGGCACCGATCGAACCGCGATCCGCCGAGAGCAGTCCGCTCCCCTTCTCCGATCTCGACGCCCCCCAGCCGATCCGGGCCGCGCCCCCGGCGTCGGCTCGGTGGCTGGCCTTCGGCTCGATCATCATCGGCGGGGTCCTCGGAGCGATGATCGGTTACGGCACGGCCGACGTCATGGCTGAATCCTCGGTGGCGGCCGCGGTCGGGGCCCTGCTGGGCGGGGTGGTCGCCGCGGCCGGGGTCGGGGTGGTGGCCGGCCTGACCCTCCGGGCGATGAACGAATGGCACTCCGTGAGCCACCCCGAGGCCACGCCGACCGAGAACAGGCGATCCCGGCTCCGACGATGACCAGCCCGCCAGGTCGCCGCAACGTCAACCCCCTCCACCGCCGTCTCGGGCTGGTGGCCGCGGCCGTTGCGGTGGAGGCGGGACGGCGGGCGGCCGCCGAATCCCACCTGGCCCGCGCCTCGGCCCGGACCAAGGCGACGCCGACCGACCTGGTCACCGCGGTTGACACGGCCACCGAGGCCCTGGTCGTCGACCGGCTCCGGGCCAACCGGCCCGATGACGGCCTGGCCGGCGAGGAAGGAGCCCGGCGGGTCGGCACCAGCGGGGTGACCTGGCACATCGATCCGATCGACGGCACCACCAACCTGGTGTACGGCGTGGGCGGGTTTGCCGTGTCGATCGCGGCCGAGATCGACAGTGAGATGGTGGCCGCGGCCGTCTACGACCCCACCGGTGACCGCCTGTTCCGGGCCACACGTGGTGGCGGCGCCTGGGCCGACGCCACCCGGCTCGCGTGCCGCTCCACCGACCGGCTCGACACCGCCCTGGTGGCCACCGGGTTCGCCTACGACGCCGAGGTCCGCCGGCGCCAGGCCGAGACCCTGGTCGAGGTCCTGCCCCGGGTACGGGACATCCGGCGGCTGGGTTCGGCCGCCCTCGACCTGTGCCTGGTCGCCGCCGGGGTGTTCGACGCCTACTACGAGCGGGACCTGAACCTGTGGGACTTCGCCGCCGGATGGCTCATCGCCACCGAGGCCGGGGCGGTGGTGACGGGGCTCGACGAGGGCCCACCGTCCAGCCACTATCTGGTGGCCGCAGCCCCGGGTATCCATGGGCCCTTGATCGAACTGCTCCGCGATTTCGACACGACCCCGGAGCGATGAGGCCCCGGTCGAAGCCTCCATCCAGCGGATTTTCTTTCCCTTTGCCGCCGCCGACGGGTCACTATCGGGCACCATGCTGTTGTGGGAACGAAGATCCTGACCGTCGAGGACGACGAACGCATCCGACAGGCCGTGACCCTCGCCCTCGAAGAAGAGGGATGGGACGTGATCGAAGCCGACACCGGCGAGCGGGCTCTGGACACCTTCGCCACCAGTCCGGCCGATGTGGTCCTGATCGACATCATGTTGCCCGGTATCGACGGTTTCGAGGTGTGCCGCTCGATCCGGCGGGCCAGTGACGTGCCGATCATCATGGTGACAGCCCGGGCCGACACGCATGACGTGGTGGCCGGCTTGGAGGCTGGGGCCGACGACTACCTGACCAAACCGTTCGCCCCCAAGGAGCTGTCGGCCCGGATACGGGCCATGTTGCGCCGGGCCCGGACCTCCGAACCGGGCGATATGGAACGGATCAAGGTCGGGGAGCTGGAGATCAGCCCGGAGGAGGGCCTGGTCCTGAAGAACGGCAGCGAGCTCCACCTCACCAAGACCGAGTTCAAGCTTCTGGTGGAGCTGGCCTCCCAGCCCGGCAAGGTGTTCAGCCGCGAGGTGCTGCTGGAACGGGTGTGGGGATATGACTACTTCGGTGACGGCCGCCTGGTCGACGTCCACGTCCGGCGGCTCCGCACCAAGGTGGAGGACGATCCCGCCAGTCCCCGCTACGTCGTCACCTCCCGGGGGCTCGGCTACAAGCTCCAACCCTGATGCCTGAGCACCGGTGGTGGCGCTCACTCCTGGCCCGGGTGACCGTGGCCTACGCCATCGGTGCCCTGCTGCTCTCGTCGACGATGGCGGCCGCCAGCTATCTCCTGGCCGAAAACCGGTTGCTGTCCGAAGCCCAGCTCCAGCACCGGGAACAGGCCTACTTCAACGCCATCGATGTCCGCCAGGTCCTACCTTCGTCCCCGTTCCCGTCGACGGAGTCGGCCAACACCGCCTACCGGGCCGCGCTCGAAGGCCTGAGCCGACCGAACCGGAGCCAGGTGGGCCTGCTGCCCCCCGACGGTGTGGTCCGCTCCCCCACCGGCCTGACCCGGGACCAGCTCCCCGACCCCCTGCTCAGCCACAAGAGCCAGGCCGTGCAGATGGTGTTCCGGTCGCTGGAGGGCGAGACCATGTACGGGGTGGCCATCGATCTGCCCGGGGTCAACGCCACCTACATCGAGGTGCTCCCCCTCGGTGATCTCGACAGCACCCTCGCCTCCCTCCGGGTCATCCTCCTGGGCGTAGCCCTGGTGGCGAGCGTCGCGGGCGCCGGCCTCGGGTACTACTCGGCGCGCCGGGCCCTGGCTCCCGTGGCCCGGGTGTCCTCCGCCGCCTCGGCCATCGCCGAGGGCGATTTCACCACCCGTCTCGATCTCCAAGCCGACCGGGATCTGGCCATGCTCTCCACGGCGTTCAACGACATGGTGGACGCAGTCGGCCAGCGCATCGACCGGGAGCAGCGGTTCACCTCCGACGTGTCCCACGAGCTCCGCTCCCCCCTGATGACCCTGACCGCCTCCCTCGAGGTGTTGGAGCGGCGCAAGGAGTCGCTGCCCGAGGTGGCCCAACAGGCGGTGGACCTCCTGAGCCAGGACCTGGAGCGGTTTCAGCGCCTGGTCGAGGACCTGCTCGAGATCTCCCGGGCTGAGGCCGGCGCCCTCCAGCTGGAGCGGAGCGAGTTCCGCCTGGCCGAGTTCCTCGAGAACGTCCTGGCCACGACCCACAACGTGTTCGTCCCCATCGAGTACCCGCCCAGTCTGGCCAACCTGGTGGTCTCGGCCGACAAGCGACGTCTGGCCCAGGTCGTGGCCAACCTGCTGGACAACTCCAACAAGTACGGGGGTGGGGCCACCCGGGTCAGTTACGACGTGGTGCCGGGCGACGGCCTCGACCTGGAGCCCGCCGACGCCGGCGGGAGCGGGGTACCCGACCGGGTCCAGATCGTCATCGAGGACGACGGACCGGGTGTACCCCCCCACCTGCGTGACCGGATCTTCGAACGGTTCGGACGGATCGACTCCTCGGCCGGCAACCGCTCGGCGGCCACCGGTTTCGGGCTCGGACTGTCGCTGGTGGCGGAACACGTCCGCCTCCACGACGGGACCGTCTGGGTCAGCGACCGCATCGACGGTCGCCACGGGGCCCGGTTCGTGGTGGAGCTCCCCCTCGACGACGACGCCCTCGGCGACCACGAGGAGATGGCCCAACTGGCCGAACCCGTGGGCGGCCTCCGGGCCGCCGGGCCCCGCCTCCCGGATCTGGGGGCGCGGCAGGCCGACGAGCCCCTCATCGGCCTGCCCGAGCCCGATCCGGCGGCCGGGACCGGCTCGACCGACACCACGAGGTCGCCGTTGTGAACCGGGCCCGGCTGGTCGCCGCCGCCCTCAGCCTGACCGTGATCGTCGCCGGTTGCGGTCTACCCGAGGACGAGGAGGCCCGTGCCCTCACCGACCTGCCCGAGGAGCTGTACTCCGTACCCGACAGTGACACGGCGGATGAGGGCGACCCGAACAGCCGGTTCGAGGTGGGCCTGTTCTTCTTCAACGACGAGAACGCCACCCTGGTCCGCGTCGACCGGGCCCGGGACGAGCCGCCGACCCTCCAGTCGGCCCTCGACGAGCTGGCCCGCCCCCCGTCGGCCGAGGAGCTCGCCGACTACCCGAACCTCGTCACCAAGCTCCCCGCCAACCTGGCCCCCCAGATCACCGACCTGACCGACGGGGTGGCCCAGGTGGCGGTGAGTGACGACGGTGGACTGCGGAACTTCGAGGCCGAGAACCCCGACCGGCTGCTACAGGTGTTCGGCCAGGTGGTGTGCACCCTGGTGACCCTGGACCGGCAGGTCGAGGGGGTCCAGATCGCCGACAGCACCGGCCCCATCCGGGTGTCAGGGGTGGAGGGGGTGCCGATCGAACGGGCCGTGACACTGGCCGACCTGCCTCCCTGTGAGCCCGAGACCCGCGGCACCTCAAGCACCGCCAGTTCCGGCGGCGCGCGGGGCGGCACCACCTCCACCTCCGTCGTGCGCAACGGGGCCGGCGGCTGAAGCCGACGTCCATGACGACGGGATAGGCGGAACCGGTGCGACGCCCGGCGGGTCAGGCGAAGAACTGCCGGGCGGTGTCCCAGAGATCCTCGGGCACCGGCTTGAGCTCGGCCACGGCCTCCGCCAGGGGGACCCGGATGATGCGGCCGCACTGCAACGCCACCATCTGACCCCAGGCGTGGTCGTGGACGGCGTCGATGGCGCCCACGCCGAACTGGGTGGACAGGACCCGGTCGAAGGCGGTGGGGCTGCCGCCCCGCTGGACGTGACCCAGGATGGTCACCCGGGTCTCATACCCGATACGGGCTTCGATCTCGACCGCGACCAGGTTGGCGATGCCCCCAAGACGGATGTGACCGAAGTCGTCGAACTCATCGGGGGGTAGGTCGATGGTGCCGGGTGTGGGCTTGGCCCCCTCGGCCACGACCACGATGGATGCGTAGCGACCCCGCTCGTGCCGGCGCTGCAGCGACTCGCACACCTCGTTGATGTCAAACGGAATCTCGGGGATGAGGGTCACGGTGGCGCCCCCGGCGATACCGGCCCAGGTGGCGATGTGGCCCACGTGACGACCCATCACCTCGACCACCATCACCCGATTGTGACTCTCGGCGGTGGTGTGGAGCCGGTCGATGGCCTCCGTGGCGATGGTCACCGCGGTGTCGAACCCGAAGGTCCGTTCCGTGGCCCCGATGTCGTTGTCGATCGTCTTCGGCACCCCGACCATGGGGATGCCGTCGTTGGCTAGCTCGCTGGCGCACGACAGGGTCCCCTCGCCACCGATGGCGATGACCCCGTCGAGGTCGTGTTTGGCCATGGTCTCCCGGACCCGGTCCACCCCGTCGGGGAACATATAGGGATTGATCCGGCTGGTGCCGATGATGGTGCCGCCCCGGGGCAGGGTTCCTCGCAGGTCGGCGATCGTGAGCGGCTGGTGGTCATTCTCGATCAGGCCGCGGTAGCCATCGCGGAACCCGACCAGTTCGTCGTCGTAGTGGCGGACTCCCTTACGGACCGCAGCGCGGATCACCGCGTTCAGTCCCGGGCAGTCGCCTCCGGCGGTGAGAACCCCGATACGCATGGCGCTTTCTCCCTCAGATGCTGGCAGGTCGTTACGTGCTGGCTGGTCGGTGGGTACGGCTGAGTGGACCGCCGAGTGGTGGGCCACGCGCTCCCGTGGTTTGGGGACGGGGAGCGGCCCGCGTGCGACGTTGGATGGTTACGGACGGTGCATGGGTCGGTCGGGGAACGACGCTGTTCGCCGTAGATGTTCAGCGTCAAGCTTAGGAGCTACACCGCCGGCCGCACCGGTGAAATGACCATCGACAGGTCCTTTGGTCAGCCTGAACTCCCACCCCCGGGGCCCCTAACCCTTGGTTCTTCGGCCGAGGCCTCATCTAACCCTCGGTTCTTCGGCCGAGGCCTCATCTAAACCTCGGTTCTTCGGCCGAGGCCTCATCACCCGGGGCCCCCTCACAACGACACGCCACCCCCGGGGCCCCTAAGGTGACCGGCATGCCGATCGTGTTGTCCCTCGACGCTGGAACCACCGGAATCCGAGCCTTGACCGTGGACACGTCCGGAGGGGTGACTCGGGTGGCCTACCGGGAGCTCACCCAGCACTTTCCCCGGCCGGGCTGGGTCGAACACGATCTGGACGAGATCTGGCGCCTGACCCTGGAGGTCATCGACGAGGTGATGGCCGGGGTGACCGAACCGGTGGCCGCCATCGGGATCACCAACCAGAGGGAAACCGTGGCCGCGTGGGACGCCCGCACCGGTCGACCCCGGCACCGGGCCATCGTCTGGCAGGACCGCCGCACCGCCGACCGGTGCGCCCGCCACGAGGCCGACGGCCATCTCGACACGGTGCGGTCGGCCACAGGCCTGGTGCTCGATCCGTACTTCTCGGGCACCAAGTTCGCCTGGATGCTGACCGAGGGCGGGGTCGAGGCCGACCAGCACCTCCGGCTGGGCACGATCGACACCTGGCTGATCTGGCAGCTCACCGGTGGAGCCGTCCACGCCACCGAACCGTCGAACGCGTCACGCACCATGGTGTTCGACATCCGGTCCCTTACCTGGCACGAGGAACTGGCCGGGCTGCTGGGGGTCCCGTTGGCGGCGCTCCCCGAGGTCCGCCCGTCCAGCGGCCGGTTCGGGGTGACGGCGGCCACCACCGCGCTGGGCGCCGGGATCCCTGTGTCGGGTGTGGCCGGCGATCAGCAGGCTGCGTTGTTCGGGCAGGCCTGCTTCTCGCCCGGCATGGCCAAGAACACCTACGGGACCGGTTCGTTCGTGCTGATGAACGTGGGCACCGACTGCCCGCCCCCGGTGGACGGGCTGCTGACCACGGTGGCCTGGACCCTGGATGAGGGAGGACCGGTCACCTACGCCTACGAGGGCGCCATCTTCGTGACCGGCGCCGCTGTCCAGTGGCTCCGGGACGGGCTGGGCATCATCGGTGAGGCGGCCGAGATCGGACCCCTGGCCGCCGGGGTGGACGACACCGGCGGTGTCTACCTCGTCCCTGCGTTCACCGGCCTCGGGAGCCCCTGGTGGGATCCCCACGCCCGGGGCACCATCGTGGGCCTGACCCGGGGTTCGGGCCGGGCCGAGCTGGCCCGGGCCGTAGTGGAGGCCATGGCCTACCAGACCAGAGACGTGGTCGACCTGATGACGGCCGCGTCGGGTCAGCCGCCCACGGAGCTCCGGGTCGACGGGGGGGCCTCGGTGATGGATCTCCTGCTTCAGTTGCAAGCCGACCAGATCGGGGTCACGGTGACCCGGCCGGCCAACGCGGAACTCACCGCGGTGGGCGCCGCGTTCCTGGCCGGGCTGGCCGAGGGCGTCTGGTCGTCGGCCGGGGAGATCGCCGGGATCTGGTCGGCCGAGCGACGCTTCCAGCCCGCCCCGGACCGCACCGCCGCCGACATCTCCCACGCCCGTTGGCTGGCGGCGGTGGATCGCAGCCGCAACTGGGCCCGGGACTGACGACGGGCCGGACCGGCCCGGTCAGCGCAGTTCGGGCAGGGCCCGGCGCAGGTTGCGGACCGCCTGCAGGGTCCGCTGCTCGTTCTCGATGAGGGCGAACCGGACGTGGCCTTCGCCGCCCGGACCGAAACCGACCCCGGGTGAGGTGGCCACCTTGGCCTCCCGTACGAGGAACGAGCTGAACTCGAGTGAGTCCATCCGCTCCTGGTAGGCCTCGGGTATCGGGGCCCACACGAACATGGTGCCCTGCGGCCGTTTGACGTCCCACCCGATCTGGGCGAGGCCGTTGCACAGGGCGTCCCGGCGGCTCTGGTAGACGTCCCGCACCAGCTTGGGGTGTTCGGAAGCCTCGTTTAGGGTGACGGTGGCGGCGATCTGGATCGGCTGGAAGGTGCCGTAGTCGAGGTAGCTCTTGAGCTTGGTGAGGGCGGCCACGACGTCCCGGTTGCCGAGCAGGAAGGCCACCCGCCAACCGGCCATGGAGAACGACTTCGTCATCGAGTAGAGCTCGACGCAGCGGTCCTTGGCCCCGGGGACCTGGAGAATGGAGGGCGGGTCGTAACCGTCGAAGCCTATGTCGGCGTAGGCGTTGTCGTGGACCACGATCATGTCCCGTTCCGCCGCGAACTCGACCACCTGGGTGAAGAAGTCGACGTCGACGCAGACGGTGGTGGGGTTGTGGGGGAACGAGATGACCAGGACCCGGGGTTTGGGCCACGAATACTCCCAGGCCCGGGCCAGGTTGTCGATGAACGCCTGGCCCTCGGCCAGGGCGACCTCGCGAATGGCGGCCCCGGCGAAGATGGGGCCCCAGATGTGGATCGGGTACGACGGGGCCGGCACCAGGCAGGCGTCCCCGGGTTGGAGCAGGACCCACATCAGGTGGGTGAAGCCCTCCTTGGCTCCGATGACGTTGAGGACCTCCGTTTCCGGGTCCACCTCGACCCCGAACCGGTTGCGGTACAAGTTGGCCACCGCCTCGCGGAGCTTCGGGATGCCCTTGGAGGCCGAGTACCGGTGGTTCCGGGCCAGGTTGGCGGCCTCGGTGAGCTTGTCCACGGCCACGTCGGGTGACGGCAGATCCGGGTTGCCGAAACCAAAATCGATCACGTCCTCACCAGCTCGCCGGGCGTTGACCTTCAGCTCGTTGATGATCGAAAAGACGTACGGTGGCAGGTGGTTGATCCGACGAAACTCCATCGGCTTCACCCTACCGGTGGTCGAACGGGACAGTAGGGCAATGCTGCGACGTCCATGCCGGGGCCCGTCCCCGCCCGGCCGTCCCCCGGGCCCCGTCCCGGCGGCCTCGACACGGCCCGGGCGTCCTCAGACCCCCGACGACCCCTCCATCGGGGCTCCGTCACCCGGTGGGGACGGCCAGCAGAGCCGCCCCCACCGCGCCCGCCGTCGGGCCCAGCTGGGCCAGGACCACGGGCACCGGCGGCCGGTGCCCCGATCCCATGACCCGCCGGTTGGCCTCGACACCAACGGCGTCGACGAACCAGGAACCAGCGGAGCTGAGACCCCCGCCGAGGACCACGACGCCAGGGTCGAGCACGGAGATCAGGTTGGCCACCCCCGCCCCGACCCAGAACGAGAACCGGTCGAGGACGGCGACCGCGTCGGCGTTGCCGCGTGACGCGGCCGCAACCACGTCCTCGCCCCGGATCGGGGCCCGCGGCCCGGGCCCGGGACCAAGGCGGCCCACCGGATCGAGGCCCCGTCGCTCGGCCTCGGTGGCCAGGGTGGCGAGACCGGTGCCCGACGCCATCGCTTCCCAGCACCCGACCCGGCCGCAGGCGCAGTTGGGACCGGCCGGGTCGATCAGGGTGTGGCCTGGCTCACCGGCGAAACCGTGACTCCCCCGCACGAGCCGGCCGTCGACGATGAGACCGCCCCCGATCCCCGACCCCAAGGTGACCAGGGCGGCGTGGTCATGACCCCGGGCAGCCCCGATCCGGTGCTCGGCCACCGTGGCGCAGGCGGCGTCGTTGTCGACCACCACCCGCCCTACCGGCTCGGCCGCCCACCGGGCCTTCAGCCGGGGGGTCAGGTCGTAGTCGATGATCGACGGGACGTTCGGGCCGTAGCGGAGCACGCCGGCCCGGTCGACGAGGCCGGGGAGCCCGACCCCGACCCCCACCCCGGCCCTGGCGACGGGGCCGACCCGGGCCATCAGGCGTTCGGCCATGGAGGCGATGGTCTCGGTGAGCGCACCGGCCCCGGGAGGGGTCGGTGCCGACTCGACCGGGCCGACCCGGGGCGGGGCGGACGGATCGGGATCCGGGAGGAGGGCGACACCCAGCACCTTGGTGCCCCCGACATCAATGCCGATGCCGATCGGGCCCGGTGGTGCCGACGCGGCGACGGGATCGCCGGAAGGGAGAAGGCTCACGGTGGGGGCAGCCTACCGACGGGGGTCGGTTGGGCGCTCGAACGGCGGGTCGGGCCCGCGCCCGCGCTCAGGCCTCGGCGAGACGGCGTCCCCCCGCCGCGGAGCCGGTCACCAGGGCCCGGTCGAGGCCGGCATGGTGGGCCCAGACAGCGGCCACCGGGCGGTCGCTGACCAGGATCAACTGGGCCCGGTTGGTCAGCCCGGCGAGCTCTTCGAGCACCCCGACGGCGTCGACATTGTCGAGCCCGGTCAGGGGGTCGAACACCACTATCGGGCGCGGACCGTCGCCGGCCGGGGCGAGGCGCTCGATCGCGGCCGCCGCCTCGTTCACCAGGCGACGGGCCGAGGGCCGGTCGGAGGGAGCGGCGGCGGCGAGACGTTCCTCGGCCCCGGCCAGGGCCAGGGCGGCGGCGACGGCCCGGTCCTCGGCCGCCCCGATGGCGGCCAGGGCCCGCTGGTGCCGGCGGACCGCGGCCATCAGCCGGGCCCTCGCCTCGTGGGCGGCCGAGAGCGATTGGGCGTCGGGCGTCCGGCGCCCGGCCAGCCAGGCCCGGGCCCGGTCCAGCACGGCCGCGACCCCGTCCCCTCCCTCGCCGGTCGCCACCGGCGTCTCGACCGTATCGAGCAGGGCGGCCAGCCGGTCGATACGGTCGAGGTACTCGGGGTTCTCGTGCTCGATGCTGAACCGGCGCAGGGCGCCCGCCACGTCGCTGGGCAGCATCGGGCCGAGGTGGACGCGGGCCTCGTCGCGCAGGGTAGAGGCCTCGACGGCCATCTCGGCGCTCAGCGGATCGTTCTCGGCCGCCGCCCACGCCTCCACTAGGGCCTCGGCGGCCTCGTCCCGGACCCGTTGAGCCAGCTCGAGGGCCGCCTGGGCCGCCGGCGGTACCTTCGGCGCCGTCCGGTACATGGTGTAGGCGGTGTAGCTGTTCACCCCGACCCGGGCCAGGAGTTCATCCATCTCGGCCGCTTCGGCCGCGGTCGGTTCCCGCTTCCGCTTGCGCCGACCCCCGGTGTCCTCGGGGAAGGCCAGGGCCTCGAGGCGGGCCTCCTCGGCCCGGCTCAGGAGGATCGGGGCGGCCGCCGCGGTGGCGTCGACCACCGCGGCCTCGGCCGCCGTGAGCCGCTGTTCGGCCGCCACGACCAGCCGTTTGAGACTCCCGAGGTGGCTGGCGGCCTGGGCCGACCGGCGCTCGTGGTCGGCCCAGCGGCGTTGCAGGTCGGCGACAGCGGGATCGGTCTCCGACACGGTGGGCGGCACCGCCTTGACCGTCTCGACGGCGTGGCGGACCTGGGCGGTCACGTTCTGGTAGATGTCGAGGTCGGACGATTCGGCCAGGTCGGCCTCGGCCGCGGTGAGGCGCCACCGGGCTCCGGGATCGAGGTCGGCCCGGATCTCTTCCACCATGACCGCGGCGATCTCGGCCCGGCGACGCAGGCCGGCCACCTCCAGCTCTCGGGCGATGAGGTCACCATCGCCGGTGGTGGTGCCGAGCACCGGTTCGAACCCGTCGGGGAGCGGACCCAGCGGGGCGACCACATTACCGTCCAACTCCAGCAGGACCCCGTCGTTCTCGACCAGGCCCCGGACCCCGGCGGTGGAACCGGCGGCGAGACGACCGATCGTGTCCGCCAACCGCTGCCGGTCGGCCGGATCCAGTCCGGCGCACACGGTGACGAACGGGTGCAGGTCGAGCACCGTGCCGTCCGGTCCTAGCTCCAGCCTCAGGAGTCGCATGGAGCAGTCTTCGACCGCTTTCGGCGCCCGGTGTAGCGGAAACCGTCACCGGGTCCCGGTACGGCCGGGGATCACTACCAGCGGTGGATCCGGGGCGGGGGCGGCGCGGGCCGCTCACCCGGACCGGCGTCACCGGCCGGGTCGGACCCGCCGGCCTCGGCCAGCGCCCCGGCGCGCGCCGCGAACCGGGCCAGGGCGGTCTGCAGGACGCGGTCCTCCAAGCGGCGCCGGACGTAGCCGGGCAGGGGCACAACAAGCTCGACGTCGAGCTCGTAGGTGACGTCGGTGGACCAGGGGTCGCCCTCGGCCGGCTCGAACCGGTAGGAGCCGTCGAGCCGGCTTGGCAGGTCGCCGCTGACCAGCGACCAGGCCATCCGGTCCGGGGCTCCGGCGTGGTCGTAGACGAGCCGGTAGGTGATCCGGTGTCCCAGGTCGGCGGCGGTGAAGGTGGCCTGGAGGGGCCGGCCCCGATCGTCCCGATCGTCGACGGTCACCGAGGTGACCGACGGCGCCCACTCCGGGTAGGCGTCGAGATCTGAGGCCACGGCGTAGCAGACCTCGATCGATGCGGGAACGGTGGTGAGCACCACGACATGGCCGGAGGACGACTGGTCGGACACGTTGACCGAGACTATCGGCCCGACCGGGGGGCTCGGGGGCGGGCCCGCAGGCGGTTCAGGCCGGGGCCGGATCGGTCTGGCCGGACGTCAGATCGTCCTTGCCGGCACCGTCGGAGGGGACGCCGAGGGTCCGGTCGATGGCGGCCTTGAGGGCGTCGGCCAGGGCCCGCTGATCGAACTCGGCGACGGCCCGCTTACGGGCCGCCTCCCCCATCCGGCCGAGGGTCAGGGGATCGGTCAGCAGGGTTTCGAGCGCGTCGGCCACCTCGGCGGCCCGCCGGGGCTCGTTCACGATGATGCCGGTGACACCGTCCTCGACGGCCTCGTGGGCACCGCCGGACCGGCCGGCCACCTGGGGCACCGCGGCCGCGGCCGCTTCGAGGAACACGATGCCGAACCCCTCCTGCTCGAGGCCCATCCAGCGGTCGTGGCACAACATGGCCATGGCGTCGGCGGCACCGTACAACCGGGACTTGGTGGCTTCGTCGATCCGGCCCAGGAGCCGGACCGGGGCGCCGGTCCGGCTCACCTGGGCCAGGAGATCGTCGTGGCGGCGTCCCGTCCCGCCGATGACGGTGAGGACGTCGTGGCCCCGGTCGGCCAGCAGACGGGTGGCGTCGATCAGGACGTCCATGCCCTTGCGGGCCACCAGACGGTTGACCGTGGCCACCACGAAGGTGTCCGGGCCGATCCCCAGCTCGGCCCGGACCGCGGCCCGTTCCGATTCGGTGAAGGGCCGGAAGCGGTCGGCGTCAACCCCGGGGGGCACGACCACGGCAGGTAGGGCCCGACCCAGGCAGCGCTCCCCCTCGGCGAGGGGGTAGCTGCCGGCCGCCACCACCAGTTCAGCCCGGTCGAGGACCCGGGCCAGGAGGCGGCGGAGACCGGGGAGCCGACCGGGGATGGTCACCTCGGCGCCGTGCAGGACGACCCCGTAGGGGCGGGCCAGGTGGGGGCCGATGAGACCGACGGGGAGGGCAGGATCCAGCAAGACCAGGTCGGCGTGGTACCGCCGGCACAGCCGGTTGACCCGGCGCACCAGGCCCGGGTGGGGCAGCAGCAACGGTTCCGAGGTGCGCTCGATCGGGAACGGCTGGGCCGCGTCGAAGGCGGCGTCGCCCGGGTGGGGGGTGGTCAGCACAGCGAAGCTGTCGGCCGGAAGGCGGGACCACAGCTCGTGGAGGTAGGTCTGGATCCCGCCGACCTTGGGCGGAAAGTCGTTGGTGACCAACAGGTGGCGCCGGGGGGTCGTCACGGGTGGCTCCGTTGGAGGTCGGGGCGACGTTCCACCCGGTGGGCCCATTCGGCCCGGACCATGGGGTCGTCGTCGGTGGTCAGGGGGGCGGCCAGGTGGTCGTATCCCAGTCGGCGGGCCGCCCACAGTGCGTGCGAGCGGATCAGGGGGTTGGGGTGTCGCAGGTGTCGACGCACGATCAGCTCCACGCCGGGGGCCTCGGGGGCCGCGGTGTTACCGAGGATGACCAGCGCGGTGCGGCGAACCACGTCGGGATCGCGTCCGGCCAGGTACCAATGACCGTACCGGCCGAGGATGTCCTTGTTCGAGGCGGCGAGGATCCACTCCACCTCGACCCACGCTTCGGCCGCCGTCCCGCCCCCCGTGGACCCACCGCCCACGGTCCCACCTTCGGCCGTCGGTTCGCCAGCGTCGACGCCCCGCCGGGCCGGGTCGGCTGCGGGCCGCGTCCCGTCGGTGCGGGGGGTGGCGGGGCAGACCTCTTGACAGATGTCACAGCCGTAGATCCGGTCGCCGATCGCCGGCCGCAGCTCGGCTGGGATCGGTTCGGCCGCCTGTACGAGCCAGGCGATGCAGCGGCGGGCGTCGAGAACACCCGGAGCGATCAGGGCCCCGGTGGGGCACCCGTCCAGGCAGGCCTCGCACGGCCCGCACCCGTCCGGCCGGGGTGGCCCGGAGGGAGTGAGCACGGCGTCGGTGGCCACGGCGCCGATGACCACGAAACTGCCGTGATCCGGGGTAAGTAGGTTGGTATTCTTGCCCCACCAGCCGAGACCGGCCCGCCAGGCCGCGTTCCGATCGACCAGGGCATTGTCGTCGGCCACGGTCACGGTGCGGTGACCGTGGCCCCGGAGACGGTCGGCCACCGCGGCCAGACCCCGATGGAGCCGGCCGTAGGCGTGCCCGGCGCTGTAGCGCGCCACCCGGGCCGGATGCCCGACCGAGGGTGGGGCCGGGACATCGGCCGGGTAGGGGGCCACCCCCACCACCAGGGACCGGACGCCGCGGAACAGGCGGCCTGGATCGGTGGAACGGTCCGGGTTGCGGTAGGTGAACTGCATCGAACCGGACAGACCGGCCTCCCGGCGGGGGGTCAGGACGCTCCGGGCCGGTTCCAAGACCTCGGCGGTGGTGAACCCCACCGCGCTGAGCCCAGCCGCCGTGCCCACGGCGCGGAGGGCCTCTTCGAGCCCGCCCGTCGCCCGCCCGGTGTCTGGGTGACGGCGCGACGCGGCCGTCGACGGCGATTCCACGCTCACCGAGACCGGTTCCATTCCCACCAGCATGGTGGCCCGCCCGGAGGAATGGGCGGCGCCGGGCGACACTGGCCGGGCGGGGCCGGCGCCGATCAGCCCGCATCGGCCAGCAGGACGCCCTCGGTCCACGCCGTGACCAGGCGACCCGGGGCTGCCCGGCCCGGGGTACGGGGCCGGGACCGGGCCGCCCGCCGGTCCGGGCCCGAGGGCCGATCGGGGCCGGCCGGCACCCGGACGCCGCTCTCGGGCGGTTGGGGGTCAACCAGGCCGGCGGCCCGCAACCGCCCGATGGCAGCGTCGATGGCGGCGCCGATGGCGGCGTCGCTCGACGCCCCGCCGGCACGGGCGATGGGGTCGGGACCGTCGACAGAGTCAGGTTCGGGGTGATTCCAGCTCATGCCGAGAACGTAACGATGGCCTGTGACATCAAAGATCGTCCTGGCCGCCCCACCCCACCGTCGACGAGCCCCCGGGCGTTCCCGCCGTCCCTTCCCGGAGCCCCACCGGGCGGACCGGAGCCAGGCGCGACAGCGGTACGGTTGGGTGGGTGAAAGCGCTCGAATTCCGGCGTCAGGAGGCTCGTTACGCGGCCGCCAACCTGTCGTCACGGTTCCGGCCCGGCAGCGGGGCCCGCACCGGTCCTCTCCACCTGGTCGAGACGGACCCACCCGATCTGCCGGGATCCGGGTGGCACCGGGTGCACACCCGGATGGCCGGCATCTGCGGGTCCGACCTGGCCACCGTGGACGGGCACTCGGCCCGGTACTTCGAACCCTGGGTGTCGTTCCCGTTCGTGCCCGGCCACGAGGTGGTGGGCCGTCTCGACGACGGTGCCCGGGTGGTGCTGGAACCGGTGCTCGGCCACGAGGCCCGGGGCGGTGAACCTCCGTTCCCCGGAGCGGCTCCTGGTGACGGCGACGACTACCACCATCTCGTCGACCCTCCTCTCGAGCCCGGGATCCAGATCGGCTACTGCGCCTCCACCGGGGGTGGCTGGGCCACTGAGTTCGTGGCCCACGAGTCCCAGCTCCACCCGATACCCGACGACCTCAGCGACGAGGCGGCGGTCATGATCGAGCCGTCCGCCGTCGGGGTCCACGCCGCGCTCAAGGCCAACCCCGCTCCCGGGGCCACCGTGGCCGTGATCGGCGGCGGAACCATGGGCCTGGTGTCGCTGGCCGCCCTCCGGGCCGTCCACCCGTCGTCGACCATCATCATGGGGGTCAAGTACCCCGAGCAGCGGGCCCTGGCCGCCGAGCTCGGAGCCGACCAGGTGGTCGATCCCGGCGAACTGACCCGGGCCGTCCGGCGGGCCACCGGCAGCTACCTGATCGGGGGCGACCTGTCGGGCGGGGCCGACGTTGTGATCGACGCCGTGGGCACCGGAGACACCGTCGACCAAGCCATCGGGACGGCCCGACCCCGCGGCCGGGTGGTCATGCTCGGCATGCCGGGACGGGTCTCGGTAGATCTCACCGCCCTTTGGCACCGGGAGACCGAACTGGTGGGGGCCTACACATACGGCACCGAGACCCTCCCCGACGGCACCGTCACCACCAGCTTCACCCTGGCCACCGACCTGGTACGAACAGCCGATCTCGGCCGGCTCGTCACCGCCACCTACCCGCTCCACGCCTACACCGAGGCCATCGCCCACGCCGCGGCGGCCGGGCGGCGCGGCGCGGTGAAGATCTGCTTCGACTTCCGCTGAGGACCGCCGCCGGGGGAAGCGCCGGTCCCGGTTCTGCGGGCTCGTCGGCCGGGTCACGTCACCCGGACGGGCCCAATCGACCGCACCGTCGGGCCACGACTACGCTGAGCCCATGGAACCCCAGGTGATGCTTGACCGCACCGACGAGACCGGCGAGACCACGACGCTCGGCGATCCGGCCGGTGGAGAAACCCTGATCGAAGACGAGCTGTTGGTCGAGGAGGTCTCGATCGACGGGATGTGCGGTGTCTACTGACGATCGCCTTCCGGCATCGTCAGGGGGCTCCGCCCCGCCCTCAACCGAAACGTCGATCGAAGCCCGTCCGGCGGCTCCGACGGGAGGGGCCGGGGTGGAATGTGGAGCCTGGCGGCTGCACGACCATGTGGCCCTGCGGCCCGAGCCGTTCGGCGCCCTCGCCTACCACTACGGCAACCGCAAGCTGAACTTCGTCCGCTCCCCCGACCTGGTCCGGGTCCTGGAGCGACTGGGCGACCACTCGGACGTGGCCGCCACGCTGACCGCCTGCCGGATCGCCCCGGAACGTCGGCCCAGCTTCGTCCGGGCCCTGACCGCCCTGGCCGACAGCCACTTCATCGAACCGGTGCCCGTCCCCGCCTGACCCCCTCCCCCCAACCCCGGCCGGGCCCTGACCGCCGGACTGGAGAACCCCCATGGCCACCACTCCCCTGGTCCAGGAGATGAAGCGGGGCCTCGATGCCCCGATCTGCCTCACCTGGGAACTGACCTACGCCTGCAATCTGGCCTGCGTGCACTGCCTGTCGTCGTCGGGTCGGCGGGACCCCCGCGAGCTGACCACCGACGAGGCCGTCGGCGTCATCGACACCCTGGCCGCCATGCAGGTCTTCTACGTCAACATCGGCGGCGGTGAGCCCACCCTGCGGCCCGACTTCCTCCACCTGCTCGACTACGCCACCGGCCACGGGGTCGGGGTGAAGTTCTCCACCAACGGGTCCAGGATCACCGCCGAGACCGCCACCCGACTGGCCGCCACCGACTACACCGACGTCCAGATCTCGATCGACGGGGCCGACGCGGCCACCAACGACGCGGTCCGGGGTGCGGGCTCGTTCGCCACCGCCACCGGGGCGATGGACCGGCTGGCCGAGGCCGGCTTCGGTGAGTTCAAGATCAGCGTGGTCATGACCCGACACAATGTCGGCCAGCTCAACGCCTTCGCCGACCTGGCCGACCGCTACGGTGCCCAGCTGCGCCTCACCCGGCTGCGACCGTCGGGCCGGGGCGCCGACACCTGGGATCGGCTCCACCTCCTGCCTGCGCACCAGGTCGACCTCTACCACTGGCTGCTGGACCGCCCCGACGTGCTCACCGGCGATTCGTTCTTCCACCTCAACGCCCTGGGCGACGCCAACCTGCCCGGCCTGAACCTGTGCGGCGCCGGTCGGGTGGTGTGCCTGATCGACCCGGTGGGCGACGTCTACGCCTGCCCGTTCGTGCTCCACGACACCTTCCGGGCCGGCAACGTCCGCGACGACGGTGGCTTCGCCCGCGTCTGGTCGTCGTCGGACCTGTTCCGTGAGCTCCGGGAACCCCAATCGGCGGGCGCCTGCTCGTCGTGCGGCCAGTTCGACGCCTGCCAGGGGGGCTGCATGGCGGCCAAGTTCTTCACCGGGCTCCCCCTGGACGGCCCCGACCCGGAGTGCGTCAGCGGCCACGGCACCGCCGCCCTGGCCGCTCGCCACGATCAGCCGATCCCGACCTCGACGTCGGACCACTCCAAACCGGGCCGGAACGGGTCGACGGTCAGCCCGGTCAGCTTCACACCCCGACGGCCCGTGGCCGGGGCCACCCGGGTCTGATCCCGGCGGCCGCCCTGCCTCCGACACCCCGCCCCCGACACTTCTCCCCCGACACTTCTCCCCCGACGTCCCACCCGCCGTCGGCTCCGGACACCGGTGACCGGACGTCGCCGCTGGACCGCCGGGACGGTCAGGTGATCTTGCCCGGCGCAGCGCGGTCCCGTCCCCCGTCTGGCAGGATCCCGAGATCGGTGGTCGGCGTCCCCCAACGGGGCCGTTGACACCAGTGAACCGCCGTCGGAAGGGTCTGGCCCGCCAGCGTCGCCGGGCCAGACCCTTGACGGCAGGTGCCTCGGCGGTGGATCAGCGCCGTTGGGCCAGGCCCAGCCCGAAGTCGTGGTTGGGATCGGTCCACAGTTCGACCAGCTCGAGGCCGGCCTCGCCGAGTTCGCGGCGGAGCCGTTCGGGCCGGAACTTGGTGGAGACCTCGACCCGGATCTCCTCTCCCTCTCCCAGCTCGACCGCCAGGTCGAGCACGGCGAGACGGACCCGCTGGGGCACCGAGGAGCGAAGCCGGATGTCGACCCGTTCCTCCCGCCGGTCCCACATCGGGGCGTAGTCAAAACCGTCGAGGTCGAAGTCGGCCCCGAGCTGGTTGTTCAGCACAGTCAGCACATTGGTGATGAACCGTTCGGTCAGGCCCTCGGGGTCGTCGTAGGCGTCCAGGATCCGGTCGATGTTCTTGACCAGGTCCACCCCGAGGAGCAGCCATTCGCCGGGACGGAGCACGTCGGCCAAGGCGCCGAGGAAGGCGGCCCGTTCCTCCCGGTAGAAGTTCCCGATGGTGCCCCCGAGGAACACCACCATCCGGTTCCCCCCGACGGGCAGTGCCCCCAGGTGCCGGGTGAAGTCCCCGACCACGGCGTGGACGTCCACCCCGGGGTACCGTTCGGCCAGGTCCCCGGCCGCCTGGGTGAGGGTGGCCTGGCTTACGTCCACGGGCACGAACGACCGCAACCGCCCGGCCCGGGCGAAGGCGTCGAGCAGGGTGGTCGTCTTGTCGCTGGTCCCCGAGCCGAGCTCGACCACCACATCGGCGTCGGTCCGGGCCACGATCTCGTCGGAACGGGCGGTCAGGATGGCCCGTTCCGCTTCGGTCGGGTAGTACTCGGCCAGCCGGGTGATCTGGTCGAACAGATCACTGCCGGTGTCGTCGTAGAGCCAGGCGGGCGGCAGGACTATGGGTCGGTGGGTGAACGCCCGGCGGATGTCGTCGCGCAGGGCCGTGGTGGCCCAGTCGTCGGGTAGACGCACGTCGACGGTGACAGGCGAATGGGAGGAGGTCATCTGATGTCCTGGGTTGGCGGTCGGTCGGACGGCAGCCGGTCACCGGCGGGACGGTCGCACGCGCCAGGTCAGGCCCCGGACGGAGCGGACCTACCACCTCAGCCGCCGTCGGCGGCGAGCCGGACTCCCGTCATCGGCCACCGGCAGTGGGGGTGGAAGAAGTTCCGGTACGTCACCCGCACATGATCGGCTGGGGTGAGTGCACACCCACCCCGCAGGACCATGGTGTTGATCATGAACTTGCCGTTGTACTCGCCCAGGGCCCCGCCCGGGGGACGGTAGCCGGGGAACGGCCGGTAGGGCGACCCGGTCCACTCCCAGGTGTCGCCGATGAGCTGCCTGACCCCGCCACTGTCGGCCCCCACCGACACCCCGGCCGGGCCCGGGTGGAAGCGGTTGCCGTCCAGGGCGGGGATGGTGGCGTCGCCCGGATCGAGCAGTTCGCCCGCCCCGGCCCGGTTCCCGGCGGCGGCCGCCTCCCACTCGGCCTCGGTGGGCAGACGGGCTCCGGCCCAGGTGGCGTAGGCGTCGGCCTCGTAGAACGACACGTGGCTGACCGGCTCGTGAGGGTCGACGGGTCGACGGCCGGTGAGGGTGTGGATCGTCCAGCCGTCGTCGTCGGCCGACCAGTACAGCGGGGCCCGCCAGCCTTCGGCCTGGGCCTGGTACCACCCGTCGGACAGCCACAACGTCGGCTCCTGGTAACCCCCGTCGGCCATGAACGCCAACCACTCGCCGCAGGTGACGAGTCGGTCGGCCAGACGGTGGGGGTGCAGCAGAGCCTGGTGCCGCGGGCCCTCGTTGTCGAAAGCGAACCCGGCGTGGGGCCCATCGGCGTCGTGGCCGATCCCGACCAGGCCGCCGGGGCGGTCGACGAACCGCAGCGGACCCGGGTCCGGGCTGGGCCGCGGCAACCGTTCCACGTAAGCGGGGGCCCAGTGGTTGGCGGAGAGCAGATGTTTCGCGTCCATCAGCAACAACTCCTGGTGCTGCTGCTCGTGGTTGATCCCCAGGGTCACCAGATCGACCAGCCCGGGCTCGTCGCCCCGTTCGGCCAGGAGGGTCGACATGGCCTCGTCGACCCTGTCCCGGTAGTCGCCGACCGCCGCCACACCGGGGCGGGTCACCATGCCCCGGTCCGGCCGGGGGTGCCGCTCCCCCACCGCCTCGTAGTAGCTGTTGAACAGGTACCCGTAGCGCTCGTCCACCGGCTTCACCCCAGCCGGGCCGAGGAGGAACGTCTCGAAGAACCAGGTGGTGTGGGCCCGATGCCACTTGGTAGGGCTGCAATCGGGCATCGACTGGACCGTCTGGTCCTCCGGCGAGAGCACCGAGGAGAGCTCCTCGGTGAGCCGTCGGGTGGCCTGGTACCGGTCGACGAGCGGGGCGGACGGGGCCTCGGTGAGCGCGGTCACACCCAGGTCGAACCGACACCATCCGTGGAGCATTCCCCGGTCCCGGAACTCGGGGCGAGGATGATGAGGCCGAGCGGGGGCAGGACCAGCTCGAGCGACTGGTCGTGGCCGTGAGCGGGTTCGGGATCGGTGACCACCTCGGCCCCCGGGGTCAGACCCGAACCGCCGTACCCCTCGTCGTCGGAATTGGCCAGCAGGTCCCACCGGCCGGCGACGGGCACCCCGATCCGATAGCCGGCACGGGGCACCGGCGTGTTGTTCATCGCCACCAGGACCGGGGGGTGGCCGGGAACGCCGCTGCCGTCCGGGCCCGGGGCCGGGGACGTGACCGAACCGGGCGCGAGGCGGAGGAAGGCCAGGACGCTCTGATCGCGGTCGTCGCCGACCACCCAGGCGAACCCAGACGGGTTCCGATCGACCGCCGACAGGCTCGGCTGTTCGGCGTAGAGCTGGTTCAGGCGCCGGACCCAGCCCTGGATCCCGGCGTTGGCGGCCTCGCCCAGGACGTCCCAGCGGAGCTCGGCCTCGTGCTGCCACTCGTCGGCCAGGCCCAGCTCGCCCCCCATGAACAGGAGCTTCTTACCGGGGGCCGTCCACTGATAACCGAGCAGGAGGCGCAGATTGGCGAACCGCTGCCAGTCGTCGCCTGGCATCCGGCCGAGCAGGCTCCCCTTGCCGTGGACCACCTCGTCGTGAGAGAGAGGCAGGACGTAGTGCTCGGCGGCCGCGTACACGGTGCGGAAGGTGACGCTGTCGTGGTGCCAGCGGCGGTGGACGGGATCCTGGGCGAAGTACCGCAGGGTGTCGTTCATCCAACCCATGTCCCACTTGAAACCGAAGCCCAGGCCGCCGGTGTCGGTCGGGTTGGTGACCCCGGGCCAGGCCGTGGACTCCTCGGCCACCATCACCACGTCGGGGAACCGGGCGTACACCGACCGGTTCAGCTCCTGGAGGAAGGCGATCGCACCCAGGTTCTCGTTGCCCCCCGACGGGTTGGGGATCCACTCGCCCTCGGCCCGGGAGTAGTCGAGGTAGAGCATGGAGGCCACCGCGTCCACCCGGAGCCCGTCGGCGTGGAACTCCTCCAGCCAGTAGTGGGCCGAGGACAGCAGGAAGCTGCGGACCTCCGGCCGGTCGTAGTTGAACACATAGGAGCGCCAGTCCGGATGGAAACCCTGGCGGGGATCGGCGTGCTCGTAGAGGTGGGTGCCGTCGAACATCCCGAGACCATGGTCGTCGGTGGGAAAGTGGGACGGCACCCAGTCGAGGATCACACCCACCCCAGCCTGGTGCAGCTCGTCGATCATGGCCTTGAGGTCGTCGGGTGATCCGTAGCGGACGGTCGGGGCGAAGTACCCGGTGGTCTGGTAGCCCCATGACCCGTAGAAGGGGTGTTCCATGAGGGGCATGATCTCGACGTGGGTGAAACCGAGGTCGACAGCGTAAGCGGCGAGCTGGCGCCCGATGGCCCGGTAGCCGCCGGGCTCGTAGCGCCACGAACCGAGATGGACCTCGTAGATCGAGATGGGGGCGTCGTGACGGTGCCGGGCTCCACGGCCCCGCATCCACTCGGCATCGGCCCACACGTGACCGCCGGGCTCGTACAGCACCGACGCGGTGGCCGGTGGCAGCTCGGCGGAGAAGGCGAACGGGTCGGCCCGATCGAGTTGCTGGCCGCCGTGCGGGGTCCGGATCGCGTACTTGTAGCGGGCGCCCGGTTCGTAACCCGGGAAAGTGCCGCGCCACACCCCGGAAGGGTCCGGTTCGAGGCGGTCGGCACCGGCCGTCCACCCGTTACCGTCGGAGAGGACCGACACCTGGCTGGCGTTCGGAGCCCAGACGCGAAAGGTTGTACACGACCGGTCGTCGCGGTGGGCCCCCATCACCTCCCACAGGCGGATATGGGTGCCGGAGGCGAGAAGCCAGGCGTCGTTCGAGTCGAAGGGGCGGGCCACCGACCGAGTATACGATGGGCCAAATGCGCGCCCCCGCTCACGGACGTACCCCCATCCTCAGCATCGTCCTCGCCGGAGGTGAAGGAAAGCGGTTGATGCCCCTCACCGCTGATCGGGCCAAGCCCGCCGTCCCCTTTGGCGGCAAGTACCGCCTCATCGACTTCGCCATCTCGAACCTGGTCAACGGTGGGTTCCGGCACATCGTGGTGTTGACCCAGTACAAGAGCCACAGCCTCGACGTCCACATCTCCCTGACCTGGCAGCTCTCGGGCCTGCTCGGCAACTACGTGACCACGGTGCCGGCCCAGATGCGCCAGGGCCCCCGGTGGTTCACCGGTTCGGCCGACGCCCTGTTCCAGAACCTAAATCTGGTGGACGACGAGCAGCCCGAGCACGTGATCGTCTTCGGGGCCGACCACATCTACCGGCTCGACCCACGCCAGATGCTCAACGCCCACATCGAATCGGGGGCGGGGGTGACGGTGGCGGCGATCCGGCTACCGGCGTCGGAGTCGTTCCAGTTCGGCACCATCGAACGGGCCGCCGACTCCAACCGGATCGTGCGTTTCCACGAGAAGAAGGTCGACGCGCCCACCATCCCCGGTGCGCCCGACCAGATCCTGGCCTCGATGGGCAACTACATCTTCGACACCTCGGTGTTCCGGGACGTCATGACCTCGGACGCCGACGACGTCAGCTCGGCCCATGACGTGGGCGGTGACATCATTCCCAGGCTGGTGGCCGCCGGTGAGGCCCAGGTGTACGACTACATGGACAATGTGGTGCCCGGCGAGGCCGAGGGCACCCACCACTACTGGCGCGACGTGGGCACGCTCGACGCCTACTACGACTCCCACATGGACCTGGTCGCCCCCATGCCGGCGTTCAGCCTCTACAACGAGCAGTGGCCGATCTTCACCCGCGGCCTGACCGAACCTCCGGCCAAGATCGGCAACGGCACGGTGTCGAACTCGATCATGGCCAACGGTGTCATCGTGTCCGGAGCGGACTGCCACCGGTCGGTGCTGTCCACCGACGTGCGCCTCCAAGAGGACGCCCTCGTCGAGGATTCCGTGCTGCTCGACAACGTGACCGTCGGCCGGGGCGCCCAGCTCCGGCGCTGCATCGTCGACAAGAACGTCGTGATCCCGCCCGGCTTCCGAATCGGCCACGACGCCGAGGCCGACGCGGAACGGTTCACAGTGTCGGCGTCCGGGGTGGTGGCCATCCCGAAGGGGTTCCGCATCGAGGACCTCGACCCCAAGGACTGACGACCCGAAGGACTGACGACCCCAAGGACCGGGTCGGAAGGACCGGGTCGGAAGGACCGGGTCGGAAGGGCCTGTGGCCGGCAGGACCTGGGAGCCGACGGCCAAGCCGGGGTGGTCGTCGCGACCGGCTCCGGTCGACCCGCCCCTACGGGGTCAGCGGTCAGAGGCCCGCGGCGGACCGTCCGCTCCCTCCGGCCCGTCCGGGGAGCCGTCGTCGAACGGGTTGGCGTCGACGGGGGCCAGTTCCTGCTCCATCGGCTCCAGGGACAGCAGGGGCCGCATCCACTGCAGGCGTGGGTTGATGTCGACGATGAACGCCTTGGCCATCAGGGTGAGGGGGACGGCCAGGATGGCCCCGAGCGGGCCGATCACGAACGACCAGAACACCAACGACAGGAACGTCAGGGTGGACGAGAGCCCCACCGAACTGCCCACGATGCGGGGCTGGACAAGGGTCTGGATCACAAAGTTCAGGACCGAGTAGACGACCACGACCCAGATCATCCGGTTCAGGTCGTAGGCCAGCAGAGCGACCAGGGCGGGAGGGATCACCCCGACGATGAAGCCGACGTTGGGGATGTAGTTGGTCACGAACGACAGCACCACCCAGACCGTGACCAGCGGGATGCCCAGCATCTGCAGCGCCACCCCGTCGGCCACGGCCACCGCCGCCCCGAACACCGTAGACACCACCAGGTACGAACGGGTCTTGGCCACGAACCCGTCGATCCCGGCGTTGAGGAGTGGCTGGTCGGCGGCGAGCTCGCTGATCCGGCGACCCAGGGGGGAGGCGTCCGACGCCATGAAGAACATGACCACCAGCACCAGGACGATCCCGGAGGTGAGGCCCATGATCCCGGACAGGGCACCACCGATGCGGCTCAGCACGTTCTCGATGTCGATGTTGGAGATGGCGTCGGCGATGGCCCCCTGACGCACCCCGAGGGACCGGAGCCGCTCACCAATGGTGGTCTGCAGGTCGGCCAGGCCGGAGGAGTACTCCGGCTGCCGGAACAGGTCGATGATCCTGTACCCGCTCCACACCAGGGAGCCGAGCATGGCGATCAGGATCCCGTAGGCCGCGAACAGGCTGGCCAGCATGGCCGCCCATCCAGGCAACCCCCGCTTCCGGAGCGCCCCCTGGATCGGGGTGACGGCGATGATCAACACCAGGGCCAGGGCCAGAGGGGCCAGCTGATCGGAGAACCCCCGCAGGCCGGCCACGATCACGACGACGGCGGCGATACCCAGCAGTGGTGACTGGAAGCCGCTGTACCCGGTATCGGCCGACGCCCCGGACGCCGGAGCCGCGGCGGACCGGGATTGGCGGTCGGGGCGGGACGATTCGGATTCCAACGGGATCTCCAGAGGTCAGGGTAGGCAACCGATCGCCGTGGTTCTACCACAACGGGCGGGGTCCGCCTATAGAAACGGCTACCGGGCGGCCGGCCGGGGCCGCTCCATCACCTTCCGGTACACCGCCGCATAGGCGGCGGCGGGCCCGTCCCAGGACCAGTCCGTGCTCATGGCCCGGCGGATGATGGCCCGACGCCGGGCCGCGTTCCTCCACGCGGCCACCCCCCGGTGCACCACGTCGACCACCCCGGGCCCGTCCACCGAGGTGGCCACGAACCCGGTCCCGTCACTGGAGTCGTCGGCGTCGGTGACGGTGTCCACCAGGCCGCCCACGGGGGTCACCAGCGGGATCGTCCCGTAGGCCATGGCCTGCATCTGAGCCAGGCCGCACGGCTCGAACCGGGACGGCATGAGGTAAAGGTCCCCGCCGGCGAACAGGAGATGGGCCAGGGGCAGGTCGAACCCGTCGACGAAGGCGAAGTGGTCGGGGTGCTCGCCCATCAGGGTCCGGCCCCGGTCGGCGAGGTGCTCCTCCCCCGAGCCCAACACCACGAACCGCGCCCGCATGCGCCGCAGGTACGGCACCAGGGCGAAGGCAAGGTCCACCCCCTTCTGGTCGAACAGACGGGTCACCATGACCATGGTGGGGGTGGCCTTGTCGGGCTCGTCCCACCCGAACCGGTCCAGGAGCACGGCCCGGGCCACCGACTTCCCGGCCAGGTTGGTGGTGGTGTAGTCCCGGGGGATCAGGGGGTCGGTGGCCGGATCCCACACCAGGGTGTCGATCCCGTTGCGGATCCCGTGCAGGTCGTCGCCCCTCCACCGCAGGACGTCGTCGAGGCCCATCCCACCGGCCGGGGTGGTGATCTCCCCGGCGTAGGTCCGGCTCACCGCTACCACCGCGTCCACGGTACGGATCGCCCCGGCCAGGACGTTCATGGCGTCGCCCCGGGCGTAGTCGCGCCGCAGGCGGGGCAGTTCGTGCAACCAGCCCCCGTTGGTCCACCCCTGGTGGGCCAGGTTGTGGATGGTCAGCACCGAGGCGATGTCCGGATCGAGGAAGGGGGGTACCAAACCGGTGTGCCAGTCGTTGAGTTGCACCAGGTCGGGCCGGAGCCGGTTGGCGAGCTGGCCCACAGCCACGGAGAAGGCGGCGAACCGGAGGTCGTTGTCGGGGTAGCCGACCCCGGAGGCGTCCACGTATGGGTGGGGCCGGTCCAGACCCGGACCACCGACGAGGAACACTGGGCCGGCGTCGGGGTGGGTGCCGTGCCGGACGGTCGGCTCCTGGGCCCAGGCGGGCAGATCGAGAGCGGGCACCGGGGCCTGTCCGGCCAGTGGCCACGGCTCACCCCCCAGCCGGTAGTCGGGGACGACGACGTCCACCTCGTGGCCGGCCCGGCGCAGGGCCTCCACCAGGCCCCACGCGGCCTCGCCCAGGCCCCCGGTGCTGACCAGGGGCCGCAGCTCAGCGGTGGCGAAGAGGATGTGCATCGTCGTCTCCAGGCTCGACTCCGTCGTTGAGGACCGCGACCCCCCAGGAGCCCACCGTCCAGGTGTGACCCCCGGGCCAGGGTGACGACTCGGCGGTGTCGCCGGCGGTGTCGACGGCCAGGCTCCAGCGGCGCCAGGTCAGCCGGTGCGGCACGATGAACTCCACCGGCAAGGCCGAATTGTTGCACAGGACCAGGAAGCTGTCGTCGACGGGGGCCGGCATGATCGAGCTGGGTACGCCGCCGTCGTGACCGTTCACGAAGATGCAGACCGCACCACCGCCGGCGTGGCCGGTCCAGTCGTCGTCGCCCATCGGTTGGCCGTCGGGCCGGTACCAGCCGATGTCGACGGCGCCGTCCCGGGTCCGTTGGCCGCTGAAGAACCGGCGGCGCCGGAAGGCCGGATGGGCCCGCCGGAAGGCGATGAGCCGGCGGGTGAAGGCAAGTCGCTCCCGGTCGGCCCGCTCCCAGTCGTACCAGGAGATCTCGTTGTCCTGGCAGTAGGCGTTGTTGTTGCCCCGCTGGGTGCGACCGATCTCGTCGCCACCGCTCAGCATCGGCACCCCCTGCGACAGCAGTAGCAGGGCCAGCAGCGACGCCGCCCGCCGCCGCCGGTTGTCGAGCACGTCCGGTTCGGTGGTCTCGCCCTCCACCCCACCGTTCCACGACAGGTTGTGGTCGTGGCCGTCCCGGTTGCCCTCCCCGTTGGCCTCGTTGTGCTTGTGCTCGTAGGCCACCAGGTCGGCCAGGGTGAACCCGTCGTGGGCGGTCACGAAGTTGATGCTCGACGACGGCCGCCGTCGCCACGACCCGTACAGGTCGGAGCTACCGGCGAACCGCGACGCCAGACGCCCAGTGGCCCCGGGGTTGCCCGTCCAGTAGTCGCGGATGTCGTCCCGGAACTGGCCGTTCCACTCCGACCAGGTGGGTGGGAAGTTGCCGATCTGGTAGCCGTCCGGGCCGACGTCCCACGGCTCGGCGATCAGCTTCACCCGGTTCACCACCGGGTCCTGGTGGACCAGGTGGAAGAACGCCGACTGGCGGTCCACCGAGAAGTACTCCCGGGCTAGGGTGGGGGCCAGGTCGAACCGGAACCCGTCGACGTGCATGTCCTGCACCCAGTAGCGGAGGCTGTCCATGACCAGCTGGAGGCTCGCCCCCTCGTCGACGTTGAGACTGTTGCCCGTGCCCGTCCAGTCGATGTACCGGGACGGGTTGTCGGGGTCGAGGCGGTAGTAGACCGGATTGTCGAACCCCCGCAAGGACAGGGTCGGGCCCGACTCCGTCCCCTCGGTGGTGTGGTTGTAGACCACGTCGAGGAGGACCTCGAGACCGGCCCGGTGCAGGGTCTTCACCAGGGCCTTGAACTCCTGCACCTGGCTGCCGGGTACCCGGTGGGCGGTGGCGCCGTATCCGGCGTGGGGGGCCAGGAACCCGAGAGTCGAATAACCCCAGTAGTTGACCAGGCCGTGTTCACGGAGGAACCCCTCGGATACGAAGTGGTGGATGGGCATCAGCTCCACCGCGGTGACCCCCAGGGTCACCAGGTGGTCGACGACGGCGTCACAGGCCATCCCGGCGTAGGTGCCCCTCAGCTCGGGCGGCACACCCGGATGGGTCATCGTCAGGCCCCGGACGTGGGTCTCGTAGATGACGGTGTCGTTCCAGTCGACCTCAGGCGGGTGGTCGTCACCCCAGTCGAAGGATCGGTCGACGACCACCGACCGGTGCACGAAGGGGGCCGAATCGGTCGGGTCGGGTCGTCCCGGGTCGTCCAGGTCGTGGCCGAACACGGGCCCCGACCAGTCGATGTCCCCGTCAATGGCCAGGGCGTACGGGTCGACCAGGAGTTTGGCCGGGTTGAACCGGAGGCCCCGTTCCGGTTCCCACGGCCCATGCACCCGGTACCCGTACCGCTGGCCGGGGCCGACCCGGGGCAGGTACAGGTGGAAGATGTTGGCCGTGTGCTCCCGGAGTTCGACCGCGGTCTCGTGGCCGTCGTCGTCGAACAGGCACAGTTCGACCGCCTCGGCATTGCGGGTGTAGACGGCGAAGTTGGTGCCCGCACCGTCCCAGTCGGCCCCGAGCGGCCAGGGCCGGCCGGGCCCCGGGGCGAGGGGAAGGGAGCCGCGGATCGGGGTGGCCGCGGACGGCGACGGGGATCGGCCGGGGTCCGCCCCGGCCGATGTGGATCTGGCAGCGGTCATACGTCGAGTATCGGCCGGTAGAACCGCCGGTTGTACTCATCGACCATACGCCCCGCCGTGACCAGCGGCCCGAGATGGCCGAGCATGGCCCCGACCATGGCCCACCAGGCGTCACCCCGTTCCGAAACCACGGGCAGGACCTCATCGCCCAGCAGCCGGTGCAGGCCCCGGGCCTCCAGCCGGTCGCGTTCCTCGTCGTCGAGGTCGCCGGCTCCCACCTCCTCGGGGGCTGCACCGGATCCGGTGTCCCCACCGTCGGCGGCCACGGTAGGGATCTCCCAGCCGATCCCGGGGATGTACCAGTCGGCCCACCACCCGTCGCTGATCGAGCAATTGAGGCCCCCGTTGAGGGCCGCCTTCTCCCCACTGGTGCCACAGGCCTCGTGGGGCCGCACCGGGTTGTTGAGCCAGACATCCGCGCCGGCGTACAGCACCTCGGCGATGCCGATGTCGTAGTCGGGGACCAGCACGATCCGCCCGGCCGTCGGCCTGGAGGTGCCGGCGGCGGCGATCTCAGCCAGCACCGCCTTGCCCTCGGCGTCGGCGGGGTGGGCCTTGCCAGCGAACACGAACTGGGCCCCGGCGGCCATCGTGGCGGCCAGGCCCTCGGGGTCACGCAACAGCAGGGCGGCCCGCTTGTAGGTGGCAAACCGTCGGGCGAACCCGATGATCGGCCGGTCCGGGTCGAGCCGGTGGCCGGTGGTGGCCTCCACCATGGCGGTGAGGTCCCGCCGCCGCAGGGCCCGCAGGGCGGTGAACCGGTCCCGGTCGAGCCCGGTCGCCGCACTCCAGGCCTCGGGTTCCCCGTTGGCCCACCCCTCCCCGAGGTCGGCGTCGTACAGCTCGGCCAGGTCCGGGTCCACCCAGGTGCGGGCGTGGACGCCGTTGGTGATCCCCTCGATCCGCTCGGCCGCCGGGAGCGAGGCGAACAGTCGCCGGCTGACCGAGGCGTGCAACTGGGACACCCCGTTGGCCCGGCCGCACAGGTGGAGGGCCAGGGCCGCGGTGTTGAACGGCTCGTCGGGCCCGTCGTCGGGGAGGGTGGCCCAGTCGGCCAGTTCGGTGGCCTTCAGCCCCAGCCCCGCGGCCAGGCCCTCCAGCTCGGGTCGGACCATGGCCCGGTCGAACCGGTCGATCCCGGCCGGGACCGGGGTGTGGGTGGTGAACAGGCTCCGGGCCCGCACCCAGTCGATGGCCTCGTCCAGGTCGTCACCGGCGGCCACCCGTTCGGTCAGGAGTTCGACGAGCAGGAAACAGGCGTGGCCCTCGTTGAGGTGGTAGCCGCCCACGTCGAGGCCCAGGGCCCGCAGGGCCCGGACGCCCCCCAGGCCGAGCACCAGTTCCTGGCTGAGGCGGTGCCGCCGATCGCCGGCGTAGAGCCGGTCGGTGATGCCACGGGCCGGCGCCGGGTTCGACGCGACGTCGGTGTCGAGCAGGATCAGGCGGGTCGAACCCACCCAGAGCTGCCAGACCCGGGCCGCCACCTCGTCCCCGTCGACGGGCACGGTGACCGTGACCCCGGTGTCGAGGGCGCCGACGGCGGCTGGGTCCACCGGCTGGATCCGTTCGGTCTGCCGGCCGTCCACGATGGCCTGCCGGAAGAACCCCTCACGGTAGAACAGGCCCACCCCGATGAGCCCGAGCGCATGGTCCGACGAGGCCTTGAGGTGGTCACCGGCCAGGATCCCCAGGCCGCCCGAGTACTGGGGCAGTTGGGCGGCGATCCCGTACTCGGGACAGAAATAGGCCATCACCGGCCGCTCGGCCGGCCGTTCCATCCCGTCCAGCTCGGCCACCGCCCGGGCGATGTCGGCCGAGGCGGCTGCGGCCGCCGCGACCAGGGCGTCGGGATCCTCCCGCCAAGCCTGGTCGAGCTCGATCAGGGGGTGGCGGTCGAGGTCCACCCCCGGTAGTGAGGCCAGGAGCTCCCTGGTGGGCCGATGCCAGCTCCACCGCAGGTTCGCGGCCAGGCGCCGCAGGGCGGCGATCTCGGGCGGGACGGCGGGTTCGGACGGGACGGCCGGGGTGGACGGGTTCACAGGGCTCCTCAACGGTCGGCAGGGGACGGGGGTTGAGCGAACGGGACAGAACGAGCCGTGAGGCTGCCCGAACTGGCTCCAACGGAACGGGTTTGAACCAGGCCCGGTCGAACCACTGTTCTAGCAGCGCAGGCACCGGCCCCGAGGCCCGTAGGAGAACACTCCGTTAACAACCCGCCCCCACCGGCGCGGTTCACCGCGTCGGTGGGGTGCCCGGTCGAACGGGTCGGCAGGGCGGGGTACCGTCGGGGGCATGGGCGCCCCCCACGACCTCGGACCCCTCACCAGTCCGGCCGTGGCCGGGACCGCCCCGATGGTCCTGCTCGTCCCCCTCGGATCCACCGAGCAGCACGGGCCCCATCTGCCCCTCGACACCGACACCCGGATCGCCGTGGCTTGGGCCCGCGCCGTGGCCGACCGGCTCCCCGGGGCGGTGGTGGCCCCGGCCGTACCCTACGGATCGGCCGGGGAGCACCAGGCCTTCCCCGGCACCCTGTCGATCGGCCAGACCGCCCTCGGCACGGTGATGATCGAACTGGCCCGCTCGGCCCGGGCCCGGGTGGACGCCGTCGTCTACCTCTCCGGGCACGCCGGCAACGCGGAACCGGTCGCCGCCGCCGTCACCCGGTTGCGGGCGGAGGGCCACCGGGTCGACGCCCTCCTCCCCCACTGGCCGGCCGAGGCGTGGCCACCGGGCACCATCGACGCCCACGCCGGGCGGACCGAGACCTCCCTGATGCTCCACCTCCGACCCGACCTCGTAGCCCTCCACCTGGCCGAGCCCGGGGTTACGACCCCGGTGGGGGACCTGATCGACAATCTGCGTCGGGACGGCCTGGCCGGGGTCAGCCCCAACGGGGTCCTGGGGGACCCGTCGGGGGCCTCGGCCGAGGAGGGTCGACGCCTCTTCGCCGACCTCGTGGAACGGACTGTGCAACGTCTCCGGACCACCACCGTCGAGCCGATTGACCCCGCCCTTTTCCAGGGTGTCCCACCTGGTTGCTAGGTTCGGACCACCAGTCGTTCCGGACACGGAATCCCGACGAGAATCCGGACAAGAAGCAGAAGAAGTCCACGACACACAAGAAGTCCGAAGAAGAAGCAGAAGAAGTACCGACGAGAATCCGTAGAAGAACCAGCGTCCTAGGGGGTCGCCGTCATGAAGTCACGTGCTGCAGTGATCTGGGGTCACAACGAGGATTGGAAGGTCGAGGAGATCGATCTGGGTGACCCCGGCCCCACCGAGGTGGTGGTCAAGACGGCCTTCGCCGGCCTCTGCCACTCCGACGAACACCTGGTCACCGGAGACATCGATCTCGACAAGGATGGACTGGAGCTCCTCGGGGTGGACCATTTCCTGCCCGTGATCGGTGGCCACGAGGGCTCAGGTGTGGTTACCCAGGTTGGCTCGGCCGTCACCTCGGTCGCCGTGGGCGACCATGTCTCCTGCAGCTTCGTCCCCTCCTGCGGCCGCTGCCACTGGTGCTCCACCGGTCGTCAGAACCTGTGCGACCTGGGCGCCTTCACCCTGGCCGGCGGCATGATGGCCGACGGCTCCTACAAGCACCACTCGGCCGACGGCACCAGTCTGAACCGTATGGCCCAACTCGGCACCTTCTCCGAGCACATGCTCCTATCGGAGGCTTCGGTCATCAAGGTCGACGAGGACCTCCCCCTCGACGTGGTTTGTCTGGTGTCGTGCGGGGTGGCCACCGGGGTGGGCTCCGCCCAGAACCGGGCCGCGGTACGCGGCGGCGACACCGTCGTCGTGGTCGGCATCGGCGGGATCGGCGCCAACGCCCTGCAGGGCGCCCGCATGTCAGGGGCCGCCAACGTCGTCGCCGTGGACACCAACCCGGACAAGAAGGAGAAGGCCCAGCTGTTCGGCGCCACCCACTTCTTCTCAGACATGGAGGCGGCCACGCTGGCCGTCATGGAGATGACGGCCGGGGTCATGGCCGACGCCGCCATCCTCACCCCGGGGGTGATGACCGGTGACCTGGTCGAGCCGGCCATGACGATCGTCTCAAAGGATGGCACGGTCGTGGTCACCGCGGTCGCCCCCATGCACCAGCGGGACGTCAGCCTCGACCTGTTCGGCCTCGCCATGTACAACAAGCAGATCAAGGGGTCGATCTTCGGTTCGGGTAGCCCCCGCTCAGAGATTCCCCGCCTGCTCGGCGAGTACCGCCGGGGCGCCCTGCTGCTCGACGAGCTCATCACCGAGCGCTACGCCCTGGACGACATCAACCAGGGTTACCAGGACATGCGGGACGGCAAGAACATCCGTGGTGTGATCGCCTTTGACTGACGGCCCCGTCCCGTTCGGACCGGAGACCCTGGAGCGGCTCCGGTCCGAGGTGGTGGGCCGGTCCCGCGAGGCCGAGCTGGTGGTGGCGGCCCTCATGGCCGGCCGTCACCTCCTGCTCGAGGGTCCCCCCGGCACCGGGAAGTCCACCCTGCTCCGCACGGTGGCCCGGAGCCGGGACCAGGACTTCGAGCTGGTCGAGGGCAACGCCGAGCTCACCCCGGCCCGCCTGGTCGGCCATTTCGACCCGGCCCAGGTCCTGGAGGCCGGCTACACCCCCGAGGTATGGGTGGACGGCCCCCTGTCGCGTGCCCTGCGAGACGGGTCACTGCTCTACCTCGAGGAGATCAACCGGATCCCGGAGGAGACCCTCAACCTGCTGGTGACGGTCATGTCCGAGCGCGAGATCACCATCCCCCGTCTGGGCCGGATCGAGGCCGACCCATCGTTCCGGATGGTGGCGGCCATGAATCCCTTCGATGCCGTGGGCACGGCCCGGATCTCGGCCGCCATCTACGACCGGGTGTGCCGAGTGGCCATGGACTACCAGTCGGCCGACGATGAGACCACCATCGCCCGACGTCACGGACCCGCTAACCCCGATCTCGACCGTGACGACTACACCGACCTCGTGGTCACCCTGGTGCGGGAGACCCGCACCCACCCGGAGGTCCGGGTCGGGTCGTCGGTGCGGGGTGCGGTCGACCTGCTCCACCTGGCCGACCAGCTCGGACCCCTGCGCGGCCTACCGGCCACCGATCCCACCGTCGGCCTTGACGCCGCCCTCACCGCCCTGTCGGGGCGGATCCGGGTGCACGAGTCGTCCCGGTCCTCCCCGGAGGCGATCATCGCCGAGTTGTGGCAGCGGATCATGCAGCCCCGCCCCGAGGCCGACCACGACGGGGTCGGCGATCCCTCCAACGACCGGCCCGACCAGGGAAAATCCCGGGCCCGCAGGGCGGGGCCGGTGACGACGAACGGATCCTGACCGGCGAGGAGGCCGAGCAGCAGCTGAAGGAGGAGAGGCGGCGCACTGTGGCCCGCCGCGAACTCTCCCGTGACGAGCGGTTCGCCGAGGTGTCGCCCGAGCTAGGTCAGCTCGACGAGGCCGCGTTCGACGACTATCTCGACGAGGACCCCGACGCTGCGTTGGAGCTCATGGCCCGCATGGCCCAGGCCACCGACGGGAACCTGGCCCAGCTGGCCCGCCGGCTGGCCGGGCGGCTCGTACTCGATCTCGCCCGGACGGGCCGGGCCCGCTCCCCCGGTATCGGCCGGCTCACCTCGGCCCCCGCCGACCGGGCCGACGGTGACGTCGACCTCGACTCCAGCCTCGACGCCCTGGTGGCCGCCCGGGCCGAACGCCGCCCGGCCGACCTCGACCAGCTCAGGGTGTCGGCGTGGCGTCGGCCGAGTACCTCGATCTGCCTCCTGGTCGACCGCTCCGGTTCGATGGATGGGCAACGCCTGGCGTCGGCGGCGGTGGCTGCGGCCGTGTGCGCCTGGAGGGCGCCGGCCCGGTTCGCTGTGCTCGCCTTCGCCGACCGGGTGGTGGCGATCCGGGCGCTCGACGACCCGAAACCGGCCGAGCAGGTGGTGGCCGAGGTGCTGGCCCTGCGGGGCCACGGAACCACCGACGTCGGTCTCGCCCTCCGGGCCGCCGGGCGCCAGTTCGCCTCCGCACCACCCGGACGGCACCTCACGGTGCTGCTCTCCGACGCCGAGGTGACCGTGGGCGGGGATCCCGTGCCCGCCGCCCGCGCCCTGGCCGAGCTGGCCGTCATCGCCCCGGCCGACGACCCATCGCACGCCCGGCTCCTCACCCGGGCCGTCGGCGCCCGCATGGCCGAGGTCACCGGCCCGTTGTCGGTGCTCGACGCGCTCCGCCAGGTGGTCGGTTGAGGTGACCGGCCGGGGACCCGCCTCCCCGCCGGCCGGGCCCACCGCGGCCCCCGCCCGGGCCCCCCTCCCCCCGGGCACCGTGCTCCGGCCCGATCCGAGCCTGCGGGTGCGCGACCAGGGCCGGCTCCTCGTCGGCGGCTCACCCCGGAGGATGATCCGCCTGAGCGCGGCCGGGGCCGGCCTCGTCCGCCGCTGGCTTGCCGGCGAACCGGTCACGGCGGGACCCGATCCGGCCCCGCCGGCGGTCACCGCGGCGGCGCGACGCCTGATCGACGCCGGCATGGTCCACCCGGTCCCGGCCACCCCGGCCGGCACCGACCCCCAAACCGGAAGCCGGCCCGGGGCCGGTACCGGCGCCGACACCCCGGTCGAGGCGGCGCCGACACCGACACCGACACCGACGGTGGTGATCCCGGTACGAGACGACGCCGCCGGGATGGCCGCCACCACGGCCGGCCTCGACGGCTTGGTCGTCGTGGTCGTCGACGACGGCTCCCTGCCGCCGTTGCCCCGGCCCGACCCCTCCGATCCCAATGCCGGGATCCGGATCGTCCAACGGCCCCGGTCCGGGGGCCCCGGGCCAGCCCGCCAGACCGGCCTGGGCCTGGTATCGGCCGATCTGGTGGTCTTCGTGGACGCCGGGGTCCGGATCGACCGGGCGGCCGTGGCCCGTCTGGCCGCCTGGTTCGCCGACCCCGAGGTGGTCGCCGTCGCCCCCCGGGTGGTGAGCACCGCTCCGCCGGAGCGGGGGCCGGACGGGTGGGCCCGGGTGATCGCCCGGTTCGAACGGGGCCACTCCCCGCTGGACATGGGAGACCAGCCCTCGCTGGTGGGACCGGGACGGATGGTGGCGTACGTCCCGACGGCGTGCCTGATGGCCCGCACCTCAGCGGTGCGGGACGTTGGCGGGTTCGACCCCGATCTCCGCTACGGGGAGGACGTCGACCTGGTCTGGCGCCTCGGGGAGCTGGGGTCGGTCCGCTACGACCCGTCGATCGTGGTGGAGCACCCGCCCCGGACGTCGCTCCGCCAACTGGCCCGACAACGGTTCGGCTACGGCACCGCGGCCGCCCCCCTGGCCGGACGCCATCCCGGACGTCTCGCTCCCGTCCGGCTCCCCGCCGACACCGCGGTCACCCTGGTCCTGATGGCGTCGGGACGGCTGATCCCGGTGGCCGCCGTCGTGATGGCCGCCCGGGGCTGGTGGGTGCGTCGCCGGCTGGCCGGGGTCGCCGCCGACCCGGGAACCGAGGCGGCCCGCCTGGTGGTCGGCGGCACCCTCCGGGCGGCCCGGTCGGTGGCCGACGCGGCGGTGCGGGCGTGGTGGCCGATCACGGCCACCGCCCTCTTGGCCCGGCCCACCCGACCGATGGCCGTGGGCCTGGTGGCGGCGTCGTGGGGCCGGCGGCTCCTGACCGGGGCCGCAACGGCGGGCTCCGGTCGTCGACGTGGCGACCCCCGCACCCTGGTGGTGGCCGCGGTGGACGACCTGGCCTACGGGGCCGGGGTGTGGGCGGGCGCGGCCCGGTACCGTTCGTTGCACGCGGTCCGTCCCGACCTCGCCATCACCTATCGGGACCGCTCGGGCCGGTGACGGCCCCGCCTACTGGGCGATGAACAGATCCAGCAGCTGACCGTTGTTGAGCACGGTGGCCCCCCGGCTCACGGCGGTCTGACCGAGGTCGGTGTCGTCGGTGACGATGGCGATCGGCCACTGTTCGGGGTAGGCGTCGATCAGCTCGTCGAGGGCGGCGGCCGGCTCGGTCGGCGGGGTGCTCAACCGGATCCGTACCGACTCCGAGGCGGGAAGCCCGTCCTCGTCACCGATGCGACCGTCGAACACGACGTCGGGCGCCACCCCGGTGCTGTCGGCCAGATCACCCAGGTAGGACACCAGGGCGTCCCGCTGCTGGGCCACCGGCAGGCTCGGCCAGCCGAGCTTGGCCACCGAATCCCCGTCGACGAGCAGCACCACGTCCGGCGACGAGACCACGTGGCGGGCCAGTTCGACCTCGTCGTGGTGGAGGTCGGCGGGGATGTCAATCTGGCGTCGGGCCGGGCGGCCATCGGCCAGGCCGACGGCCGCGTCCAGGTCGCTGAACACGCTGGGGGGCGCGTTCCGGGCGGCCCGGCGGCTCGGCGTGTCATAGGGATCGTCGGCGGGTGTCTCAACCGGGGCGTCGGCGAAACCCGGCTGCGGGATCGACGACGGGTCGAAGTCGGTGACGGTCTGTGAGATGAGATCCCCGATGGCGTCGAGGTCGAGATCGTTCGACTCGTCGGCGGCGTCGGACGCGGTGGCCAGGGCCTGCGACAGTTCGGAGGAGATGTCGTCGATCTCGGCGTCGCTGATGTCGTTCGCCTCATCGGGGGCGAGCCCGTTGGCCGATCCGGCCGGCTCGGGATCGGCGGGGGCGTCGTCGCCCCGTGACCGACCGAGAGCACCGAAGTTCCACCGCTTGGAGGCCCGACCCGTGGCGGGATCGGCGCCGTCTTCCGACCGGCTTCCCCTCGAGTCGGCGGCCGGATCCGTCAGGCGGCCCGGCGCGAGCCCATCGCGGCCGGACTCGGGTGGCCTTTCGACCACCTCGGCCGGGGTCATCGCGGCCAGGGCCGCGGCCCCGGCGGCCAGTGGGCTTTCGCTCACCCCGTCGGTGTCCTGACCGCTGTCGGTGGTCTCGTCCTCGGTGGCCGACGAGGGTACCTCAGCGGCCGGATGATCGACGGTGTCGTCGGTGGCGGGGCTGGCCGGGACCCGATCCCCGACCCGGGCGTCACGCGGGAGGTCGCCGTCGGCGGTCCGGGCCGGGCGGAATCCGGACGGTTTCGTGACCTCCCGAGGGGTGCCACCGGAGGTATCCCGGCCACCGGGCCGACCGGTGTCGTCCCCGAGCGGCTTGTCGGTCACGAGGTTGTCGCCGACGGCCTTGCCGCGGATGACGGTGTCGCCCGCGGCACCGGCACCGTCGGTCTTCTCCTCGTCGGCCTCGGCGTCGGGCTCGGTGTCCACTTTCGGCCCGTCGGGCAGGGTGGCGGCGACCTCGGCGTCCATGGCCTCGGGGTCGACCAGATCGCCGTAGGGGTCGGCCCCGTTACTGTTGCCGGCCTCGGCCGTGCCGTTGGCCGTGGTCAGGGGGACCGGGCCGGTACTGGCGGTGTCCCCCTTGGATCCCTTGGCGGCCCCTCCCTTGGATCCCTTGGCGGTATCGCCCGCGGAGTCCTCGGCGATATCGCCCTCGGATCCCTTGGCGGCGTCGCCCTTGGTTTCCTCGGCGGTGTCGCCCGCGGACTCCCTGGTGGTCTCGGGCGCGGTGGTGTCCAACAGGTCAGTGCCGAGATCCCGCCGGACCTGGTCGGCGGCGGACTTGTTGGCGGCGTCGAAGGCGGTCATGGCCTCGATGAGCCGGTCCTCGGCGGTGCGCAGGTCGCGTTCGAAGCGGTTGCGCTCGTTCTCCACCATGGCCAGACGGTGGGCCAGCTCGGACAGGGCGTGACCCTGGCTCTCCGCCGTCTCCACCCGGAGGCGATCGCTCTCCACCAGCTGGGCCTGGATGCCGGAGTTCTCTTCGGACAGCTGCGACACCTGCTGGAGGAGGCGGTCCCGTTCGGCCTCCAGTTCCGCGCTGCGGGCCGACAGGGTGGTGTGGGTGGCGGAAAGGTCGTCCCGTTCGGTGGTGGTGGAATCGAGCGACGATTTCACCTCGCTCAGCTCGGTGATGAGCTGGTCGCGGCGCAGGGCGAGCTCTCCGATCTGACTGTCACGTTCGGCGACGTCGTTCCGGGCCGTGTCGGCCCGGGTGGTGGTGGCGTCCAGTTCCTGGGTGAGCTGTTTGACCTTGGCGTCGAGGGTGGTCTGGGAATCCTCCAGGGTGGCGGACCGCACCCGGAGCTGGTCCCGCTCACCGCGGACGGACTTGAGCTCGGCCCGGTCACGGTCGCTCTGGGACCGGACGGCGGCGAGATCGCCGAGGGCTTCGGTGAGGGAACCGTGCAGTTCGTCGACCTGGCTGGACAGGTCGCTGCGCTGGTTGCGGACGGTGGCGAGCTCGGCCGCGATGTTCTCGGCGTCGCTCTTCACCGCGTTGATCTGGGTCCGGGTGGTCTCCAACATGGCCTCGGTGTCGGCCAGCCGCGACGCGAGGTCGATCTTCTCCTCGGTGAGGGCGTCAACGAGCGCCTGGGCCTCGGCCGCCTGGGCCTCCACCTCGGTCTTGCGCTGGCGGAGGTCGGAGACCTCGACCTCCAGGGTGGACACCTGGTCGGCCAGGGCCGTCTTCTCGGAACGGAGCTTGTCGCCCTCGGTTCGGGTGGCGGTGAAGGTGGCCTCCAACGCCTGGTAGCGGTGGGCGTGATCGTCGTTGGCCCGACCGGCCTCGGCCCGGAGCTCCTCCTGGGCCGACCGGGCCGCCTTGAGCTGGTTGGTCAGCTCGTCGCCGCGGACCTCGGCCTCTCCCCGGGCCTTCTCGGCCCGACTGAGGGCCTCCTGTACCTCGACCAGACGGGCGTCGACCTCGGCGTGCTCCTGCTCGACCTCGATGCGCAGCTGGCGCGACCGACCGAGCTCCTTCTCGAGATCGAGCTGGCGGGTAAGGGCCTCGGAGTGCTGGCGGACGGCGTGGTCCCGCTCGCTCCGGGCCTGGTCGAGCTCGCTGTGGGCGGCGTCGAGCGCCGCCTGGACCTTGGCCAGGTCGGTGTCGGCCGGCCGGGCCGGGAACGACGAGGAGGTTGGCTGCGTGCCCTCCAGGTCGGTGGTGGGGGGACGCGCCGAGGAGGTGACCGACTTGCGCTCGTTGGACAGACGTTCCACCAGACCCCGCAGGCTCGAGAGCTCGTCCTCGATGGCGTCGGCCTCGTCCCGCCCCCGATCGGCGTCGGGCCGGCGGTCGGTGTCGGTCCAGAACCGGTCGCCGCTGCCGTTGGTGGACCCGTTGGCGGTACCGGTGAAGTCGGTGTTGCCGCTCCCGAAGGCGGGCACTGCTGTTACCACGTCACCATCGTTGCTGCGATGGTCGGACTGGCCGTTGCTACTGTTCACGATCTCCTCGAATTCCGCCGCCCAGCCGATCGGCCGGTGCAGCCAGAGATAACCCGCCCGGCCGATGTCGGCCTCATCGGCCTCCTCGGCCACCCGCCGCCGGAACGACGGGTCCTCCTCGATGGCCTCCTGGGCCACGGTGAGGGCCCGACTCGGCAACTCGGACACGTAGAGGAACGAACGCATCGTCGCCGGCGGCTCGATCGAAGGCGTGGCCTCCAACCCGGAGCGCGCCACGGCGTAGGACAGCTCGCAGGCCGATCTCAGCAGCGTTTCTGATCCCATTGCTCCGCAGCTCCTCGTGACCTGGGTGATCGGGCCGCCGTTGTCGGCCGTACCCGCCAGTACCTCTCCTGATCGACGGATCGAGGACGATTTTCAGTACAGAGCGTCGCCACAATCGTCGTCATCGCGGAGCTGCGTATCGGGATGCCAGACCGGAGGCTGGCACCGGCGTAGCCACCCAACCGTCCCCGCATCGCTCACGTGTCTCCGCCATGGGTGAATAGGCTATAGGCCCTCGTTCCGAACCCGAAAGGTGATCGCAACAATCGAGCGTTCCCCCACGTCGGAGCGGGTCCGGGGCTGGGGGAACGGTCATGTCAGCGGGCTGGCGGCCACGAGATCATCGAGTTTCGCCGCGGCCCGGCCGTCGTCGATCGCCGCCGCCACCTCGGTCACGCCGGCGTGCAGATCCTCGACCACACCGGCCACCACCAGACCGGCCGCCGCGTTGATCACCACCACGTCGCGTCGGGGGCCCCGCTCGCTGCCGTCGAGGATGCGGCGGAAGATGGTGGCGTTGTCTGCCGCCGAGCCCCCGGCGAGGACGTCGAGCGAATCGGCGACCGACAACCCGAGCTCGGACGGGTCCACCTCGAAACGGGAGATCCGGTCCGGGGTGACCTGGTAGACGATCGACGGGCCGGTGATGCCGATCTCGTCGATGCCGTCGGCCCCGGCCACCACCCAGGCCCGTTCCGAGCCGAGGTTCTGCAGCACGGCCGCCATCTTGGCCGCCTGCTGGTCGGCGGCCACCCCGACGACCTGACGGACGACCCGGCCCGGGTGGGCCAGGGGACCGAGCACATTGAACACCGTCGGGATGCCTAGCTCGGCCCGGACCGGCCCGGCGTGGCGCATCGCCGGGTGGAACACCCGGGCGTAGGCGAACCCGACCCCGATCTTGTCCACCTGCACCGCGAGCTCGGGCCCGGGGAGCTCGGCCCGGACCCCGAGGGCCTCCAGGAAGTCGAACGAACCCGAGGTGGACGAGGCCCGGCGGTTCCCGTGCTTGCAGACCACGGCCCCGGCCGACGCGGCCACGACCGACGACATGGTGGAGACGTTGAGGGCATGGGACCGGCGGTGGGCCGAACCACCGGTGCCGACGATGTCGATGGCGTCGGCCGGCAGGGACAGTGCCTCGGCCACGTCCAGCATGGCGACTACCAGGCCGGTCATCTCCTCGACGGCCTCGCCCTTGATGCGGAGCCCCACGATCAGACCGGCGATCTGGGCGTCGGTGGCGGCCCCGTCGAGAATCGCGGCCATGGCTCCCGCCGCCGCCTCCCGGCTGAGGTCCCCACCCGTCGACACGGTGGCCAGCAGGTCCGGCCAGGAGACCTCGGGCCGATCGGCCGCTCCGTTGGGCGGAGCCGCGGCGTCGACGGCCGCGTCGGCCTGGATCGAGGGGTTCGGGATGGGAGGCTCCTGCGCCATTGGTGTCTCCAGGACGGGTGCGCCGAGTGTCGTCCCGGTTCACCCTAGGGCCGCTGGCGACCCCATGGCAGCGAAATCGGGCCCATGGGTGCCGGCGTTGCCCATTGTTCACACGCCGGTCACCGAGGTCGCCGGTGGGTCCCACCCGGGTACGCTCGGCGTCCTGGGTGAGTCGACCGGGTGACCGCGGCGTCGCGTTGACGGCGTCGAGGAAGGTCGGGGCTCCACAGGTCAGAGTGCTGGCTAACGGCCAGTCGGGGCGACCCGCAGGACAGTGCCACAGAGAACAGACCGCCGATGGGCCGAGCGATCGGTCACAGGTGAGGGTGAAACGGTGCGGTAAGAGCGCACCAGCGGTCGGGGTGACCCGACCGGCTCGGTACACCCCACTCGGAGCAAGGTCGGACGGGGCTACGGGTAGACCGCCTCCCACCCTCGGGTGGGTACCCCCGGGTGGACCGCACAGATGGATGGTCACCGAACGGGATCCCGGCAACGGGCCCGGGAACAGAACCCCGCCTACAGGTCGACTCACCCAGACCCCTCGAACCCCCGGACGGGGCCGGTTCCGCCGGGTGGCATCACCCATTCGGGTGTGGCTGAACAGGCATCTACAGTCGGCGCCGGGGCCGCTGTAGGGCGACGGCTCTGGCGCTCCGGGATCCGCCGACCCGGGCGCATGGGGATGGGACCATGACCACGGTCGATCAGCACACCGCTGTACATCATCACGACGCTGTACACGAGGTACAGCGTCTGCTCAACGATCTGGGGCAGGTGTTGCAACGGCCCCCTGAGCAACGGGCCCATGCCGCGGCCCGGGTGCTGGCCGACCACAACCGGATCGACGCCTGGTACCTGACCTCGTACCAGCTGGAGGTGCAGGAGATCGCCCGGGCAGCCCTGGTGGCCCTGGCCACGGGCGAGCCGATCCGACCCACCAGCATCCACCAGTGGGCGGTGTCGGTGGTCGAGTCCCACACTGCCGGCGCCCACGATCCGGCCCCCACCCCCGAACCGGACGATCCGCCGGTCGCCGCCGACCACACCGCGCCACGCCCGGCCGTGGCCCGCCGGCCAGCGCCCGAGCGACCCCGGCCGGCCCCGGCGCCCACCCCCCCACCGTCGTCGGCCGGTGAGACGCCCGCCTACGGGTTCCTGCGGGCGACGACGAGCCCGTCGGCCCCCACGCCGATCCCTCCGGACCGGTGGGCTCCACCGAACGACCGGAACCCGAAACCGTCCCGGGTGTTCGCTGAGGTCGGGGTGACGACCCCGGCGGACCGGGCCAACGCCGCCCCGTCACCGGACCGGTCGGACCACTCCCCCACCACCGGTGGCCCGACCGTCACGCCAGTACACGACCCGCCCACACCGGTGCAGCCCGAGACACCCGTCGAGCGTGGGAGCGGACCCGACGACGATCACGACAACCACCGGATCCCGCGGCCGGTCGTACGGTCCAGCCAGTTGAGCCCACAGCTCATGGCCGGATCCACCCGGTCCCGGCCCGGCCGGATCCTGGAGCCGGAGGTCATCGGGCACCGGCCGGCACCGCGGCGGAGCCAGTCCCACCTGTGGACCGTGCTCGGTGGCCTTCTGGCCGTGGTAGCCGGAGCGACCGCGGTGGCGGTCGTGGACAGCACCCTGAACCGGGCCGGCGATCCGCCCGTGACCATCGATGCCGATCCGGCCGGGGCGACGACGACGCCGGGCTCATCCGGAGCAGCGCCCGATGCCGGGGGTTGCGACCCGAACTACGCCCCGTGCGTCCCAGTGGTCGCCGACGTGAGCTGCCTGGGCGGTGGCGGGGTCGTCGTCGAGGGTCCGATCACCGTGATCGGTACCGATATCCACGGACTCGATCCCGACGGTGACGGCACGGCCTGCTGACCACACCGGTTCGCCACCCCGGTAGCTTCGCTGGTGTGGCGCCCGCTCCCACCGGATCCCGGAACGTATCGCGAATGGACCGGACGTCCCGGGCCGTGATGTTCGACTTCTTCGGCACGCTGGTCGACTACCGGCCGGAGCGATCCGTCCACCGGTACCCCCGCACCCACGCGCTGGCGGAGTCGTGGGGGCTCCGCCTCGACCATGACGCCTTCCGGTCTACCTGGGACGCCGCCTCAGCCATGCTGGAGGCCGAGTCGGCCATGACCGGCCGGGAGTTCACCATGACCCAGGCGGCAGCCACGTTCGCCACCTCGGTCGGCCTCGAACTAACCGGGGACCGACACGCCGAGTTGGGCCGCAGCATCTGCACCGAGTGGGAGGCCCATGTGGTGGCCATCCCGGGTGCGGCGGCGATGCTGGCCCGGATCGCCGCCCACCGGCAGGTGGCCGTGGTCTCCAACACCCACAGCCCCGACATGGTCCCCCGCTTGATGGCCGCCTTGGGCTTCGTCCCGGTCGACCTGATGGTGCTCTCAGTGGACCACGGCTGGGCCAAACCGCACCCATCCATCTTCACCGCGGCGCTCCGGGGTCTCGGAACCCCGGCGTTCCGGACGGTGTTCGTCGGTGACAGCTTCACCGCCGACTATGTGGGCCCCCGGGCGTGCGGTATCGACGCCTTCCTGATCGACCCCGGTCATCGCCACGACGTGCCCGCCCGCCACCGGCTCGATTCCGTGCTCGACCTGGAGGGCCGCCTGCCCGGGGTCCGCTGACAGCCGACAAACCCGCGATGCGGCGGCACCTGCCTCTCGCCGTGGGGCGGCCCCGCCGGTACGGGGGTCAGCGGCCTCCCGGCACCGGGCCCGACGAATCAGACCCGGACCTCGATCTTGCCGTCGACCTCCCGCACCAGGTACATCCGCAGGGGATCCCGGGCCGGACCGCGCAACAGCTCGCCGGTGGTCACGTTCCACTTGCAGCCGCCGCATTGGCACATCAGGGTGGTGCCCGTCAACAGACCGGCCGAAAGCGCGCAGCGGTGCTCGGAGCAGAGATCGTCGAAGGCGTAGAGCGTGTCGTCGATGCGGGTCACCGAGACCCGGCGTTTGAGACCCTCGACGTAGTAGGGGACAACGGCGAAGTCGTTGAGTTCGTCAGCATCGCCCATCGTCCGATAGGTGTCCGCAGCAGTAGTCATCATCGGTTCCGATCTGGCTCACACGTCGTAGGGGTAGTCCGGGATGGTGTCCTTGACGGTTGCGTCTAGACGCAACTCCCCCGGGGCACCGGCAGGCACGTAGGGCCGGTGTGGCATCACGGGCCCGAGCCGCTTGTAACCCGAGCCAATCGTCGGCCGGGTGTCATCGTCGCCCTTGTTCGGCCAGAACGACATAGCCCGCTCGGCGAGGGCGGTGATCATCAGCGACGGGTTCACCCCCGGGTTGGCCGGCATCACACTGCCGTCGATGACGTGCAGCCCCTCGTAGCCGAAGGCCCGCTGGTAGGGGTCGACCGCCCCGGTGTCGGCCGTCTCGCCGATGGTGATGCCACCGATGAAGTGGGCGGAGGCCGCCATCCGGATGTGCTCGAACACCAGGGCCTCCTCCTTCGCGTCGAGCCGCTTGGCCACCTTGTCGGCGAACGCCTCGACCTCGGGTATGTGTACCCGCACCGCGTCGCCCGGACCCTCCTTGCTCCGCAGGAGCCCGTCCTCCCAACGCAGGTCGAGGAAGTTGTCCTTCGTCTGCATGCACAACAGGGCCGTGGTGCGCTCGGACCAGTTGCGCACGTCGAAGGACCCGAACACCTTGGACGGGTGCTCGATCGCCTCCTTGATCAGATCTTCGAGCGGGTGCTCCTGGTGGCCCTCCTGGTGCCAGTTGAGAATCATGCCCATGGCGTCCGAACCGACGCCGAAGAAGTTCGGTTCGATGCTCGTGGCGCTGTCCGGCCAGACGCCGGAGGTGATCATCACCGACCCGGGGGAGAAATGGAACCGCTCCGGGTCCTCCTTCCACGTGTCATACGGGATCGTCAGCCCGAGCAGCATCTCCGAGTTCGTCCGGGCCCGCTGACCCAGCTGGGAGGACAGCCGATCGAGGTTTCCTTTGGCCTGCATGTGCAACAGCAGCTTCGATGAGCCGTACGCGTGGGCCGAGATGACCAGCTCCATGGTCCTGAACGTCGTGTGACCGAAGTCGATCCCCCGCTGGACCCAGCCGGGATGCCGAGCCTTGACCTCGAATCCCCCTCCGTCGAGCGGGGTGATCTCGTAGGCCTCGCTCATGTCGTGCACCTGGGCACCGAGCGCCTCGGCCAGATAGAGGTAGTTGGCGTCGAGCTTGTTCTTGGCGTTGAAGCCGCAACCGGTGGAGCACTGGCCGCAGTTGATGCACCCGCGACGGCTCGGGCCCACACCACCGAAGTAGGGGTCGTCCACCTCGACGTCGGGCTCACCGAAGTAGACCCCCACCGGGGCACGGTTGTACGAGCTGCTCCGACCCTCGCTCTTGACCGTTTTCTGGAGGATCCGGTCGGTGTCGTTGGACATGTAGGGGTCCCGGACGACGCCGAGCATGCGTTTGGCCTGATCGATGAAGGGTGCCAGCTCCTCATCCCAGGCGGTGATGTCCTTCCACTCGGGCGCTTGGAAGAAGGGCGCGGGGGGGACGTATAGGGTGTTGGCGTAGACTTGGGAGCCGCCACCGACCCCGGCGCCGCACATGATCGAGACGTCGTCGAGCAGCTCGATCCGCTGCATGCCGTACAACTCCAGGCCAGGCATCCAGACATAGTCCTTGAGGTCCCAGCTCGACTTGGGGACGCTGTCGTCGGTCCAACGCCGGCCGGCCTCGACCACCCCGACCTTGTATCCCTTTTCCGCGGCGCGGAACGCCGAGACGCTCCCGCCGAAACCTGAGCCGATAATGAGTACGTCGTAGTCGAATGCGCTCATGGAGACCCCCCAGCTGGGCAATGCTTGTCTCATCAGATTAACCAGACCTCAGGGGACGGCAAGGCGAGTGACCAAAACGGTGCACGTCGGCCGACCGGGCGGTGGCGGGGGCTCCCCGCCACCGTCACACCCCGGACGGTGCGGCATCTGTCGCTGTCTACGCAGGTCCCAGCGCCGCTTCACCAACCAGACCACCGCGATGATTTGATTGGGGTTGATTCCCTATTATCACTAGAAACGTCAGCGCGTAGCGTCACCCGAACAAAGCACACACCATGGGCGACGACACGGTGTTGCTTAGAACGGCACGGAATCACGCCCGTGGACCGCCATATCCGCCGCTTCTGACCAGTCAGACCCACGCCACACACGGCACTACGCGCCGATCGGGCGCGAGCGCCATTTGGCGCGCTCTGGCGGCCGGGCCCGAGCGGATCCCAGGACAGGGGACCAATGATGACATCCGCCGCGCCACGCCGAAGCAGCACGTCACCGGGTGGATATCAGGCCTGGGACGGCCTCTACTACAAGTGGCCGCCGCCGAGCGGTTGGCACCAGGCCCAGGACGGTCGGTGGTGGCCGGAGGGCCGAGGCCCGATCGTTCCGGCGCCACCGGCGACGAGCGCCCCCCGCCTGGCACCCTCCCCCGACGGAACCGACCCCGACCACGAGGCGACCACCGCGAACTCCGACGCCGACGAGGAGGGCCGCGACCACGATCGGCCACCGGCCCCACCGGCTCCACCGTCCCGATCGGCGCCGATCCTCGATCTGACCACACCGGGCGACTCCGCCCCCGGGGACCGGCCCGAGATCGAGGAGCCCACCACACCCGGGGAGCAACCCGGCCCCGACAACCGACCCGAGATCGTGGTGCTCCGCCAGACCCAGTCCAGCCGGCGGGGCCGCGTCCTGGGCCTCCACCGGACGGATCACACCGGTAGCCCGACACTGGTGGACCCCGCCGACGCCCAGCCGACATCGACTCCGCCGCCCACCCCCGACCAGCCCCAAGCGGCGGTGGCGCCCGCCCCCTCCCCCGGCGGCGGCATCGGCCCACCCCTCGTCTCCAGCGAGATCGGACCGCCCGCGCCCCTACCCGGCTCGGCCGTGAGCCACAACCCGCGACCCTGGTACCAGAAGAAACGCTGGTGGCTGGTGGCGGCCATCGCCCTGTTCCTGGCCATCGGGATGTTGTCCGACGACACCGCCGACGGCACTGATCCCGGCCCGCCCGCCCCCAGCGGGCAGTCGGCCCCGACCGTCCACCCCGGCGCCGCCCCGGCGGCCCTGCTGACCGGGGACGCTACCGTTTGAGACCCGATCGGCAGACGCCAGGGCGGGCCCCGTCCGGCGACCACCATGTCGCCCTCGACGACACGCCGGTCCCCGGGCGCCACCAGGCCGCATCGGGGGTGATTCCCCGCCGGCGATGCGCGACCGCGTGCATCGGCTTCCGCACCCTTCGACAACGGGCAATCGCATCGGGTGCGTTGACCCATATCGACCGAGGCCGACCACGGGTCTATGGTCAGACGTCGGCGTTCGGAGAACGGGCGGCGCCAGCGGGACGAGCTGGGCGCGAACGCCGCAGGAGGGGCACGACATCGGTGGACGGACACGACGTTGTCCAGCACGTTCAGAACCTGCTCGACGACCTCGTGCAGGTGCTCGAAGTACCGCCCGGTGACCAGGCCGGAGCGGCGGCACGCGCCCTCGCAGCCCACCGGCCCATAGAGCCACGCTCGATGACGCCGTACCAGATAGAGGTGCAGGAGGTGACCAGGATGGTGTTCGCCGCACTGGCCGCCGGTGAGCGGATCCGTCCGGCGAGCGCGCGTCGGTGGGTGTTCGACGTCGTCAGCTCGGGGCCGGGCCCCATCGACCCCAACCGGCCGGCGGACTCGACCGACCCCGGCCAGCGTCAGCCTGGGGGTGGGCCGCCCGAACCCGCCGGAGCTCCCCACCCCGATCCGGCGGACGCCGAGTCGATCAACGAGATCCTGACCGCGACGTTCCTGCGCCCGGCCCGTTCCACCGGGCCACAACCACGAACCCGTGTGCCGCCCAGCTCCACCGCCCCGAAGGCGCCGCGTCACGAGATCGCGCCATCGCCATCGCCATCGCCACCGCCGACGTCGGGACCGGTGGCGGCGTGGGTGTCTTCGACGTCGCACCCCTGGGGGCGGTCGAGGCTGTGGCTGGCCGGCAGCGGTCTGGCGGCGGCGGTGCTCGGCCTCGGCCTGGGCTTGGCCGGCCTCAACCGGATCGGGGACGGGGCGACGCCGGCCGTGGTCGACCAGGCCGACGAGACCGGATGGCGAGCCACCGACGCCTCGCCCACGACCGCCCCGCCGACGGGTGGGGGAAGGGCCCGCGTCGGGGCGGTACCGCCGTCCGCCGACCCGGCCCCGTCCGACGCCGACCCGGAGGCGGACGCTCCGGCGCCGCGGACGAACGTCGGAGGCCGGGCCGGCCGCCGTGCGGCGGGGAACCGTGGCGCCGCCACCGCCCTCCCTCCGGCCACCACCCCACGACCGGCGGGCAGCGCGGCCCCCTCGGCGGTCGTCCCGTCCTCGAATGACCCATCCCCCGCCGCGGGGCCATCGACCGCGGCGAGATCCGGTGCCCTTGCTCCGTCGAACGACACCGCCTCCCGGAACGACACCGCCTCCCAGAACGACACCGCCTCCCAGAACGACACCGCCTCCCAGAACGACACCGCCTCCCAGAACGACACCGCCTCCCGGAACGACACCGCCTACCCGGACAACACCGCCTACCCGGACAACACCGCGCCCTTGAGCACGACACCGCCCAACAACACCACGTCCCCCTACGGCACCGCACCCCCGGAGAGTGGCGCCTCCACCCCGTCGAGCAGTGGTCCGGGCGACACCTGTCACCCCAACTACTCCGGCTGCGTACCCGTGGCCTCCGACGTCGACTGCACGGGAGGGGGCGGCGACGGTCCCGCCTTCGTGGATGGACCGATCACGGTGCTCGGCGAGGACGTCTACGGGCTGGACCGTGACGGCAACGGCGTGGCCTGCGAATCCGGCTGATCCGCTCGGGCCGGTGGTGGCTGGTGGGGCCGGCGCCGCCGGGTCTATCGCCAGTTCGGGGGATGGACGCTTCGCCCATCCGACGGTCCCTACGGCGCAGCGTACAGTCCGTTCCGGGTTCCCCGGGACGGTGCGGGCCCCGGACGCAGCGGGATCCGGACAGCCCGTAGGTAGGGATGACGAAGCCATGACGACCGCCGGCACCGACAACGCCACCGCCGCGGTCCAGGCCCTGCTCGACGATCTGGAGCAGGTCTTGGAGCTGGACGATCGCGACCGGGCCCACTGGTCGGCCCGGGTCCTCGAGTACCACCCTCGGGTCGCCGCCGATCAGCTCTCCGACCAGGGGTTGGAGGTCCAGGAGGTAGCCCGGGCCACGCTGTGGGCGTTGGCCGGCGGAGAGGCACTGCGGTCCACCACCGTGGACCGTTGGATCGCCGCCGTTATCGAGGCCCCGACCCCGCGGACCTCCCCCTCCTCCCGGGCCAGCCACCTGGCTCCCGCCCCGCCCGCGGCTCCCGTGCCGGTCCCGGAGTCGCCGACCCCGCCGCAGCCGACACCGTTCCCATCCCCGTTGCCGTCCGCCCGGACCTCCATCCTGTCCCCGGACCGCGTGCCGGCTCCGGCCGTGGGCGCCGGAGTCACGGCAGTCGTGGCCCCAGTCCCAGCGGCACCGCCCCCTACGCCGGACCCTCCGGACGGCGACATCCGGAGCCCCGCCGACCGGCACCTCACGTTCGCGCCCCCGCCGTCGTCCCGCTCCCGCTCCTCCCGGCGGAGCCTGTGGCTGGGGGTGGGTGTGGCCGGCCTGATCACCGGTTGGGTCGCGTTCGCCGCCGTCGATGCCGCGATCGGCGACGACGACACCGCGGCCGTGGCCTCGGACACCTCACCCGCCATGACGGGGCTCCCGACCGCCACCCCCAGCGCCACCTCCCCCAACACCGCCTCGCCCAACACCGCCTCCTCCAGTACCACCGGCCCCAGCACCACGGCCCCGGCGACCAATCCCCCGAGCACCGCGTCCTCCAACACCGCCGCCCCCGCAGCCACCGCAGCGCCGACCCCCACCGAGTCGGTCGCCGTGCAACCCCTGATGGGCAACGGCTGCAGCCCGAACTACGAACCGTGCGTACCGGCGGACTCCGACGTCGACTGCGCCGGCGGATCCGGTAATGGCCCGTCCTACGTGACCGGGCCGGTCCGGGTGGTCGGCACCGACGTCTACGATCTCGACCGCGACGGCGACGGAATCGGCTGCTGAACACGGGATCCGTCCCCGGGCCCGGTTCGGCCGTCCCGGCGGCCGGTTTGCACCCGGGGCCGCTAGCCCCGATGCTTCGGTCATGGACGAAGCAGTAGTCGATCCGTTCTCCGACGAGGCCCCGCCGGAGACTGACACGGTCCGAGCCGGCGAGGAGCTGAACTGGACGGCGATCGAGGCCCACCTGCGGGAGCAGCTGCCCCCGGAGCTGACCGGCGGGGAGTTCCGGGTGGCCCAGTTCCCCAACGGTTCGGCCAACCTCACCTACCTGATCGCCTTCGGGGACACCGAGCTGGTGTTGCGCCGACCCCCGTTCGGGACCATCGCCCCCGGCGCCCACGATATGAAGCGCGAATACAAGGTGCTGTCACAGTTGTGGCGCCAATTCCCGATGGCCCCCCGTGCGTACGTGTTCTGCGACGATTCCGACGTCGCCGGGGCCGACTTCTTCGTGATGGAACGCCGGGTCGGCGAGGTCATCCGCGGTGTCATCCCGCCGTCGATGCGGGGGCACGACCGGGTGGGCCGCCGGGTGGGTCTCGCCCTGGTGGACGCCATGGCCGAGTTCCACCTGCTCGACCCGGAGGCGGCCGGCCTGGGCGATCTGGGCCGACCCGACGGCTTCATGGCCCGACAGGTCGGCGGCTGGAAGAAGCGGTGGGACCTGGTGGCCGATCCCACCTGGGACGACCGGATGTCGGCGGTACACGGACGGCTCGAGGCGACGATCCCCGAGGCCCAACGGGTCTCGCTCGTCCACAACGACTTGAAGCTCGACAACTGCATGTTCGATCCCGCCGACCCCGATCACGTGATCGCCTTCTTCGACTGGGACATGACCACCCTGGGCGACCCGATGGCGGACTTCGGGACCCTGCTCAACTACTGGCCCGACCCCTCTGACAGTGACGAGGATCGCCGCATCAGCCATGACGGGATGGACCGGATGGGCCTGCCGACCAGGGCCGAGATCACCCGGCGTTACGGCGAGCGGACCGGCCTCGACGTCTCCCAGGCCAACTGGTACGACGCCTTCGCCCAGTGGAAGACGGCGGTGGTGATCCAGCAGCTACACCACCGCTGGCGGCAGGGCAACTCCTCCAACGAGCGCCACGCCACCATCAACGAACGCCTACCCGCCCTGCTCGGCTCGGCCGAACGGCTCCTCGGATAGGCACCGGGGCGTCCCCCTTAGGTCAGGATCCGCTCGAAATGGTCGGCTAACCCGCCCACCGGGAAGTGGGCTTCGGCCCAGTCCCGTCCCCGCTTGCCGAGGGTGAGGCGGAGCTCTCGGTCATCGGCCAGTCGCCGGGCGTCGGCCAGGAAGGTCGCCGCCTGCTCTGAGACCAGGCCGGCCCGGGCGAACCGGGTGATGGTTCGTTCCGCCGGGTTGCCGTAGGGCAGCAGGCCGAGGACCGGTCGACCGGCGCAGAGGTAGCCGGGCACGTTGGCGGGGACGGCGTAGCCGGCGGCTTCCGGATCCAGCAGGGTGACCAGGACGTCCGCGGCGCCCAGCACGTCAGGTAGCTCCCGGAACCGGGGTGTTGGCATCAGCACCAGGTTGTCGAGCTGGGGCCGCCGGGCGAGGATCTCGGCCAAGCGGGAGGCCCCCGGGCCGGAGGCCGCCACCACCACCTGGGCCCCGGGATCGACGGCGGCCAGTTCCTCCCCCAACGCCACCAGGAGTTCGGGCCGGTGCTCGAAACCCAACGGGCCGGTGTAGACGAAGTTGAGGCCAGCGGCGAGCCCCATCCGTTCGCTCCAGTCGTTCCGGCGGGGCCGGACCGGGATCTCCTCCACCGGGGCCCAGTTCTCCAGCACCGTCACCCGAGGTTCAGCCACCCCGACGGCCCGGGCGTAGGCGGCCAACGGCCCCGAGGCCGCCACCACCGCATCGGCCCGGCGGAGACTCCAGTCCTCGACGCAACGGACGGCCCCGTCCACCAGACGGCGCCCGTTCCCACCCACCGACTCTGGCCGATCGGCCCGGCGGTCCTGGAACCAGAGCACCCGCCGGGTTCCGAAAGGCCACAGGATCGCGCCCATGAGCAGCAGCGACAGCGTCGGCATGGGGGCCGCGATCACCACCTGGGCCCGGGCCCGGCGACACACCCACGCCGAACGGACGCCGTACCTCAGGTCGGCTCCGAGGCGCCCAGCCCAGGTGGAACCGGATTCCGTCGGTCCGGTGCCGACCACGGCCACCCGCAGATCACCGTCGTCACCGATGGGCGCGCCCAAGTCCAACCCGCCGCTGGCGCCACACACATGGGTGACCCGATGGCCCCGTCGGGCCAGGGCCCGGGACAGGTCGATCGGGAACGGCCGGCCGCCATGGTCGTTGACGACCACACGGCGCCGACCGGAACCGTTCGCGGCCGGTGAGGCCTTGCCGAGCTCGGGGACGATATCCACCCGTGTCCTTTCGCGCCCCAGCCAACGATAGGCGGGTACTCCCCAATGATCGCCGCGAGCAACCGGTGTTCATGTGCGTAAAGTTGCCTGCACATCTCGACATTCTTGGCCATGCATGTCGACAAGATCTGTTTCATGACACATATCGCCGCCGCGACGGTCCCAGGCCTGGGGGCTCGTGGTGTGGCTAGCGAAGATGCCCGACCGCGTTGAATCCCTGGAGGGAGACCCCGCGGTCGCTGACCCCGATCGTGGTGATCGACGCGGTGGCCACGAAACTCCGCCACGACACACCGATGCCGACCCCGAGAGCCCAGGCCATGGCCGCCTTCACCGGGGAGACGTGGGTCACGGCGACGACATTCCCACCGGCGGCGTCTCCCGACAGGTCGTCGAGGCAGGCCCCGACCCGGTCGGCCAGTTCCACCAACGTCTCGCCACCGGGAGGCCGGAAGGTCTCGTCGCTCCGCCACCTCCGCCACACGTCGGCGGGAACCTCCGATAGGGGGATCAGGTCGAACTCGCCGTAGTCGAGCTCCACCAGACGCGGGTCCACCTCCACCGGCCGGCCGAGCGTCTCGGCGGTCTGCACACAGCGGCGTAACGGGCTCGACACCACCCGGGCGTCGGCGGGCAGGACGGCGGCCAGGTCGGCGGCCTGCCGCCGACCGAGCTCGTCGAGATCCGGGTCGGCCCGACCGAGCAGCTTGCCGGTGGCGTTGGCCTCGGTACGGCCGTGCCGCACCACGTAGAGCGTCATCCTGCGTTCCTCGTCATCCTGCTCCCCTATCGCCCCTCATGGCCTGCCGGCCTCATACCGGGCCGGCCTCATACCGTGCCGGCCTCATACCGTGCCGGCCTCATACCGTGCCGGCCTCATACCGTGCCGCGGGCGAGATGGCCGGTGCGGAGCAGCAGCTGCCGGTTGTCGGGATCGTCCAGCTCGTAGCGTCGCCAGGCCCACCAGCCGATGGCCAAGGCCGCCAGTTCCAGCACGACGCCGAGCCCCGTCGACATGCGCTGTTCCGGCAGCGGCACTTCAGCGAGGGAGAAGCCGAACGCCGGCCACCAGAAGGCGACCGAATCGGTCCAGCTCCCGTCGAGCACCAGGTGCACGAACATTCCAATGGGGACTCCCAGCCACCGGCGCCTCAGCAGACGGCGGCGCATGGTGAGTCCCATGACCACCCCGAGGACCAGCACCGGGCCCAGCAGGGTGTGCAGCAGCAACGGCTGCCCGTAAAGCACCTCGCCGAGGGGCAGGACCGCCCCCAGGGCGACCAGCCGGTAGTCCAACATCGGACTCCGGAACACCTCGGCGACAAGCACCGGGGCAACGATGGCGTACCACAGGAACATGATCCGATCAGTCTGGCGGTGCCGGGAGGCTCAGCCGACGAGCAGCCGACCGCACTCCTCGCAGGTCACGCCCCCGTCGTAGCCAGAGCGGTGGAGCTGGTCCCGGGCCACGGCCGACAGTTGGATACGGCAGCCACTGCAACGACCATCGACCACCTGGGCCAGGGGTTGACCTCCGAAGTCGGGGGCCAGGGCCTCGTAGGTGGCCATCAGCTCGGCGGGTACCCCGGCGGCCACCTCGTCACGCTGGGAGCCGATCTCGGCCATGTCGTCTTCGATCCCACCGGTGACCCCGTCGGCCGCCGACCGGGCCGTCCCACTGGCGGTGCGGACCGCAACCAGTTCAACCTCAATGCCCTGGCGCTGGGTGTCCAGCGCCTCCTGGCCCTCCATGATCTCGAGCTCGTCGTCCTCGAGGGACCGGATCCGCTGGTCGAGACCGGCGATCTCGTCCTGCAACGCCAACAGCTCCTTCGTCCCGGTGACCGAGCCGTCATAGAGCTTGGCGTCGAGGCCGGACCGCTTACCCGCGGTGATCTCCACCTCGTCGTCGAGCCGCTTGCGGTCCCGTTCCAGGACCAGGCGCTCGGTGTCCAGCCGTTCCAGTTCGGTCAGGACGCGGGCCTCCTCGGCCTCGGCCTCGGCCAGGGCGGCCCGGGTGGGGTCGGTGGTGAGACGGTGGCGGAGTTGGGCGAGCTGGAGATCAAGGGCCTGCACCTCGAGCAGCTGCTCGTAGCTGGGTGATGTCATCACTCTCCGGTGGCCGGCGGCGTGGCCTGATCGTTGCCGTTGTTACCGCCACCGTTGTTGCCGTTGCCGTTGTTGCCGTTGCCGTTGTTGGCGCCGCCCCCGCCATTGCCGTTGTTGGCGCCGGCCCCGTTTTCGCCGTTGTTGTCGCCACCACCGGTGTCGCCGCCCCCGCCGGTGGTCGGGCTGGGTGCGGTGGTGGCCGGCGGAGCGGTGGTTGTGGTGACGGCCCGGAAGCAGTCCTTCACCCCATCGCCGTCGGAATCGACCACGATCGTCCGCCCGGTGAACGAGCGGCGGGTCCCGTCGCAGAAGTCGACCTCGCCGGGGGCCTTGAGGTAGTTGCCGCCGCGGTAGGGGTCGGGCTCGGGGAACTCCCGCGGTTCGAGGTTGGCGTGCAGGGTCGTCATGTAGGCACCGAAGATCTCCGCCGGCAGCTCACCGCCGAAGCCACCCTTCCCGCTGGCGCTCCAGCCCCGCTGGGCCCATTCCGGGAACTGCACCCGGACCTGTCCATTCGGATCCCCAACCCACACCGCGGTGGTGTAGTAATCACTGAAGCCGATGAACCAGGCGTCGAAGTTGGACTGGGTGGTTCCAGTCTTCCCGGCGATGCGCTGGCCGGGCACCCGGGCCCGACGACCGGTGCCCGTCCCGCCGAGCACGTCGACGTTGCCCTCCAGGGTCTGGGTGATCATTCGGGCCGTCTGGGTGCTAATGGCCCTGGAGCTGGACACCTCGTGCTGGAAGATGACGTTGCCGTCCCGGTCCTCGATCCGGTCGATGTACCACGGCTCGTTCAGGATGCCGTCGTTGGCGAAGGTGGAGAAGGCGCCCGCCATCTGCAGGGGCACCACGTCGTACACGCCGAGCGGCAGCGACAACTGGGGTTCCATGGCCGAGTTGTCGATACCCAGCCGGCCGGCCATGTCGATCACGTTGTCCAGACCCGCGGTCAGGCCGAGGCGGACGAAGGAGCAGTTATTCGACTGGCGGGTGGCCACGGCCACGCTCTGGATCCCACCCCGGCTCCGGGCCGTCTTGTCGACCACGTAGGGGTTGGGCGTACCGCCCGGATTGGGGAACGAGCATGGACGATCGGTCCGCACATCATCGTTGGGCGTGTACCCCTGCTCGAACAGGCTGGCCAGAACGATCGGCTTCATGGTCGACCCGGGCTGGCGCCCGCCCTGGGTGACCGCGTTGTACTTCACCCGGTCGAATCCTTCACCGCCCACCATCGCCCGCACCGCGCCGGTGTGGGAGTCGAGGGTGACGATGGCGGCGGTGAACTCCGGCAGGCACGGGTTGTCCGGATTGCGATCCAGCCGCTGGCTGATCAGGCAGTTCTCCTTGATATTGGGCAGCAGCTCGTCCCGGGCCGCGACAGCCGCCTGCTGGGCCCCGGGATCGAAGGTCGTGTAGACTTTCAAACCGCCCTGGTAGACGGCCCGGAGCCGGGAGTCGGCGTCGCCGCCGAGGATGGCCTCGTTCTGGAGCAGCTCGTCCCGGACCTCGGCGTCGAAGTAGTCGGTGGGCTGGGTGCTGATCGGCTTCTGTTCCTCGGCCGGCAGAGGGGCGAGGTCGTAGGTGTCCGCCTCGCCCTGGTTCAAGTAGCCGAGGGCGACGAGACGATCGAGCACCACCTTCCGCCGCGCCTTGGCTTCCTCGGGGTTGTTGGTCGGGTCGTAGTTGACGGGGCTGCGGATCATCCCGGCCAGCAGGGCGGCCTCGGGCCAGCCGAGCTCGGCAGCGGAGTCGTAACCCCAGTAGGTCTCCGCCGCGGCCTCGACCCCGTAGGCCCCCGAACCCAGGTACACGGTGTTCAGGTACCGCTCGAGGATCTCGTCCTTGGACATCTGCCGCTCGAGACGTAGGGCGTAGAACGCTTCGGTGCTCTTGCGGTTCAGGTTCTGATCGGTGGTCAGCAGGGAGTTCTTGACCACCTGCTGGGTGATGGTGGAACCACCCTGGGTAATCCCCCCGGCGTTTACGTTCTCCACCGCGGCCCGCACCGTCCCCCGGATGTTGACCCCGTCATGCTCGTAGAACTGGGCGTCCTCGATGGCCAGGATCGAGTCGATGACCGGCTGGGGCACATCGTCGATGCTGATCGGTTTGCGGTTCTCCTGACCCACGAGCAGGGTCAGGAGGCTGCCGTCGGCGGCGTAGACCTCCGACCGGGCGGCCAGGTCGTCCAGCTCCAAGTCGGCTGCTTCACCCTCGTTGGCCGTCACCATGGCCACCACCTGGGGAGCGACGCCCATGAACGACGCCGCCATCACTACGGCCAAGACCACCAACACGATCCCGAGGGACGCGAACCGCTTGACCAGACGCACAGCCGTTCTCACCGCCGGCCAGCCTACCGGGCCAGGGGCGTCGTCGGCCTTCGCCCACCCGCTCATCCGTCCTCATCCGTCCGCCATCGACACCGCCGACCAGACGGCCTCCACCGGGCCGAGCTGATCGTCGGCAGCGGAGACGGCGAGGCCGAGCAGGGGGCTGCCCCATCGGTCCGACATCAGCACCAGGGTGACCAGGGAACCGTCGAGCTCGGTCCGCCCGGCGAATCGCACCGTGCCGTCGTGGCCACAGGCGCTGGCGGTTGCCATGGCCGTGGCCAGCTCGACGGTGGAGGCCCGCGCCTCCGCCGACCGGGACCGCCCGTGCCGTTTGAGGGTCAACCGGGCCACGGCGAACCCCGGCGAGCGGCTTCGCCCCGGCGGGTCGACCACCAGGCGGGTGACGATGCCCCGGTCGAACGGGCGCCGCTCGACCCCGACCGCCACCGCCACCGACCGGACCAGGCGGGTGAGGGTCGCCGTCTCGTCGGGGGTGAAGGGTTGCGTCCGGGCGACGGCGGCGGCCAGGTGGCTGCCCGAGGCCTGCTGGGCCCCGAACCACACCTGATACCGGCCGATCTGTCCGAGCTGTTGGCGCCGATGACCCCCCGGCACCGGACCGGCCGCGTCTCCGGCCGCCGCCACGTCGTCGAGCAGCCCCCACAGGCGGCCGTACGCCTCGAACGCCAGTTCCGGGGTCTCGGCCCAGCTCGGCGGCACCCGCAGCACCACCGACGCCGGCCCCACCGAATCCCGGCGGGCGATCACCGCCGCCTCAGCGGCAAAGGAATCGGCGATGGCGGCCAAAGCGGTCTCGGTGATGAAGCGGCGGACCCGGGGAAGTGACGGCTCCGCGTCCCGTCCGAGAAGCTGCTGGAGGCCGCTTCGACGGGCACTGACCACTGACGGACGGAGATCACCAAGAATGCCGGCCAGACCCCTCCCGAGACCACCGGGAGCCCGACCGACGATCGGCGGCCTCTGGGCCGACGGGGCGGGGAGACCTGCGGGAACAGCGGCCGGCCGGGGGCTGGGACCGGCACCGATACGACCCGTGGGCATACGAGGCGGGAAAGTCGAATTAGCGATGGTTCGACCATACATTCCTGACAACAAGGTGCACCACCACCATTCGGGTTAAATTACGGCCATAACCTACGTTCATTGAGATAAATTCACGTACGTATTGCGCGATTGTTCTCGGTTGGTTAGCCAAGCTGTCGGCCCTTCGACAGTGATGAAGGGTCGGACGACAACCAGGACGGACGGGGTTCGTTACGACAGAGGGGCGGGACGGGTGCCAAGATGGCGCCCATGTCCGACGCCATCGAGCCGTTCCGCATCGCCGTCGCTGACGACGTCCTCGACGACCTCAACCGTCGGCTCCGGGCCACCCGGTGGCCCGAGGCCGAACCGGTTGACGATTGGTCGCAGGGGGCTCCCTTGTCGTACGTGCGCGAGGTGGCCGACTACTGGGCCGATCGGTACGACTGGCGGGCCCGGGAGGAGTACCTCAACGGGTTCGACCAGTTCACGACCACGATCGACGGTGTCGACATCCACTTCGTCCACGTCCGCTCGCCCCGCCCGGACGCCATCCCCCTGATCATCACCCACGGTTGGCCCGGGTCGGTCGTCGAGTTCCACAAGGTGATCCGGCCGTTGGCCGACCCCGACGGCCACGGCGCACCCGCCGGCACGCCCGCCTTTCACGTGGTGTGCCCCTCCCTCCCCGGCTACGGCTTCTCGGGCAAGCCCACCGAGACGGGATGGGGGGTGCAGAAGATCGGCGAAACGTGGGCCCGGCTGATGACCCGCCTCGGCTACGACCGGTACGGCGCCCAAGGCGGCGACTGGGGGGCGGTGGTGACCACGACGCTCGGGGCGGTGGACCCCGAGCACTGCCTCGGCATCCACCTCAACATGCCGCTCGGTCGCCCCACCGGCGACCCGGCCGACGACGACGAGGCCGAGGCCCGTGCCCGGGCAGCCTTGGCCCACTACCAGGAGTGGGACTCGGGGTACTCGAAGGAGCAGTCCACCCGGCCCCAAACGCTCGGCTACGGGCTGACCGACTCCCCGGTCGGCCAGCTGGCTTGGATCCTCGAGAAGTTCTGGGCCTGGACCGACTGTGACGGCCACCCCGAGAAGTCCCTGACCCGGGACGAGATGCTCGACGACATCATGTTCTATTGGGTGAACGCGGCGGCCACGTCGTCGGCCCGCCTGTACTGGGAGAGCTTCAGCCGGAACCGACCCTCCCCGGTACCCGTCCCAACCGGGGTGGCCGCCTTCCCCCGGGAGATCCTCCCCGCGGTGCGCCACTGGTGCGAGACCCTCTACCCCAACATCGTGCACTGGACCGACATGCCCCGTGGCGGCCATTTCGCCGCCTTCGAGGAGCCCGAGCTGTTCACCGACGACGTGCGAGCCTTCTTCGCCCAGGTGACGGGGGGAACGTCGGCTTCGTGACCGGTCCAGGAGCCCCATCGACCAGCGGGGTCACCGTGGCGGAGCTGCGCCGGGCGCTGGTTCGGCCACCCCGGCCGGCCCGGATCCAGCCGGACCGGCGGGCGGCGGTGGCGGCCGTGTTCCGACCCGTCGACGACGAGCTCGAACTGTTGTTCATCGAGCGGGCGGCGCGCCGCAGCGACCCCTGGTCGGGACAGATGGCGTTCCCCGGTGGTCGGGTCGATCCGTCGGACGCCGACAACCAGGCGTGCGCCGAACGGGAGACCAGCGAGGAGCTCGATCTCGACCTGTCGCCGGCCGAGCTGCTCGGTCGCCTCGACGATCTCGACGGCGGGCGGGCCACCGGCCGACCCCTGGTGGTCAGTGGGCACTGCTACCTGTGGACCGGCGGGCGGCCCGACCTGCGTCCCAACCACGAGGTGGCCGGAACGGTCTGGGTGCCGCTCACCGACCTGCTCGACCCGACCCGACACATCGCCTACCGGTATCAGCCGGCGGGAGCCACGTTCCCCGGCATCCAGCTCGACCAGCCCCAGCAGGTCATCTGGGGCCTGACCCTACGCTTCCTGGCCGACCTGTTCGAGCGGCTCCACCAGCCGTTCCTGCTCGCTCACGAGAGCTGAGCCCCACCGGGGTCGGTCGCCGGGCCGGACGGGCCCAGGGACAGACCAGATCCGGGTGGTCGGGCCAGGCGGGTCGGGGTACGGGATGGCTGGGCTACGCGGCCGTCCCGCCGACCGGCGGGTCGGGGTACGGCGGGGCCGGTAACGCGGGGGTCGGAGCCAGCAGCGGAGAAGCCGGACCCGACCCCCAGCGCGAGGGGTGGCTACGACCTCAGGCCGCGGCCGGGGACCGGCCGACCGGGCAGAACAGCTCGGTCAGGCTCGAATCGCGTCGGGCCAGGGGCCCGGTGCCCATCGCGGTGTTCCGTCCCAGGGCCGTGTTCATCATCCCGGCCCCCGGGTTGCAGTAGGCAGTGATCGCGGTGCTCGTAGGCTCGGCCCCGCCAGGGCAGAGGTCGGCGTACACCTGCTCCGCCGGCACCTTCTCCGGTCCCGTGTACTGCTCGCGGTACTTGAGTGCCGGTCCGTCCACGGGGTTGTCCCCGTCGGGGCCACCGTCACTCAGGTAGCCGAAGCCGCAACCGCTGGGCTGACCGCTCCGGTAGTTGACGCAGTTGTCGAGGAACATCTGGTTGACCTCGGCGTTCCAACCGCTCCACCAGTCGGCGTGCACCGTCCGACCACCGGGCCCCTGGAAGGTCCGGGTCACTGGGTCGACGTCGGAGGAGAGGTACCAGTCGCTGGTGTTCTCGCCCACTTCCACCCGGTAGTTGATGAAGTACTCCAGGTTGACGAGGGTGTGGTTGAACTCGCCCTCGCACAGGCTGTAGTACCAGCCCCCGTTGGTCGGATGCCGGTAGTTCGCCGGGTTGGACGGGTCTTGGCCGTTCCAGCACTGGGGGAACTTGACGTTCATCTCCAAGACCACGTGGGGGTCGGTGGTCCCGTACTGGTTCATGTAGAGATTGCCGTCACAGTTGGCCATGGTGTTCGACGCCGGCGAGGCCGGGCCCGAGTAGTTGTTCGAACACGTGTAGGTGAGCCGAGCCCCCTCGGCCCCGCCCTCGCTGGTGGAGACCGTGTTGAGGTCGGTCGAGGCGATCATGGCCGCGCCCTCGGGGAACGGCTCGGCGGCGCCGTTGGCCAGCCCCTCACCCTTGTAGTAGACGACGATCCGCTCAGGCACCCGCACGTTGCCCTGACCGTCGAACATGGCGGGAGCCCAGTAGCCGGTGCGGTTCAGCTCCTCACCGTTGCAGGTGCCACCCCCCGAGTTGAGGATCGAGTCCGCGGTCGAGAAGGCGTTGACATCGGTGTTCCCGAAGAACATGTGGAGGTGGGAGGCCCCCGGCTGGCCCGGGAACACCAACGGATCGTCGTAGGCGAAGTGGGAGAACTCGCAGCCGACCCGGAATTGGCCGCCCTGCTCGAACGGGAACGACTGCTCGGGGTTGCCGGCCGGGTTGTTCAGGTACTCCGACCGGGGTCCGAGGTGGTCGGCGATGACCAGGTCGGCCGAGGGGGTGTCGAGATCGGCCGACCCGTCCCGGTTCGAGTTGCGCACCCGCTGGGCCTGGATCAGATCGAGGTTCTCGCGGTAGGACTCGGTGGGCACCACCCGGGCGGCCGGATCGGCACCACCGGATCGGGGCGGGGCCCCGGTCCCACCGGTGGACGGCGGCGCCGCCGTTTCCTGACCGGAGGCGTCGGACCCGGCGGCACCGGAACCGGTGTGGTCCGCGTCCCCTCCGCCCGGGGCGGCCTCGCCACCACCCGAACCGGGGTCACCGGACGAACCGGGGTCGGCCGACGGCTCCCCCTCACCCGGGGAGCCCCCGTCGGAGGTGGGTCCCTCGGGCGTCGTGGCCTGCTCGTCCACGGTTGGGGTGGTGGCCTGGGTGTCCTGGGCCGTGGTGGGCGGGGCCAGGTCGGCGTGCACCTCGGCCTCAGCCGTGTCGACCTCGCCGTCCTCGCTCTCGGGTGCCTCCTGGGGCACCTCACCGGTGCGACACAACCGGCCGTTCTCCAGCCCCAGGCCGTCGCCGGGCCGGTTGTCGGCCCCATCGCTGGCCGGGTCGGTACACCACGGATAGCCCGTCTCGGGATCGACCGCGGCCAGGGATTCACCGTCGTCACAGGTCATCGCCACGCTGGCCACCCCCGCCACCAGGGCCGCCGCAGCCAGGGCGGCGAGCAGGCGGGCCGGCAGCCGGCCCCGGCCCCGGGGCCGCTCGACGCCGCCGGGCACGGCGCCGGCGATCGAGGGCCC
>JBKECK010000035.1:0-51191 GCA_047974625.1 Acidimicrobiales bacterium
CGACGGAACAGCCCGCGCCACTGCCGACACCCAGTCGGAGGAAGAGACGTCCACCACGACCGTGGCCACCGGCACCGGTGCGGAGGACACGGGCGGTGCGGAGGAGACGGGCAGTGCGGAGGACACGGCCGGGTCGGAGGAGACGAGCGGTTCCGGTGAGGACGTCGACCCGTGCACGCTCGTGGAGGACGCGACCGTTGAGACCTTCGTCGGCGGCGAGGCCCAGGTCGAACACAAGGAGGTCGACCCCAGCCTCGGCGGGACGCAGTGCCTCTACGGGATGTCCACCGGCGCCCTGGTGGTGGTCGGATCGATGACGGCGGACACGTGGTTGGCCCAGATCCCGACCGCGATCGAAGGGCTCGAGAGTTCCGGACTCCTGGACGCCACGACCCAGGAGCAGCTCGATTCCACCCGTCGCCTCCTGGAAGAGAACCCCGACATGGGTGGTGACGAGGCGTGCGCCCTATTCAGTGACATGGCCGAGGCACAGGGGGCCGGCCAAGGTGTCGATGAGCTGGTCAACTACGTGCCCAACGCCACCGACCCGATCGGCGTGTCCGGGCAGCGCTGCCGCGATGGGGTGTACTCGAACATCACCCTGCAGGCCGAGGGCTTGGTCGACGATGTCGCTACCTACAGCCGGGTGCTCAGTGCGCTGGACACGGTCCACCAGGCCGGCGTCCAGGCGTTGGGGTAGCCTCACCGGGCCTTCGATCAGCCCGGTTCGGTGATGGGCCCGCTGAGATCGGCGGGCCATCTTCCCAGGAGGGCGCCGGCGTCGGCCACCATCCTCCGGACCACCTCGGCGGCCGACGGGATGTCGGACAACCGGCCCACGGCGGCACCGGCGTACAGGGGCTGCAACTGATCGTCACCGGCGCGGCGGGCTGCACCGAACAGGTCGTAGCCGGCGGAGGCCTGCAGCAGCCCGGGAAGCGCCTCCGCCCCGGACGCGGCCCAGTGGTCGGTGAACTCCGTGTCCAGCACCCGGGCCCACTGCCCGGTGAAACCGTCGGTCAGGGCGGTGACCCGGTCGCCCGAGGTCAGCCGCCGCTTCCACAGGTCGGCGGCCGCCGACTCTCGGGTGGCTACGAACCGGGTTCCGAGCAGCACCCCGTCGGCCCCGAGGGCCATCATGGCGGCCAGACCCCGCCCGTCCACCACACCACCGGACGCCAACACCGGCACCTGGGCGCCGATCGCGTCCACCATGGCCGGAACGAGCACGAGGCACGAGACGCCCTCGGCGTCGGCCCGGGCCCGTTTGGTGCCGTAACTACGATGACCACCCGCCTCCCGGCCCTGGGCCACCACGACATCCGCCCCGTTGGCCACCGCGGCCCGCCCGTCTTCGACGGTGGCCACCATGGTGATCACCGTCGAACCCACCTGGTGGAACCGTTCCACCAGCTCCGCCTCCGGCACGCCGAGGCCGGTGGAGAACACCGGGATCCGTTCCTCGATCATCACCTCAATGGCGGCGTCCACCAGATCGTCGGCGGGGGCCGGACGTTCCAGGGTTGGGGGCAGGTCGAACCGGGGTCGGAACTGGTTGAGCACGGCCTGGGCGCCCCGCACCACGTCGTCGGGGACCGAGGCCGGATCGGGGGAGGTCCGCACGTCGTCGTGCAACCAGATGTTGACGCCGAACGGTCGGCGGGTGGCCTCCCGGATCCGCCGGATCGAGAGGCGCACCCGATCCGGCGGTAGGCGCAGCGCGGCCATGACCCCGAGACCACCGGCCTCCGACACGGCGCTCACCAGCTCGGGCCCGGCTACCCCGGCCATGCCGGACTGGACGATCGGCGCCTCAATGGCCAGGACCCCGGACAGGCGGGGGCTCAGACGGTGACGCTGGCTCGTCCCCATGGGTGACCTCCGGCCGGGTCGGGATCGTGCCCCAATCATGGCAGCCGACGACCGACGGTACGCAGTTCGCGGGTTTGTCGGCTCTTCGGCCGAGGCCTCATCGGGTTGCTGCGGTGTAGGTGGCGAGGTCGGGGGTGGGCTGGCCGGCCCGCATGGGCACACAGGTGTCGGGTAGATCGAGGGTGATGTCGATGCCCTGATCCTGGACGTGGTCGAGGAAGGCGGGTAGGTGGGCCAGGGCCCCGGTGGGCAGGTCGTGGAGCACGAGCACCGTGTGGTCGTGGGCGGCGAGGTCGGCCTTGGCCGCCGCCGGCCAGGTGTCGACGTCGACCCAGTCCCGGGGGACGCTGTTCCACAGCACCACCGTGTATCGGTGCCGTTGCAGATGATCCACCGCGGGCCGGCTCAACAGGTGGGGACCGAGGCGGCCACCGAGTCCGAACGGCCGGAACAGGGGTGGGTCGGGGGCCAGGCTCAGGTCCGCCAGGAGTTGTTCGGTGGCCTCGATCTCGGCGGCCACGTGGCCGGGGTCGGTGGCCAGGCCGAGCGGCTCGGCATGGGTCATGGAATGGTTGCCGACCATATGGCCTTCGCCCACGGCCCGACGGGCCAGGTCGGCGGCGGCCGGTGCGCCAAGCCGTCGACCCACCACGAAGAAGTACGCCGGCAGACCCCGCCGGGCCAGCTCGTCGAGCACGAACGGGGTGGCCTCGGCCGACGGCCCGTTGTCGAAGGTCAGGGTCAGGCGACCGGCACGGGACATGGGACACCTCCGGCCCACAGGCGACACGATGGGCGTTCTCCGCGGTGGAGCCCGCACCCCATCGTAGGACGGGGTCGCATTCCGCGAGCCAGTGGGCCAGTGCGGCCGTGAGCCGCGAGCCCGCGCCGCGAGCCAGAGGCCCTGGGGACGCGCCCCGGCTCCACCATCCGGTGACTATCGTGGTCGCCGACGGCGGGGGCGAACGGCGGGCGGCGGAGGCGGGTAAGTCCATGGCGTTGGCGGAGCATGATCTCGACCTGCTAATGGCGGGGGAGGAGGCGACGATCGGCCTTCCCGTGTTCGGTGGTGCGCCGGTCAGGTTCGAGACCTCGCTGCCGCCCGCCGACCGGCCGGTGGTGGAGCGGGTGCTGCGGACCTTCCTCGCGCTCGGTCCCGACGAGCGGGCACGGATCACCCCCCACCTCTGGGCGTACCGCGGCAAGGTGGAGGGATCGGCCTGGTCCGAACCGTTCGCCGGTCCGGAGGAGATCTGGGAGCAAATCCGGATCTGCTGGGGCGGGGTGGAACGCCAGGAGTACGATCCCCACGCTGGCGTGTATCTGTACCTGATGGGCGACTGCTCCTGGGAGGAGGAGCACGGCCTGGCGCTCAGCTGGCGTGACGGCGATGTCCTGGCCCGGGTGAGTCCCGTGGACGGGCACTACACCAACGACGATCCGGATCCCGCGGTGATCTACGAAGCCAGGGGCGACGGCTGGACCAGCTACCGGGAGGGCGCCGAGCCCCCGGTGGCCGCCGGCCGGACCCGGGGTTTCGACACCGCGGTGGAACGGCTGTGGTGGGGTGGAGAGCTCCGGCTGCGGGCCCCGATGTTCGACGGTGCAGAACTGTCGATCACCTCGGAGCGGGCCGTCCCGGGCGGCCACCCGGCCGCGGCGGCGGTGTTGCGGGCGTTCCTCGGCCACGGACCCGAGGAACGCCTACGGCTGGAACCGGCCCTCGTGGCCTACGCCCGGCTCAGCCTCGAAGGGTCTGAGGCTCCGGAGGGGATGCGCAACGGGGCCGGGATCGACCACATCTGGCCCCACCTGCGGCTGAGCCGGGGCCGGCTGGTGGCCCGGGAATCGGGCCCGCACCAGGGCCGGTACCTCTATCTGAGCGGTTGGTGCGCCTGGGCGCCCGACGAGGGGGTGGCCGTCACCCTCCGCGACGGGTCTACGGTGGTGCGGGTCGGCCCGGACAGCGGCGAGGTGGTGAACTCGTGCGCCGATCCCGAGGTGGTGTTCGACGAACGGACAGTACTGGTGGGCGACGAGGGTGGCGGGGGATCCTCGGTCCGGCGGATCGACGGCGACCGCCACGTCCGGGAGCAGCTCCGGCGGACCGGCTGGGGCCAGGCCTGGCGGGAGGCGGCCGGAGCCGTACGGCGGACGCGGCGCGACCAGCGGTAGGACCGGTGGCCTAGGCGGGCGGGCCCCGGATGGGGCTTGCCGAGCCCGGGGCCCAGGGCCGAGAGTGACGTGGATGAGTGGCTCCACCGACGTCCCGATCGCCTTCGAGGGAATGGTGGCCCACCTCCTGGGCGGCCGGTCCATCGCCGTGGCGTCGTCACCTCCCGGGCCGCCCGTCCGGGTGGATGGCTACTCGATCGGCGTGGTTCCGGTGGCCCCGGGGCCCGGCCCCCATCTTGGTGAGCTGCACCCGGACGGTGACGAGCTGCTCTATGTGTTCAGCGGTTCGATGGACCTCATTATCGACGACGGAGACAAGGAGACGGTCGGCGTCGAGACCAGCGTTCGTCTCCGGCCCGGGGACGCGTTCGTGGTCCCCCGGGGGATCTGGCATCGTCTCGAGGCCCGGGAGCCCGGCCGCCTGCTCCACATCACCCCCGGCCCGGGAGGCGACTACCGTCCCCGCTGACCGGGCCCCGGCCCGGCGGAGTGGTTGATGAACGTCGGGTGGGCGGGTAGGGCGTAGGCTGGGCGGACACAGGAATCATTCCTGATCTGGATGGGGAAGGTTGGTGGCGGTGCAGTCGGAGGCCGAGGAATGGGTCGGGGAGGACGAGCTGGCGCCGTGGGACGGACGCCGGGTGCCGGTGACGCTGCTGGGCGGATACCTGGGCGCCGGGAAGACGACGGCGTTGAACGCCCTGCTGGCCCGGACCGACCGGCCGGTGGTCGTCGTGGTGAACGACGTCGGCACGATCAACGTCGACGCCGCCCTCGTCGCCCGGCGCAGCGGCGACCTCGTCGAGCTCACCGACGGGTGCGTGTGCTGCAGCATGGCCCGCGGCCTGGCGTCGGCGCTCGATGCGGTGCGGGAACGGCCTTCGGCCCCCGATCACGTCATCGTCGAACTGAGCGGGGTGGCCGATCCGACCCGCGTCGCCGGGTTCGCCAACTCCCTCGGGTTCCGCCTCGACAGCACGGTCGTGATGGTCGACGTCGAGCAGATCGAGGGGCAGCTCGACAACCCGGTGATCGGTGCGATCGTCCTCCGCCAGCTCCAGGCCGCCGACCTCCTGCTGCTGTCGAAGTCCCAGCTCGTCGACGAGGCGGGGCTGGCTGCGGTGCGGGACCGCCTGGTGGCCGTCGCCCCGGACATCCCCGCCCTCGACGTGGCGGACGCCACCGACAGCGCGTCCCTGCTCGAACTCGGCACCCGGCGGCCGGGAGGGGTGACGGCCACGCCGCTGCCCCAATTGTTCGATCCGCACGAGACCTCGATCGTGCCCCTACCGGTGCCCGCGACTCGCGCCGAGCTCGATCGGATCCTCGATGACCTGGGCGACGACGTGGTCCGGGCGAAGGGAATCGCGGTGGGCGGGGCCGGAGAGCGGCTGCTCATCCAGGTCGTGGGGCGACGACGGCGGATCACCGACCTCCCCCAGGCCGAGGATCAGCCCGGCACCGACCTCGTGGTGATAACCGCCCGCCCGCGGGTCGGGCGCCGCGTCACCGTCGCCCTCGGCCCCCCACCGGAACGCCCCGGGGTCTGAGCAGCCTGGACCCGGTCACGCCGTCGCCCGTCCGACCAGTTCGACGATCGCTTCGATGTAGCCGGCCGGGTCGATCAGGAGAAGGTCGTTGTGGCCGGCGCCGGCCACCAGTTCGGTGGTCACGTCGCTCCCGGTCAGGAGCCCGGCGGTGGCCCGGGCGTGATCCACCGGGACGAGATCGTCGAGCAGCCCGTGGATGATCAGGGTGGGGACGGTGATCGTCGCCAGTTTCGCTTCGTGGGCGGCGACGAGGCGATCGAGCGCCCTGTCGCGGGGCAGCCCCAGGCGGTCGGCGAACCGGCCGACGTTCCCGGCCCCGCTCTCCAGGATCAGGGCGCGGTAGCCCGGCACCCGGGCGGCCACCTCGAGGGCGGGGTTGGCGCCCAGGCTGCGTCCCATCACCAGGCGGGGACCATCGAACCCGTCGTCGGAGAGCAGTTCGAGGGCCCGTTCCCCGCACACGGCGCCGTCGGCGACGAGACGGTCGATTGTGGGGGTGCCGGTGCTGCGGCCGTAACCGCGGAACTCGAACACGAACAGGTTCAGCCCGACCGAGTGGTAGAGGGGGGCGATCCAGTCGTGGTCGCCGATCACCTCACCGTTGCCGTGGAAGTAGACGATCGTCGGACCCTGGCGGTCGACCTCGTACCGCCTCGCCGCGATCGACACCCCGTCGCCGACCTCGACGGCATGGTCGGTGGCCCCGGCCGGGGCGGGGGAGGGATCGGGGCGGGGAAAGAAGATCTGGGCGCTGACCCCGCCCCGGTCGAGCAGGGAATAGTCGGGAGTGTCGGCCACGAAGGCAGCGTAGTCGGCCTCCCCCGGGGGCGGCCCGGGGTGGCACCACCCCCGTCGCTCAACCACCCTCCGGGGTGACGAGCCCGGACCGGTAGGCGTAGGCGACGAGCTGGGCGCGGTCGCGGACGTCGAGCTTCATCATGGCCCGGTTGGCGTGGGTCTTGACCGTGAGGGCGGACAGATAGAGGCGCTCGGCGATGTCGGCGTTGGTGAGCCCGAGCGCGGCGAGCTCGACCACCTCCCGCTCCCGGGGGGTGAGGAGGGCGAGAGCGGGGTCGTCGGGTGGGGGAGGCGTTGGCTCGGTGCCACTGTCGGCGGTGTAAGCGGCCAGCAGGGCCCGGGTGGCCTTGGGGGAGAGGAGGGCCTCGCCCGAGGCGACGGTACGGATGGCCTCGATGAGCTGGTCCGGTTCGATGCTCTTGCCCACGAACCCGGCGGCGCCGGCCTCGATGGCGTCGATGACGTACTGGTCGAGCTCGAAGGTGGTGAGGATGATGACCTTGACGCCGGCGAGGTCGTCGTCGCGGCTGATGCGGCGGGTGGCTTCGACGCCGTCGGTGCCGGGCATCCGGATGTCCATCAGGACGACGTCCACCCGGAGCTGCCGGGCCAGCTCGACCGCGTCGTCACCGTTGCCGGCCTCCCCGACGACCTCGAGATCGTCGGCGGTGGAGATGAGGGCGGCGAAGCCGGCGCGGATGAGGGCCTGGTCGTCGACGAGGAGGATCCTGATGGTCACGAGCCGGCTCCGGTCATGGCCGGGCGTTCGTCGCCGGAGCCCGGGGGTTCGAGGGGGAGGCGGGCGTCGACGGTGAACCGTCCACCCGGCCGGTGGCCGGCCTCGAGGGTGCCGCCGGCCGCGGTGACTCGTTCGCGCATGCCGATCAGACCGTACCCGGCGGTCTCTGGGGCGGCGGGCGGGGCCGTCTGGTTGCCGACGGTGATGCGCAGATGGTCGGGGTGGTAGGCGACGGTCACCTCGGCGTGGCCGCCCCCGTGTTTGTGGGCGTTGGTGAGGGCCTCCTGGATGAGGCGGTAGGCGGCGATCGTGACCGGCCGCGGCAGGGGCCTGGTCCGGCCGCTGGTCCGGTAGCGGATGTCGAGGCCGGTGGAGGTGGCGGTAGCCATCAGCTCGTCGATGTCGTCGAGGGTCGGGGTGGGCGCGGTGGGACTGGGCGCGAGGTCGGATCGCAGGACACCGAGGATGTCGCCGAGGTCGTCGAGGACCTGCTGGGTGGCCGAGCGGACATGGTCGAGGGCCGAGCGGGCGCCGTCGCGGTCGGAGTCGAGGAGGTGGCGGGCCACGCCGGCCTGGACGTTGGCGATGGAGATGTGGTGGGCGACGGCGTCGTGGAGGTCGCGGGCGATGCGGAGGCGTTCCTCCACCACCTGGCGGCGGGCGGTCTCGTCCCGGGTTCGTTCGGCCCGCTCCGCCCGTTCGAGGGCGTTGGCCACCACCTCGGCCCGGCTGCGGGTTGCGTCGCCGACCGCGGCCGCGAGGGCCGGCCAGGTCACGGCGCTGAAGAGTTGGCGGACGGCGTCGTCGCCGCCGAACACGATCAGGACGCTGGAGCCCAGGACGACCCCGCCGGTGGCGCCGGCCCAGAGTGCTCCGGTGCGGTTGGTGCGCCGGGCGACGTTGTAGACGAGCAGCATCGTCACGAACAGGATGGCGGAGGGTTGCCCGGTGATGACGAGACCGGCGAACGTGGTCACGAGCCCGACGGCGAGGACCGGGACGGGCCACCGCCGCCGGGCCACGATGAGCACGACGCCGACCGCGGCCGAGGCGACGGCGACGGCGTCGAAGCCATCCTGCGACATCACGGCCGCGGTGCCGGCCACCGTGGCCCCGCACCAGGCGAGATCGATCAGCCGCGCCCGGATCCTCGAACCCGGTGCAGTCCTCGACGCGGTCATCCACGTCACCGTAGCGAGGGCACCGAGGAGGGGTCGTGGTCCGGGCGGCGATCGGTTCCGGGTGCCGCCGCCGGGCGGGCCGTCGGGGCGGGCCGGGACGGGCGGCGGAACAGGGCCCGCAGGCGGCGTTGGTTCCAGACCAGGTGGACGATCATCGCCAGGATGGCCAGGCCCCCGGTGATCGCGTGGAGACCGACCAGAGCCGACGAGTCGAACTCGCCCACCCACAGCGGGATCCCCGACACGATGCAGACGGTGGTGAGGCCACCGAACACCGTGTTGAAGGCCCCGAGCCGGGCCTCCCGGTCGTGACGGCGGCGCCGGGCCACCCGTTTGACCCAGCCCCAATTGCCCCGCAGGTGGAGCCACACGATCGGGACGACGGCCAGGCCGACGAGGCTGTGCAGTAGGTAATCCGGGTCGAACGACGGTTCCCGGGTGAGGAAGGCGGTCACGAAGGCGGCGAGCAGGGCGGTGTCCACGGCGATGCGAACATCACGGCGTCGGAGGACGGACATGGCAGGTCTCCTTTGGGATTGGCGGGGTGGATGGCGGGCCGGTCGCACGGGAGTGGGCCCCGGCGACGGACAGGAACAGGCAGGGAAGGGACAGACAGGGAAAGAACGGAACGGGCAGGGACAGAACGGAATGGGCAGGGACAGAACGGGGAACGGAGGTCAGGCGCCCCGGCGTCGGACGCTCCAGGCGGCCACGGCCAAGAGCCCGACGATCCAGGCGGCGAACACGAGGAGTCCGGCCGAAGGCGACAGGGCGTCGGCGGCGACGTGGAGCTCGCGGAACGAGGAGCCGGCCGCCCCGGGGAGGATCCTCGAGATGGGATCGGCGACGGCGCCGGGGAGGAGACCGATGAGGGCGGGGGCCACCATCAGGACCCCGACCAGCGTGGCGATCGCCCCCGCCGTGCTGCGCAGGATGAACCCGAGGGCGGCGCCCATCACGGCGATACCCGCGGCGTACAGCCCGGAGCCGAACACCACCCGGAGCACCCCGTCGTCGAGGAGCCCGTAGGTCGCCAGGTCGCCGGAGTAGAGCGCCTGACCGAGGAGGAAGGTGGCCACCGCGGCCACCGTCATGACGGCCCAGGTGGCCGTGCCGACCACGAGGGCCTTGGCGGCCACGACGGCGTCGCGGCGGGGAACCGCGGTGAACATCGTGCGGATCAGCCCGTTGGCGTATTCGTTGGCCACGAACAGGGCGCCGAGGACGCCGACGACGATCTGGACGAGGGTCAGACCTCCGAAGGACGCGGAGACCGGGTCGAGCGCCTGGCGGCGATCCCCGGGGTCGCCGGCGAAGGCGGCGAACAGGCCGCCCAGGACGACCAGGGTCAGGGCGGCGCCGCCCAGGGTGAGTAGGTTGGAACGGACCGAGACGAACTTGAGGCGTTCGGACCGGACCACGTTGGGGAAGGTGACCCGACGCGTCGGGGCGGCGGATTCGACGGGGGTGAGGGTGTCGGTGGACATCTCAGGCCACCCCCACCAGCTCGCCCCGATGGGTGGCGCGGGCGTGGTGCTGCACCGAACCCCGGGTGAGATCCATGAACGTCTCCTCCAGTGACCCCCGGTGGGGTGTCAGCTCGAGCAGGGTCAGGCCGTTGGATGCGGCCAGACGCCCGACCGTGTCGCTGTCGACACCGGTGACGTCGAACCCGTCGGCGACGTCGGCCGAGTCGGTGATCCGGACGCCGTCGGCGGCGAGGGCCGACCGCAGGGCGGCGCCGTCACCGGTCCGCACGAAGACGGCGGTCCCGGCGGACATCGCCTCCAGCTCGGTCCGGGAGACGTCGGCGACCAATCGGCCCCGGCCGACGATGACGAACCGGTCGGCGGTCAGGGCCATCTCGGTCATCAGGTGGGACGAGACGAACACGGTGCGGCCCTCGGCGGCCAGGCCCCGCAGGAGGTGGCGGATCCAGACGATGCCCTCGGGGTCGAGGCCGTTCACCGGCTCGTCGAGCATGATCGTGTCCGGATCGCCGAGCAGGGCGGTGGCGATCCCCAGGCGTTGGGCCATCCCCAGGGAGAAGTCGCCGGCGGCCCGGCCGGCCACCCCGGTGAGGCCCACGAGCTCGAGGACCTCGTCGACCCGGCGGTCGGGGATGCCGGCGGTGGCGGCCAGGGCCCGCAGGTGGTTGCGGGCCGAACGGGCCGGGTGCACCGCCTTGGCCTCGAGTAGGGAACCGATCCGGCCCGAGGGATCCGGGTGCTCGGCCAGCGGGCGTCCGTCGACGAGGGCTTGGCCGCTGGTGGGGCGCTCCAGGCCCAGGATCATCCGCATCGTGGTGGTCTTGCCGGCGCCGTTCGGCCCGAGGAACCCGGTGACGATCCCGGGCCGGACCGAGAAGCTCAGGTCATCGACGGCGGTCGTGGCGCCGTAGCGCCTGGTCAGGTGGTGGACTTCGATCATGCCTCCAACCCTGCACGACAGCCGCCCGGCCGTCGTCGTCCCGACGCAGGCTTGGCCGCTCCCGTCTACTGCGATCCCTACCGCGATCGCAGTAGATGGCTACCGGGACGGTGCCCTGGGGACGGTGCGGCCGGGGACGGTGGGACCGGCGCCGGGTGGGTACGGTCGGCGGCACGATGAACGATCCTCACGTCCTGAGATACCGGCGGTGGGCGCCGCCCGGGTTGGCCACGCCACTGGTCGACCCCACCGGCGAGTGGATCGCCCGGCCGGGTGGCACCACCTTCCACGTGTACCGCCACCCGGCTCCGGCCGAGCCGACCGCCACGGTGGTGGTGCTGCACGGGGCCGGGGGCCACGGTCGGATGTTGGCGCCGCTCGGTGTGCTGGCCCAACGTTTCGGTGGGGAGGCGCTCGCCCCCGACCTGCCCGGCTACGGCCACACCGTCGTCCCCGACCGGCGTGGGGTCCGCTACCGGGACTGGGTCGACGGTGTGGCCGATCTCGCCGTCACCGCCGCCCGTCCCGGGCGGCCGTTGCTGCTCGTCGGGGTGAGCATGGGTGGCCGGCTGGCCCTGGACGTGGCCCACCGCCTGGGCCCCGGTGCGGTACGGGCGGTGGTGGCCACCTGCCTGCTCGATCCCCGCCGCCCCGACGCCGCCGGGGTGGTGGCCCGACACCCCCTCCTCGTCTCGGCCGGCCTGCCCGTCCTGCGGGCCACCCGCCGGGTCACGGACCGGCGGCTCGTACCCATCCGCTGGTTGACGCCGATGGCCGACATCGCCAACGACCCGGAACTGGCCCGGACCTGCGCCACCGACCCGCTCGGTGGTGGCTCGTCGGTGCCGTTGGGCTTCCTCCGCTCCTGGTTGGAGCACGACCCCGGCTACACGCCGGCCGGGTTCCGGGCCTGCCCGGTCGTCCTCGCCCATCCCGGCGACGACCGCTGGACGCCGCCGGAGGTGAGCCGCTCGTACCTGGCCGAGATGACCGTGCCCACCGGGACGCGGATCCTGGAGGGTTGCGGGCACTTCCCGGTGGAACCGAGCGCCGTGGCCGGCTTCGAGGCGGCGTTCGGTGCCGCCCTGGCCCTACCCCGACCGTGAGGTGAACCGGGTCCCGGCCGACGGCCACCGGGCCGGCCCCGGAGCTACGCTCACGCCGGTCGGGCGTGGGTGCCGAGCGGTGGAGGTGGACCGATGGGTCTGGTGGTGGCGGTGGCGGTGTTGGACGACGTGCGAGAGGCCGACGAGGAGGCCTACGAGTACTACCGGGACCAGTTCGCCCGGCTGGCCGGGTTCGTGGCCGCCGAGGGGTACCCGGGGTACACCGAGCCGGAACGGATCCCCGTCCACCTGCCCGTCCATGAGGCCTCGATCTCCTACGGCATGCTGCACGGCCTGCGTCGGGTGTTCGCCCACGTCCGCAACGGCGAGACGGAGGTGCCGGCCCTCGCCGCCGGCGAGGACCCCGCCGCCGACCCCCTGATCGACCGGGAGCTGTCGGTCCGGATGGACTCCCACCTCGTCTGCCACTCCGACGCCGAGGGCTACTACGTCCCGGTCGAGTTCGACGACGTGCTCTACCCCGACGGCGCGAGCGAGATCGCCGGGGGCATGGTCGGCTCCTCGTACCGGTTGCGGGACGAACTGCTGCTGGTGGCCCCCGCCCTCGGGATCGACCTCGGCCCCGACGGCCCTACCCCGGCCGCCGCCGAGCGCCTGGCCGGGGGCCGCGGGGACGCCTCCCACCCCCTGGCCCGGGAACGGATCGTGTGGTGGACGCTGTGGGTGGCCGCCGCGGCCAGCATCGGCCACGGAACCGCGATCACCTTCCAGTGAACGCGCCCCCGGGGGGTCCGGCTCCGTCGGGGGTCTAGTCGACGCGCAGGCCGACCTCGCCGAGCTGGTCGAACAGGGCCAGGATCGAGTCGCCCGCGTCGAAGGGAACCGCCTTGATGAAGGAGCCGGAGAGGATCACGTCGCCGGGTTCCATGGTGACGTCGAACTCGGTGAGCTTGTTGGCCAACCAGGCCACCGCGTTGATGGGATTGCCCATCACGGCACTGGCCGAGCCGCTCTCCATGAGGTCGCCGTTGATCTGCAGGGAGCCGCTGAGGCGGCGGACGTCGATGTCGGCGAGGCGGGCCGGGTTGCCGCCGAGCACCACGAAACCGCACGAGGCCGCGTCCGAGATCGAGTCGACCAGCAGGTTCGTGCCCCGGCCCTCATAGCGGCTGTCCACGATCTCCAGGGCCGGCAGCACGAAGTCGGTGGCCCGGATCACGTCGGCGGCGTTCACGTGGGGACCCGAGAGCGGGGCGCCCAGGACGAAGGCGATCTCCTGCTCCACCAGGGGATGGTTCATGGCCTGGCGGGACACGGTGGAGGCCTCGGCCACGAACCAGTCGTCGTAGAGGAATCCGTAGTCCGGTTCGGTCGCCCCCACCAGGGACCGCATCGCCTTGGACGTGAAACCGATCTTGTGGCCCTTGACGGTCCGGCCCTCGGCCAGCTTGAGATCCCGCACCGCGATGCCGGTGCGGTAGGCGTCCTCGACGTCGGCGTCCGGATGCCGGCTCGACAGGGGTTCGGCCCAGTCGTGGGTGCGTTCGGCCTCCACCAGGGCCTTGGCGGCGTCGAGGTGCTGGTCATCGGTGAGCTGCATCGGGATCCTCCTGCGCCGGGTGGATCGGTGGGGGCCCGGTGCCCGGCGGCCGTGCCCCGGCGCCGTCCGACCCCCAGGACCAGGGAGGGACCCTGATCGCTCCTCGGCCGCGGCTTCACCCTTGTCGGCCGCGGCCCCTCGCACCAAATCCTGACCGGCCGCCCGGGGCACCTCGCCGTCAACCAAGCAAATGCTTGTTGCGGCCGGAGTCCAGGTTGTGTCAAGATTCGCATCAGGCCGGTGCCGGTGACGAATGTCTCACCGATCGGCCCGTTCTCAGGGGGAAGGAGCTTCCACATGCCCGCAAGCAAGCCGACGGTCAATCATCTGGTCCTGCAGGTGCGAGACATCGAAAAGTCCCATCGCTTCTACACCGAGGTACTCGGATTCGAGCAGTGCGGCCAGCTCGACACACCGGCGGCCCCGGACGTGGACATGCGCTTCTACCGGGGCCACGCCGAGCACCACCACGACCTGGCCCTGATCCAGATCCCCAACCCCGAGGCGGCCGGACCCGCGCCCGACTGGGACATGTTCACCGAGCGTCCCGGGCTGGCCCACGTGGCTCTGGCCTACGGCACCCGGGAGGAGTGGATGGGCCAACTGCAGCACATGCAGGACGTCGGTCAGGAGGTGGCCATCAGGGGCAACCATGGGATGACCCACAGCGCCTACGTCGTCGATCCCGACGGCCACGGCATCGAGGTGCTCTACGAGCTGCCCAGCGAGGTGTGGGAGGGTGACGTCGACGCCGCCCTCAGCCACTTCGAGCCGTTGCCCACCAGCGGTCCCGGGTCGCTGGAGGACAGCACCGACTATGTGCGCTTCGGCGCCAACGCCTAGCCGTCACTGATCAGCCGTCACCGATCAGCCGTTCACCGATCGACAGCCAGACAAAGGGGGAGTACGCCATGGCCGCGCGCTCTGGGCAGGATTATCTAAAGGGCCTGAAGGCCACCAACCGGGAGATCTGGTTGGGGGGAGAGCGGGTGGAGTCGGTCGCCGATCACCCGAGGTTCAGGGGGGGAGCGGAGGCGATCGCTGCCTACTACGATCTCCAGCTCGCCGAACCGGATCTGCTCCTGATCCCTGACCCGGAGTCAGGTGAGTCCATCAACATCAGCCATATGCAACCCCGTTCGGTCGGTGACCTGCAAAGGCGGGGTGAGGGGCTGACCCGGATCGCCGAACTGAGCATGGGGGTGATGGGTCGCACCCCGGACTACATGAACGTCACGTTCGCCGGTTTCGCCGACGACAAGCACCGGTGGGCCAATCCGGACGGCTCCAATGCGGAGGGCTACGAGCATCTCGTCAACTTCCAGAAGCGGCTGCGCCGCGACGATCTCTCGCTCACCCACACCATCGTCCATCCCAATATCGACAAGGCCAACGACTCGGATTTCGCCAACAATCCGGCCCCTCTGCGCAAGGTCGGTGAGACCGAGGACTCGATCATCGTGCGGGGCGCCCGGCTCCTGGCCACCCTGGCCCCGTTCGCCGACGAGCAGACGGTGTATCCGGGGCATCCGCTGCCGTCCGGGGCACCGTCGGAGTTCGCCCTCTCCTTCACCGTTTCCATGGACTCACCCGGGTTGGTGTTCCTGTGCCGCGATTCGGGCATCAGGCCCGACGCGGACCCCGTCGACTCCCCGTTCTCCACCCGCTTCGATGAACAGGACGCCCTGTGCCTCTTCGACGACGTGCACGTGCCCAAGGAGAACGTGTGGATCGACGGTCACGCCGGGGTCTACAACCAGGTCATGATGCCGTCGTCGTGGTGGCCGAACATCATGCAGCAGACCACCCTGCGGGCGCTCACCAAGCTGGAGTTCGCCTACGGGCTCGCCGTCCGCATGGCCGAGGCCGTGAACGACGTGTCGGAGCGCACCCTGGAGCTGCTGGGCGAGATCATGGGGTACATCGAGCTGACCCGCAGCAGCCTCATCGCCGCGGTGACCGAGGCCAAGACCTGGGAGGACGGCGGCGTCTACCCCGACGCCCGAGCCATGCACCCGATCCGGGCCATGATGCCCCTGTGGATGGTCCGGATCAACGACATCCTCAAGGTGATCGGTAGTCACAATCTGTTGGCCGCCGCCGATCGTCGCCAGCTGGCCGACGATCGGATCAACGCCCTCATGAACGAGTTCCAGCCGGGGGCCAACGGCATCAGCGCCGACGAACGGTCGATGGTGTATCGGATCGCCTGGGACTTCTGCGGCTCGTTGCTCGGCTCCCGCAACGAACTGTACGAGCGGAACTATCTTTCCTCGTCCCGCACCAATCGGATCGCGTCGCACATGTTCTATTCGCCCGCCAACCGGGCTCGTGGCGACGAGCTGTTGCAGAAGTTGATCAGCGACGCCCGAAGCCGGGCCTGATCACATCCGTCGGTCGGACCGCGCCCGCCGAGGCGGTTCGGGCGACGCACCAACCAATCCATAACCACATATGAGGGGGAATCGTGCGCAAGGCACTACCTTTGCTGTTGGCGATCGCGCTCGTCCTTGGCGCCTGCGGTAGCGACACTTCGGCGGACTCATCGGACGGCGGTGACACCACCACTGCGGACGACTCATCGGCGGACGACTCAGCGGCCGACGGCGGAACCGGCGACGGTGGCTCCGGGAGCTCCACGGCGGAGGTGATGGCCGGCGACGTCTCGCCCGAGGGAAGCGGGGGTGGCCCGGCCACCGGTGAGCCCATCAGGTTCGGGGCGATCAGCTCGTTGAGTGGTGTCGCCACCTTCCCCGAGGCGGCCGTGGCCGCCCAGGCCGTGTTCGACCGGTTCAACGAGCAGGGCGGTCTCGACGGTCGTCCTGTCGAGCTGGTGGTTGAGGACGACGGCTCCGACGCGGCCAAGGCGGCCACCGCGGCCCGGACCCTGGTGGAGGACCGCCAGGTGGTCGGCATGGTGGGTGGGGCGTCGCTACTGGCCTGCGCCGCCGCCGGCCAGTACCTAGCCGACCAGGGCGTCTACTCGATCCTGGGCACCGGCGTCGACCCGGTCTGTTTCCGCAACGACCACATCGCCGCGGTGAACACCGGCCCCTTCTTCAGCGCCGGGATCGACATGACCTACCTGTCGGAGAACCTCGGCCTGGGCAACGTCTGCTTCATGGGCCTCAACGTGCCCGATCTGATCCCCTCCTACCGGGAGGTCGTCACCCAGTGGGAGGAGGCGACCGGGAACACCCTGACCGCCTTCGTGACGGTCGAGGCCCAGGACGACCCGACCGTCGGCCTGACCGCACTCCGCTCGGCGGGCTGTGAAGGGGTGACCATGGCCCTCATCGAGCCGGTCTACCTGGCCTACATCCAGGCCGCCGTGGCCGGCGGTTTCACCGGGGACTACCAGATCATGATGCTCACCTCGGGCTACTCGTCCACCCTGGCCGAGGCGCTCGGGCCCAACGGCGACGGCATCCCGGCCAACTCGGAGTTCGAGCCCTTCACCGGGGACTGCGCCTGCCTCGAGGACTTCAAGGGCCTGATGGAGGCCAACGACATCCCCCTGACCAGCTTCGCCACTGGTGGCTACCTGGCCGCCAACCTGGCCCTGACCGCCCTCCAGTCGATCGACGGTGAGGTCACGGCGGAGTCGGTCGGTGCCGCCTTCCAGGCCCTCGACGTGGAGACGTCACTGCTCGGCGCCCCGTTCGTCTGGGGCAACCAGCCGAATCACACGTCCAAGATCGTGGAGATCCGGGACGGTGGCTGGGTGACCGTCGGCGACGCCAACGAGTGGATCACCTTCCCACCGGAGGGTTAGGACGATGCTCGACCAGGTGGTCGCCGGGTTGGCCGGAGGCGGGGTCTACGCCCTGGTGGGCGTGTGCCTCGTCCTCGCCTATCGGGTGGGAGACGTCATCAACTTCTCGCAGACGTTCGTCGGGGCCCTCGCCGCCTACCTGGTGACATCCTTGGTCTCGGGGGGGATGGGCCCCACCACGGCGGTGCTGGTCGGGATCCTCGTCGGTACTTGGATCGCCTTCGTGCAGGGTGTCGTCATGGCGTTCCTGTTCGCAGAGGCCGGCGCCCCGGTGCGGACCGCGGTGTCGATCGCCATGGCCATCTCCCTGTTCGGGATCACCGTCCTGATCTACGGCGACGACGTCCGGGCCTTCGTGCGGATGTTCGACAGCATCCAGGTCGATATCGGCCGGACTCGGGTCACCGGGATCTCGATCGTGATCATCGTGTCGGCCGTGCTGCTGGCCGCGGTGCTGTGGTTGGTGGTCAATCGGACCCGGTTCGGGGCGGTCCTCCGGGCCGTGTCGGCCCGCCCCACCACGGCCGAACTGCTCGGTGTCCCGACCCGGGCCCTGGTCATCCTGGTGTGGACCGTGTGCGGCGCCATCAGCTCGGCCGCGGTGATCCTGGTCGCCCCCACTCGGACCAACGTGGCCGGTATGGCCATGCTGGTGGCGCCCGCCCTCGCCGCCGCCCTGATCGGCGGGCTCCGCAGCTTCGGAGCCACGGTGGCGGCCGGGATCGGCCTCGGGATCCTCGAGTCCATGACCCTGCGGTGGGGCACGGTCATCCCCAGATACCGGGGCCTGCTGCCCTTCGTCATCGTGGTGGTCGTCCTGCTCTGGTCCCAGCGAAAGGAGCAGTGGAGTGAGGCTCGCTGAGATCTCGCCCGACGATGTGCGGCGGTTGACGCCGCCGACGGTGCTGTTGGCCGCCCTGGCCCTGGTCGGGGTGTTCGCCCCCGGGTCGTGGACCTTCGTCGCCATCGTGGCCGCCACCTCGGGGCTGCTCGCCCTGTCGGTCGGCCTGTTGTACAGCCAGGTCGGCATGCTGTCGCTGTGCCAGTTCACCTTCGCCTACCTCGGGGTGTGGGTGATGGCCTGGCTGAACGTGCACGCCCGGATGCCGTTCCTGATCATGGCCGTGGTGGCCGGCCTGGCCGCGGTACCGGCCGGCATCCTGGTCGGTGGCCTGGCCGTGCGGTTGCGGGGCGTGTACCTGGCTGTCACCACCGTCACCTTCGCCGTCGGCATGTCGACGGTCCTGTCCCAGTTCCAGCTCCCGGGCCTGCTCGACCAGATCGCCATCCGGCGACCGGTCGGCTTCCAGTCAGACCGGGCCTACTTCCTGCTGTGCCTCGGCGTGCTGATCGTGGTCGGTCTGGCGGTCGGTGGTTACGAGCACACCCGCGGTGGCCGGGCCTGCCGGGCCATCAAGTACAGCGAGCGGGCCACGGCGGCGGCCGGGTTCTCGGTGGCGGGAGGGCGGCTGCGGTCGTTCTGCACCAGCGCCTTCATCGCCGGCCTGGCCGGGGCCCTGCTGGCCGGCCAGCTCGAAGGGTCGGTATCCCCGTCGTCGTTCGCTCCGACCTTCTCGATGGCCGTCCTGGCCACGGCGGTGATGGTGGGTGTCGAGTCGTTGAGCGGGGCGGTGTTCGCCGGGATCCTCATGGCGGTGGTGCCCGAGGCCCTGTCCCGGTTCGGTCTGAGCCCGGCCTGGGCCCAGGTTATGTTCGGTGTCGGCGCCGTCCAGGCCCTGTCCGGGGGTTCGGGCGGGATCGCCGCCAGGTTCCCGTGGCGGCGGTCGCGGCCCAGCACCGAACCCGACCCGGCCCCACCCACCGCACCTGTGTTCCCGCCTACCGGGCGCCGGACGGCGTCGTCGAAAGCGCTCGACATCCGGGACCTGACCGTCCGGTACGGCAACGTCCTCGCCCTCGACCAGGTCAACCTGGTGGTGCCCCACGGTGAGGTGGTCGGCGTCATCGGCCCGAACGGGGCCGGCAAGTCAACCCTGATCGACGCGGTCTGCGGATTCACCCCCCCGTCGGGCGGGTCGATCCTGCTCGACGGCCGCCCGATCGAGGGGCTCCGGGCCGCGGCCCGGGCCAGGGCCGGGCTGCGCCGGACCTTCCAGCAGGGGAGGGCGATCCCCGACATGACCGTGGGCGGGTTCGTGGCCTTCCCCCGACGGGCGCCGCTCACCCCGGCCGAGCTCGACGCCGTGCTCGGCTACTTCGACCTGCCCCCCGCCGACCAGCCCATCGCGCTGGTCGACGCCGGCACCCGCCGGGCCCTGGAGGTGGCGGCCACCGTGGCCGCCCAACCGACAGTGGCCTTCCTCGACGAGCCCCTGGCCGGCCTGGGCGCCGACCGGTCGGTCGAACTGGCCCGGCGCATCAAGGGCATACCCGACGAGTTCGGGTGCTCGGTCCTCTTGGTCGAGCACGACCTCGACCAGATCGCCGCCTCCTGCTCGGCCCTCCCCGTGCTCGATTTCGGCCAGGTCATCGCCGCCGGCGCCCCCGACGACGTCCTGCGGGATCCCCTCGTCGTGGCCGCCTACATCGGTGACGCCGAGGCCCTCCACGAGGCCGAGGCCCGTCACCGGACCGCCGAGGAGGGTGCGTCCGACGACCGCTCACGCCAGGAGCAGACGATATGAGCGAACGGTTCGAGATCAGGGGCCTGGCCGTGAGCCGGGGGGCGGCCGAGATCGTGCACGACATCGACCTCGACGTCGTCCCCGGCGAGATCACCGTGCTGCTCGGCCCCAACGGGGCGGGCAAGACCACCCTGCTGGAGGCCCTGGCCGGGGTGATCCCGGCCACCCGGGGAACGGTCCGGTGCGGATCCACCGACGTGCTCGGCCTGAGTCGCCCCCGCCGGGCCAAGCTCGGTCTGTCACTGGTCGAACAGGGCCGGACCATCTTCCCCGATCTGACCGTGCACGAGAACCTGCTCGTAGCCGCCCGGCCCGACGCGGTCGACCTGGCCTACGAGGTGTTTCCCCGACTGGCCGGGATGACGGACCGTCGCTCGGTGCTCCTGTCCGGCGGGGAACAGCAGATGCTGGTCATCGCCCGGGCCCTGGTGGCCCGGCCCCGGATCCTGATGCTCGACGAGATGTCGCTCGGTCTGGCCCCGGTGATCGTGCAGCAACTCCTGGTGGCCGCCCGTCAGCTGGCCGACGACGGCCTGGGGATCCTGCTGGTGGAGCAGTTCGCCAACCTGGCCCTCGGCATCGGCGACCGGGCCGCGGTGCTTTCCCACGGCACCCTGGCCTACTCCGGTGGCTGTGAGACGCTCCGGTCCGAACCGGACCGGTTGCACGAGCTGTACTTGGGGACCCCGAGCGGGGCCGGCTGACCACCTGGCCGGCCGATCACCCGGCCGGCTGACCACCTCCGACCGGCTGACCACCTCCGACCGGATTCGGTGGTCCGGACCGGGCCGGGTCAGGACCCGCCGATACTCATACCGCCCAGGTACAGGTCGGCGAGCTTGGAGGCGATCACGGACGGGTCCTCGTGGCCGAGGGGCGGGAACCAGCGGATGGCGGCCAGCACACCGTCCCACATGGCCCGCACGGCCACGTCGGCGTCGAGGTCGGGCCGGAACTGTCGGTTGGTGATGCCGTGTTCGACCACCCCGATCCACAGCAGCCGGTTGGCCTGCCGGTTGGCCTCGGCGTCGGCCAAGGCCGGGGTCTCCTTGACGTACTGGGCGTCGTTGCGGAGGATGCGGGCGATGTCGGGGTTGTGGGCCACCCAGGTGACGGCGTCGAGGATGCAGGCCCGCATGGTCTTCGCCGCGTCCTCGGCGGCGAGGGCGAGCACGGTGTCGCGGTCCCCGTAGATTCTGGCGGGGCCGTCGGCGATGATCTCGGCCACCATCTCCTCTTTGGAGGCGAAGTGGTGGTAGAGGCTGCCGGACAGGATCCCGGCCTCCTGGGCGATGTCGCGCACCGTGGCGGCGGCGATCCCCTTCTGGGCGAACACCCGGGCGGCGATCTCCAACAGCTCCTTGCGGCGGCCACCACTGGTGCGACCCCGGGGAGGACTCGGACGGCTGGTCGTGTTCGCCATGGCGGTCACAGCGTAACGGGCCGCTGGAGTGTTGGTCCCGCCGGGCCTGGTCCACCCGCTCCGGTCAGCGGGGCGTCAAGGGGAAGGACACGAATCTGGTCTCGGTGAAGAACTCCCGGCTGTGACCGCCGCCCTCACGTCCGAGCCCGCTCTGTTTGACCCCGCCGAAGGGCTGGCGCAGGTCGCGGTCGAACCCGTCGTTGATCCACATCATCCCGGTCTGGAGGCGGTGACTGACGTAGTGGGCGGTGGTCTGGGAGTCGGTCCAGATGTAGCCGGCCAGCCCGTAGGAGGAGTGGTTGGCGATCCGGAGGGCGTCGTCGGCGTCGTCGAAGGGCATCACCACCGCCACCGGGCCGAAGATCTCCTCCTGGCAGATCTGGGCCCCGGGGTCCACGTCGACCACCGCGGTGGGGGCCACGTAGAACCCGGAGTCGAGGCCGGCAGGACGGCCCCCGCCGAACAGGACCCGGCCGTCCCGGCGGGCGATGTCGAGGTAGTTGGTGACCCGTTCGTACTGGGTGCGGGAGACGAGGGGGCCCAAGCGGGTGCCAGGATCGAACGGGTCGCCGGCGGTCCAGTTCGCCGCTTCGGCCTCGAATGCGGTGAGGAACTCGTCGTAGATCTCCCGTTGGACCAGGATCCGGGAGCCGGCCACGCAGACCTGGCCCGAGTTCATGAAGATGCCCATGGCGGCGGCCTTGACCGCCCGGGACAGGTCGGCGTCGGCGAAGATGATGTTGGCCGACTTCCCCCCGAGTTCGAACGAGGTCCGCTTCAGGTCCGGGGCGACCCGGGTGGCGATGTCGCGTGCCGTTCCGGGGGAACCGGTGAACGACACCCCGATCACGTCACGGTGCTCCACCAGCGGAACCCCGGCCTCCTTGCCGAAACCGAGGACTGTGTTGTAGACGCCCTCGGGGAGGCCGGCCTCCTGGAAGATCTCGCACAGGATCTGGATCGACAGGGGCGACAGCTCGGAGGGTTTGTGAACCGCCGAGTTGCCGTAGGCCAGGCAGGGGGCCATCTTCCAGGTCGACAGCATGAACGGGCCGTTCCACGGGGTGATGAGGCCGAACACCCCGGCCGCGTCGGCGATCGTGTAGGTCAGGAGGTTGTCGTCGCGGTTGAACGACTCGTTGCCGGCCAGCTCCTGTTCCTCGGCGAAGAACCGGAAGTTCCAGGCCGAGCGTTCGGCGATCGGGTGCACGGCTCCGTGCCCGGGTCCGACCGGGCCACCCATCTCCAGAGCCCGGAGGCCGATGATCTCGCTACTGCGGGCCTCGATCAGGTCGGCCACCCGGAACAGCACCTGGCGGCGGAAGCTCGGTTTGGCCCGTGACCAGGCGCCGTCGTCAAAGGCGTCGTGGGCGGCCGCCACCGCCCGGTCGACGTCGTCACCGTCCCCCTTGGCGACCCGGACGGTTGGTTGCTCGGTGGCCGGGTTCACGTGGTCGAACCACTCCCCGTTGACCGGATCGGCGAAGACGCCGCCGATGAAGTGGCGGGCTGGGCCGGGTGTCGGAACTGGTGTGCTGCTCATCACACGTGACACTAGTTCGGGGGGCCGTGGCAAGCGAGCGCTTGGTTGGTGTATTTGTCCCGGCCGGACCGTCAGACCATGCTGGAACCGGTGGTGCCCCAGTAGCGGTCGCGCAGCAGGCGCTTGTAGAGCTTGCCGGTGGGGAGGCGGGGGAGCTCGGCTTCGAAATCGACGCTGCGGGGGCACTTGTAGTGGGCGATTCGGTCACGGGCGAAGGCGATCAGCTCGGCTTCGAGCTCCGGGGTGGCGTCGTCGAGGTGGACCGGTTGGACCACGGCCTTGACCTGTTCGCCCATCTCCGGGTCGGGGACCCCGAACACGGCCACGTCCGTCACCCGCGGGTGGGTGATGAGGACGTCCTCCACCTCTTGCGGGTAGATGTTCACCCCGCCGGAAATGATCATGTTGGCCTTGCGGTCGGTCAGGTAGAGGTAGCCCTCGTCGTCCAGATAGCCGATGTCGCCCAGGGTGCTCCGCCCGCCGGGCAGGGACGCGGCCTCCGTCTTGGCCGGGTCCTTGTAGTACTCGTAGGAGCTGCCGCCGGAGAAGTAGATGGTGCCGATCTCGCCCGGATTGAGGGGGTTGCCGTCGTCGTCGCACACGTGTACCTGGCCTATCCGAGCCCGGCCCACCGAACCCGGTCGCTGCAGCCACTCCTCACTGGTGATGAAGGTGGAGCCGTTGCCCTCGGACCCGGCGTAGTACTCGAAGATGATCGGCCCCCACCACTCGATCATCTCCTGTTTCACCGGGACCGGGCACGGGGCTGCGGCGTGGATGGCCACCCCGAGGGTCGACAGGTCGTGGGCCAGGCGGCGGCCGGGGTCGAGCTTCAGCATGCGTACGAACATGGTGGGCACGAACTGGCTGTGGGTCACACGGTGCCGTTCGATGGCGGCCAGGCAGCCCTCGGCGTCGAAGCGCTCCATCACCACCAGGGTTCCGCCCACCCGATGCACGGCGCAGGAGAACGTCATCGGGGCGGCGTGGTAGAGGGGGGCCGGCGACAGGTAGGTCATGTCGGGCCCGTACCGGTACTCCGAGGTGAAGAAGGTGGCCACCCGCGGTTCGAGCTCGTCGATGGCGTGGTCGGGTAGGGGGCGCTTCACACCCTTGGGCCGGCCCGTGGTGCCCGAGGAGTACAGCATCGGCAGCCCGGCCGACTCGTCGTCGATCGGGGTGGCGGGGAACCGGGCCACCGCCTCCTCGTAGGGTTCCCATCCGGGACCGGCACTAGTGCTCGGCACGCCGTCGGTCATGAGCCAGCGCTGGACCTTGGGGGTGGCGGCCGGGTCGATGGCCGCCGCCACCTCCGCCTTGGCCCGGGAGCTGATCACGACCGCGGCGTCACAGTCATCGACGATGTAGGCCACCTCGTCGGGGGCGAGGAAGCTGTTGACCGCCGTGATGTACAGGCCGCTCCGCAGGGCCGCCCACACGATCTCCATGAACCGGATCTGGTTCTCCATGAAGACGGCCACATGGTCGCCCGCGGCCAAGCCCTGGGCCCGGAACAGGTGGGCCAACCGGTTGGAGCGTTCGTCGAGCTCCCGGTAGGTCAGGGTCTCGCCGGACCCGGCCATGACGATGGCGGGGTGGTCGGGACGGGTCGCCGCGTGGACACCGGGATAGGCCATGGCCAGACGCTAGGTCGTAGAGGGAGCCGGGGGCATCTTTGGCTGGTGGCGGCCCGCCGATGAGGCTCTGCCGAACGGCCGATAGGCCGGCTCAGTTCGGTGGGATCCGCCCCTCGAGCGGCCCCCCGGTCACGGCGCTGACGTCCTCGCGCACGTCGAAAATCTTGATGGAGTGGTTGCTCGAGTCGGGGGATGAGCGGACGGCCTCCACGATCGGGCCATCCACGTAGGCCTGGGCCGACTCCCGGTCGTCGAAGAGGTAGATCCCGCCGCTCTCGCGCCGCTCCGGATCCCGCAGCCAGACCTTCCACCGGAGCCCGTCGACCGACCAGAACGCCTTGGCTCGCTCGGGGGTGGAGCGACGAGCCAACTCCTCCTCGTCGATGTCCCAGTCGAAGTTGATCTGCACGATGGTCGGCATCGGTCTCCCCTTTGTTCAGGTGATCGCGGGTTTCAGGTGATCGCGGGTTTCAGGTGCCCGGCCCCGGTCCCGGCGGGCGGACAGCGAGTTTCATTATGCTACCCAAGGCCGGTCGGTGACAATCGCAGGTATAACTTCGACAGCTCGCTCGGAAGGGATTCGACGTCCTCAATGACCAGGTACCGGTGCTCGGGGAACATGGCCCCGAGGTAGTCGGTCCCGGCCGGGTCGATGGTGACGCAGAAGGCATCCACCCCGGCCCGGGCGGCGTCGGCCACGGCCCGGGCCGTGTCCTCCACCCCGTAGGTCCGGTCGGTCCGGTCCGGTCCGTAGTCGACGTCCTGGGGGTAGCCGTCGGAGATCACGATCAGGAGTTTGGTGCGGGCCTCCAGGGCGGCCAGCTTGGCGGCGGTGTGGCGGATGGCGGGGCCCATCCGGGTGTAGCGGATCGGGGCCAGGGCCCCGAGGGCGGCCCAGGTGGAGGGTGAGGTGGGGTCGTCGAAGTCCTTGCTGACGTGGAACTCCACGTCGAGGCGGCCCTGGCCGGAGAACCCGTACACCGCGTGCCGGTCGCCGAGCTGCTGGAGGGCATCGCACATGAGGGCCACCGCGTCCTTGGCCACGTCGATGATCCGGCGGGGCGGTGGTCCGACGGGGGCCGCTCCGGGGTCGAGCAGGTAGTCGTAGCCGTCGTCGGCCGGGTCGCCGGGGTCGAGCTCGGGTTCCGGGGGTTCGATCGGGGAACTGGTCGACGCGCTCAGGTCGACCAGCAGGGCGGTGGCCACGTCCCGGGTGGCCCGGTCGCGCCGGATGGTCACCCGGTCGTCGGCCAGGGTCCCGCTGCGGTGGTCGACGATGGCCTCGATCATGGCGTCGAGGTCGAGCTCGTCGCCGTCGACCTGCCGGTGGACCCGGATCCGGTCCTCGGGACGGAGTCGGATGAACTGGCTCCGGATCTGGCGGCTGAGCTGGGCGTGACGGCGCCGGACCCCGGCGATGAAGTCGTGGTCGGTGCCCTCGATCCTCCGCTCCACCAGCCGGCACCAGGCGGGCCGGTAGCGGCCCTGCCCGTGGTCCCACTCGTCGTAGAGGAAGGTCCGCTCGTCGCCGGTGGTGGGGGCCGGGTCGGGTCGCCGGTCCGGCCGGGCCAGGCGCTCGATCTCCTCCGGGGCCTCGAGCTCCTCGGCGATCGACAGGGCGCCGGCGTCCCGGTCCCCGGACAGGTCGCCCCGTTCCGCGTCCACGTCCCCCTCCGGCGGGGGGCCGGCCGCGGGGATGCCATCACCGTCGGCCTCGTCCCGGGTCGGCTCGGCCGGCTCCTCGGACGGTCGTCCCTCCGGCCGCGGATCGGACCCGGCGTCAGGACCGTCGTCGGGGTCGGGCCCGGCTGCCGCGGGGCCGAGCCGGGCCGCGATGGCGGCGGCCACCCGGGCGCTGTCGTCGAGGCGGGCCGCCGGCCCGGTGAGGGGGGCGGTCACCCTGACCAGCCAGGTGATCAGCGCGGGGTCGACCCGGGGGCACTGCCGGCGGAGCTCGTCCGCCCCGGCCCCCCGGCACCGCAGCTGGAGCGCCGTCACCGGACCGGCCCGATCCGGTGACCGACCGACCCTCAGGCGCCACTCCCGGGCCAGACCGAGGGCCCGGTCCAGGTCGGCGCGGGCGCCCGGATACCGGTGGCGGGTGGCCGCCGCCACCCGGTGGTGCTCCAACATGACCACCAGGCCGGCGGCCAAAGCCGGGTGGGGGGAGGCCACAACCGCAGGGTGGTGGGGGGCGGCGAACCGGTCGGGGACCTCGGGGTCGTCACCGAAGGTGCCGAGCTCGGCCATGGCCACCTGGTGGAGCACCTGCATCCGGTACATCCGGCGCTGGTCGGCGTCGCTGCCGTCTGGCCGGGCCACCGTTGGCAGCTCCACCACGTCCGGTCGGGGCAGGTCCAGTTCCCACGGCCAGCCGCCCCGTTCCCCGTCCAGGGCGTCGAGATGGAGGACCCGTCCGGCCAGGGCCTCGGCGAACAGCCCAAGCGGCCGTTGGACCTCGGTCAGCCGCAGAGGCACGAGGGCCGCCTCGCCCGGGGGTGGGCCGCGGCCCGGCGACGGGGCGGCATCAGGGGAAGGTGACGTCGACCACGTCGGCCACCGCCTGCTGGACGTCCCGGTCGTCGCTGACCGCCTGGACGATGGCGGACCGGCAGGCCCGGCGCGGGTCGATCCCCCCGGTGATCAGGCGCCCGGCGTACACCAGCAGACGGGTGCTGACCCCCTCCTCGAACCCCCGTTCCTTCAGCTGGCGGGTGGTGGCCCCGATCCGGGCCAGGCGGGCGGCGGTGTCGGCGTCGGCGCCGGACTCGGCCACGATGATCTCGGCCTCGGCGTCCGGCGGCGGGTAGGTGAACTCGAGGCTCACGAACCGTTGGCGGGTCGACGGCTTCAGGTCCTTGACGATGCTCTGGTAGCCCGGGTTGTAGGAGATGACGAGCAGGAAGTCCGGGTGGGCCTCGAGCCGCTCGCCGGTCTTCTCGATGGGCAGGATCCGGCGGTGGTCGGTGAGCGAGTGGATCACCACGGTGGTGTCCTTGCGGGCCTCCACCACCTCGTCCAGGTAGCAGAGATCGCCGTCGCGCACGGCCCGGGTAAGGGGACCGTCCATCCACACCGTCTCCTCGCCGGACAGGAGGTACCGGCCCACGAGGTCGGTGGCGGTCAGGTCCTCGTGGCAGGCGACGGTGGTGAGGTTGATCGGCCGGGCCCGTCCCCGGCGTTCGGACAGGCGCCAGGTCATGTGTTCGACGAACCGGGTCTTACCGCAACCAGTCGGACCCTTGAGCAGAACGGGCAAGCGGGCCTCGAAGGCGGCTTCGAACACGGCCACCTCGTCGTCGAGGGGAAGGTAGTAGGGCTGGCCAGTTCCAGCCTTGGGGTGGGGGGTACGCATGATGGCGAGCCGATGCTAGCCCTTCCCACCAGCGGGCGAGGAGCCGGCCGACCCCGCCGGCTCAGATCTCGAACGAACCGAGCCGGATCCGCCCCTTCGGGGTGTCGATGAAGGGGAGGGCGGAACCGTGGAGGACGCCGGTGATCTCGAACCCGCCGGTCTCGTCGAGGTCGGCGGCGAACACCTCCCCGCCGACCAGGAGCTGGACCCGGAGCACGTCGGGAGGGTCGACGGTGCCGGAGACCGCCACCGTCCCCGGCCCGGGCTGGATCTCGATCTCGATCCGGTGGTCGCCGTACACGTAGGTCAACTCCCGGAGGCTGGTGAGCGACTCCAGCCCGGCCGTCTCGATGTTCTCCGCCGTCATCGAACCGGGGCCCGGCGGTGGGGTGTCGGCGGGGTCGTCCGGTGGGGTGGTCTCGGTCATCGTCGTGCTCCTGGGAGTCGGGGTCCGCGCCGGGGGCGTAGCTCCTGGGTTCGTCGTCGGCCGTTCGGCCGGGGCTCATCGCCCGGGCTGTCACACGGCGACCTCGTTCCGCCGGTTGCCCATGTCCACTGGAGCGGGATCCGGGCGTTGAGATACGCGTGGGCCCGGGTGACGGCGCGCCCGGGCGTGGCCGTCTCGTCGCGGCCTACCCTCATCGCGGGCACCGGCCCGCGGCCCCGGGGACTGGAGGGCCCGGCCGGGGACAGGGGATCAGACCCGGTTGGGAACCAGGCGGATGGTAGACGAGGCCTTGGCCAGCAGCCGGCCCTCGCCATCAAGGAGGTGGCCCTCGGCGAACACGGTCTGCTTGCCGGCCCGCTCGATCCAGCCCTCGGCCCGGACCGGGCCCGGGTTGGCCGGCCTGAAGAAGCTCACCTTCACCTCGAGAGTGGCGATCCAGTAAGCCTCGGTGTAGCGGGCGATGCAGGCTCGGGCCATGGCCGAGTCGATCCATCCGGTCACGAACCCGCCCTGGGCCACCCCGCCCGAGTGGCACATCTCGGGCCGGCAGGTGAACTCGATCGCGGCCCGGCCCGTGGCCCCGTCGGACTCGACCACGCGGCCGTCGCCCAGGGTGGTGAGGACCTCGGATTCGGCGTCCCCGTCGACTGGGGCGTCGATGGCGTTGGTCATGATGTGGTGCTGCCTTCCGATCGTTCCGTCGGGCCCGGTCGTTCCGGGGAGCCCAGCCGCTCGAACGCCGGTGGGCGACGCTCGATCAGGGACGCGACACCCTCCCGGGCGTCCGGGCGGTCCATGGCCGCCCACCCGGCCACGTCGGCTTCCTCGAACGCCGTGGTGTGGTCCAGACCGAGATGCCGATAGGTGAGCCGCTTGGTGTCGGCCAGTGAGGCCGGTGACACGTTGGCGGTCAGGTCGTCCACGTAGGCCACGGCGTCGGAGACCAGCTCGTCGGCCGGGACGACCCGCTGCACCAGGCCGATCCGGTGGGCCTCGGTGGCGTCGATTCGCCGGGACGACCACAACAGGTCGAGGGCGTCGCCCACGCCCACCATCCGGGGCATCAGCCAGGTCGTGCCGTGCTCGGCGATGAGGCCCCGCTTGGAGAACACGGTGGTGAAACTGGCCGCGGTCGAGGCGAAACGGAGGTCGCACTTGGCGGCCAGGACGAAACCCCCGCCGGCGGCGACCCCGTTGATGGCGGCGATGATGGGTTTCGGCTGCTGGATCAGGTAGCTGAACAGGCCGTGGAGGTGGTCCTCCCCCGGGGCCGGGTGGTCGGCGCCGTCGCCGGTGTCCCCGCCGCCCCGCCCGGCCGAACCGGTCTCGGCGAAGGCGGCCAGGGCCGACGCGTCCAGGCCGGAACAGAACCCGCGGCCGTCGCCGGTGATAATCACCGCGGTGACCTCCGGGTCGGCCACCGCCCGACGGACGGTGCGCTCCACCGAGGCCAGCATCGGGAGGGTGAGCGCGTTGAGGGTCTCCGGGCGCCTCAGGGTGAGCACCCCGGCCGAGCCGATCACCTCGTAGGAGATCTCGGTGGCGGGGTCGGGAGTGGGACCAGTGGCCATGGAGTGAGTCAACGCGACCACGGTCGCCGTCGTCAAAGCGGCCCGGCCCGGGCGGGGGACCGAGTACGACCCGGACGCGAACGGGGACGGCCAGGGGGACTACAGTCGGAGGCACCGGGGAGTCGGCGGGCACCGGCCGAGCCGGCCCGCCCGGTCGACTCACTGGGGGATCCAATGACTGCACGTTCCACCGCCCGACCGGGTCGCTTCGGCGACCCCGACGTCAGCCCGGCCACCGATCCGCGTATCGACCGCGACCTCCGGTCCGCGCTGGCCCTCTTCGAGCTCGACGGCCGGGCCGAACCGGCCCCCGTCGACCGTTCGGCCGGGCTCGACGCCATCACCGAGTTCGTGGCCGCCTCCGACGCCGGCTTCAACGAGCTGTACGACATCGTGGGCGCACCCCTGCCTGGCGAGCCCGACATCAAGCCGACCCTGGAGGTCATCGGAGGCGTCGACGGCAACGACATCAACGTGTGGGTGTTCCGTCCCCCGGAGACCGACGGACCGGTGCCCGGGGTCATCTACCTCCACGGTGGCGGCATGGTCATCCTGCGGACCGACGCCCCCGTACACATCCGCTGGTGCCAGGCCCTGGCCGCGGCGGGGGTGGTGGCCATCCTGCCCGACTTCCGGAACGCCTGGACCCCGGATGGGCTCAACCCGTTCCCGGCCGGGCTGAACGACTGCGCCTCCGCCCTGGACTGGGCCCACGCCAACCGTGACCGTCTCGGCCTGTCCAGCCTCGTCGTCCAGGGTGAGTCCGGCGGGGGCAACCTGTCGCTGGCCACGGCTCTCAAGGCCAAGCGGGAAGGGCGCCTCGACGCCATCGACGGGGTGTACGCCTGTGTGCCCTACATCAGCGGCGGTTACGGGTGGGACGAGGACCGTCGGACCCTCGAGCTCCCGTCGACGGTGGAGAACGACGGGATCTTCCTGGCCTGCACCATGATGGACCTCCTGGCCGCGGTCTACACGCCCGGAGGGGAGGAGGAGAACCCGCTGGCCTGGCCGTACTTCGCCACCGTCGACGACCTGACGGGCCTGCCGCCCCACGTGATCACGGTCAACGAGCTCGATCCCCTGCGCGACGAGGGGATCGCCTACTTCCGCCGGCTCCAGGAGGCCGGTGTGCCGGTGGTGGGCCGGGTCAACCTCGGTCTGGTGCACGGAGCCGAGCTGATCTTCCGCCAGGCCCTCCCTGGCGCCCACCGCTCGGCCGTCGACGACATCGCCTCGTTCGCCCGGAGCCGGTGACGCGGCCGCCGCGGGGGTGGCCCGTCGTGAACGCCCACCGACCGAGTGACTACGTTGAGGTTCATGGACGCAGAACAGAAGAAGCTGGCCCTCCGGGCCATCAACTACGGCCTCTACGTCGTCACCGCCCGAAAGGGCGAGGACTTCGCCGCCGCCGGCACCAACTGGTTGTCGCAGGCGAGCTTCGAGCCTCCCCTGGTCATGGCCGGTCTCAAGGCGGACGGGGGTGCCGCCGAGCTGGCCGTGGCCGCCGGGTCCTTCGCCGTAAATGTGCTCGGTGCCGACCAGCTCGACATCGGCAAGGCGTTCTTCCGGTCGACCACGGTGGACGGTGACCAGATCAACGGCCAGCACTGGGAGCCGGGCCCGACCACGGGCGCCCCGCTGGTGACGGCGACTCCGTACTGGTTCGAGTGCCGGGTCACCGACACCATCGCCCGGGGCGACCACACGATCGTGGTCGGTGAAGTGGTCGACGCCGGGGTGCGGGACGCGGACGCCGTGCCCCTGCTGCTGCGCGACACCGGCATGAACTACGGGGGGTAGGTCGGATCATGACGTGGGACCAATTGGTGGACGGAATCGACTTCGGAGAGGGCCCCCGGTGGCACGACGGCCGGTTGTGGTACTCGGACTTCTATCAGCGCACCATCTACTCGGTCGGTGAGGGCGGCGACCGGGTGGCCGAATACGGCGACCTGTCGGATCGACCCTCCGGACTCGGCTGGATGCCGGACGGTTCGCTGCTGGCGGTGTTCATGACCCAGCGCCGTCTGATGCGGTTCGCCGCCGACGGGACGCCGGCCGTGCACGCCGAGCTCGGCGGCCTCGCCGACGGGAACTGCAACGACATGGTGGTGGCCGCCAACGGCGACGCCTACGTCGGCAACTTCGGCTTCGACTACGAGGCCGGCGAGGAGTTCGCCCCGGCCACCCTGATCCTGGTCCGGGCGGACGGGACGGTGTCGGCGGCCGCGGCGGACCTGGCCTTCCCCAACGGGTCGGTCATCACCCCGGACGGGTCGACCCTCGTGGTCGGCGAGTCCTTTGGCGGGAACTACGTGGCGTTCACCGTCGGGCCCGACGGCACCCTGTCCGACCGGCGGACCTGGGCGGCCGTGGAGGGGATGGTCCCCGACGGCTGCTCACTGGACGCGGCCGGGGGGATCTGGTTCTCCGACGCCCGCGGCTCCCAGGTGGTGCGGGTGGAGGAGGGGGGCCGGGTGACCGACACCATGGCGACCCCGGACCGCACCTACGCCTGTGCCCTCGGCGGAGCGGACGGTCGCACCCTGTTCGCCCTGTGCGCTCCCGGTAGCCACCCCAGGGAGGTGGACGGCCGGGCCGCGGGGGCGATCTACACGACCCGGGTCGAGCACCCCCACGCCGGGCTCCCCTGAACGGACTCCACCGGCGGTGACGGGGGCTCCCGGCCCGCCCGGTAGGCCTGATCAGGCGGTCGGGCCCGTCCCGTTGTCGGCCCCCGGCCGATCGGTGCTGTGTCAACTGTCTAGCTCGCCCGGATGCGGGGGGCCGTTAGGATTCGTAGCCGCAGAGCGGCTAACGGGGCCCGACGGGCCCGGAGCCGTCCGCGTTCCGCGGCCGGCCGCGTCGGCGGCCAGAACCAACGACCCTAAGGAGCCACGTGTCTCGTATCGGATCGACCATCGGTGAATTCTCCGCCCAGGCCTTCCACGGGGGGGAGTTCGTCGACGTCACCCAGGAGGATCTCGCCGGTCGCTGGGCGGTGCTGTTCTTCTACCCGGCCGATTTCACCTTCGTCTGCCCGACGGAGCTCGGCGACCTCGCCGATCACTACAACGACCTCAAGACCATGGGCGTCGAGGTGTACTCGGTGTCCACCGACACCCACTTCACCCACAAGGCGTGGCACGCGTCGTCGGACACGATCGCCAAGATCGAGTACCCGATGATCGGCGACCCCACCGGCGCCCTGACCCGGAGCCTCGACGTCTACATCGAGGACCTCGGCCTGGCCAACCGGGCCACCTTCGTGCTCGACCCCGACGGGGTCATCCAGATCATCGAGATGACCGCCGACGGCATCGGCCGCAACGCGGCCGAGCTGGTCCGCAAGATCAAGGCCGCCCAGTACGTGCGGGAACACCCGAACGAGGTCTGCCCGGCGAAGTGGGAAGAGGGCGAAGCCACCCTCGCCCCGTCCCTGGACCTCGTCGGCAAGATCTGAGCCGACGGTCATGCTGTCCCCCGACCTGCTGGCCCAGCTCGCCAACCATGTCGAGCTCCTCCACCACGACGTCGTCCTGGCCACCGCCCTCGACGACTCGGCCGCCTCCCAGGAACTGGCCGGGATGCTCGACCAGATCGCCGAACTGTCGCCCCGGATCACCGTCGAACGACGGGACCATCTCGATCGGCGGCCGGCGTTCTCGGTTATTCGTGACCAGCCCGCCGCGGCCGGTGAACCGGTGGTGTCGGTCGACTTCGCCGGTATCCCCGGCGGGCACGAGTTCAACTCGCTTGTGTTGGCCATCCTCCAGGTCGGGGGGCATCCGCCCCGCATCGACGACGCCGTGGTGGAGGCGATCCGCTCCCTCGACGGTGACGTCCAGTTCGAGACGTGGGTGTCCCTCACCTGCCAGAACTGCCCGGACGTGGTGCAGGCGCTGAACGCCATGTCGGTGCTGAACCCCCGGATCCACCACACCATGGTGGACGGGAGCCTGTTCCCCGAGGAGGTCGAGGCCAAGGAGATCCTGGCCGTACCGGCCGTGTTCGTGAACGGTGTGCCCTTCGCCCAGGGTCGTATGGGGGTGGAGGAGATCCTGGCCAAGCTGGACAGTGGCAACGAGGCCGAGCGGGCAGCCGCCCTTGACGGCCTCGACCCCTACGAGGTCCTCATCGTCGGTGGGGGACCGGCCGCGTTCACCGCCGCCACCTACGCGGCCCGCAAGGGGATCCGCACCGGCATCGTGTGCGACCGCATCGGCGGTCAGCTGCTCGACACCCTGGCCATCGAGAACTACCCGTCGGTGGCCCACACCGAGGGCCCCCGCCTGGCCGCCGACCTCGACGCCCAGGCCCGGTCGCTCGGGGTGGAGGTGCATGCGGCCCAGCAGGCGTCCGCCCTCGTCCCCGCCGGCGGGCCCGACGACCTGATCGGGGTACCGCTCAGGTCGGGGGCCACCCTGCAGGCCCGGACCGTGATCGTGGCCACCGGGGCCCGGTGGCGCCGCCTGAACGTTCCCGGGGAGGAAGCCAACCTCAACAAGGGGGTGGCCTTCTGCCCACACTGCGACGGACCCCTGTTCGCCGGCAAGGACATCGCCGTGATCGGGGGCGGCAACTCGGGGGTGGAGGCGGCCATCGACCTGGCCGGTGTGGCCTCCCACGTCACCCTGATCGAGTTCGCCGACGAGCTCCTGGCCGACGCCGTCCTCTGCGACGCCCTGGCCGCCCGGCCCAACACGACGGTGATCTGCAACGCCGAGACCACCGAGATCCTCGGCGAGGGGCGGGTCAGCGGGCTCCGCTACACCGACCGCACCGACGGGGCCAGCCACGAGGTGGACCTGGCCGGCGTGTTCGTCCAGATCGGCCTGGTGCCCAATACCGAATGGCTGGGCGACCTCCTAGAGCGGACCGGCCGGGGCGAGATCGTGGTCGACGAACGGGGTCTCACCTCGGTTCCCGGCGTCTTCGCCGCTGGCGACTGCACCACCGAGCCGTTCAAACAGATCGTGGTGGCCGCCGGGGCGGGAGCCACCGCTGCCCTCAGCGCCTTCGACCATCTGGTCCGGAGTTCCGTCCCGGCCTGACCCCGGCCCACGGGGCCCCGCCCGGGTGCCCGCCCCCACGGGGTGCCGCTCAGAACTCGGTGCGGGGCCCGGTGATCCGGTCGTGGAGCCATACGCCGGCGGCGGCGATCCCGGCCGGGGTGGCCTGGACCGTGGCCGGTTCCACCCTCCGGGGCCCGTCCGGCGTGGACCTCCACTGGGCCGACCGGTAGGTCAGGAAGCCCCACACCTGCCACGGGTTGAAGGCCATGTACAGGTTGTGGCCGTGGTCGGTGGCCGTCACCGGCCGACCGTCGGCCTGCCAGCCCTGGGCCGCCAGTTGCCGGCCGACCGTCGAGGCCAGCCGGTCGACCTGGTGGACCTCGCCGTCCATGAGGGCCAGGGTGAGGAACTCGAACATGGCGTCCCGGTAGTGGTCGGCGTCCAGCCGGAGCAGGGTCAGTTTCGGCCACCAGGCCAGGGGGTCGTCGGCCAGGGTCGATCCGGCCCTCGTGGTGGTGAGCACCCGGCCCCGGCGTCGCACCACCCCGATCCTGATGGCCGCCCTCCGCACCAGTTGGAGCTCCCACACGTCGGCCTCGCTGCGGGGCGGCTTGTCCCACTCCCACCAGCCGTGCCGTTCCACTGCGTCGACGACGAGGGCCCGGGGGAGGTAGCCCGAGGCGGTCAGGGTGATCCCGTCGGCACAGACGTCGGTGAACCAGGCCAACAGGCCAAGGGGTTTGGCCACCACCGCCAGTTCGGGGGGTGGTGGCGGGTGGAGGTGACGTTTGGCGATCTGACGGCGTACCCCGGACTCCTCGGGGGCCACCTGCGGCCCGTTGGCCCACTGTTCGGCCCGTTCAGTGAGCACAAGGGTCCGCCAGCTCTGATTGACCTGGCTGGGGTGGTCGGCGTCCAGGGCCTCGGCGCACACCTGCCGGGCCACCCGCCGCCAGGTGCGGGAACACGGGTTCAGCCGGCCGTCGGTGATGGCCGCCTCCAGGGCGGCCTCGACCGCGGTCCGGGCCGCGTTCTCCCAGCCGCTGAACACCGTGCCCCAGGCGAAGTCGTCGAGGTCGGGGGGCCTTACCGGGCTGGCGGCCATGGCCCGACGGCTGGCCTGCCTTCCCCGGCTGCTGGAGGTGGCCCACGCCTCCAACACGCTGGCCGTCCGCTTCGACCGGCACAGGTCAGCGTACGAGGGTGCGTCGAGGCGGTCGAACAGGGTGGCCGCGGCGGCGGCCATGGCCACCCACTCGTCGTGGTCGTCCACGGACTGTGACCGTTTGGGTAGCAGCCACCACAACCAGTTCTGGAGCCCGGCCCGGGTCAGCGTCCCCGGACCGGTTCCGGCGGTCAGTGCCATCCAGGCGTGTTCGGCCAGGGGTCTCACCGTGTCGTCCAGATCACCGATCGCGGTCTGCACGTCGTCCTCGGTGATGGCGGGGTCGAGCATGGCTCCAACGTACGCGAGGAACGCCCCGGAAGCTTGAGCAGGCCCCAACTTGTCGGCTCATCCGGGGGACACACCCGCCCCGCCCCTAGCCCCGCTGGTAACGGACGAGGGGGTGGCGCGATGGGGGCCGCTCAGGAGCAGGCGGCGCAGATGCCGAGCACGTCGAGCCGGTGGCCGGTGGGCCGGAAGCCGGACTCGCGGGCCGCCCTGGTCAGGGCGGCTTCGAGACTCCGTTCAGTCTGGGCGGGGACCTCGAAGTCGTCCACCGAGCCGCACTGGGTGCAGATGAGGTGGTGGTGGTGACCGATGATGTCCTCGGACAGCTCGTACCGGGTCAGCTCGTCACTGCCCACCACCCGTTGGATGATGCCGACCGCTTCCAGGTCGGTCATGTTGCGGTACAGGGAGCTCTGGGTCAGGCGGGGTTCGAGGTTGAGCAGCTCGGCCACCGTCGCCGGGCGGGCCGTCTCGACCAGCAGCTCCACCAGGCCGCGTCGGCCCTTGGTGTAGATCTGACCGGAGCTCCGGAGGCGGACGGCCACCAGGTCGTGGGTTTCGGTGAGGTCGGTCCCCATCCGGTTCATCGTACCCGCGATCGTCGATCCAGGAACAGGAGTCAGTCCTGTTCCTGGACCAGCGGCCGGGTCGGACCCTCGACTCAGAAGGGGGGCCGGGCCCACCAGGTCGCCGAACAGGGCCTCGCCGTCGATGCTCCGACCCGCCCGATCCGCACCGGCTAAGAAGGGGACATGACCGAGACCCTGATCCTGATTGACGACCCCCGGCCGGGGGTGCGGCGCCTGACCCTGAACCGGCCCGAGAAACGCAACCCCCTGTCGAACGCGCTGCGGGCCGAGCTGTTCGCCGCCCTGGAGGCGGCCGACGTCGATCCGGATGTGCGGGTCACCGTGATCCGTGGGGCCGGATCCTGCTTCTCGTCAGGCTACGACCTCGCCACCGATGTGAGCCGGGACCAGCCGTTCTACAGTGCGGGCGGGTTGGGGAACTGGCCCCGCCACGTGGTCGACGGGTTCTTCCGGATCTGGGATCTGGCCAAGCCCGTCATCGCCCAGGTCCACGGGTACTGCCTGGCCGGGGGCACCGAGCTGGCCACGGCCTGCGACCTGGTCTACGTGGCCGAGGACGCCAGGATCGGCTATCCGGTAGTGCGGAGCATCAGCCCTCCAGACAACCAGTTCTACCCGTGGATCGTCGGCCTCCGGCGGGCCATGGAGCTGATGCTCACCGGTGACCACATGTCGGGGACCGAGGCGGCCGAGTCCGGGTTCGCCAACCGGGCCTTCCCGGCCGACGAACTGGAGGAGCGGACCCTGGGGATCGCCGGGCGGGTGGCCCGGACCCCCACCGACCTCCAGCAGATCAACAAGCGGGCCGTCCACCGACAAATGGACGCCATGGGCATTCGGGCCGCGATCCGGGCCGGCACCGAGCTCCAGACCCTGGCCACCCACACCGTCACCGCCACCGCCCACATGGCCGAGATCCGCGACAATCTCAACGCGGCGTTGAGTCGGCGGGACGAGGCCTTCGGCGATTACCGCACGGGGGATACCTGAGCCCCGGCCGGCCGGCCGGGCCGTCGCACCGGATCGGTGAGGTGGCCGACGGTGGGGCCGCTAGCGTCCCGGTCACGGGCCGGATCCGCCGGTCCGGTCACCGTCCCGATCGCGGGGTAGCCGTGTCACTCCATCCGTACCTGATGTTCAGCCGCACCGCCCGTGAGGCCATGACCCGGTATCAGGAGGTCTTCGGCGGGGAGCTGAACCTCCTCACCTTCGCCGACCTGCCGCCCGGGGCCGACCGGCCCACCGACGTCGACGCCGACCTGGTCATGCACGCCGCGCTGAGCTTCGGGGATGGTGACCTGCTGATGGCCTCCGATGATCCGTCGGGTGACGGGTCCGGGGTGAAGGGAGCCGCCCTCAGCGTCTCCGCCGGCGACGAGCCCGAGGCCCGCCGCGTGTTCGAGGCGCTCGCGGAGGGGGGCACCGTCGTCATGCCGTTGGGGCCCACCTTCTGGGCGCCGGTGTTCGGCATGTGCGTCGACCGGTTCGGCGTGTCCTGGATGGTGGGGGTCGAAGCCGGGTGACCCCGAGTGCCCGGCCCTCATTGTCCGTACAATAAACTGGTCCATACAATGAACTGGTCCGTACAACAAGCTCATCTGCACACGATCCATGTCTGGACATGGTCCGACCCACGAGGGTGTCCGGGCCTGATCCGGGATCTTTCCCGATAACAAGTGAAGGAGGGCCAGCCATGGCCTTGCACCTGGGCGACACCGCCCCCGATTTCACGGCCGAGACCACCGACGGCACCATCTCGTTCCACGACTGGAAGAACGGTTCCTGGGCGGTGTTCTTCAGCCACCCGGCCGATTTCACCCCCGTGTGCACCACCGAGCTCGGTCGCACGGCCGCCCTCGACGGTGAGTTCGAGGCCCGCAACGTCAAACCCCTGGCCGTGTCCGTGGACCCGATCGAGGATCACCGCGGCTGGGCCCCCGACATCAGCGAGGTGGGGGGTACCGCCCTCAACTTCCCGATCGTCGCCGACCCCGACCGCGCCGTGGCCGAGCTCTACGACATGATCCACCCGGGTGAGGGCGACACGTCCACCGTGCGGTCGGTGTTCATCATCGACCCCGACGACAAGATCCGGCTGTCGCTGACCTACCCGAAGTCGGTGGGCCGCAACTTCGACGAGATCGTCCGGGTCATCGACGCCCTCCAGGCCACCGACCGTGACCCGATCGCCACCCCCGCCGACTGGCGGCCCGGCGAGCGGGTGATCGTCTCGCCGACCATGTCCACCGACGACGCCAGGAGCCGATTCGAGAACGTGGAGGAGGTCAAGCCCTACCTCCGGTACGCCGACGCCCCGTCGTCCTGACGGCCGTCGTCCCCGACGCCCCGCTCGCCGGCCGCCCCCGGGTCCGTTGGGCCCTCGGGTAACCGGTCGGTGGGGCCGCGGGAGGCCCGCCGGCCGGGGTTACGGTGGGGGCCCGTTACCCCGGGGTCAGACGGCAGTGGAGGCGGCACTGGGCCCGACGCGGATCCCGGGGTTCGAGCCCCGTTATCTCCACCCCGCCCAGGGTGTCGGCGGCACCGTAGGCCAAGCCGAGGTGGAGGGCGCAGATGGAATCGGGGTCGGCCACCGCAGAGGACTCGAACGGACAGGTCTGGAGCACGATGTCGACCTTGGCGCCGTTGCGCCGGGCCACCGGGTCGAATCCCTGCCCGGCCATCGCGTCCAGCAGCCCGGCGATCGGATCATCCCCGGCGGTGTGGCCCAGCCGGAGGCGACGACCCGCCCGGCGCCCGACCTCGATCGGGGTATCGCCCGTTTGCACCACCTCGGTGAGTAGCAACGACAGCCGCTCGTACGGCCCGACGACACCCCAGCGGCTCTCCGCCGAGGGGTGGAGGGTGTAGATCAGGCGGGGACGGCCCCGCCCGTTGCTGGCCGCCTTGGCTTCGACGACCAGTTCGGCGGCCACCAGTTTGGCCAGGTGCTGGCGGATCGAGTTGTGGTTGAGGTCCAGGTGTTCGGTGAGTTCGGCGATGTCCACCGGACGTCCCGCGTCGGCGAGGTACCCGAAGACCTCGTATCGCGTGGGATCGCCGAGGGCCTTCGCTTGCTGTTGCAGGTGATCCACCAGATCATTTTTCCGGTATCTGGCGGAGGAATCAACGCGGGCGTCCGTCTGCGGCCGCTCACGGCCCGGTGATCTGGTGCTCCTCCCCGAGGAACATGGGGGATGCGGCCAGGTCGATGAAGTTGCGTTCGTCGGCCAACAGGGCGGCCGCCGCCTCCTGGGCCGAGGCCGAGCCGGCCATGAAGTCGTCGACGGAATCGAACCACAGCTCGGCCAGCCCGTCGAAGGGCTCCGGACTGCCCCCGTTGCGGCGTTGCAGGCTGCGGTGGAGGCCGTCGGCGTCGATGGTGTGGACCTGGACGTAGCGCCGGGCCCCGAGCGCGGCCGCCCGCTCCGCCACCAGTGGGGCGTGGGTCTCGCTCCAGTACCGTTGGAACTGGTCCCGGGTGAGGTCGTGGCGACGCCGTAGGCAGAACGTGAGCTTGATCATGGCTCCCCCTTCCCGGTCCAGATGCTAGCTCCGGAGGCTGGGTTGTCGGCTCTTCGGCCGAGGCCTCATCGGCTGGGTTGTCGGCTCTTCGGCCGAGGCCTCATCGCGAGTGGGAGTGGTTGGCCGGCGCGAACTGGGAGAACCAGCCTGGGTTGCGGCTCTGGGTGAAGACCCGGCCGGGTCCGGTGATCCGGAACACGAAACCCTCGCCCGACTTGATGGTGTTCATCCAACCGGCGGCCGCCCGCTCCAGCTGGAACTGCACCGTGTCCTGCATGAGCACCAGGTGGCCGGTATCGAGCACGAACTGCTGGCCGGGGGGAAGGTCGAAGTGGTCGAGGGCGCCGTAGCAGTTGACGAGCAGGGGGCCCTGCCCGGTGGCGTGGGCCACGAACCCGCCTTCGCTGCCGACCAGGGACTGGAACCCACCCCACTTGGTGTCGAGGTTGACCGACGTGGCCGAGGCGAGCCAGGACGATCGGGTCACCACCCATGACGTGCCCGGATCGACGTCCACGTTGATGATGTCGCCCGGCAGGCCCGGGGCAAAATCTACCCAGCCACCCTGGGGTCCGGCCGTGCAGGTGGTCATGAAGAACGACTCGCCGCCGAGGGCGGCCCGCTTGATCGACTTCATGAACCCGCCCTCCATCTTGGACTCGAGCACCATGTCGGCCGACATGGCTACCATGGCCTCGGATTCCAGGCGGATACCCTCGCCCGGCGCCAGCTGGGCCCGGGCGATGGCATAGGAGGGTTGGTGGCGAAGTTGGATCTGCACGGCGACCTGTTGTAGCACGGACGGTCTAACCCGGTGAACGCACTATCGTTCGCCGCGAAGGGGGAACCCGTGATCGACCGCCAGTTCGACATCGACACCGGTGAAGGGGCGATGCCGACCTTCGTCACCCACCCGGAGGGCGACGGTCCGTACCCGGTGATCGTCTTCCTCATGGACGCCCCCGGTATGCGGGAGGAGCTGAGGGACATGTGCCGTCGGCTCGGCACCACCGGCTACTACGTGATCGCCCCCCAGCTCTACTACCGGCAGGTCAGGGAGTACAACCTGTTCGAGACCGACGACCGGGACCGGATGCGGGAGCTGATGGACACCCTTGCCAACCCCATGGTGGATAGCGACGTCGCCGCCTGCCTCCGGGAGGCCGGGGCGGACCGGGTGGCCGACGCCGGCCGGGTCGGTGTGGTCGGATACTGCATGAGCGGGCCGTTCGCCCTCACCGCGGCGGCCGCCCACCCCGACGTGGTGCGAGCGGCCGCGTCGATCCACGGGGTGAAGCTGGTCACCGACGGCGACGACTCCCCCCACCGGTTGTTGCCCGCCATGAAGGCCGAGATCTACGTCGGCTGCGCCGAGGAGGACCATTGGGCCCCTCCGGACCTGGTGGCCGAGTTCGAACGCGCCCTGGTGGCCTCCGGGACCGCGGGCCGGGTGGAGTGGTACCCGGGCACCGAGCACGGGTTCGCGTTCGCTGAACGCCCCGTGTACGACAAGGCGTCGTCCGAACGGCACTGGGAACGCCTGCACGCCCTGTTCGGGCAGACCCTCCAGCCGACCGTCGGGGCCAGCCGCTGAGACCCGGGCGGACGAGGCGGAGTCAGGTGTCCGGTCACTCGCCACGTTGGTCCGGCGGTGAGTCGCCGTCCGGCATTCTGAGGCACGACGTCCCTGACGGTACGCTCGACCCGATGCTCTCGTACGAGAACGGTATGCTCCTGGCGGGGGCGCGGGCAGGGGACGCCAGGGCGTGGAGTGCGCTCGTCGACCGGTACGGCCGGGTGGTCTGGTCGATCGCTCGCCTGTTCCGCCTTGACGAGGCGGTGGCGTCGGACGTCTACCAGGAGACCTGGCTCCGGCTCGCGGCCAACCTCGACCGGATACGGGAGCCGTCACGGCTCGGTTCCTGGCTGACCACCACGGCCAAGAACGAAGCGCTTAAGGCGATCGAGCGGGCCCGCCGGGAGACACCGGTACCGGCCGACGACCGCCTGTGGGCATCGGCGCCGGAACCGGACCCGGTGGCCGACCGGGCCATCAGCAACGATCGGTCGGCCGCCGTCCACCAAGAGCTCGTCCGGCTTCCCCACCGCGACCGGGTGGTTGTGGAGCTCATGGTGATCGACGGACTCCCGTACACCGCGGTGGCCAATCGTCTCGGAATGCCCGTCGGCAGCCTGGGGCCGACCCGGGGCCGGAGCCTGGCCACGCTCCGCCGTCGTCTGCGCCAGCGCGGGTTCGACTGAGGCCACCGGTCCGACGGGCCCGCTCCCGACCGTCTCATCTGGGCTGTCTCATCAGGGCTGTCTCATCTGGGCTGTCTCGTGTCAGGACCGGACGGCGCCGGTTCCGCCGAGGACCTCGCCGAGGGCTGAGAGCCGGTCGGGTCGAAGGCGGAACCAGGCCCACTTGCCCCGTTGCTCCCGGTCGATGATCCCGGCCCGGCTGAGCACCCCGAGGTGGTGGCTGACCGTGGCCTGGCTGCGCCCTACGTGGGCGGGAAGGTCGCAGGCGCACGCCTCACCCGTCGGCGCGGCGGCGATGATCGAGACGAGCCGGAGCCGCACCGGATCGGCCAGGGCTTTGAGCACACCGGCCAGCTCGGTGGCCTGGTCCTCAGCCAGCGGGCCCCGTTCGAGGGGCGGGCAGCACAACCCGGGCGGTGGGGGGGAGGCGTTGGTGGCCATGGTCAGATATTGACTGACATCGATACGGCTGTCACCCCGGGCCTGGTCCGGATCCCCTTCTGGGCCTCGACGGAGGCTCGGCTAGGCTCGCCCCCATGGCCCCCTCCTCCGACGCCCGTCCCCCGGCCCGGGACCGGCAACCGAAGCTGCTCTCCGGTGGGAACCCGCAGATCCCCAAGGGGGAGGGCGATGGGCCGGTCCAGGCCTACATCGACGCCGCCCCGGGCTGGAAGCACGACGTCGTCCGTTGGATCGACGACGTCGTGGTCCGCACCGTGCCCGACGTCCGCAAACAGGTCAAGTGGAACACCCCGTTCTACGGGGTGGGGGGCGAGGGCTGGTTCCTCGGCTACCACTGCCTCACGAAGTACGTGAAGGTCAGCTTCTTCCGGGGCACATCCCTCGACCCGGTACCACCAGAATCGTCCAAGCAGGCGGAGGTCCGGTACCTCCACATCCACGAGGGGGACGAGTTCGACGAGGCCCGGTTCGCGTCGTGGGTGGACCAGGCCAGCCGGTTGCCGGGCGAACAGCTCTAGGGAACCGGCCGGCTCAGCCGGCGGTATCCATGGAGGGGGGGATCAGGCCGCTGCTGATGATCTGGATGACCCCCTCGTTGGCCTCCAGATCCTCCTCCGTGATGGAAGCCTGCCCCTCGTTGAGGACGATCTCCCCGTCGACGACCTCCACCGAGATGGTCTCCCCCTGGAGGGTGGTCAGTTCGGTCATGCCGGCCAGCTCGTCAGCGGTGAACTCACCCTCCACGACGTGGTAGAGGAGAAGCTGGTCGAGGAAGGTCGGGTCCTGTCTCAGCTCGGTGGTCAGGTCCGGGTAGTTGGCGGCGAAGATCAGGAAGGCCTCGTCGGTGGGGACGAACGCGGTGACGGGGCCGTTATCACCCGCGATTGCGGCGGCGAACCCGGGGGCCACGGCCGCATAGCCGGGGATGGCGGTGGCGCCGGCCTCGGCCGCCACCGCGGCGATCGAACCCGCGACCAGGACGCCGGACGTGTCGCCGTCGGCGGCCGCGTCCTCGGCGGCGTCCTGGGCGTTGTCGGCGGCTTCCTCGGCGTTCTCGGCGGCCTGGGCGTCGGCGGCACTGGAGTCCTCGGCCGTCGTCGTCTGGGAGGTGGACCCGGCGGCGGTGGTCGTCGACTCGCCCCCGCTGGCGTCGGTGCCCTGCTCGTCGTCGCCGCAGGCGCCGATCAGGAGGGCACCGGCCACGAGTACCGAGACGAAGGATCGTGTGGTCCGTGATGGAACGGTCATGGTTCGCTACTCCACTGGGTTCGTCGGTCCCGTCACCACGGGCGACGCTGAAGCATAGAGGCCGGGAACGGTAGGGTGCGGTCGGGCTGACGTGTGCGGGGTCCCACGTCCAAATATTCAGGGGGAAGGATCGCGGTGGTTCGCCATCACCGCCCCTCCCGGCACCACCTCCGAGCGACCCGACCCGAGACGACCCGACCCGAGACGAGGATTCAACGATGAGCATTCTGGGCACCCGCGTGACCCGGGTCGAGGACCCGGCCCTACTGACGGTGGGGGGCAACTATGTCGACGACCTAGCCCCGGCCGACGCCCTCCACGCCGTGTTCGTGCGGTCCATCATGCCTCACGCCGAGCTGGGGGCCATCGACGTCGAGGAGGCGGCGGCCGCCCCCGGGGTGGTGGCGGTGCTGACCGCCGCCGACCTTGACCTGGAGCCGGTGCCGCCGGGCATGGGCATGCTGAACCAGGACATGAAGCGCTCCTGGCTCGCCTCCGGACGGGTCCGTTACGTGGGGGAGCCGTTCGCCGTGGTCCTGGCCGGGACCCGGGAGGCCGGGGTCGACGCGGCGGAGCTGGTGGCGGCCGACTACGAGCCCCTTCCCGCCGTCGTCCGCCCGGCCGATGCCGTGGCCGGCGAGGTCCTGATCTACCCGGAGGCGGGCACCAACGTGGCCTTCGAGATCCCTGCCCGGGCCGGCGACGGCTTCTTCGACGACTGCGAGGTGGTGGTCTCGCTCCGGTTCCGCAATCAGCGTCTGGCCCCGTGCCCCCTCGAACCCCGGGCCGCGGTGGCCCGCTGGGATCGGCTGGACGACGGCCGGGACCATCTGACCCAATGGTCGAGCACCCAGAACGCCCACGGCACCCGTGACACCCTGGTTGCCGCCCTGGGCCTCGAACCCGACCAGGTCCGGGTGATCTGCCCGGACGTGGGCGGCGGTTTCGGGGCCAAGAACGGTGGCTACCCCGAGGATCTGGTGGTGGCCATCGTGGCCCGACGGCTCGGGAGCCCGGTCCGGTGGGCTGAGACCCGCTCGGAGAGCATGCTCGGCCTGGTGCACGGTCGGGGCATGGACTTCGACGCCACCATCGGGGGGAGCCGTGACGGCCGCATCACCGCCTACCGGTGCCACGCCACCCAGGACGGCGGGGCCCATCCGGCCATGGGGAGTCTCTTGCCGTTCATCGCTCGCACTGTGGCCTGCGGGGTATACGACTTCGAGCGGGCCGAGTTCTCGGCCACGTCGGTGGTCACCAACACGATGCCGGTCGGCTCGTACCGGGGGGCCGGTCGGCCCGAGGCGGCCGCTGCGGTGGAACGCATGGTCGACCGGTTCGCGGCCGAGATCGGCATGGATCCCGCCGAGGTGCGGGCCAGGAACTTCCTGGCCCCCGAGGCCTTCCCGGTGACCACCCCCACCGGGGCCAACATGGACACCGGCGAGTACGCCAAGGCGATGCGGGCGGTCATGGACCATGTCGACTACCCCGGCCTGCGGGCCGAGCAGGAACGGCGCCGGGCCGACCTCGACGCCCCTCTGCTCGGGCTCGGATGGTCGGCCTACGTGGAGATCGCCAACCCGATGGGCTCGTCCGAGTTCGGCAGCATCGAGGTCCGCCCGGACGGGTCGGCCCTTGTCCTGACCGGTTCGTCCGCCCACGGCCAGGGTCATCACACGGCCTTCGCCCAGGTGGCTAGCGACATCACCGGTATCCCCTTCGACCGGATCGAGGTGCGTCACGGCGACACCGACGAGGTGCCCCGCGGGGGCGGCACCGGAGGCTCCAAGTCGCTCCAGGTAGGGGGCAGCGCGGTGTTGGAGGCCAGCGAGGCCGCCGTGGCCAGGGCCAGGGATCTGGCTGCCGAGCTGCTGGAGGCCAACCCGGCCGACATCGTGCTCGACCCGGCGGCGGGTACCTTCGCGGTGGCCGGGACCCCGGCCCTGTCGGTCACGTGGGCCGACGTGGCCACCCGGGCCCACCAGAGCGACGGGGTGAACCTCACGGCCACCGCCGACTTCGACCCGGGCGCCCCCACCTTCCCGTTCGGCGTCCACCTCTCGGTGGTCGAGATCGATCGGGAGACCGGGGCCGTGACCGTCGTCCGTCACATCGCCTGCGATGACGCCGGGACCATGATCAACCCCCTGCTGGTGGAAGGGCAGGTGCACGGTGGGGTGGCCTCCGGCATTGCCCAGGCCCTGGTGGAGGAGTTCGCCTACGACGACGACGGCAACCCGGTCACGGCCAACCTCATGGACTACGCCCTGGTGTCGGCGGCCGAGCTGCCGAGTTTCGAACGGATCCCCCAGGAGACCTCCACCCCGCGCAACCCGCTCGGGGCCAAGGGGATCGGTGAGTCCGGCACCATCGGGGCCACCCCGGCCGTACAGCACGCTGTCATCGACGCCCTAGCCCATCTCGGCGTCCGCCATGTCGACATCCCCACCACGGCCGAACGCGTCTGGCGCGCCATCCAGGCCGCACCGGGGGCGGCCGGCAGTCGGTAGGGCCGCACCGGGACGCCACCGTCGTGATCACCAGGGCCGATCGTGGGGTCGTCGGTAGCTGACCGGGGCCTGAACGTAGGCCCGCCGAGCGGCGGCCCGACCCGGCCGCGAACCACGGTCGTCGGGCAGCTCCTTGATCCGGTGGGTCGGGTGGAGCTTCGCTCGGCCCCTCGGCGGGGAGGCGGTACCTTCGATGAGGGCGTCGGCCTGGAACGCGCGGGCTCGTACCGGAGCGGCGGAGCGTGCGGGGTCGACAGAATCGGCCGCTATCAGCGGACGGGTAGAACGGCGAGGAAAGCCGGAGACTGGGAATGGAGACTGGGAATGAGGTATCCATGCTGCTGACCGACGAGCACCACGCCTTCAGGCAGATGGTTCGGGATTTCGTGGAACGCGAGGTCAATCCGAACGTCGACGCCTGGGAGACGGCCGGGATGATGCCGCTGCACGAGATCGTCTCGGCGATGGCCCGGCTCGGGCTGATCGGTCTGGAGTACGAGCCCGCCTACGGAGGCCAGGGCGCCGACCACATCTTCACCGTGATCCTGGCCGAGGAGTTCGGCCGCTGCGACAACGGCTCCCTGCCCATGGCCCTCGGGGTTCAGGTGGACATGGCCACCCCGTCGCTGGCCCGCTTCGGCACCCCCGAGCAGAAGGAGCGGTACCTGGCCCCCGCCCTGCGGGGCGAGATGGTGGCTTCGATCGCCGTCAGCGAACCCGACGCCGGCTCCGACGTGGCCGCCATCCGCACCAGGGCCGTGCGCGACGGGGACGAGTGGGTGATCAACGGCTCGAAGATGTGGATCACCAATTCGGTCCAGGCCGACTGGCTGTGCCTGCTGGCCCGGACCTCTGACGATCCCGGCTACGCTGGCATGAGCCAGATCATCGTGCCCACCTCGGCACCCGGGTTCAGTGTCTCGAAGAAGCTGGACAAGCTGGGTATGCGGGCCTCCGACACGGCCTTGCTCAGCTTCGACGACTGCCGGGTCCCGGTAGCCAACACCATCGGGGAGGTGGGCCAGGGATTCCAGCAGCAGATGGCCCAGTTCGTGGTGGAACGGATGTGGGCCGCCTACTCGGTGGTCGGGGCGTGCGAACGGGCCATCGAACGGACCGCCGAGTACCTGAAGGAGCGCACCGTGTTCGGTGAGCCGCTCATGTCGAAACAGTACATCCAGTTCCGGCTGGCCGAGTTGAACGCCGAGATCGACCTCCTCCGGGCCTACAACCGCTCGATCGCTGAGGCTTACCAGGCTGGGGAATCCACCACCCGCCAGGCCACGATCGCCAAGCTGACCGCCGGTCGACTGGTGCGTCGGGTGGCCGACGAGTGCCTCCAGTACCACGGTGGGATCGGGTACGTGGAGGAGACGTGGACGGCCCGGTTCTTCCGGGACAATCGGCTCACCAGCATCGGCGGCGGGGCCGACGAGGTGATGCTCCAGGTCCTGGCCCGGATGGACGGGCTCACGGCCTGATCAGGGTGGTTGCCGGGAAGGACGGCACAGCGGGCCGAGAAGTCGCTACCGTGCCACCGTGGGATCACCGCTGATGCTGGAACCGCCACCAGGGCGCGCCCGACGTCAACCCATCGGGGCCGGGGAGGGTTCGAGACGTTGAGTGTCTTGGTCCCCATCCTCATCATCCTGGTGATGGTGGCCTTCAACGCGCTCTACGTGGCCGCCGAGTTCGCCACCGTCGGCTCCCGCCGGTCCCGGGTCCAGGAGGACGCCGACAACGGCAGCCGGTCGGCGGCCGGGCTGGTGGCCATCCTCAAGGACCCGCACCGGCTCGACACCTACGTGGCCGCCTGCCAGATCGGGATCACCCTGAGCAGCCTGGTGGCCGGCGCCTACGGCCAGGCGGAGCTCACGCCCCTGCTCGAACCCTCGTTGGGTCGGGCCGGGGGTCAGGGGGCCGCCGTGGTCATTGTGCTGGCTTTCATCACCGCCCTGCAGGTCGTCCTCGGCGAACTGCTCCCCAAGACGATCGCCCTCCGCTACCCGGAACGCCTGGCCGAGCGGGTCCTGGTGCCGATGCAGGTCAGCCAGTGGCTGTTCCAGCCCCTGGTCACCCTGTTCAACGGTTCCGCCTTCCGGCTGATGAAGCTGCTCGGCCTGTCAGCCGACCATAGCCATGCCCACGTCCACTCGCCTGAGGAGCTGGCCGGCCTGTACCGGGCCAGCGCCGCCGGAGGCCTGATCGAGGCGTCGGAACGGGACATGCTCGCCGGCATCCTCAACGTTGACGACCGGCTGGTCCGCGAGATCATGACCCCCCGGCCCCGCCTGGCCACCGTAGCCGGCGTCACCAATGTCGGGGCTGCCCTCGACGAGGTGGCCTCCGATCCCCACACCCGCTTTCCCGTCACCGACGAGGACGGCGACGTGAGCGGCATCGTCTTCCTCAGGGACCTGTTCGTCCACGCCCAGCTCGACGCCGCCCAGCCGGTGAGCGCCGTCGCCCGGCCCATCGTGGCCGTACCGGAGATCATGACGGTGCCCAGCCTCTGGCGGACCCTGCGGGAGGAGCGCCGCCATGCCGCCCTGGTCGTCAACGAGTACGGGGACGTGGCGGGGCTGGTCACGATGGAAGACGCCATCGAGGAGATCTTCGGTGAGCTCCAGGACGAGTTCGACATGGAGGAGGAGCCCGTCACCGTGCGCGACGGGCGGGTGTCGGTGCGGGGCGACGTCCTGCTCACCAGCTTGAAGGAGCGGTTCGGGATCGACACCGACGCGTCGGGGATCGACACCGTCGGCGGCCTCGTGTGGCACATCCTCGGTCGGACCCCCCGGCCCGGTGATCGGGCCACCATCGAGCCGGACGGTCCGGTCGTCCGGGTGGACCGGATGGACGGTCGGGCCGTGGCCCGGGCCAGCTTCCCCGATCCCGGGGGGCACGACTCGTGACCTCGGCGCTCCTGCCCATCGTGGTCATCATCTTGTTGGTGGCCACCAACGGGGTGTTCGTCGCCGCCGAGTTCTCCCTGGTGGGAAGCCGCCGGACCCGGATCGAGACCCTGGCTGCCACCGGCAACCGGGCCGCCCGGTGGCTCCTGGCGGTGTTCGACCGCCCGACGGGAAGGGACAGCTACATCGCCGTGGCTCAGCTCGGCATCACCCTGGCCAGCATCGGGCTCGGCATGTACGGCGAGCCGGCGGTCGCCCACTGGCTGTACGGGCCGTTCGAGCGGTGGGGTTTGTCCGAGGGGGCGTCCCACTCGGTGGCGTTCGTGGTCGCCCTCAGTGGCATCACGTTCCTGCACGTGGTGATGGGCGAGATGATCCCGAAGGCACTGGCCCTGCAGGGCCCGGAACGGGTCAGCCTGCGGGTCAACCCCATCATGCGGGTGTTCAGCGTCTTGTTCCGACCCCTGGTGGCGGTGCTGAACGCCACCGCGCTCGGTCTGATGCGTCTGCTGCGCATCCCCGAGCCGGACCAGCGGCTCGCCCTGTACACGAGTGCGGAACTGGCCATTGTCACCGACGAGGCCGCCGATTCCGGTCAGATCGGGGTCCTCCAGCGCGACCTGATCCGCAACGTGTTCGACCTGGACGAACGCACCGCCGAGGAGCTGATGACGTCACGCCGTCACATCGAGGCCCTCGACGTGGCCACCCCGCCCGAGGAGGTGGCGGCCCGGATCGCCGACGCGTCGATCAGCCGCTACCCGGTGATCGACGGTTCACTCGACCATGTGGTCGGGGTGCTGCACATCAAGGACTTCATCCGGGCCTCCCGCCGGGGCGGTTCGGTGGTGCTGGCCGACCTGATCCGTCCCATCATCACTGTGGCCGCCAGCGCCAGCGCCGAACAGGTGCTCGACCGGTTCCGGCGTGAACACACCCACGCCGCCATCGTGGTCGACGAGTTCGGGGGAACCCTCGGGCTGGTCACGATGGACGACGTGATCGCCGAGGTCATGGACGACGACATCGACACCGCTGATTCGGCCCCGGTCCGGCACGACGACGGCTCGGTCAGCCTGGACGGCGAGACGACCCTGGCCGAACTCCGGGACGACCACGGAATCGTGATCAGCAACCACGAGGTCACCACCCTGGCCGGGGTCGTGTTGTCGGCGTGCACCATGCTCCCCGACGTGGGCGATACCGTGACGGTGCAGGGCTACCGGTTGGTGGTGGAGGAGCGGGCCGGCCGCAAGCTGACCCGGATCCGGGTCACCCCGGTCGACACGCCACTGCCGATCGAGTGAGGCAGCGAGTAACTGCCGATCGAGTGAGGCAGCGAGTAACTGCCGATCGAGTGAGGCAGCGAGTAACTGCCGATCGAGTGAGGCAGCGAGTA
>JBKECK010000036.1:0-3387 GCA_047974625.1 Acidimicrobiales bacterium
ACGACGCCACCGCGCTCATCCACCAAACCAGCCGCGGGCTCCCACGAGCGGTCAACAACCTCGCCGTCCAAGCCCTCATCGCGGCCTACACCACCGACCACGCCATCGTCGACGAGTCCTCCGCCCGGGCCGCGGTCACCGAAGTGACAAGCGAGTGAGCATCACACCGACAACCCAACGATCACGCGCGGCCCAAACTCTTCCTCACCGAACCTGTCGCCACCATCCTCACCTGTCGTGGCGGCCAACAGGGGCGCTGGTCTTCGTTCGGTCGTACTCGACGCGGAACACTGGCCGTACGCGATCGGTTGCTTGGAGCCACAACCCCACGGTTGAGCTGATCACTCGAAGATGCTGCCGCTCGTCGTCCATGTCGACGACGTGCTCGACCTTCAGGCTGAGGTATTCCTCGTCCCCATCCACCAGCTTGATCCGTGCGAACGGGCCGCTCGCGTCCGTCCCGGGATCGGGGCCGATCTTGATCGTCTCTGCTCCCCGCCCTTCGATGCACACGAACGCCGGCACCTCGTACGGGAGTACCTGTTCGAACAGGCTGGTAAGCCGATCTGCGAATCCGCTCGCGGCGTCACTCAGGGAGTTGCCAGGGGTCAAGCTGCGCTAGTGGCTTGGAGCTCCTCGGAGACGTCTCGTCCCCAGATGAGCCATAGGTCCCGAAGTTCAGGGTCAGCCAGGCCGTCGTTCGACCCCAGACGCACGAACTCGGCCCGCGACAGACCGTTGCGTTCCAGCACCCTGTCGATCCGCCGAAGTGCTTCTTCCCATCCCATGGCAACGACCTTCCTGGTAGACCGCACCTGACACAGTAGTTGCTTGTGGTGACACTCAGCTCATCGGCTACATCCATGTCCGGATTGAAACGCCGCAAGTTCCCCGGACGCGGCAAGGAGCCCCAACCCGGAGGTCGAGGGCTCCACGGCGGCGCTGTACGGCTGTACGGGGCTACTGCCGATCGGTCGCGGCGACTCCCGCGATGGTGGTGAACACGATGAACGCCACGGCTCCACCGCACCGGGCACCGACAAGGATGACCGACGCGGCGATGCCGGCGAAGAGATAGGCCCAGACGGCAGTCGGAGGTGGCTCCGCTCTGTCTGTTCCGCTTCCCGGAACATGTCCGGAACGTGTCTGACTAGGGATGTTCCGGATGTTCGGCTTGTACCGCTTGTTCCGTCGGGGTGCCTAGAGCTGACCTGCGGTTGGTGGACGCCGATGACGGCACCCATCGTGAACGAGGGCGGTACGGTGCCGGATGGGCATCAGGGTCACCCCTGGTGCCCATCCCCCCGGCCAGCTGCTACTGGTGCGGGCGCACTCCGCGCTTTGCGGAGCTTGGTGGAGACCGTTGCTGTCCCTGTAGCTGTCTTCTGCCCTGGAAACAGAAGAGCCGACCCCGTGGGACCGGCTCTGACCTGCGGTTTCTTGTCGGGCTGGGGAGATTTGAACTCCCGGCCTCTTGACCCCCAGTCAAGCGCGCTAACCAAGCTGCGCCACAGCCCGTGGCCCGGCAATGCTACCGGCCCGGGAAGCGGCCGACACCCGGATTCCGGATCGATCCGCTCTCCGGACGGATCATCCCGGACGGTGACGGCTCAGAACTTGCCGACCACCCACACGATGCCCTCGACCAAGCGCCATCCCAGGTACGCGACGAGCAACACCAGCATCAGCTTGAAGTGCCACGGCGCCTTCTTGGGCGGCGGATTGTCGAGGTCACCGGTGTCGACGGGTTCATGGCAGGTCGGGCAGGTCCCGTCGGCGTCGGCCGCGTTGGGAGCCAGGTACTTGTCGCACGTATCACACCAGGGCACCGTCGGCCCACGCTACGGCGATTCAGACCCGACGCAGCACCAGGACGGCCACATCGTCACTGATCGGCCCGCCGGCGAAATCCCGGGCCGCCTCGACCAGAACCTTGGTCAGAACCTCGGGGGCGGCGGTCGGGTCGCGGCGGATCATCCCGGCCACCCCGTCCTCACCGAACAGGACATGGCCGTTGCGGGCCTCGGCGAGGCCGTCGGTGTACAGAACGGCGACGTCGTCGAGGTCCCACGCCAGTTCCCGGGAGTGATACAGGGCGGTCGGATCGAGCATGAGCAGGGGGCCAGTGGCCCCGAGGGGCCGCACCTCGCGCTGGTGCCACACGAAGGCGGCCGGGTGCCCGGCCGACGCGTACCGCAAGGTCTCGGCGTCGGTGTCGAAAACCAGCACACAGAGGGAGATGAACTCCTCCCCCCGCTCCAGCTCCGACATCTGGGCGTTGAGCTGCTCCACGGCCTGGCCGGGGTCGCGGTACTGGGTGAGGAAGGCCCGCAGCAGGTACTTGGCCTGTAGGGCGGTGATCGAGGGCTCGATCCCGTGCCCGGTCACGTCACCGATCACTGCCGCGACGCGGAACTCGTCGACCCGGAACACGTCGTAGAAGTCGCCGGCCATCGCTCCGCTGCCGGCCTGGTAGGCCTGGCCGATCTCGAACCCGGGCAGGTTGGGGAAGTCGGAGGGCGCCAGTCGGGCCGCCCACTGGAGAGGAGCCAGTTCCTCCTGGCTCAGCACCTCGCGGGCCTTGCGCTCCACATCAGCCCGGGACGCCGAGATGCGGGCCACCTCGCCCTGCTGGGCCTGACCGGCCAGGGCGATGGCGGCCGGGATGGCCAGCAGGGAGACGGCCGCCGCGGCCCAGAAGCCGATCCCGACCAGAGCCACGACGAGCAGGGCGAAGGCGGCGATGCCGGAGACCCCGGCCGCCCAGGCGTCCCGGCGGTAGTCGCTGTCGGCTAGGCGCCAAAGATCGGCGTCGACCTGTTCCTTGGCGAGCCGTTGGACAACGCGGCGTCGACTAACAGCGGCGCGTACCCACGAAGCGGTGGCCAATGAGCACACGATCGCGGCAACGGCAGGGAGAAGCCGTTCCATGCAGATCCAGGATACTGGTCATCCCCCAGCCGGACGGGTCCGACACACGATCGCCACCAGACGATCCCGACCGGAGGCCCACCCGGGCCGGGCAGACCGGACCGCTCCGACGCCACCCGGCGAGGCGGGCGGCCGGGTGGTCGGGTCGACCGTCTCCGGCCTAGATGAATAGCTCCAAGGGGTCTCGCGCTCTGCGCGCGATTATCCACCACTGCGGGTGCGAGAGGGTCCAGGATCAGCGGTGTACAACACACCCTGATCTCGAAGGACCCCGGTATGAACGCCGACCTGGACACTCTCGCCACGACACTCTACGTCACGGTCGATGACCTGTTGATCGAACACCCCGACTGGGCACCCGAACGCCCCAAGATCGGGATCAGCCCCAAGATCAGCGACGCGGAGATCGTGACCCCGGCCGTGATCCAAGCCCTGCTTGGCTACACCTCCGAGACC
>JBKECK010000037.1:0-12095 GCA_047974625.1 Acidimicrobiales bacterium
CCCGGAGGGGCCCCGACCGGTGGGGAGCCGGGAGGCGGTCCACCGGCGGCGGGACGCTGGTGGGTGGGGAACTGTCCCGAGGTCATCCGTCCGGCGGGTGAGCCGGGGACGGGCGCCGTGGCGGGTCGTGCGCCCCGGGGGCCACCGGCGGTCTGGTCCGGCGACGATCGCGGTCGGTCGGCGCCCGGTCGCCGGGCGCCGGGTGAAGGGGACGGCCCGCCCCGGGTGAGGTCGGCGACCCCGTCCGGCCCGACGTCGTCGGGACCGGACAGCCGGGACCGGGCCGAACCGGGATTCCGTGGCGAACGGGCACCGGGGGCCGCGGCCGGGCGTCCAGCCCGCGGTTGACGCGAGGGGTCGGCCGGGAGGGCGGAGGGCGGTGGCGGTGCCCCGGCGGGGGGCCGCGGCCCCGGGCCGGGGGCCAGATCGTCGAGCGCCCGCTGATCGACACCGGAGCGGGGCCCGTCCCCGGTCCGGGGTGGGCGGGCTCCGGCCAGGCCGGGCATGGACGTCGGGGCCCCGCCGTTGGGCCCGGAGCGGGGATCGGTGGAGCCGGGTGGACGGGGGGCGGTGAAGCGGCGGCCCAGGTCTCCCGGGGTGTCCCGGGGTGTGCCCCCGGGGGTGTCGCGCCGGGGCTCACCGGAGGGGAAGTGGAAGGCGGATGGCGGGCGTGCCGTGGCCGGGGTCGGTCCCGGTCCACCGTTCTGACGGCCCGGTCCGGGCCGTCGGCTGGCCCCCGGTCCGGCGGGCGGGGCCTGGCGGCCGGGGCCGGCGGACCAGCCGCGCGCCGGTGAGACGCTGGTCGGGGGCCCTTCGCTCAGGAACGGCTGGGACGGGTCGTCGCTGAGGCCGCTGGACAAGTACGGCGCCCGGTCGAACACGCCGTTACCCGGTCCGGACCCGGCTCCGCCCGGGAGCGCCTGTCTCCCCGGGGTCGGCTGCGGACCGTCCGGTCCCGGTCGGCCGACGCCGGGCGCGGCCGGGTGCCCGGGGGGGCGGCGGGGACCGGGCTGCCAGCTCGGTGTGTCCTGGGGCCCGCCCGGGGGCGGGGGCGACTGGCCGGGGGCCGGGCGGCCGGGTGGGGCCGAATAACCGGGGGCGCCACCCGGGCGCTCACCGTCCTGAGGCGACGGCCGGGGGTCACCGGTTTCGGGCTGCTGATCCGCCGACATCCGGATCCGACGCACCGTGGCACCGTTCGGGGTGGATCTGCTCGGGGGCGTCGGGTCACCCGCTGATGGCCGGTTTCGTCGTATCAACAGGAGTTTCCCCTCTGCCAGCTCCGCCAGCTGACCTGACAACGGTCCACGCCACCTCCTTTTTACCCGCGAACCGGTCCGGACCCAAGAGCGGGCCCCCGGCGCCGGCCCCACCGGACGGTGGCGGCACCGCCCCCAACCCCGTGACGTCGCTGGAGGCCAGGAGACGCGACCCCGGGCCGGGCACCGGCTGGTTAGGCTCCACCGTTGATGCCCAACCATCCCGTCCCCCGAGCCGTGAACCCGGGGCGAGCGTGGGTGGCCGCCTCACCGGGTGGCCCGACCGGGCGTCGGGCCCGGCGGTCCAAGCCGCCGGAACCGGTCCGACCGGCCCCACCTCTGGCCGGGCTGCTCCAGGCCCCACCTCTGACCGGGCTGCTCCCGGTCCTAGTCCTGGCCGGACTGTTCCTGACCGGCTGCGGGGCCGGCGACCCGGCCACGGGGACCGGTTCGGACGTCCCGGTGGATGCCCCGGACGTCACCGGCCCGGACGCCTCCACCCCAGTGGCCGACGGTGCCGGGAGCGACGGTGCCGGGGCGGGGGCCGGAACAGCCGAGACCCTGTGCGCCGACCTGGCGGTCACCTCCCCCGGTCCGGTGGGGGAACCGGCCCGCGAGGTGTCGGGGGCCGGGCCGGTGGGCGGACGCCCCGGGGCGGTCTGGCTGGTCAACGACTCCGGGTCCGACCCCGAGCTGATGGTGGTGGACGCGGACGGTTCGGTGGCCGGCGTGGTCGCCCTAACCGGGCTCGACGCGCTGGACATCGAGGACCTGGCCGTGGTGGACGGTGTGGTCTACCTGGCCGACATCGGCGACAACGAGACGGCCCGGTCGACGATCGCCGTGCACCGGGTGGCCGAGCCGTCCCCGGACGACACCCGGGCCGGACCGGCCGAGACCCTCCGGTTCCGCTACCCGGACGGCCCCCACGACGCGGAGGCCCTGCTGGTCGACCCGGTGGACCAGCAGGTGGTGATCATCCCGAAGTTCATCGCCCTGGGCGACGGTGCGTCCGGTCGACTGCTCCGGGCGGGCGCGGCCCCGGTATACGTCGCCGACCTGCCCCCGGCCGGGGCAGCCGGGGACGAGCCGATCACCCTCACCCGGGCCGGGACCATCCCCCTCGACGAGCTCGACGCCGCCGGCACCGCGCCGGGGCCCAGTTCGGGCCGGGTGGCCGAGCTGGGGGCGCCGGGGGTGGCCACCGGGGCCGACATCACCGCAGACGGCTCCCGCGTGGCGGTACGAACCTACCGGACGGTCTGGCTGTTCGGCCGGGCCGAGGGGGCGTCGGTGGCCGAGGCCCTGGGCGGCCTGGCCTGCGAGGCGCCCACAGCGGTGGAGACCCAGGGGGAGGCGGTGGCCTTCGTCGACGGCACCGGCCCCGGATTCGTGACCGTGGGTGAAGGCGCGGCCCCGCCCCTGAACCTGACCGCGCCGGGCTGACCGGCGCACCAGCCACGGAGCGCGGACCGGGGACCGGGCCGTCGGCGCCGACCCCCTCATAGGTTGCTCAGTCACGGACGAAGCTGCTCACCGTCTCGATGTGCGAGGTCTGGGCGAACAGGTCGACGGTGGTCACCGACACGAGTCGAAACCCGTGGCCGTCCAGCAACCGGGCGTCCCGGGCCAGTGACGCGGGGTCGCAGCTCACCAGGACCAGTTGGGCGGCGCCGGTGGCCGCCAGGGCAGCCACCCCACCCCGGCCGAGGCCGGAGCGGGCCGGGTCGGCCACCACCACCGAGGCGGGCTCGGCCCGCCAACGCTCCACCCGGCTCCGCACGGCCCGGTGCCGGGGCCCGTAGTTCACCTCGGCGTCGGCCACCGCGGCCCGGTTGGACTCCACCCCGATCACGGGCCGGCCGCGGCCCACGGTGGCACCGAACAGGCCGACCCCGCCGTAGGCGTCGACGAGGGGGCCGGCCGGGTCGACGCCGGCGGCCGCGATGGCCCCGTCCACCAAGGCCACCAGGGCCTCAGCCCCGTCCGGCCGGCACTGGAAGAAGGACCGGGCCGAGATGCGGAGCCGCCGGCCGGCCACCTCCTCGTGGAGGTAGGCGGTGCGGCCGGCCGCCAGCTCGTCGGTGCCCACCACGGTCACCCCGTCCGGGACCCGCACCCCGTCCGCCGTGGGCGAAGCCAGCACCAACCGGTCGCCGGTGGCGGCACCGATCCGGATGGTGACCTCGGTAGCCCGGCCGAACCGGCCCTCGAGGAGGAGCTCCTCGGCCCCGGGGTGGGCGATCAGGCACCGGTCGGGGACGATCACCTCGTGGGACCGGTGGACCCGGAACCCGGCCCGCCCGTCCACGACCGCGGCCCGCAGGACGGTCCGGTAGCCCCACGGATCGAGCACGGGTCCCGGTTTCACCGTTATGGCCCGGCCCGGCCCGACCGGTTGACCCCCCAACCGGTACAAGCAGTCGGCCACCACGGCCCGGCGCAACTCGGCCTGGAGGTCCGGGGTGGCGAACTGCCAGTCGCAGCCGCCGCAGCCCCGGGCCACCTCCGGGCAGGCGGGCGGGACCCGGCCGGCGGCCGGTTCGAGCACGGCCACGGTGCGGGCCTCGAACCGGGTGCGGTGCTCGGCGGTGACCTCGACCGTCACCCGCTCCCCCGGCAGGGCCCCCTCGACGAAGCCGAGGCGGCCGTCCGGGCCGGGTCCGATGGCGGTGCCGCCAGTGGCTGGACGGTCCGTGGTCAGGTCGAAAACTGGCATCATGTCGAGACTATGGATTCCGAAAGCGACGTCGCGCCGTCATCGTCCTTCCCCAGGGCCGCCACCACCCCGACGCCGGGCCCCGGCGGGGGCCGGGCGGTCCCCCCGGTCCTGATCGTCCCGTCGGTGCTGCCGGCCGACTTCGCCCGGCTGGGTGAGGAGTGCCAGCGCCTGGTCGCCGCCGGGGTGGACCGGATCCAGTTCGACGTCATGGACGGCCGGTTCGTCCCCAACCTCACCTTCGGGCCCGACGTGATCGCCTCCGTCCGCGACGAGGTGACCGTACCGTTCGAGGCCCACCTCATGATCGAGGAGCCCGACGCCCTGCTCCCCCGGTTCGTGGAGGCCGGTTGCGAGCTGATCATCGTCCACGCCGAAACCTGCGTCCACCTGCACCGGACCCTTTCGGCGATCCACGACCTGGGGGCCGAGGCGGCAGTGGCCCTCAACCCGCATACCCCCCTCGAGGTGGTGACCAACGTCGTCGACCTGCTCGACATGCTCCTGGTGATGACCGTGAACCCCGGGTTCGGGGGGCAGGCCTACATCGCCACCATGGAGCCCAAGGTGGCGATGGCCCGGGCCCTGCTCGACACGGCCGACCATTGGATCGACCTCGAGGTCGACGGGGGCATCTCCGCCGGCACGGTCACCGGTGCGGCGGAGGCGGGGGCGAACGTGCTGGTGGCCGGCTCCGCCCTGTTCAACCACCGGTCCGGGCTGACGGCCGCCGTCACCGAGCTCCGCAAGCTCGCCACCGAGGCGTGGACCGAGCGGATCTGACCGGCCCCCGGGCCCGGACGAGCCCGGGGGCCGGGGAGCCGCCCGGCCGGGCCGGAGGGGTGGCTACTCGCTCAGCTCGCCGGCGCGGGTGATCACATGGTCGAGCAGGCCGTAGTCGCGGGCCTCCTCGGCGGTGAACCAACGGTCGCGGTCGGAGTCCGCGACGATCTGGTCGTAGGTCTGGCCGGAGTGTTCGGCGATCAACTGCGCCATCTCCCGCTTGATCCGGATCAGGTTCTCGGCCTGGATGGCGATATCGGTGGCCTGGCCCTGCACCCCAGCGCTGGGCTGGTGCATCAGGATCCGGGCGTGGGGCAGGGCGTACCGTTTGCCGGACGCTCCGGCCGTGAGCAGGAACTGGCCCATCGAAGCGCCCAACCCGAGGCACACGGTGGCGATCTCCGGCTTGACGAACTGCATGGTGTCGTAGATGGCCATGCCGGCGGTGACCGAGCCACCCGGGGAGTTGATGTACAGCCAGATGTCCCGATCCGGGTCCTGCCCGGCCAGGTAGAGCATCTGCGCGCACAGCGAGTTGGCGATCTCGTCGTCGACCGGGCGTCCCAGGAAGACGATCCGCTCCTTGAGGAGCTGCTGGTAGATGTCGAAACCGAACCCTGAGGAAGGGACCTCGGACACCGGGAGGCGGGGACTCGTCATAACTGGCCAGGCTACCGGTCCCGGCTCGGCTACCGTGGACCGGGCAGCATCTCCCTCTCCCAGCCCACGCGGACGTGGCGGAACTGGCAGACGCACCAGGTTTAGGTCCTGGCGCCCTCTGGGGCTTGGGGGTTCGAGTCCCCCCGTCCGCACCGATCCAGCTCCCGGTCCGGGAGGCGCACCCCTCGAGGGCGGCCCCGATCCAACCGGCCCGCCCTCCGGGCTTGCCGGTCAGCTCTTCGGGGCCGCCGGGCCGTCCAACAGATCGACGGCGGCGGCCACGGCCCGGGCCCGGTGGCTGATGGCCTGCTTCTCTTCGGGTGACATCTCAGCGAAGGTCCGGCCGTCGCCCTCGTCAGGGCTGAACACGGGGTCGTAACCGAAGCCGTTGTCACCCGCGGGGCGGCGGACGATCACGCCGGCAACCTCCCCCTGCACGGTGCGGACTTCCCCTCCGGGCCAAGCCATCGCGATGACGGTCACGAAACGGGCCGAGCGGTCCGGCCCTTCGCGCAGATCGACCATGGCGGCCAACAGGGCGGCCACATTGTCGGCCGAGGTGGCGTGCTCGCCGGCGAAACGGGCGGTGTGCACCCCCGGGCGGCCCCCCAGGGCATCCACGAACAGGCCGCTGTCGTCGGCCAGGGCCAGGGTGCGGGTCCGGCCGGCCACCTCGATGGCCTTCTTGCGGGCGTTGGCGTCGAGACTGTCGCCGTCCTCCACCGTCTCGGGAAGGTCGGCGGGCCGCGGTTCCACCTGGTAGCGGTGGCCGAGCAGACCGACCAGCTCGGCCACCTTGCCCTGGTTGGCCGTGGCCAGCACCAGCCGGCCGGCCGTTCTCGGAGCCGGACTCACCGGGTGCTTCGGGCGGCGGGCGGTTCGGCCACCGCCTCCCGCTGGAGCTCGACGATGCGGGCGATACCGGCTCCGGCCAGGTCGAGGAGGGTGTTGAGCTGGTTCCGGCCGAACGCGGCCCCCTCGGCGGTGCCCTGGACCTCGATGAAGTCACCCGAGCCGTTCATCACGATGTTCATGTCGACCTCGGCACCGGCGTCCTCGGCGTAGGGCAGGTCGAGCCGGCACTCGCCGTCGATGATGCCGACGCTGATGGCGGCGCAGTGGTCCGTGATCGGATGGGTGGCGATCTCCCCCGCCTCGACCAGGCGGCTGATGGCGTCGTGGAGGGCGACGAACCCACCGCAGATGGAGGCGGTGCGGGTGCCGCCGTCGGCCTGGAGGACGTCACAGTCCACATTGATGCTCCGCTCCCCCAGCGCCGTCATGTCGCACACGCTGCGGAGGCTGCGGCCGATGAGACGCTGGATCTCCTGGTCACGCCCCGAGGTCCGACGGCGGATCCGCTCCGGGCTGGAGCCGGGGAGCATCGAGTACTCGGCGGTGACCCACCCCTTGCCGCTGTTGCGCATCCAGCGGGGCACGTCCGGGTCCACCGAGGCCGTGCACAACACCCTGGTGCGCCCGAAGCTCACCAGCACCGAACCGTCGGCCATGTCGGTGAAGTCGCGTTCGAACGACACGGGTCGTAGTTCGTCGTTCGCCCGTCCGTCTGGTCGCATGGGTGGTCTCCTCGTGCTGGTGGGTGGGTTCGGAGCGGGGTGTCCCGCAGGACCCGGCACCGGTGTGGGCTGAAGGCTACGGCGGAATCCCCGCCGCCGGGCCCGGCCGGCGGTCCCCCTGCCGGTGCGCCCATGGCTCCCCCTAGGGGAGTCGTTGGCGCGGACACCCGGCAATCGGAGGATCGACCCACCCGGCCGGCCGTCACCGTCGTCGTCGGGGGGTGAGCCCCGTAAGCGGTGTCGTGCCGCTCCGGCCCTCAGCGCCCGGCCGGGTCCCATCGTTCGGCGTCGACCAGTTCGGGGCCGAGGAGCTGGCTGCCCAGGGTGGTGAAGGCCCGGACGTCGCCGGAGGAGATGAACCGGTGGGTCCCCGGTCCGGCGTCGGGCCGGCGGGCGAAATCGAGCTCGTCGAGGGCCGCGGCGAGGGCGAACGCTGTCTCGTCGGCCGAGGAGACCAGGACCACGCCGTGGCCGACGGCGTCGGAGAGCACCCGGGCCAGGTAGGGGTAGTGGGTGCAGCCGAGCAGCATGGCGTCCACCTTGGCCTCCACCACCGGGGCCAGGAGCCGCTCCACCAGGACGGTGATCTCCGGGCCCTCCACCGTGCCCCGCTCCACGAACTCCACCAGGCCGGGGCAGGCGGTGACGGTCACCTGGGCGTCGGGGCCGAACCGGGCCAGCACCTCCTGGTAGGCCCCGGACCGGACGGTCCCCACCGTCCCGATCACGGCCACCCGTCCAGAGGCGGTGGCTTGGAGCAGGGCCCGCACGCCGGGCTCGATCACGCCAAACACCGGGATCCCGAGCTCGGTGCGCAGGGTGTCGAGGGCCACCGCGGTGGCGGTGTTGCAGGCCACCACCAGCAGCTTGATGTCGAAGGAGTCCACGAGGTGACGTCCGATCTCCAGCGAGAAGGCCTCCACCTCATCGGCCGGACGCGCCCCGTAGGGATACCGGGCCGTGTCTCCGAGGTAGACGAGGTGTTCGGCTGGGAGGAGGTCGATCACGGCTCGGGCCACGGTGAGACCGCCGAAGCCACTGTCGAACATGCCGATCGGACGGTCATCCACGCTGGTCACCATAGGGACCCGACGGGCAGGAATCGGTGACCTCACGGCCCCGGGGCCGGCGGGCCCGGGCCGAACGGCCACCGCGAACGGATCATCGGCCAAGGCTGAACAACATCACACGATTGACGATTTGTAACAGTTCGGCGACGCTGTTTTTGCTGGTCAGGGCGTACGGGGCGCCCAGTCGTATCTTCGAGTGTGTGGCACCCGCAGATCTCATCGATCTCGACCTTGCGGCCGAGGCGCTCGGCATCCCCCGCGACGTGCTGTTGCAGCGCCTACGGGGCGGGGCCGTACCCGAGGCCGTCGCCGACGGCGAGAACTGGCGGGTCCCAAGCGGGGCGTTGTCCACCATCGCCGCCCGTGAGGGCTGGTGTGTGCACGGCACCGAGCCAGCCCGTCCCGCCTACACCCGCCCCCCGGCCTCAACCGCCACCCTGACCGGCCAACTCCCGGTCGACACCTCGATGCTGTTGCTCGCCGGTGAGCCGACCTCAGGGCCGGACCGGACGGTGGACGACCCCGTGGGGCAGCTTGAGGCCGAACTGGCCGCCTGCCGGGAGAAGCTCGACCGGATCGAACAGGACATGGTGGCCAGCGACCGTCGCCAGGTGATCCTGGCCCGGGACCGAGCCCACGCCGAAGCCAACGCCGAGCAGCTCCGACGCCAGCTCGAACGCGACCGGACCGAGCGTGACGCCCTGACCGCCCGCCTGGAGGAGACAACCCTCGATCGCGACGATGCCGTGGCCTCGCTCGGCTGGTGGTCGCGGCGGCGTTACGAGCGGCGCCGTGACGCCACCGGCCCAACCGGCAGCTGACGCCCGGCCCCTCCCCGGCCCAGATCGTCCCCGGCTCCGCGGCGCGACCGAAGCGTCCGGCCTATGGTTCCGGGATGGTCCGGGCTTCTAGAAGTAGATGACCTCGGATAGGGATTCGGCCGTGGTGTCGAGGTCTCCGGTGTACACCCCGGTGGACAGGTACTTCCAGCCGGCGTCGCAGACCACGAACACGATGGTGCCCTCGTCGATCCGGTCGGCCACCTTGACCGCTCCGGCCAGGGCGGCCCCACTGCTCGGGCCGGCGAAGACACCGGTCTCGGCCACGAGGCGGCGGGTGTACTCGATCGACTCGAGGGGGCGCACGATGCGCTTGCCGTCGAGCAGCTCCATCCCACCCCACTTCTCGAAAACCGGTGGCACGTAGCCGTCGTCGAGGCTGCGGAGACCCTCCACCCGCTCCCCGCTCGGCGGTTCCACCGCGTAGACCTTGATGTCGGGATTCTGGTCCTTGAGGTAGGAGCCCACCCCCATCAGGGTGCCGCTGGTGCCGAGTCCGGCCACGAAGTGGGTGATCTCGGGGACGTCGCGCAGGATCTCGGGCCCGGTCCCGGTGAAGTGGGCGGTCGGATTGGCCTCGTTGCCGTACTGGTAGAGGAACACCCAGTCGGGGTGCTCGTCGGAGAGCCGTTGGGCCAGTCGCACGGCCCCGTTCGATCCTTCGGCGGCCGGGGACGGGATGATCTCGGCCCCGAACGCCTCCAACACCTGACGCCGCTCCTCGGTGACGTTCTCGGGGAGCACGATGATGAGGTGGTAGCCACGGAGCTGGCAGATCATGGCCAGGGCGATGCCGGTGTTACCCGAGGACGGTTCGATGACGGTGCATCCGGGGCGGAGCTCACCGGCCGCTTCGGCCGCCTCGACCATGGCTTTGGCGATACGGTCCTTGACCGATCCGGCCGGATTCTGCCCCTCCAGCTTGGCCAGGATCCTGACCTTCGGGTTGGGGCTGAGCTGGCTGACGTCGACGATCGGGGTGTTGCCGATCAGGTCGAGCACCGAGGAGTGGACGGTCATCGAATCGCTCCTTCAGCCGCCGGCCACCGCGGGCAGGATGGCCACCTCGTCGCCGTCGGCCACCGGTGTGGCCAGCTGGTCTAGGAAGCGGATGTCCTCGTCGTTCACGTACACGTTGACGAACTTCCGGATGCCGCCCTGATCGTCGATCAGGTTGGATTCGAGGGCCGGGAACTCCGCGATGAGCGACTTGACGATGTCGCCGACGCTGGTTCCTTCGGCCTCGACCGAGGTCTGGCCGCCGGCGGCGGGGCGGAGCACGGTGGGGAGTCGGACGCTGACCTTCGACACGAGGCCTCCTGGAGTCGAGTTGGGAGAGCTTGGCTTCCCGCCGAGCCCGCACGACCCTGCGACCGCCGATCCGGGGGTCGGTCGAAATGTCGACAAAGTTGAGCGGACTAGTAAGGAATCCTCATTGTGCCAACACCACCGGCTCCTCCGCTATTTCCCGATCGAGAATCTTGAAGCTGTGCAGTTCGGGGTATCCCCATCCGAGGGACACGATTACCCAGTGCCAGCTCGGTGGGATCAGCGGCTTCGATGCCTCCTCCACATCGGTGGGCGACGGGTAGGCGGCGGTGTGGGTGTGGGAGTGCATCACGCCGACGATGTCGAGTCCGTCCCGGTCGGCGGCCAGGGCCGCCGCCGCGTACTCCCGACCGTCCAGCCGGTAGATCCGGGACGACCGGGCCTCGTTGGCGATGGGCACGAACCGCTCCACCCGATCCGAGCCCGACGGGCCGATCAGGAGACCGCACCCTTCGAGCGGATAGGTGTCCCATGCCTGGGCCAACATCTCGAGCCAGTGTTGCCGGGTCAGTTGCAGCACAACGAAGCACCCTAGTGGGCGCCCGGGGTCGACCAGGCCGGAGCCGGGCCACCGGAGCACCGTGGACGGTACGCTGCCGACGGTGGCCACGAAGATGATCACGGCGAACCGGCAGGCGCACCGGAACTACGACATCACCGAGACGTTCGAGGCCGGGATCGCCCTGCGCGGGGCGGAGGTCAAGTCGCTCCGGGAGTCGAACGTGCGCCTCAACGACGCCTACGCCCGGTTCGACAACGGTGAACTCTGGCTCATCGGGCTCCATATCGCCCCCTATTCGCGCGCCTCCACCCACGTGGCCTCGGAGGCCACCCGGAAGCGCAAGCTGCTGATGCACCGGTACGAGCTCGACCGACTCTTCTCCAAGACCGAGCAGGACAACCTGACCCTGGTGCCGATGGCACTCTACTTCAAGGACGGACGGGTCAAGCTGGAGCTCGGCCTCGGGCGCGGCCGCCGGACCGTGGACAAGCGCCAGATGATCGCCAAGCGCGACGCCGACCGTGAAGCCCGGCGCGACCTGTCCGAGCGCTCCCGGTAGCGGGCGGGCGGTTCCGACCCGGAACGGCCCCCGCTCGGGTCGCCTACTCCGATAGGATGGCGGGTCCCATCGTGGTGGCCCACCACCCCGGCGGGCGTCACTTGACAGAGGAACCTTCAGCACCACTGATCGTTCCTCGACGACGGGGCTGATCGGTTTCGACGTCGAGACGAGAAGTCGTAGGTGCGACCCGAGTTGCTCAGACTCGTTAAACGGGGCTCACACAGAAGCGCCAACAAGGCTGACTTCGCTCTCGCCGCCTGATCTGATCAGGTGACGCAGAGGAACATCGCGAGCCGCGAGGCCACGCGGGGTCTGATCGCTGCAGCCCGGCAACAGAAGCAGTGATGGACGGCGGGAGAGACCGCTGACCGCAGGCAAAGACCGCTGACCCCTGGGAAAGACCAGGCGGTGAGGATCCTCGGATCCTGATCCGACCCGGCGGACCGGCGCCCGTTGAGCCGGAAGCTCGGGAATGGTCGTAGCGCACACGATGACTCCTCGGCGGACGGGGGTTCGATTCCCCCCAGCTCCACGATCGGGTATTCGGCCGTGTCCTCCACTGTCCGGCAAGTACCCGAAACCCCAGTACAGCAACGGCTTCTGGCACCCTGGTGATCCGCCAGGTTCCGAGGCGTACCGCGGGTGTTGTTTTCTAGGTTTGCTTTCCTTCTCGCGTGAATCGCGCCACGGATTCTCGGAAAGCAACGGCGATGGGTCGATCTCGACCCAAGTGCAGCACCCTTCCCGATGGCCCGGTGGTGGTCGCGCGGCAAGCGTCCGAACGGTGCGGACTCG
>JBKECK010000038.1:0-11341 GCA_047974625.1 Acidimicrobiales bacterium
AACGCCCGGCACGCCTCACGATCCGACAGTCCCTCCAAGGCCTGGAGCACCATCACCGTCGCTACCACATCAGCTGGGACCGACGGACGCCCACGACGGGTCGGGAACAGATCCGCGAACATCTGATCGGGGAACAGACGGTGGCGATGCTCCGCCAGGAACGCATGAACCGAGCCCTCGCCGAGCAGATGGCGGCACAGCACCGCCGCGTCAAGCAGTGAACGATCCGGACGAGACAACCCCTGCATCCCACCATGCTCGCCCACCAGCACTCACAACGCGAGCACCCAACCCGGATTGCTCAGCAGTCTCCTAGGCAATTTCCTCTTCCTCTTCGCCACTCACCCAAGCTTGCCCCCGTCCGGAACCCCGCGCCACCTCCAGACCGTCTGTTTGGAGCGGCCCTTGGCCGCCCAGATCACCTGGCCGGTGACGTGATCACAGACCACCGTCAAGTACTTGTGGCCCTTCTTGTACTTGACCTCGTCGATGGCGATCGCCACCAGCCCATCCAGCAGGTCCACCCGCCCGAGAGCCTCCCGGGCGACTCGGACACAGGCGTTGTTGACCGCCCGCCACGACACCCCGTAGCGGTCCGCTGCGGCCTGTTTGTTCCCCACGATCGCGTCGTGGACCACCAGGTCCTCGAAGGCTCTGGTGAACGCCGTGGCGTGGCGAGCCCACGGCACCGCCGCCACCGTCGGGCCACACGAACCACAGTCAACCCGACGGGCCAGCGCGACCAGCTCGACGGTGGCGAACCCGGCATCGACATGACGCCATGAGCGGACCCCGTCACCGTTGTCGAACCACGCCGCCGATTTCCCGCAGCGCCCACACCGGCCCCGCCGCCGAACCTTCGACCGGACTTGCACCCGCAACACCGGCCTGGATCCCTCGACCACCTCGACAGCGATGATCACAACTTCGCGGGTGAACCCCAGAACCGCTCGAAGTACCTTGTTCACGCGCACGCTGCCTGCTCCTCGCTGCCGTTCCTAGACAGCTCGGAAAGCTAGAGATCAGGCAGCGTGCGCACCCCCGGCACCGACAGTTGAGCCACTCTTCGAGCCACGGCCCGGACCTGCACGGTCGCGTAGCCAGGATCGAGGTGGCGCCACGAGCGCACACCGTCCCCGTTGTCGAACCACGACGCGAGCTCGCCGCAGCGACCGCAACGTCCCCGGCGACGCCGTTTCGTCCGCACGTCGACCACGACCGACGGGCGTGGGCCGTTGATGAGTTCTACCGCCAGGATCACGACCTCGCGATCGAACCCGAGGACAGTCTTGAGTACCTTGTTGACGCGCACGCCGTTCTGCTCCCTTGCTGCCGTTCCTAGCCACGATTTTTCGTCCCAGTGGTGGACCCTCATGACTCACCCACTTCCACAGAATTCATGACACTCCCGGGAGAGCCGATCCCGAGCGCTCACCGGCTCGGCGGGTCCGCTCGCGCCTTCGAAGAAGAGGTGATCTGCCTGAGCCGGGCACTCGGGTGCGAGTCGGGACCCGAGTGGGCGTGGGCGCCGGCTGGCCGGCTGGTGGTTCAGCGACTCGGGTGGCGTAGGTCTCGGGTCTGAAGTGAGCGCTGCCCCGGGCGGCGGTCGCTCGGCCCTGAACTGCGCCCTGGTTCCGGAGTCTGATTCGAGAGGAATCTGCGCGGGAAGGCGCGCAGATCGTACCGTGTGGGCATTCGCCTCCGGCCGAGCCCCCAACGCCGTCCGGCCTGGGGCCGACTGTGGATCCTGGAGATCCGGTGTGTCAGCCGGCGTTGGGGTCGAACATCTCGTCTCCGACCGCGCCGGCGCCTTCACCGTCGCTCATCATCCCGGGGCCGTAGATCTCCTCGAAGGCCTCGATCATGGCGTCGTACGGGAAGTCGTCGAACGAGCCGCGCTCGTTCACGTACTCCATGTGCCGGTGCCCGGCTTGGTCGTACTCGTGGAGCAGGGCGTCGTGCTCGCCGTCGAAGTCGAGTGGCTTGGTGCCGAAACGCTCGCTCAACTCGATGTTGAACGCTGCCGAGGCCTTGCGCCAGCCGCCATCGATCAGCAGCTCCGAGTAGCCGTGGAAGACGAAGAGATCCGTGCCCATCTTGGCCTGGAGGGTCTCACTCTGGAGGTGATTGCGGACGTCGGCGAAACCGAGCCGGGCGGGGATGCCGACGGCGCGGGCCGCCGCGCTGAGGAGGATCGACTTGGGCACGCACCACGACCGGTCGAGGCCGACGATGTAGCTGGCCCTGAACGCTCCCCGCTCCCGCTCCGAGGTGTAGGGGTCGTACCAGAGACCGTCCCGGACGGCGTAGAACAGCCGGACGGCCTTGGTCCGATCGTCGGTGGCGTCACCCACGGCCTCCAGGGCGAACGTCCGGACGTTCGGGTCCTCGAAGTCCAGGAACTCGGTCGGGGTGAGCCAGCGCGCCGAGTCGTCGCTGGCGGCGTCGATGTTGGCGTCGCGTAGATCTGTCACCCGGCCAACGGTAGTGCCGGGCCGGACCCCTGACCGCATTCGGGTCCGGCCGGCCGCGCCGGCCGGTGGCGCCCGATCCGGTTGTCGCCCCGGGCCATTCGGGCCGGGTCGGGCGGCGTTGCTCAGCGGGCGTGCCGGTGTTGGGCCCGGTTGCCCAGTCGATCGGCGTCCCCCCGGTGACGCCGGTCGCTATGATGCCGCCGTTCGCACGCGTACCAGGGATTCCGCCGTCGGCGGTGGCCGGGCGAGTGCGAACCTCGGGCCTGTAAGGGACCCATTCCCGAACGGTGAGCTGGTGGTGGGGGCAGTGTCAGCTCGAGGTTGGGCCCGGAGTCTCCCATCGATCAATCGCCGCATCGACGCGGGCTCTCGGGCCGCGTCCGGCGGCCGCTAGGAGGGGTTCGTGGCGTCAGTCTCGGGTGCGAAGGGCCGGACAACCGGCGGCTGGTTCAAGAGCAGTTTCAGCAACGGCAGTCAGCTCTGCGTCGAAGTCCGGTTCGTCGGCGAAACCACCGTCCAGATCCGCGACAGTAAATGGTGCCCAACCCCGGGCGCCGAGCGGCAGCCGGTGGTCACGGTGAGCCGGGCCGAGTGGCGGCGGTTCCTGGACGGGTTCCGGGTGGTCACCGCGGCGGCCTGATCGATCCTTCCCGGAGCGGTCCCGCCCGCTGGGGCTCCGACGAGTCGGACGGAGGCGCGGCTGCTTGCTTCACCCGCGGCCGGTCGGACGAGGGGCCGCGGGGCCGCCAACCCCGGGTCTGGTCGTGACCGGGGCGCCTATCCACCAGCCCCCCGAACCGGTGCGGCGCCGGTGGCGTCGTCCAGGGCCCGTTCGATGCGGGCCTTCGACGCCGCCGGGTCCAGACTCGCCGCCCTGGCCTGGCGGAACATCAGGTCGAACTCGTGGACCTTCTGCGGGGACTCCACCAGCGAGTAGCTGATGGTCGATTCGCGCCAGGCCAGGGGCGGCATCTGGGGTGAGGCGAACTTGAACAGATAGAAGGTGGAGCTGCCGAGCACCGACCCCGGATTGACGCGGAAAGGGGCGATCCGGATGTCGATCGTGTCCGGGTGCCGTTCGATCATGGTCAGCAGGTAGGTGAGCTGGCCGGCCAGCACATCCGGGTCGTCGCTGACGTGTTGGAGGAGCGCGGCCTCGCTCATCACCACCTCTAGCCGGAGCGGATCCGGCGGGTCGAGCCGGGCCTGACGCTGGGTTCTCAGTCGGATCCGGCGGCTGAGGTCGGTCTGCGGCAAGGTCATGTCGGACGCCATCAGGCCCCGGGTGTACTCGGTGGTCTGGAGCAGCCCGGTCACCAGGGCGCCCTCGTAGGCCTGGACCGTCGAGGCCCCGTACTCGAGTCCGAACGCGTCCAGCGTTTCGTTGCCGAACAGATCGGCGTAGCTCTCCCACCAGCCCCGTTCACGGGCTGTGCTCCGGAGCGCCTGGAGCTCGCCCCGCTCGGCGTCGTCGAATCCGAGTACTCGGGCCAGGTCGTCCAGTTTCTCGGCGGCGGGGATGGTGTGGCGCTTCTCCACCTGGGAGACGTAGCTGCGGGACACACCAAGGTGGGTACCCACCTGGTCGGCGGTCAGGTGCAGGTGTTCCCGGCGGGACCGGAGACGAACCGCTAGCTCCCAGCTCGCTGCCGTGGACGATGCCGGGGCTACCATCCCGTCCCCTTTCTGCTGTCGGGTACGCCCACGTCAGCGGCCGTTCCCGGGCCGACGGTGCGGCGTAGTCATCAGTAGGCCACAACTCGGGTGGCGGTTCAACTCAACTTCTGGTCATCACCATTTCACTTGTCCGGTAACCGTTAATACTGTAATACTGGCTTCAGACGCCACTGTCGTCGTCTGACCCGCTCAACCGGTCAGTGTCGCCCACCTGCTAGCGGTCCGTCACCGGGGTCGAACCGACGATCCCGCACCACCCAGGGGGTCCACATGGCCGACCAAGAGGTCCCGATCCCGGACTGGTCGAATGGGCGCTTCGACCGCCGGCACCTGCTCCGACTCGCTCGTAGACGGCTCGTCGGATGGGAACACCACGCCGAGGATGTCGTCAACCGGGCGATCGTCAAGTTCGAGCAACTCCCGGCCGAGCAACGGCCGAGAGCCCGCATCGAACAGATCGTCAAGACGGAGGCCTACTCACTACTCCGGTCCGAGCAGCGTCGCCGCGACCGCGAGACTGGCTACGTCACCGACCCCAGCCTGCCGGTGGCCGGCCGACGGCAGGCTACCACCGCCTTCGACGTGGTCGTGCTGCGGCAGGCCATCGCCGCCACCTGCCGCGAGGAGGAGATGGAGGTCTCGGTCGTCGACATCGAGGTGTTCGAGTTGTTGATGGCCGGCTACTCGTTGGCCGAGATCGGGCGGATGGGCGCGTTCAGTCGTCACGAGATCGTGACGTCCCGCGACAACTGGCGACGGATCGTGCGCCGGGTCCTCGCCGATGAGGAGCCGGCCACTCAGTCCCGGCGGGCCTGACCGAGCTCCGCCCTCACCTGATCGGCGATCCGGATCGCCAACGCGATCACGGTGAGGGTGGGGGCGGCGTAACCTGAGGTGGGGAACACCGCACTCGAGGCCACAAACAGGTTGTCGACGCCGTGCACCCGGCAGTCCCTGTCGACCACCCCGTCGGCTGGATCCGCGGCCATTCGGGCCGTCCCGGCCGGGTGATGGGCCGTCATCTGCCGCAGCAGAGGGATCCCGTCCCGGTACCGCCATGGCACCCGTCCCACGCCGGCCTCGGTCAGGCCGTCGTTCAGCAGCTCCTGGGATCGCCGCACACTCTCCTGCTCCCGTACCCCCCAACGGAACGAGACCCGGGACTTGGTCATCCCGAGCCGGTCGGTGGCGGCCCCCAGCCTCACCCGGTTCTCGGGATTGGGGGCTTGCTCGCAGAGCTGGAAGAGCTCGAACGGCCCCACCGAGTCCTCGGGCTGGGTCGACCAGCCGCCGACGTCGATGGAGTACCGGGACCGGAACGGGTAGTGACGGCGGCCCTTGATCGCCAACAGATCGTCAAACCCCCGGGCGATCTCGGCGGCGTGTCTCAGCAGGTGACGTGGCCGTTCCCGGTCCCGCAGGGCGTAGCGGAGGGTCAGGGCCGAGACATGGGCCGGTGACCGAACCGTGGTGTCCCGCCCGAGCGGACGCCGCAGCCGGTGGGCGATCGAACCCACCCCCGAGGGTGCGATCATGAACGCCGACCGCAGCAGGTGCTCGTGGTCCAGCACCTTGTCGTTCACGGTCAACGCCCCGGTGCTGGCGTTCCCCGTGGAGCCGACGAGGTCGTAGGCGGCGAGGTCGGCGGAGAGGTTGCGGCCGGCCTCGGGGACGATCTGACCCCCCTTCACGATCTGGTGGTCCATGAGGAAGCGGCCGACGAGGTCGTGCCCGTTGCCGATCCCGGCCGGGTCGTGCCGCCTCGACGCCAGCAGGAGCCGGGGAACCTCGAATGCCCCCTGGGCCAGGATCACGATCCGGCTCCGGATCCGCAACTCGTTGCCGGCCAGGGTCCGGCCCACCACCCCGGTCACGGTGGCGCCGGACGGGTCGGTGGCCAGCTCCACCACACTGGTCCGGCTGATCACCGACACGTTCTCGCTGGCGGCCAGGTCGTGGGGGATGTCGTGGGTGAAGATCCGCTGGGGTCCGAACAGGAATCGGGTCGTCACCAGGAGATTGGTGGCGGCGTCGATCAGCGGCGGCTCGTCCATTCGGAACAGTTCGGGGTCACTGCCGGAACTGGCGGTCGCCCGCCGGTAGTACGGGGCCAGTTCGTCGGCCGTGATCGGCCACCCGCTGTGGTCGAACCAGGGACGTGCCTCGAAGTCCGACGGATGGAGCAGGTCCATGCGGAAGTGGAGCTCCCGGTCGATTTCGACACACCACTGGTGTGCGGTCCCCCCGATCGCCCGCGAGCGGATGTGCCGGGTGTTAAAGTACAGGTCGTCGTTGACCTCGGCCGGGCAGTCGCTCAGCTCGTCGGTCTCTTCATCGGGTTCCTGGCCGCCGGATTCGATGAGGCAAACTCGGAGCGGTAGGCCGTCGAGTTCCTTGGCTAGGACCAACCCGGCCGGTCCGGCTCCGACGATGCACACATCGGCATCGGCCAGCTGCACATGAGTGAATGATCGCCCGTCGTAGAACAGCGGAAACACCTCCCATTCGAGATCAAAAGGGAACGCCCCCTCCTGACATCGGTAGGGACGTTGGTTCCCACCCGGGCTGATCACAGCGTACCGAGGCGGCCGGGGTCGGTCGGTTGGGTCGATCGACCTCCGGCTCACTATCTGTGTCAACGGTCGGCCCGGTCCCAGCTGGGCCCGGAACGGGGAGGCGGGACGCGGCCCGGCCCCTCCTATCGGTGGAGGGGCCGGGCGAGATCGGGTCGGTGATGGGGGACGGGTCAGCCGGCGACCGAGGCGGCGTAGATGCTGGCCACGGCTTCGTCGAGTGCGGCGTCGAACTCGGCCGGGCTCTGCTGGGCGCTGAGGCCCTCGGTGAGGGCCCGGGAGAAGCTGGCGATGACCCCGGAGTTCTGGGCCAGCTTGGCGTTGGCGTCGTCACGGCTGTAGCCGCCCGACAGGGCCACGACCCGCAGGACCTTGGGGTGGTCGACCAGCTCCTGGTAGAAGCCGGCCTGATCGGGGAGGGTCAGCTTCAGCATGATCTGCTGATCGTCGCCGATCGAGTCGAGGTTGCGGACGATGGCGGCCCGCAGCAGCTTCTCGGCCTCGGCTTTCGACGGGCTGTGGATGTCGATCTCGGGCTCGATGATGGGGACCAGTCCCGCGCCGAGGATCTGCCGGCCGATCTCGAACTGCTGGTCGGCGACGGCGTCGACGCCGGCCTGATCGGCCGTCTTGACCACCGAACGCATCTTGGTGCCGAACACCTGGTGGCCACGGGCCCGGGCCAGCAGCTCGTCGAGGCCGGGGATCGGTTTCATGACCTGCGCCCCATCGACCTCGTCGGCTAGGCCCTGGTCGATCTTCAGGAACGGGACGATTTGCTTCTCCTGCCACAGGAACTCGGCCGAGCCGATATCGCCGATCTGGCGGTCCATCGTGTTCTCGAACAGGATCGCGCCCAACACCCGGCCTCCGTCGAAGCTGGGGCTGGTGATGATCCGCGTCCGCATGTCGTGGATGATCTGGAACATCTCCTCATCGCTGCTGAACGCATCGGCGCTGACGCCGTAAGCAGCGAGGGCCTTGGGGGTGCTTCCGCCACTCTGATCGAGCGCGGCGATGAACCCATCGGCGCTGCGGACCTTCTCCAGCTGGTCGGTCTGGTAGTCGCTCACGATCTCCTCGTCCCCGGTTGGGTGCGCCCCACACGGATCGGTGGGGCTGATCCCCGGATCATATCGGCGGGTGCCCGGCGCTCCGGAGCGGTACGATCGCCGGGAGCGTCGATGATGATGGGGCTCCACATGGGGAAACTCCCGACGTGATCCCTGTCCCAACTCGACGCCGGTCAGGCGACTGACCAACGGCGGAACAGGCGAGGCGAGGCGAGGGACCACACCGGTGCCAAACGAACGGCTGCGGGATGCCCTGGCGGGGGCCGATCTCGACGCGCGAACGGTTGCGGCGGAACTGGGCGTCGATCCGAAGACCGTGGAGCGGTGGATCACCCGCGACCGCCTGCCCTATCCACGGCACCGCCGTCGGCTGGCCAACCTGCTCGGGGAGTCGGAGCAGTCCCTCTGGCCGGCCGCCGGCCGTCGCAGCGAGCCGGTCCGGACCGAGCTGACCCGGTTGTACCCCCGCCGCTCGGATGTCCCCCGCGAGCTGTGGACCCGGCTGTTGGATTCGGCCACGGACCGGATCGAGATCCTCGTCTACGCCGGGCTGTTCCTGGTGGAACAGCAGCCGGAACTGCCGGCCCGGCTCCACGCCAAGGCCGAGGCCGGGGCGGCGGTGCGGCTGCTGGTGGCCGCGCCCGACGGGGAGCAGGTGATCCGCCGGGGGATGGAGGAGGGGGTGGCCGGAACCGTGGCCTCCCGGGTGCGCAACGTGCTCGCCTTCTTCGAGCCCTACGCGGCCGACGACCGGATCCAGCTCCGCCTCCACGACACCACCCTCTACAACTCGATCTTCGTGTTCGACGACGAGATGCTGGTCAACGCCCACGTGTACGGACTGCCCGCGGCCCAGGCCCCCGTGCTGCACCTCCGCCGGCTCTCCGGCGGCCTGCTCTTCCCGACCTACACCCGGTGCTACGACCGGGTATGGGAGTTGGCCCGGCCGGCGTAGCCGCCGGTGTCACCGCTCAGTCGTCTCTGGCGGGGGCCTCGTCGCGCTCTGGGCGTAGGGTGGGGAACAGGATGACGTCACGGATAGTCGTCACGTCGGCCACCAGCATCACCAGTCGGTCGATACCGATGCCGAGGCCCCCGGTGGGGGGCAGGCCGTACTCCATGGCCCGGAGATAGTCCTCGTCGACCACCATGGCTTCGTCGTCACCCGCGTCGCGGGCGGCAGCCTGGGCCTCGAACCGGCTCCGCTGGTCGGCGGGGTCGTTTAGCTCAGAGAAGGCGTTGGCCAGTTCGCGCCCGGCGATGATGGCCTCGAACCGTTCGGTTAGCTCCGGGTCGTCCCGGTGGGTGCGGGACAGGGGCGACACCTCGGCCGGGTAGTCGGTTACGAACACCGGATCCCAGAGGGTGGCCTCGGTCGTCTTCTCGTACAGCTCGAGCAGCAGCTTGCCTGGACCGTAGCCGGGGCGCACCTCCACCCCATGCGTCGACGCCAGGTCGGCCAGCCGGTCCCGGTCGGTGTGGACGTCGACGTCGGTGCCGATGCGCTCCGACACCAGTTCGGCCAACGTCGCCCGCCGCCACGGGGGGGTGACGTCGACGGTGCGGTCGCCGTAGGGGAGCACGGTTGACCCGGTGCAGGTCTCGGCCACGTACGCCACCAGGTCCTCGGTGAGGGCCATGATGTCGTCGTAGTCGGCGTACGCCTGGTAGAGCTCGAGCATGGTGAACTCCGGGTTGTGGCGGGTCGAGAGGCCCTCGTTGCGGAACACCCGGCCGATCTCGAACACCCGCTCGAACCCCCCGGCCACCAGCCGCTTCAGGTAGAGCTCGGGGGCGATACGGAGGTAGAGGTCGAGGTCGAGGGCGTTGTGGTGGGTGGTGAACGGACGGGCCGTCGCCCCACCGGGGATCGGGTGAAGCATGGGGGTCTCCACCTCCATGAAGCCGCGGTCCTCCAGCCAGCGCCGGATGAGCGATACCACCCGGGAGCGGAGCAGGAACACCGCCCGGCTCTCCGGGGTCACCCACAGGTCGACGTAGCGCTGCCGGTAGCGGGTGTCGACGTCGGACAGGCCGTGGAACTTGTCGGGGAAGGACCGCCGGGTGGGGGCCAGCAGGGTCCAGTCGTCGACCCGGACCGAGAGCTCGCCCCTACGGGTCTTCATCACCTCGCCCCGCACCCCGATCCAGTCGCCGAGGGACAGGGCACTGAATTCGGCGAAGCTGGGGGTGGTCCTGGCCGGGGCGAACAGCTGGATCCGGCCGGTCTGGTCGGCCAGGGTCCCGAAGGCCAGCTTGCCCTGCACCCGCCGGAGCATCAGCCGCCCGGCCACCGTCACCGTCGTACCGGTCTCGGCCCCGTCGTCGATGCCGGCGAACCGTTCGACGACGTCGGCGGTGCTGGCGTCGGGCTCGTAGCGGTACGGCACGGCGGGCGGGCCGCCGGGACCGGCCCTATCGGCGGGTTGGCCGGCAGGCGGGTCGGTGCTGGGACGGTCGTCGGTCGTCATCGGTCCTCCGGGATGACGTCGAGCCCGATGTCGAGCACGGGCGCCGAGTTGGTGATCGCCCCCGACGACACCAGGTCGACCCCGGTGGCAGCGTAGGCGTCGAGGGTGTCGAGGGTGATCCCGCCCGAAGCCTCGAGCAGAGGACGGCGGCGACTAGAGCCCCCGGTCGCCCAACCGTCGACCAGGGCGACCAGGTCGACCAGCTCGGCGGGGGAGAAGTTGTCGAGCAGGATGATGTCGGCTCCGGCCGCGAGCGCCTCCTCCACCTGGCTGCCGGTCTCGACCTCCACGTGCACCGTCCGGCCCGGCCACAACGAGCGGGCGGTGGCCACAGCGTCACCGATCGACAGGTCGGTCAGGTGGTTGTCTTTGAGCATCAACCAGTCCGACAGGTTGCCCCGGTGGTTGGCCGCACCGCCGGCCCGCACCGCCGCCTTCTGCAGCGACCGGTAGCCGGGGAGGGTCTTGCGGGTGTCCCAGACGGTCACCCGGCCTGCGGCCACATCCACCCACCGGGCGGCGTTGGTGGCCACCCCGGAAAGGTGGCTGATGAAGTTCAGGGCGGTGCGTTCGGCCGTCAGCATCGTGGCCAGGGGACCGGATACCCGGCCGAAGCGCTCACCGGCGCCCACCTGGTCGCCGTCGGTGAGGGACCATTCGACCCGGAGGCCGGCGTCGACGGCGGCGAAGGTCTCCTCGACGCAGCGGGTCCCGGCGATGACCCCGGCCGACCGGGCGCCGAAGGTGGCGGTGGCACGACGATCCGGATCGAGTAGCGAGGAGGTCAGGTCGCCCAGGGGGGTCAGGTCCTCGGCCAGTGCTCGTTCGACGAGGAAGCGGACGTCGGCGGTGGGGGGGTGGAGGTCGGATCGCATCGGCTATCGAGGCTAATGGCCGCCGGCCGCCGGTCGGTCCCAATATCGGTCGGCCCCGGCCCCGGCCCCGGGGGGTCGGGGCGGCCCGGCGAGCTGGTCGGGGAGGTGGGCGGCGACGGTGTCGGCGGCCCGGCCGGCGTTCTCGAAGAACCGTTGGATCCGGGCCAGCCCGGCCAGGTCGGTGCCTGGGTCGTCGGC
>JBKECK010000039.1:0-73050 GCA_047974625.1 Acidimicrobiales bacterium
CCCCGGCACCCGCTACCTCCGACCATTCCGCCAGATCATCGAATCGATCAACCAGACCCTCAAGGCCCAACTCGACCTCGAACGCCACGGCGGCCGCAAACCCCCCGGCGTCTGGGCCCGCGTCCTCCAACGCCTCCTCGCCCTCACCACCGCCATCTGGCACAACGAGACCACCAACCAACCCGGCCCAGCCCGATCACTGATCACCTACGACCACTAACCCTTGGAGCCAATCATCTAGGCCACCGACGCGACCTGCTCCAGCAGGTGACCATGGCTGAGGGCCGGCTCGCTCGTCATGACCGCTGAACGGTGCGGTACACGCGGGCGGCCGCATCGAGGAACGGCTGGTGGAGCAGGTCACCGGCCGCCGGAACGCTCGAGTCAACGGCTTCTCCTCCGGCGAGTTACCACTCGGCGGGGAGATCAATGTCCACCAAGTGGTCTCGGCTCGGCCGACTCGCGCCCTGAGCTCAGCCCATCTCTCTCCACGACTATCCGGGCGCCGACTATCCGACCACCGCCAACACGTGCTGACAACGACCCCACAGCTGAGCGGCGAAACCACTGAAGGAGAGCCACTCGTTCGGGTACTCGTAGGAGTCGGGGCCACTGGTAATCGCCACACAGGTGGCGTCGAGCATCCGTTCCTGGTCGAGCCGCTTGAAGGCCATCGCGTAGCGCTCGGCGTAGCTCATCCCGTTGAAGACCGGATCGATCTTCATACCGTCGGGGACGGCCTTGCCGCTGAGCAGGTGTTTCGGGTCGGTGGTCTTGTTTGTCTCCTCGACGATCATCAGGTAGCCGACCCACGGCCTCAGACCGGAGATGAGCAGTCCGCGTTCGTGAGACTTCCAGACATCGGCCGCCTGACCGATGGCTTCTTCGACGCGGTTGTTGAAGTTGTTGGCCAGGCTCGATCCCTGCGACTTCCCTATCAACGATGGCCAGCGCATGGCCCTTGTACTGGAGCACAACGTCCCAGGACTTCGTCTCCCGGTAAAAGCCGGGGAGATACATCGTGTCGCCAGGAGCCGGGTCAGGTTCGATGCCGGCGTCCTCGACGACTTTCCGGATCAGCACCTCGAAGGGCGACATGTGCTTCCCAGCCCGTACTGAGCCGCTCGTGCCACCGTCGCTTCGGCCGGCAAGGTCGGCTGCGACCTGCTGGTTCGTCTTGATCATCCAGAAGTCTCGGATGGCGGCAGCGAACGCGTCTTCGTAGTCCGGGACGGCCGGGGTCATCAGGACTCCGTGAGCGAGATGACGAGGCGGCTCTCGGGGTCGACGCCATAGAGCGGCCAGGCGGCTGCGGAGGCCGCTGCCCGGTCGCGTGCACGGAACGCTGTGCGCAGACCGTCCTTCGCCTCGTCGGTAAGGCGGTTCGGGTTCGGCAGCCGAATCTTGCGGAGGTATTGCGCCTGGAAGCGGTACGTACCGCCGCGCATCTTCACGCAGTAGGCGCCGACAAAGAGGTTGGCCACGTCGGAGAGCAGCAGACCGCCGAGCACGTCGAGCTCCCATCCGTCTGACACAACGAAGTACAGGTTGTGGTGCGGGTAGTAGCCGCCAGGATCGAGGACGGGGTGAGCGGCAGCTTTCATGTCCGGCAGCAGCAACTTCGGCCGCGCCTGAAGTGTTGGGTCGACCTTGTCGATGGTTCGGTGCCACTTCGTCGGTTGACGCTTCGCGACGTGCCTGCCGCGGACACGTTCGCCGTGAGACTCGAGATAGTCCGCGAGCCCTGGGAAGTCATCCAGTTCGACGAGACGGCCCTCGTCCCACGGGTTCACGAGGTACCGGCCGCTCCACGCAGCCTCGCCGCCCGCGATGTCGGCCGCAGTCAGCAGTGGCAGAAGTCTGCTCGGCTCCACGCCTTCGGCCTCCGCCGTCACGAACACGTCGTCGCACCCCGTTGCGACACCAATGCCGACACGGGTTCCCGTCCTCAGATCTTCCAACGGAGCGAAATGCTCCTCCAGGTGGGCGATGAGTTCCAGTTCGTGCGGGGAGCCGGCGGGCCAGTGCGCACGGCCGGAGAACCACGTCTCGAGTTCAGCGGCCTCGAATGCAGCGCTCGCCACGGGCTCCGGCTGGTAGGGGTTCGTGAGCCAGGTTGCGATGGTTCCGGCATCGCTGAGCCCGAAGGCTGCCGTGGTGTCAACCACCTTCGCCGATCCCTGGAGTCCGTTTCGCAGCACGGTGATGGCAGGGTATGCAGCGACTGCATCCTCGAAGGCGTCGACGTCGTGAAGAACGAGCACGCTGTCGACGGCGTAGCGCTCTGCGACGAGAGATCGGAGGTGAGCGCCGTACTGGTTCCTCATCCAACGATCGGTACAGATGAAGGCAAGGCGACCATCAGGAGCGAGGAGCGAGAGACCTCGCTCGAAGAAGCCGACGAAGATGTCGGCTCTTCCCCGCATCGTCGGGAGCTCTCGGCGGTAGGCGTCGCTGACCTCGCTGGGAACGTCCTCGAGTCGAATGTACGGCGGATTCCCGACGACGAAGTCAGCTTCTACGCCTCGATGGTCGGCGAGGAGGAAGTCGTCGGTCAGGACCCATTGCTCAGATAGTCGCTCGGCGACATCCAGTGGCTCTCCGAGCTCGATCAGCTTTTCCACCACGGCCTTGCGAGTGTGCTCGGCGTTGTGCTCAAGCAGGTCGAAGCCTCGGATGGCGTGGTCAAGGTCTCGAAGGCGACGGCCGTGGCGAGTGCAGGATTCCGCCAGTCGTTCCACGATCGGGATGATGAACGCGCCACAGCCGCACGACGGCTCGACGATCACGGCGGCACCAAGGTCCTCATCAGCCTGGTACCCGGCAACGTCAAGGATCAGCTCGACAACCCAACGGCGGGTGAACACCTGTCCGTGCTCCCCGCCAGGGTCAGGCGTCCAACTCGGCCTCTCCGTGGCTACATCCATCAAGGTCAGCTGCGAAGCCCGGCTCACTTGGCCTTCTCCGCCACACCCAAACTACAGCCCTGTGATCCCATACGCCCGCACGCTACTGATCTCGTGTGACAGAGATCCGAGCCCATCGCCCACCCTGCCAGGCCGCTCCTCGCCCGTCGCTCCATCTACTGCCGACCTGGGGGCGGCGGCCGCAGCGACCCGCCTCTTGTCGCACGCTGAGACAACGGAAGCCGTGATAGGCAAGCACCATGCGGATCGACGACCTCGCCCCGTACACGTACGGATGCGGGCCGAACTGAATCGCCTCGCCGTCGGCTGCCTCAACTCGGCCGAGCCACTCGATCGCGGCGAGGTCGGACCCGAGTTTGGCGGGGGTGTCAGGTATGTCCTTGGTCAGGGGGCGCGACCGGGGAGTGTTTCCCCTACGTTTCTGTGTTTTGCCTGGTCAGGGGGTCAGGCGACTTCGGCGGTGTCCCAGCCTCGTGTGTTGACCTTGAGGGCGGCGAGGATCTGGGCTTGGAGGGTGCTGCGGCGGGTGATGAGCCCGATCCTGCGGCCCCCGGCGGTGATCTGGACGTGTCGGACGCGGCTGAGTTCTCGTAGCGCCCGTTGGGCGGAAAGGTCCTGGTCGTCGATGTCGGGATCGGTGATCCCGGCGGCGGTGAGTGCTTTGCCGATGAGGGTTTCGACCACGGCGGCGTAGACGCAGATAGCGATGTGGCCTTTGACTCGTTGTTCGGTCCAGTGGCGGACCGGGCGCAGGTGGAGGAAGTCTTTCAGGGTCCGGAACCGGTTCTCGACCGCCAGCAACTGCCGGTAGGCAGTCACGATCCTGGCCGTGGATGCCTGGGCGGTGGTGAGGCTGGTGGTCAGCACGTAACGCCCGGCGAGTTGTTGCTCGTAGTCGTGGGCGGGGTCGTTGTAGTGGTAAAGGAACCGGCCCTCGCTGATCTCGAGGTCGAACAGGCCAGCTACCCCGGAGGAACCGAGGATCTTCTGGGCGGCCCGCCCGATCGCTGCCGGGTTCTTGAGCCGCCCGGCTCGGACCCGGTCCTCCAATGCCAACAACTTGGTCTCACATCGGGCCACCAACTCAGCGGTGCGGGCGGTGTCACGGCGATGCCGTTCATCGGATTCCACCACAACGGCTCTGGCCCCATCAGCCAGGGTGACCTCGGCCGCCCGGCCGTTCGCCGCCGAGACCACAACCCACTCCGTCGCTTCGTCCTCGGCGAGGGTGAGGGCTTCAGCACAGACGGCGTCGCGGTGCAGGCGGGTAGCCATGATGTGATCGAACCCGCGGGCGTCGACATCGTCGATGTTGGCGGCGGAGATGAGTCCCCGTTCGGCGACCACGCAAATGTTTCCGACGCTGAACCGCTCAGCCAGGTCAGCCAGCACACCGGGCAGGGTCGACACATCGGCGGTGTTCCCAGCGAACACGTGATGAGCGATCGGGATCCCGTCCCCGGTACACAACAGGCCGATCACGACCTGGGGCCAGTCGCTGCGCTTGTCCCTCGAGTAGCCGAACGCCTTGGACGGAAACCGGTCCGACGGGCGAGGGTCGCCCTCGAAATAGGTTGAGGTCAAGTCGTAGCACACCATCGAGAGATCCATGTTCGTCAGGTCACACAACCGGGCATACAACTCGATCTCCGTGGCCGCCTTGCCAGCGGCGACGGCATCGAGAGCCCGGTAGTACTGGTCCAGCGAGGGCGGAGTCCACCCCTCAGGCATAGCGACGTCCCGGTCGACCCATTCGATCAGGCGTCGCTTCGAACACGGATCGATCAGCCGGTTGGCCACCATCGCGAACACCGCCTCAGACAGCACCTCCGCACCGCGATCGGCGCCCTGCTTGGCGAACCACACATCGAGCCCAAGGCGCTCCCACACCGCCGCCACCCCAGCAACCGACCCCACCACCCGAGTGTCCTCAGCCGACAACGAAGCCACTACCACTTGGTCCCGTTGCAGGTGGTTCTCCAAGGCGCCGATGATCCGTTCCAGCTCACCCGAGGCCCGCAGCGCGGACACCTCACCCAAACGCAGCAGGGTCCGGTGAGTGTTGCGCCCCTCCACCCGCACAGACTCAACCAACGACAAGTACTCATACGACTTGTCGCCCCTCCGACGCCGGGTCGTCTTCACATGCACCCCACCACAATAGCCAAACTCTGACCACCACGTCGACAAAGTGTCGCCCCTACACTTCCGGACGCAAACCCCACCCCAAAACACGTTTCCCCAGGTCAACCACCCACACCCACCCCCGAAAGCCGCCTACCCCGCCAACTCGGGTCGGACCTGAGGTCGTTCACGAGAGATTCGTGGCCGTCCCCCGGTGGGCCGCCGTCAATCGACCGGTGGACGCCTTCCGAGGCCGCCACTACTCGCCCTCCAAGGGGCGCTCGCGGAACTCGGTCACCTTAGGGGCCTGGTGTAGGACCTGCTCGGCTTCGGCGGGGTCGGCCTGGGTCCAGGCTCAGCTCTGTTGTCCGGTCGCGTTGAGCAGAGGGGCCGTCCGGCGGGCGGTGGTTGCGATGTCTTCGGCGATCGCGTCGAGGCGGTCGTCGGTTAGTCGGATGCTGGGCCCTTGGACCGCGACGGCGGCGATGGCCGATCCGTGAGTATCGAGGACGGGGGCGGCGACTGCTCGGACCCCTGGGTTTCGTTCTTCGTCGTTGAGGGCCCATCCTCGTTCGCGGACGAATGCGAGCTCGGCACGGAGCTGGTCGGGATCAGTGATGGTGTGTTCGGTGACCTCGCGCAACGTTCCAAGGGCATCGACGGCTCGCTCGATGCCCTGTGATGACCAGGCGAGGAGGCATTTGCCCATCGCCGAGGTGTGGATCGGCACGCGGCTGCCGAGGGCTTGGTCGAAGCGCAACGGCCGACTCGAGGCGACGTCGAGGACGACGAGGACATCGCCACCGGCGGACACCCCGAGGTTGACCGATTCGGTGGTTTGCTCGGCGAGTTGGCGGAGCAGCGGGAGGGCCTGGTCGAAACCGAGCCGGGCTTCGGCTTGATGACCTAGGACGATGAGGGTGGGGCCGAGCTGGTAGCGCTCGGTGGCGGGGTTCTGGACGAGGAGTCCGGCGTCGCACAGTGCTCGCACCAGTCGGTGGCTGGTGGAAACGGTGAGTCCAGTGCGGGCGGCGATCTCAGAGACCCCCAGCTCGCCCTCGACGCCATCGAATGTCATCAGCACACTGAGCGCGCGCTCGACCGACTGGGCGCCGCTGCGCGGGTTGTCTGGCATCCCCTGAGTCTCGCACGGTCGGCAGCCCCAGACAGCATGAGACTTTTTCCATATTGCGGGATGGTATCCCGCGATATACAAATGTCGATCGTGCAGATCAACTTTGGAACCAGATTCCGGATCGTCACCGCACTCATGGCGTTCGCTCTGGTGGCGGCAGGGTGCGGCGCTGATGACGACAGCTCGACCGACACCGGGCAAGAGGCCGTCGAGCTGTCCCTGGTCGGCTTCGCCGTGCCGAAGACCGCGAACAACGCCATCCAGGCAGCGTTCGCTCGGACCCCCGAGGGCGCCGGCACGACCTGGGTCGAGTCCTACGGAGCCTCCGGAGAACAGAGCCGAGCCGTTGCCGCCGGCCTCGACGCCGACTACGTGCACTTCTCGCTCGAAGGCGACGTGACCCGCCTCGTCGAGGCCGGCCTGGTCTCACCGGACTGGAATACCGGGCCCAGCCACGGGATCGTGTCGAGCTCGGTTGTCGTGTTCGCCGTCCGACCGGGAAACCCGAAGAACATCACCAGCTGGGACGACCTCGTCCGGCCCGGCGTCGGCGTCGTCACCCCGAATCCCGGATCGTCGGGATCGGCAAGGTGGAACATCCTGGCAGGGTGGGGCTACGCGATCGCCAACGGCGGCACCGACGCCGATGCCGAGGCGTTCATGACGTCGCTGTTCGAGAACATCGTGTCGCTGCCCGGCAGCGGCCGCGACGCCACCAGCGCGTTCCTCGCCGGGACCGGCGACGTGCTGCTCTCATATGAGAACGAAGCGATCCTCGCACGCCAGAACGGCGAAGAGCTCGACTACGTCGTACCCGATACAACACTGCTCATCGAGAACCCCGGCGCCCTCCTCATCGACGCCCACCCCCGCGCCCAGGCGTGGCTCGATTTCCTCTTCAGTGCCGAAGCGCAGGCCGAGTTCGCCAAGCTCGGCTTCCGACCGCTCACCGACGGCGGCGAGATCGGCGACATCGCCGGCGCCAACGACCCCGCCGACCCGTTCCCCATACCAGCAACCCTGCTCACCATCGCCGGAGACTTTGGCGGCTGGCCCGACACCAACGCCAGGTTCTTCGACCCCGACACCGGCATCATCACCGCCATCCAGACCACGACCGGCAAGTCATCGTGACCACCACCACCCGCCGGGCGCGGCAGCCACGGTTTCCGCGCCAGACGGCGCCGTCCACGCTGACCCGTGGCCCCGGCATCGCATTGGGGCTCACGACCATGTGGTTCAGCGTGCTGGTGCTGATCCCGCTGGCCGCGGTCGTCACCCGCGCCACGACCGGCGGCTGGGGGGCATTCTGGCACACACTCACCAACGAACAGACCGCCGCGGCCATTCGGCTCACCATCACCAAGGCGGCGCTCGTGACCGCCCTCGACGTTGTGATGGGCACAGCCATCGCCTGGGTCCTGGTCCGTGACCGATTCCGAGGCAAGCGTCTCCTCGGGATCGTCATCGACATCCCGTTCGCGCTGCCCTCCATCGTCGCCGGGCTCGTACTGCTCTCCCTCTACGGGCCCAACAGCCCCATCGGGATCAATGTCGCGGACACACCACAAGCGGTGTTCCTCGCATTCGCGTTCGTCACGCTGCCGTTCGTGGTCCGCACCGTCCAACCAGTCCTCGAGACCCTTGAACCCGAAGTCGAGCACGCGGCCGCCTCACTGGGTGCCGGACCCTTCACAACCTTCCGCCGCATCATCCTGCCCGCGCTCACCCCCGCGATCGCGGCCGGCGCCACCATGTCGTTCGCCCGAGCGATCAGCGAATACGGCTCTCTCGTACTGCTATCGGGAAACCTCGCGCTGCGGACCGAGGTCACCTCCGTGAGGATCCTCACCTACGTCGAAAACGGTGACCTCGCAGCCGCTTCCACCATCGCCACCGTCCTACTCGTCGTGGCCCTCGTCGTCGTCGTCACCCTCGACATCATCCAACGAAAGGTCGCCCGCCGTGGTTGAAACCACCATCCGGTCCCGGTTCCCCCGGCCCTGGTTCACCTACACCCTGCGAGTGGTGGTCATCGCCTACCTGGTTTTGCTCGTCGCCTGGCCACTCAGTCTGGTAGCACGCAACGCCCTAGCCGACGGGCTCGGGCCCTTCGTCGACAACCTCACCGAACCCGTCGTCATCGAGGCGCTGAAGCTCACCGTCGTCGCCGCCGGCACAGCAGTGGTGGTCAACACCGTCTTCGGCGTTGCGATCTCGCTGCTCCTGGTCCGCTACGAGTTCCCCGGCAAGCGACTCCTCAACGCCCTCGTCGACCTGCCGCTATCGGTCTCCCCCATCGTTGTCGGCCTCGCCCTCCTGCTCGTCTACAACGTCCGCGACGGATGGTTCGGACCCACCCTCAAAGACAACGGCATCCAGATCCTCTTTGCCACCCCCGGCATCGCCATGGCCACCGCATTCGTCGTGCTCCCCCTCGTGATCCGCGAACTCGTGCCCGTGCTCGAGGAACTCGGCACCGACGCCGAACAAGCCGCGGCCAGTCTCGGCGCATCAGGACCCCAGACCTTCTGGCGTATTACCCTCCCCACGATCCGCTGGGCCCTGCTCTACGGCATCGTTCTCTCGCTCGCCCGGGCCCTCGGCGAGTTCGGCGCCGTCAAGATCGTCTCGGGCAACGTCATCGGTCGCACCCAGACCGCCACCCTCGTCGTCGAAGAGCGCTACCAGGAGTTCGCCCCGAGCACCGCCTACGCAATCGCCTTCCTCCTCGCCGCCATCGCCGTGGCCGCCATCGTCACCGTCAGCCTCCTACGCCACGACCACCACTGACCCCACCACGAGCACCCCACCATGAGCATTCACCTCGAGTCCATCACCAAACGCTTCGGCGACTTCGTCGCCGTCGACAACATCTCCCTCGACATCCCGAGCGGCTCGCTAACCGCACTCCTCGGGCCCTCCGGCGGCGGTAAGTCCACCCTGCTGCGGATCATCGCCGGCCTCGAGAGCCCCGACCTCGGTACCGTCACCATCGACGGTACCGACGTCACCACCACCCCACCCCAACGGCGCAACATCGGCTTTGTCTTCCAGCACTACGCGGCCTTCAAACACCTGACCGTCGCCCGCAACGTCGCCTTCGGCCTCGAGATCCGCAAACACCCCAAAGAGCAGATCCGCTCCCGCGTCGACGAGCTGCTACGCCTCGTGCACCTCGAACAATTCGCAGACCGCCTCCCCTCACAACTCTCAGGCGGCCAGCGCCAACGTATGGCCCTCGCCCGCGCCCTAGCCATCGAACCGAACGTCTTGCTGCTCGACGAACCCTTCGGCGCCCTCGACGCCAAAGTCCGTAAGGAGCTTCGCGACTGGCTGCGCCGCCTCCACGACGAGGTCCACGTCACCACTGTCTTCGTCACCCACGACCAAGAAGAAGCCCTCGAGGTCGCCGACGAGATCGTCGTTGTCAACGACGGACACATCGAACAAACCGGCGCCCCCGACCAGCTCTACGACACCCCCGCCAACGACTTCGTCATGAGCGTCCTCGGACCCGTCACCAGCCTCCACGGTCACCTCGTCCGCCCCCACGACATCGACCTCACACCCCCCGACCAACCCGGACACCGCGCCACCGTCACCCGCATCGCACGCGTGGGCTTCGAAGTCCGCATCCACCTCGACGTCGCCGGCCAAACCGAACCGACCATGGCCACCATGACCCACAGCCGTCTCCTCGATGCAGGCCACCAACCTGGCGACCATGTCACCCTCACCATCACCCGCGGCGCCACCGCCGCCGCCTTCCACCGCGACCTCGCCCCCGCCCGATGACGCCGCGCCGGCGCCACCGGCCGCTGACATCGCCTGTGCAAGCGGAGCTACCACGCACGTCCTCAGCCCCCAGGAAGTACCCGAGATAAAGCTGCGACGTCACCGACCGGGAGGATCGGGCTTGGCAGTCGGCCGATGCCGGACGTACCGCTACGGGGAGCCCGTCAACGGGGTGCTCAGGTAGACGGCTGGGCCTTGGTGAGCGTGTAGGCAACCGGGTGTCGCGGCTCGTAGAGGCTCATCGGGTCGGCGCCGGGTACCTGCATCGTTGTGACCAGCCCCCAACCCTGATCCGAGATCTCGCCATCGAAGGTAGCGCCCTTCGCCTCCAGCTCTGCTCGCGTCGCTGCAACGTCGTCACACATGAACGAGATCTCGACGTGCCGTTGGGCTTCCCAGGTATCACCGCCCCGTTCCTGGCGAGTCGGGTGTACGCCGAGCTCGCTCGGACCGGTGCCGAATATGAGCCAACCTGTCGATGAACCATCGTCGGTGCCGCCGTTCACGAACGCGAAGCCCAAAACGTCGCGCAGAAACGTCCGAGTGACGTCGACATCGTCGGAGTACAGGAGCGTGTGCACCGCAGTGATCATCGCCCGAGTCTGACACGACCCAGCCTGGTCGCGTCCTCGCCGGCGGCCGATCGCGGAGAGACGCCTTCCGTAGCGCCCTTCGTCATCTCGCCTTCAGGTCACATAGCTTGTTCGTACAATCCGCGGACATCACCGCGGCTGGGGTAGCGCGGCGTGTTCAAGATTATGAGGTCGCGTAGAGCGTCGGTGGTCAACGTGTCGAGGTTGTCGGACGTAGCGCCGAGCTCGCTGAGGCGGCGGTCGGTGCCGACGGTGGCGGAGAGTGCCTCCACTGCCTTGATCGCCGCCGCTGGGTCGGGTTCGGCACCGAGGGCGGCGCCGACGTCTGCGTAACGATCGGCGACGGCATCGAGGTTGAATCGCATCACGTGGGGGAGCATCGTTGCGAGCGTCTGCCCATGGGCGATCCCTAACGTGGCCGAGATGGGGTGGCCAGTGGCGTGGACGAGGCCCAGAAGCGGCCCGGACGAAAAGGCCCGGCCGGCCAGGTGAGAAGCGATCTGCATGGTTGCACGGGCTTCGAGATCCTTGCCTTCCGCAACGGCTCGGGGGAGCGCTCGGCCAGTGAGGCGGATGGCGTGAAGCGCCAGACCATCGGAGTAGGGATTCGAGGAGTTGGACGTATACGCCTCGATCGCGTGGGTGAGGACGTCCATTCCGCACGCGGCGGTCGCCTGCACTGGGAGCCCGACAGTTAGGACTGGGTCGAGTACAACGACGCGAGGCTTCACGTCAGGATGGCTGAACGTCAACTTTCGGTGGTCTTCGGTACGGGTGATGAGCCCACCACCGTTGGTCTCGGATGCGGTGCCCGAAGTCGTCGGAACGGCGATGGTCGGCAGACACTGGGCCGTGGTTGTCGCCGCCGGTGCCAGGGTGGTGAAGTCGATGTGGTCGGCCGCGTCAAGCTCGGGCGAGAACGCGAGTCGCAGGTCATCGACGCCTGAGGGTGCTGCCATGGCGATGTACTTGCCGCAGTCCATCACGGATCCGCCGCCCACGAGCACGACCACGACATCGTCGGTGCCAAAGTCTCGAACAGCCGCAACCCCCGCTGCGACGTTCGCGTCCGTTGGGTTGGGGTCGACGTCGGTGAAGACGGTCCATTCGAGATCGTCGTTGGTGAGGACTTTGGTGGCGGTATCGAGAATGCCGGCTGCGTCGATGCCCGGGTCGCTGACGACGAAGGCACGGCTGCCGTGGGCTCGAACGTGTTGGGCGAGGTTGTCGACGGTGCCCTCGCCCACGTTCGTGGTCGGCATGGGGTCAAGAGTAAACGGGGTCACTTCTTCGGCTCTCCCTTGGATGCGGTGACGGCGGCCAGTCTCAGAACGACATTCTAGCAAGAACAGGAACTATTACTAAACGGACTCCTGTCGGCACAGGAGGAGGTCGGCGTCTTGGGAGGTGGGGCCGGGTTCCGCATCTGACATCGAATTCCTCGCCGCCATGACCGCCTCAGAGTGGCATGCCCAGACGCACCAGCAACACACGTCGTCTGTCTGTTGAGCTCGTTGCTGTCGTCGTCGGTCGAGTGCGCCACCATCTCTGCAGTCCAGTGTTGCGAGCAGTCTGACCATGTCGGCCAGCGTCGGCGCGTCACCCCCACTCGACTCGGCATCGATGACGGTGTCGACAACCAGGTGGAGCTGGCGATGTTGGCTTCCTCGGTGGCGGGGAGGCCCGATGGGCCATCGACGATGCAAGCGCGGCAACCATCTGGGTGCGGCGGGCCTGGATCTCGTCGATGGATCGGAGACAGGGCCCGACATCGAACGGGTTGAGGCGTGTCGGGCCGCCGGGCAACTGCGCCAGTCCTTAGCCGCCGAGTCCTCGCGCAACTCGTCATCGCGACGACAGCACCCTAAACGTCGCTGGCAGTTGTGAAGGCTCAGCCCAGGATCTTGGCGGGTTGTCGGCGGCACCGACCGGAGCGCCATCCGCTCCGATGAGGCGCTCGGGTTGATTGGCGATCTTCGGTCAGTCGCCTCCGGCGAAGGAGCACGTGGATTGCAGCGACGAGCCGAAAGCGAGCCAGCGATGCCTGCCCGAACGCAGCGTGAAGTCGCTGGCCCCGGGGATGACACATCGTGGGAAACATGGCTGGGGTGCTGTCCAGGGCCTAGGCGAGAAATACCGGGCATAGCCCGGGCCGGCCCCCTGAGACCCAAGCACGGAACGCAACGGCCCAACCGGGTCCGAGCACCGACATGCCTCTCCGAGCCCCACGTCCGGAGTCCCGGCGGAGATCAGGCCGAGGTTCGAGATCGCCCGCCGTCATGGCATCGGGCAGCGGCAGAGCATGTGCCCGCTCCGATATCGACCAGACACCCACCGGCCGCGCCGTACAGCTCGAGAAGGCGTCGGTCGGTCGGACCGACGGGGCGCGCCATCGGCCCGATACCCCGCCCACTGTCGCATAGGCCAGCCGTGGCACCCCCTCGATGCGTGATCAATGGCCCAGCAGCACCCGGCGCGACAAGGGCCCCTGCACAGATACTATTAGGCTTTCCTAACCTCTCGGTCCAAGCCTCGAGGAGGCGTAGCACAATGAAACTCATTCGCAGTGGTGAAGGTACTCGGCGCCGGCCGCCAGCTCCGAACGCGCCGACAGTGGAGGTGCTCTTCGGCGGTGAGAACGACAGCCCCGATGTGGGTGTGGTGAGGGTGATCGTCCCAGCGGGCGCGGCAATGCCCGAGCACGATCACGCCGGTTCTGACGTGGTCTTGGTCCCGCTTGTCGGATCGGTCGAGATTGACGACGCCGACGGGACGATCACTGTTGGGGCCGGTGACGCCGCACTGGTCCGCAAGGACGAGCGAGTGTCGCTGCGCAACCCCGGCGCTGCCGCCGCGGAGGTGATCGTAGCCGCAGGACCTCCGGCCTTCGTGGCGTCGATGCAAGCCTGGCCGCCAATCAATGCCGGTTGAGACGCTCCGCTCGGTCAACCGGACGAGAGTCAACGGCAGGATCGCGACCCCTTGTACCGCCTGAAGCCGGAGGACGTCGGCTCAGCTCTCTCGTCTGCAGCTGACGTGTCGAGCGTCTGGCGATAGCGGTCATGGGCAACAGTCTCTGCTTCGACACCCTCAGCGAAGCCGGATTCAACGAGGTCGAGGTGGTCTTAGTACCTGCAGGAACGGATCCTGGTCGCCGTCATGCCGTGACCGGCGACTGTCGACAGCCGGCCGATGTTCACCGGGAGCCACCACCGGGTCGGCCACTGGAGCTGGACCCCGCCGATGACGGCGCGGCCCAAGCCTCGCCACGGGGCCCAACACCTTCGCCCGCCGCAGCGACGATCGCTGACGACTCGCCGTGGACGACACCAAGGATGTGACCAAAGCCGAACTCGTCGCCGCCTTCGAGAACCTGCGACCAGGAGCAGCGGCGGCCTCACCATAGCGCTAGGCGACCCGACAAGCGCGGCGGCTGGTTCAAGATCTACGGGCGCACGGCGATGGGCGTGGGCGGGAGATCGATGGTGCGATGGGCCACAGTATGGAGGAGGGCGTCGTCGTGGGAGATGGCGAGGACGCCGAGCCCGGTGGTGGCGGCCTGGTTGAGGATGACCTGCCAGAGATTGGCCTGGGTGGCCGCGTCGAGCATCGCGCTGATCTCGTCGGCCACCAGGAAGCGGGGTGAGGCAGTGAGGGCTCGGGCCACGGCGATGCGTTGCAGCTCACCGCCGGAGAGCTCATTAGGGTAGCGGTCGAGCCAGTTATCGGCGATGGCCAGCTCGCCCAGGAGACCGTCTGGCGGATCGCCGGCCTCGGCCAATATCTGCCGGAGCCGCCAGCGGGGGTTGACGGCGTGCTCGGGGTGCTGGAGGACAAGTTGCACGGGGTAGACACCGCGGTCGGTAGGGTGCCGGCCGTCGATGGTGATGGTGCCGCTGTCCGGTGAGACGTGGCCGGCGAGGATGCGGCCCACGGTGGTCTTCCCGCAGCCGCTGGGGCCCCGCAGTCCGACGATCTCTCCCTCACCAACGGTCAGGTGCAGGTCGTCAACCACGACGCGGTGACCGTAGGCGAACCGGATGCCGGCGGCTTCCAAGCGGCCGGTCTCAGGCATGGATGCACCTCACGATCGAACGACCGACGGGGCGAGGTTCGGGCCTCGCCTCTTCGCAAGCAATGGTGGCCATAGGGCAGCGGTCGGCGAACAGGCAGCCGGAGGGGAGGGAGTCGGGTAGCGGCTGGGCTCCCGGTAATGGGGTGAAGCCGTTGGCCGGCAGGGCCGCCCACAACGCGCTGGTGTAAGGGTGGCGCAGCTCGGCCCCGTGGCCGGTGAAGGCCGACGCGGGAGCGGCCTCGACCGTGCTGCCGGCGTAGAAGGTCACGACGGTGTCGGCCACGGTCAAGGACACGGCCAGGTCGTGGGTGATAAGCACCACGCCCGCTCCCCCATCGGCCAGGGACCGGAGGGCCCGCAGCGTCTCGACTACCACCTCGGGGTGGAGACCTGGGGTCGGCTCATCGGCGATCACGAGGCGGGGATGGCCGACGGTGCCGATGGCGGTCAGGGCCCGCCGGGCCATGCCCCCCGACAACTCAAAGGGGTAGCGCCGGGCGGCTGCGGCGTCGAGGCCGAGTCGGGTGAGGGCACCGCTGGCACGGGCTCCGGGCTGGTCATGGCCAGCTAGGTAGGCAGCCCGTTCCACCTGAGTGCCGGTGCGGTGGACTGGGTCGAGGTGGTTAACCGATTGGGGGATGAGGGCGATCTCCCGGCCACGGAGTCGGCGGAGGCGGCGCTCGTCGAGCGGTGTTCCCCGGTACCGGATAGTGCCGCCGACCACCGCGTTGGGGGGCAGGATGCCGAGTACGGCGTGGGCCAGGAGGCTCTTGCCCGATCCGCTCGATCCGACCACCGCTACCACCTCCCCGGGCCGGACCATCAGATCGAGCCCGGAGACCACCTCGAGCCGGCGTCGACGCAGGCCGGCCACGTAGCGGGTGAAGCTGATGCTGAGATCGGTCACGTCGAGCACGGCGTCGTCCTCGGCTCCTGGGGAAGCGGGGATGCTGGAGGGGGCCGCTTCAGGCTCGGTGGTCACAGGTGAGCGCTCCCGGGATCGGTCAGCAACCGGAGTTGCTCGCCCAGTGTGTCGACCGCCTTCACCACCGCCAGCAGGGCCAGGCCGGGCAGGGCAGCCAGCCACCATGCCCCGGTGGAGAGGTAGCGCATGGAGTCGGCCAGGAGAATCCCGACCGCCGGTGAGTGGGGCGGAAGGCCAAGGCCGAGGAACGACAGCGACGCTTCGTGCAGGATGGCGTGGGGGAACTGCAGCACCAGCCCGACGGCGAACTGGGGCAGCAGGTGGGGCAGGATGTGTCGCCGGGCGATGGTCGGTCCGGAGCGTCCGAGTCGGCGCGCGATCATCACGTAGGGCTCGCTCGCCACCCGTCGGGCCTCGCCCCGCAGCACCCGAGTGAGGGACGGCCAGTGGGTGATGCCGACGGCGACGATCACCCCGGTGACACCACCGCCGGCGGCGAACGAGACCAGGATCAGCAGCACCAGGTGGGGTACCGACAGGAACAGGTCGACCAGCCAGGAGACGGCGGCATCGACCCGCCGTCCCAGCACCCCGGCGGCCGAGCCGGCCAGCAGGGCCACGATAGCGCTGACGGTGGAGGCAACGACCCCGATGAGCAGGCTGAGGCGGAGCCCGACGAGGGTTCGGGCCAGCTGATCGCGGCCCAGCCAGTCGGTGCCGAACGGGTGATCGAGGCTGGGTGGTCGTCGACGGGCCACGAGATCGGGGGTCTCGGCCGCTTCGGTCAGCACCGTGCCGGCGACGAGGACGGCGACCAGCCCCGCCGACAGCAGGCCCACCAGCAGCAGAGTGCGGGATCGCCGGCTGGCGAGCGCTCCGACATGGATCGACGATGATGGGCGCCGGACGGCGATCATGACTGATCCCCGCGGCCGGCCGGCGGGACGCCGGTCCGGCCGTTCAGGTCACCGGCGTGCTCGCCGACACGCTCGGCGCCGGGCGACCACCAGCGTCCGCTCCCGGAGCGCCGCCCGGCCACGCCGCTCAGGGGCACCCGGGGGTCGAGCACACTCTGGGCCAGATCGCCGAGAGCGTTCCCGACGAACACGAACACGGCGGAGAACAGGGCGATGCCCACCAGGAGTGGCACATCGCCCCGAACCCCGGCCTCGGTGGTGGCCTGACCCAGGCCGGGGTAGGAGAACACCGTCTCGGCCAGGATCGCCCCACCGAACAGCTCGCTGACCGAGGCGAACAGCAACAGCCCGGCCGGCACGGCGGCGCTGCGGACCACCCGGTGTCGGACGAGGCCGGCACCCCGGTCGCCCTGGGCCCGGGCGAAGAGCACGAATTCCGATCGCAACGCGGCCGTGGCCCGCTCCCGGGTGTGGAGCACGATCGGGGCCACCCCCACGATCGACAGCGTCACCGCCGGCAGCAGCAGGTGATGGGCCCGGGTGAGCAGGCTCGTCTCAGCAGGGTCGGCCCCGATGGGCACGGCACAGCACAGCGGCGTCCACCGTAGCGACACCGAGAACACCGCCAGGAGGAGCAGCCCGATCCAGAAGGTGGGGGCCGACGCCAGGGTGTAGGCCCACCACCGGATGGTCCGGTCGATCACCGAGTCTCGGGTGGCGGCGGCCACGATACCGAGCCCGAAACCGAGAATGCCCGAGGCCAGCCAGGCCACGGTCATGAGCGCCAACGAGGCGGTGAACCGCTGCGAGATGACGGTGGCCACCGGCTGGTCGTAGATCATCGAGGTCCCCAGGTTGCCTCTGACCAGCTGGCCGACAAGGCGACCAAACCGGACCGGCGCCGGGTCGTCGAGGCCCCACCTCTCGGCGATCAGCGCCCGCTGCTCGGGCCCGATCCTGGCCGTGTCGGCTCCGATGTAGGCGTTCACCGGGTCGATGGGCGACGCCTCCACCAGGGCGAAGCAGCCGATGGTGACGGCCACCAGGAGCAGCGCCAGCCGCCACAACCGCCCGACAACCCACCGAGCCGGGCCGGCCGCCGCGGGCCGGGCAGCGGCGTCGGTGTCGGGGCTGGTACCGGTAGCTCGATTCGGGTCCCGGCCCGGCCTCCCCCAGGAGGTCAAGGGCAGCCGGGTTCGATCACTCAGCACGTCCAGGTCCACTGGAGGATGCCGGCTGTGATCGGGTAGCCGTGGCCGTGGGGCTCCACCTGGCTATCGCCCACGTCGAGGCACTGGTCGACGAAGTAGGTGTGGTCGAGGTTCACCAGCCAGGCCCACACCGCGTCGGCCGGGGCGGTGAACCCCTGGCCCTCGTCGTCCAGCTGGGCCGCCCGCCAAAGGGCGTCGGCCTCCTCCTCGCTGGGGGCGGCTAGGGCCAGATCCAGGTAGTTGTCGACCACCTCGCTCTGGTAGTAGCCGGCGTTGAAGTACGCCACGCCGGCCAGGCTGGAGTGGTAGAGGTTGTACATCTCGGTCTGGTCGTGGCTTCCCCAGCCGAACACCACCGGATTGGCGTGCATCCGCCGCTCGATGTCATCCCAGGAGGCGCCATCCACCGCCACGTCGAGCCCGATCGGTGCCAGCATGTCGGCCACCGCTACTGCCAGGCCCTGCCGGGTTAGGTCGGAGGCCGGGTAGATCAGGGTGAACGCGGCCGGCACACCGTCCTTGTCGACCACGCCGTCGCCGTCGGAGTCGACCCAGCCACCGTCGGCCAGGATCTGCCGGGCCCTCTCGGGGTCGGCGTCCTCGATGGCGGACGACGGCTCGAACCACGGCAGCCCGTCCACCGGGCCGTAGGCAGGGATGCCGTACCCGTCGAGGATGCCGTCGACCAGGCCGGTCCGGTCCACCGCCACGTTCACCGCCTGCCGGATGGCCAGATCGGCGGTGACGTCGTTCCCGATCGGGTCGCCGGCCTCGGTCGTCTCCTCCTTGTCCGGTCGCGTCGGGAACAGGATCCCCCGGTTGTCGATCGACGTCACCGGGAGACGGGTCATCCCCGCCACGTCGGAGCTGGCCAACGCCGGCGGTACCGACGCCACGTCGACCTCCCCTGCCTGGGCCGCCGCCAGCGCCGCATCCTCCTCCAGGAACACCAGCACCAGGCGTTCGAACGCCGGCTGCTGGCCGTAGTACAGGTGGTTCCGCTCCACGATCAACTGCTGCCCCTCGTCCCACCGGACCAGCTGGTAGGGGCCCGAGCCGAGGGGTTCACGGCCATAGCCGTCATCGTGGCTGGCTTCAGGAACGATGCCCAGTGTGATCAGTCGATTGACGAAGGTGCTCTGCGGCGAGGTGAGCCGCAACTCGACGGTGGTGTCATCGACGGCCACTGCCTCATCAAGTGCCGTGAGATCGACCACGCCACCGGAGGTGGCAGCGGTGTTGAATGTGTAGGCCACGTCGGATGTGGCCAGCGGAGTGCCGTCGGAGAACTGCACGTCGTCCCGGATGCTCACCGTCCACACCAACCCGTCGGGGCTCACCTCGTAGCCGGTGGCCAGGTCGTTCACCACGTTCAGATCGGCATCCCGGGTGAGCAGCGTCGACTGGAACAGCGGCGACCCGTAGCGACCCCACCCTAGGGTCGGGTCGTACCCCTCTTCCGGCTCGCCCCCCACGGCCAACACCAACTCCTCAGGCGCAGTCGACCCGTCGTCGGACGTCGACGCATCGTTCGACGGTCCGGACTGTTCAGGATCGGACCCTCCGCAGGCTGAAGCCAGCAGGGCGAGAACCACAACTGGCGCCAGACGCCAGAGGTGATGACGGGATCGGTACGACACGGGCGGGGCTCCTTCTTTTACTTCGACATCGTTCTTGCGACTTGCTCACAGGACTTGTTCACAGCAGGCCGGGGACCGGATTGGCAGAGTGCGAACTTCGCTCAACGGCCCGGTTGGCAGGACCCACGTCGAGGCCCCGAACCCGTCCCCGGACGGAATTGCCCACGGCAACGAGGTCGAGGTGACGTCCAGAGCGGACAGCGCCACGCAGGCACCCACCCCATCGATCACGGTGTCGAGCGCCGACTTGGTGGACGTGCTCATCGTCGACCGCGACCCCGTGGATCCCGGCCTCGATCACGGCGATGCGGTCGATCACCGCCACCGCAACGGCAGCCACGTCTGTCGCCGGGACGCCAGCCGGGAACACCGAGCAGTTTCAGGTCGGCGCGGATCCTCTCCAGCGAAGCGCTGGCGTCCACCAACGCGCTCAGCGGCATGTCCCCGCTCACCCCGGTCACCGGATCGATGTGCAGGTGTGACCCATGGACCCGGTCGCGGCTGGTGGCTGTGTTCAACGGTGTGCTGACGGTCATCGGCAGACGGCTCCTTTCGAGAGTCGGACTGCGGCCGGATCGGCCGGAGAGGGACGGTCGCGCCCTACCGTGAGGTGGTGGATCCGGTCGTGGTGAGAGAGCAGCTGCGGGCACTGGGACAACGCTGGACCCCAGCGCGAGCAGCGGTGCTCGACGTGATCGGCTCCACCGACGCCCACCTCTCGGCCGACCAGATCAGCCACGCCGTGAGCGAACACCTCCCCGACGTCCACCGGGCCACCGTGTTCCGCGTCCTCGACCGCATGGTCGAACTCGGCGTCATCGCCCACGTCCACCTGCCCCACGGCGCCACCACCTACCACCTCCGTACACACAACGATCCGATGCATCTCCACGTCCGGTGCCGAACCTGTGAGCGGGTCTTCGACGTCGACCCCGACGTGCTGGACGATGCCGCCCGCGACCTAGCCGACTCGATCGGGTTCCAACTCGACGCCGATCATGTCGCCCTCTCCGGGCGATGCCAGGACTGCAGCACCGAGCCAGCCGCGCCCGACACCGAGTAGCCCTGACGCCACGGGGCTGGCGATCGTTCCGGCCGCCCAGCCCGGCTTCCACCTCCAGGTGGCACCGGCACGGGGTCCGTCACCTCGACGAGGCTGCTACGAACCGGTCGACCACGTTGTCCCAGTTCACGATCGTCCAGAGCGCATCGACGTAGTCGGCCTTGACGTTGCGGTACTGGAGATAGAACGCGTGTTCCCAGATATCGAACACCAGCAACGGAGTCGTGCTGGGCGAGTGGTTCGCCTGATGGTCTTGGATCTGCTCGACCATGAGCCGCTTGCTCAGGCTGTCGTAGGACAGCGCCCCCCAACCCGATCCCTGCACGCCGTTCGTCACCGCCGTCAGATGAGCCCTGAATTGTTCGAATCCGCCGAAGTCCCTGTCGATCGCCTCGGCCAGAACCCCATCCGGCTCGCCTCCACCATCGGGCGAGAGATTGGTCCAGTAGATCGAGTGCAGCGCGTGCCCCGACAGGTGGAACGCAAGGGTCTTCTCCAACCCCACGATCCCATCGTACGAACCTGAGGCCCGCGCTTCGGCCAGCTGATCCGACACCCTGTTCGCCCCGAGGACGTAGGCGGCGTGGTGCTTGTCGTGGTGCAACTCGATGATCGACCCCGAAATGGCGGGCTCCAACGCCCCGTGGTCGTACGGAAGGTCCGGCAATGTGTAGACGTTCATGAGACTCCGACCCTACCCGTTAAATGCGATCAAGTCGCATCTAGATGGGTTCTTGCGGTCCTCCAAGTTGGCCATGTCCGTCGACTCAAGGCCGTCGTGGGGCGGGCCCTGCAACTGGCCTGGGGTCTGGGTGCCGGACCGGCCGACACCTGGGTGGTAGATCTGGACTCCACGAGCTGTGAAGTCCACGGCTACGCCAAAGGGACCGCCTACGGCTACCCCACGACCGAAGCCGCCCACGCCCCCGACTCGTCGTCCCCTCTCCCGACGAGGCCTCCGACTATTACCAGCAGGCCCTCGGCGCCTGTCAGACCGCACGCTTCGCCATGCCGGACGGCACTGTGGTGGAGGTGGAGCTGGTGATCGACGACGCGGTGCTCACCCTCACCCAGGAAGTGAGGGAGTGGGGACTGATCGGCCCGACCACCCTCGGTGGCTCGGCGTCGCTGATCACCTTGGAGGTGGATCACGCCCGGAAGGTGGCCGAGCGCATGGTGGCCTGCGGTGGTTGTCCCATCGAGGACCATCCCAACGGCCGCTGTGAGGGTCGGGTGGCCGATCCCTTCGGCCACCTGTGGATCCCACCCACCCCATCGGCTTCGTCGACGAGTCCCAGGTCACCGGCGAGCGGACCGACGGGCCCGCCGCCACCGATGGCGACCTGGCGGCCGTCAATCGGATCGTTCCCAACCTCAGCGTCACCGATCACGACGCCACCGTGGAGTTCTACACCACCCTTCTCGGCCTGGAGGTGATGATGGACCATGGCTGGATCGTCACCCTGACCTCACCGGAGCGGATGTCAGCCCAGCTGAGTGTCCTCGCCCCGGGGATCGAGGCCAATCAGCTGCCGATGTTCAGCATCGAGGTGGCCGACGTCCGGGCCGCCCACGACCGCTTCACCGAGGCTGGGGTGACGATCGCCTACCCCCTCACCGTCGAGCCCTGGGGTATCGAGCGGTTCTTCGCTCTCGATCCCAGCGGTCACCTCATCAACATCCTCCAGCACGCGTAAGGTCCCCCGCCACCGGTGCCGGCCCCGGCGGTGGGGAGATGGTTGATCCCCTCGGCTCCCAGCGCGAGCAGAGCAGTGGGGGTCACCCCGGTCAGGGCCCGGATCTCCCGGGTCAGGTGGGCCTGATCGGCGCACCCGTTGACCACCTCCACCTCGGCCAGTGACACCCCACCAGCCCGGCGCAGGGCCCACAGGGTCGACTGGAACCGAGCCGGCCGCTGATAGCGCTTGGGAACGACGCCCACCGTCCGCCGGAACGCCGGGACCAGCTGTCGACGGTCGATGCCAACACGGTCGGCCAGCGCCCACCGGCATCCCCTCGCGGACAGCCCGCTCGGCGGCCACCACCCGCCGGTCGGTTGGATCGGCTCCCGGGGCCCGGCGGTGCCTGGCCACCAGCTCCACGGCCAGGGCCTCCATCCGGTCGAGGATCCCGGACGGCTGGTGCCACCCATCGATGGGGACTGGCACCGGGGCCGAAAGCTGGTCGAGGTCGACCGCCATGTCGACGAGGGCGTCGGCCGGTGCGGCACCTCCTTCACCGACGGGCCCGCCTCACCGACCTCCACCCACATCGCGTCGACCACGCCGGCCAGCAGCGGGTGGGGTGGGCGCCGGATCCCGTCACGACGCCCCCGCACCGGCCGGACAACCCCGAGGTGTAGATGCCGTCGGCTGGGGTTGTCGGGGCCGCGTCGCCGCTCGGGCGGCACCGAACGCCGCGGTCAGTCCAAACCGCCGACGGTGATGACGGTGCGGTCTCCCGCCGTGCGGGCTCGTCGGGCGCTGCGTGGGTGAGGATCGCCGTGACACCAACGCCTTCGAGTATCCGCCGTCGCCGCTTGATCGGCTACCGGGCATCGACCGGCACGGAGATGCCCCGACCAGGAGCACCCCGAGGCCGGCAACCACCGGCTCCCACCCTTGGCCATGACGACTGCGGCGCGGGCGACAGCTTCGACACCGTGGGCGATGAACATCTGGGCCACCGAACGGCCTGCTCCCAGAGGTGGCCATGGCTGAGCGTCCGCTCGCTCGTCACGACCGCTGAACGGTCGGCGCACGCGGGCGGCCGCATCGAGGGAACAGCGGCTGGAGCAGGTCATCGGCCGCCGGCACGCTCGTGTCAACGGCCTCTCCTTCGGCGAGTCGCCACTCGGCGGGGAGATCAATGTCCACCAAGTGGTCTCAGGCTCGGCCGACTCGCGCCCTGAGCTCAGCCCCTCTCACTCCACGACTATCCAACCACGGCCAACACGTGCATTCTCTGACGCGCTCCGGTCCTCTCAGGCCGCGACCACACGCGCCGGCGTGAAGGTGGCGATCACACGATCACCGGGAATGTCGAGTATCTCGATCGGCGTGCTGTATCGCTCGGCGAACTTGGGGAGCAACGTCTTGTCGGGATCGGGGGCGAGTTCGACGGTGGCGCGGATCTCGAGGGTCCGATAGGGGTTGGCGGGGTCCAGGATGAACAGGGTGGCCTTGGCGTTCCGGACCAGATTCCTGTACTTCTGCCGGTCGGTGGTGATAGAGGTCTTGAGGACGCCGTCGTCGTCGACGAGGTACCATACCGCCGTTGACTGGGGGAGGCCGTCGACTCCGACCGTGGTGAAGACCGCGGTGTGGGCTCCGTCGAGCAGGTCGGCGTGCGTATCGGGTACTTCGATCCTGGTGGTCATGCTCGTGAGCTCCCGGTCGCTTCCACACTGGGCAGTGGCGGGGCACCGAAGTCGGTGGCGTCGATGGCGTTCATGAGCCCTCCTTGGGCGGTCGTGGGTCGGCTTGAGGTGGGTCGAGGAGGCCGGCGCGGCGACTATTGGCGCGCATGGCGGCGAGCATGCGCCGGGGTGAGGGTGCGACCGGGCCCGGTGTGGCAGCTTCAGCACGCAGCCCGTCGATGAGGAGGTGGATGAGACGCCGTGACGCCTCTGATGAGGCTCGATGCGCGCGGGCAACGAGTCCGGCGTTGGCCTGGAGGATCACCATCATGTCTTCGGCGGTTGCGTCGGCGCGTAGGGCCCCGGCTGTCTTGGCTCGTTCGATGACCTCGGTGAGTCCGCCGAAGGCTTGGTCGCGCAGGGCTTTGATCTCGGGGGCCATCGAGACGTCCATGGTGATGAGGTCGGCGATGCCCCGGTCATGCACCTGCATCTCTCCTGCGGCCTCGAGGTAGTTGCAGAGCCCGCGCCACGGGTCAGGCGCTGCGAGCGCCGTGGCGACCGCCTTGTCGTGGTCGACCATGCGATCGGCGAACACCGCTGCGATCAGGTCGACGCGACGGGGGAAGCGCCGGTAGAGGGTGGCGTTGCCGATCCCGGCCCGGCGGGCGATCTCGTCGAGCGGTACCTCGAGCCCGCGTTCGGCCATCACCTCTCGTGCCGCGGTCACGATCGCGGTGCGGTTGCGAGCGGCGTCAGAGCGAAGCGAAGGGGTCATGGCAGGCCATCGGCAATAAGTGGGGAATACTCCCCACTTACGTTAGGTTATGGACGGGTGAACCGCAACCACCCGCCAAGGAACCTCGTGACTTGTCAAGCCCTCACCCCTATCGAAGCCCTCGCTGTCTCGCATCGCCGCCTGGACGCGGTCGTCTCCTCGCTCGACGATCCGGCGATCGGCGCCCCCGCCTATCCGAGCGAGTGGTCGATCGCCCAGGTGCTGTCCCACCTCGGCTCCGGCGCGGTCATCACCCGCCGCCGCCTTGTAGCTGAGCTGGCGGGCGAGACGGTGCCCGAACAGTTCGCGCCATCGGTGTGGGACGAGTGGGACGCAAGGGCGGAGCGAGCCCAGGTCGATGACGGCCTTGCCGCCGATGCCGAGTTGCTCGCCGCGTTCGACTCCGTCTCCGACACGCAGCGGGCGGTGTTCTCCTTCGCTCTGGGGCCGATGAGCGGCGACTTCGATGCCTTCGTCGGGTTGCGGCTCAACGAGCACGCCCTACACACCTGGGACGTCGAGGTCACCGAGCATCCCGACGCGACGATCCCGACCGAGATCGCCGAGTTGGTCGTCGACAACCTCGACCTGATCGCTCGGTTCACCGCCCAGCCCACCCCCGGGGACCCAGCGACGATCACGGTCGCCACCACCGGCCCGACCCGGCGCGTCGCAATCGAGCTCACCACGCAGGGCGCCACCTTGGCCACCGCGGCCGATGGGGGCGACGCCGATCTCACTCTGCCCGCCGAGGCACTCATCCGGCTCATCTACGGCCGCCTCGACCCGGACCACTCCCCCTCGTCCGTGACCGGCGACGCGGAGCTGCTCGACCGGCTGCGGTCCACCTACCCCGGCCCCTGACCCTTCCGCCCCCTGAACGCAAGGACCATTGCCATGACCTTCGAGCTCGGCCTCATCTCCTTCGCCAACACCCCGGCCGACGGCGGCGGCACCGCCCAGGCCATCCGCAACGTGCTCGAAGCCGTGCATGTCGCCGAAGAGGTCGACCTCGACTTCTTCGGCTTCGGTGAGCACCACACGCCGTCGATGCCGATGCCGTCGCCGATGTCGCTCGTCAACGCCGCTGCCGCGTCGACCCGCCGGATCGGCCTCGGGACTACCGTCACGGTGCTGTCGACCGAGGACCCGATCCGGGTCTACGAGCAGATGGCCACCGCCGCCGCCATCGCCCCCGGCCGCGTCGAGATCGTCGCCGGTCGAGGGTCGTCCGACATCACCTTCGAACTCTTCGACTTCGACATGGGCGACTACGACATGCTCTTCGCCTCGAAGCTCGACCTGCTCCTCGAAGCCAACCGCCACGAACGCCTCAGCTGGTCCGGCCCGCACCGGGATCGTCCACTGGCTGACGCGACGGTGGTGCCGCGCCCCGACGAGCCGCTTCGGATCTGGCTCGGCAGTGGCGGCAGCCCCGAATCGGTGATGCGCGCCGCCGATCTCGGCCTGCCCCTGTTCCTCGGCATCCTCGGCGGAACCCCGCAGGGGTGGGCCAGCTACGGCGACGCCTACCGCGACGCCTGGGCACAAGCCGGCCACCCTGCTGACCTGGCCGACATCGCCGTCTCTGGCCACGGGTTCGTCGCCGACGACGACCGCCAAGCCAAGGCCACCTACCTCGAACACGAGACCCGCATGTTCCACACCGCGACCGCCGAGATCGGCCGGGTCGAACCCAGCCCCGTCGGCCGGGAAGCCAACTACGAGCCAGGAGGCATGGTCTTCGTCGGCGGGCCCAACGAGATCGCGGACCGCATCCTCGGACTCCACGACGTCCTCGGCCACTCCCGCCAGATCATCCAGATGGACGTCGGCGGCATGCCCCACGCCACCTTCCTCCACGGCATCGAGCTTCTCGGGACCGAGGTCCTCCCCCAGATCCGAAAGGAGCTCGAACAGCGATGACCACCCCCACGAACGTCACCGTGTTCGGCGCCAGCGGCAAGATCGGCCGACACGTCGTCCACCAGCTCCTCGACGCCGGCCATCACGTCACCGCCTACGTCCGCGACCCCGCCAAGCTGACCACGACCCACCCCGATCTCAACGTCATCGTCGGCGGCCTCGACGACCTCGAAGCCATCACTCGTGCTGTGACGGGCGCAGACGCGGTCATCAGCGCCCTCGGGCCATCCCTTCGGCGTTCAGCGACCGGGACACCGGTCGCTGACGGGACCCGCAGGATCGTCGACGCCATGGACGCAGCCGGCGTTCGCCGCTTCACCGGCCTCGCCACCCCCAGCGTCGCCGACCCACACGACCAGCCGACGATCAAGGGAGCGCTGCTGCCCAGGTTCGCCCGGCTCACCATGCCCAACGCGATGACCGAGCTTGTCGCCATGACCGATGCGGTCACCGGCAGCGACCTCGACTGGACCATCGCCCGCATCACCAACCCCACCAATCGCCCCGCGAAGGGCCGCACGCGAGCCGGCTACCTCGGCCGAGACAAGGTCGGCTGGGCCATGACCCGTGCGGACATCGCCGCGTTCCTCATCAGCCAGATCGCCGACAACAACTACTCGCGGGCGTTGCCCGCCATCAGCAACTGACCACCCACGAACCGTTAGGAGTACTCCATGACCATCACGTCAACCCCCGCCCAGCAACTGAGCGACGGCCAGGCCGCCGGCACCTGGGCCCTCCAGCCCGCCACGTCGAGCATCGCGACTGCCACCAAGCACTTCTGGGGGCTCATCACCGTGCGCGGCACCTTCACCGAGGCGACCGGGACCGCGACCGTCGGCGCCGACGGCACCATCTCCGCCCACCTCGAGGTCGACGCCGCGAGCATCGATACCAAGAACCGCAAGCGCGACGAGCACCTCCGCTCCGGTGACTTCTTCGATGCCGAGACCCACCCCGCCATCACCTTCGCCACCACCGACGTCGCGATCACCGGCGACGCCACTGCGCACGTCACCGGCACCCTCACCGCTGGCGGCGCCCGACACGACGTCGCGTTCGACGCCACCATCACCGCTGACAGCGGTGACCAGGCCACCGTGACCGCAGACGTCGTCGTCGATCACCGAGCCCTCGGCATGACCTGGAGCCCTTTGGGCATGGCCAAGCCCACCACCACCCTCCACCTCTCCCTCACCTTCGCCCGCGGCCGGTAGTCATCGACACGTCGATGCCGATGCGATCGCTTCCACGACCCCCGAGCGTTCATCACCATGATCATGCTCGACCGAGGCAGCCTCGGACCCGACCTCCCTGGGCAGCCTGACCAACCCGCGAAAGGCGCAGCTGGCCCAGATCTCCATCACGCGTGGCCAGTCGCCGCGCTGATCACCAACGAGTTCCCCGTGCTTGCGGGACTCGAGGTGATCCCCGTCGACGGCGGCGCCACGTCAACGCCGCCTTCCGGGTAGGTGACCGTGTCCCGGCGAGGTTCCCGCTTCGATACGAGGACCCGACTGTGCGCTGACCCATGTACGGCGGGAGACGGCGGCTGCCGCTGAGCTCGTGATCGCCAGCCCCGTTCTGGCGCCGACGCCGCTCCAGATCAGGGCATCCCAGCACACGGCTAACCCTCGTCGTCGCCGCGGGTGGATCCACGTCGCCGTTGCGGCCTGAGCGTCTGACGACCAGTCGACCGAGCGGGGCTGACTACGTCCAGGGGTTGAGGGTATCGACCTGGTCGAAGCGCAGGAAGTCCTTGAGGCCGCGGGTCACGACCGTCATGTCGTGCGCCAGCGCCGTAGCCCCGATGAGGGCATCGCGAAACGGCGCCGGGTCCGGCACGTGTAGCGCAGCCGCCCGACGGGCCACCCGCTCGTCCACGGGAAGCACCTTGCCATCGAACGCAGCGGCCACACTCCGATCAAGCCATGTACGCAGTACCGCCGCCTGGGCCGGGTCGGACCGCTCCACCAGCAGCACGCCGAGTTCAAGCTCGTGGACCGTGATGACGGAGATGAACAACTCGACCGACGGAACCTGCTCCGCCCACCCAGCGACCCCAGGATTCGCACGGCCGGACCGGACCTTGCGGAGGTCTGATACGACGTTCGTATCCAGAACGAACATCACTCGAACGAGGCCGGCTGAGCCAGGCCCACGCTCTTCGGGGCCACGAACTCGACTTCGGCCACCCCGTCGGGCTCGGCCAACAAATCCAGAGCCCGGTGTGGCCCGACCAGTCGTTCGTAGGCCTCGAAGGTCAACAGCACATGAGCGGGCCGACCCCGATCCTTGATGTACACCGGCCCGTCCTCCGCTGCCGTTTTGGCGCCGCTCGTGTCTTGGTTGAGTTCCCTGCTGCTCATCTGCGTCACCATGGGATCTCCACGTAACTACGTAACGTCGGGACAGGACCGGAGGCAACCCGCAGCTGCCGAACACTCGGTCTTCGGCGTTGACTCCCACGACTCGCGACGACGCCGGCCGATGCTGAAGCTTGTGGGGCTCGAAACCCGCGCGTTGGTGCTGACCAGCCTCGACACCGCCCATCCTGGATGCCTGTGTTCCACATCCTTTACCGCCTCCTCGCCGCATTGGCGCGACTGGCGGTCCGTTCCGGCCGCTCCAAAGACCTCTCGATCATCGTCCTGCGCCGCCAGCTTCAGGTACTCCGCCACACGGCTTCGGCCGCCGCACGTGGTGGGCGGGGTTGCGGTCGACGAGTCGATCCTGGGAGCAGTAGTTGTAGCACCCGCAGATCGTCGACGGCCGCCGCCCGATCGTCGCAGGGGCTTTGCCCACATGCTCCATGCCGACGGCAACCCGGTCCAAGTGTTCGGCCTCGACGACTTCACCATGCTCGTCGGACCCGACGCTGCCGCATGCCGACTGGAGGTCGGCGTCGTAGAGGCGGAGGGGATCGAGTTCATCGTCCACCCGTGGCGGCCCGACCCAAGTCCCTGGAGAGCCAGATGCCCCGATCCACCCAAGAGATCCTCGACCACGCCGACAAACTGGCCCAACGCTTCGAGGACTATGAACCCGCACCCGGCGGCGAGCGCCCAGTCGAGGACTATCTGGTCGAGCGAGAGCCTGGCAGCCGCCGACACGGAGTTGAAGGAGGCCTACCGCCGCCAGCCGGCCGAGCCCGCACTCGTCCAGTCGGCGCGCAGGCTCGCCGCTGAAACCGCCCCGGCGTGGTAGCCCGCAACGACATCTACTGGGCGAACCTCGGACCACCGGCCGGGCGCTGGCCCGTGTGCGTGTTGACCCGCGACGCAGCGATCGAGGTCCTCACCGCTGTGACCTGTGCTCCGATCACGCGCACCATCCGCGGTATCCGCTCAGAAGTTGAACTCGGACCCCAGCACGGACTCCCCGAGGCGTGTGTCATCAGCTGCGACAACGTGGTCACGATCCCACTCGAAGACTTCGACGACGAACCCGTCGGCCACCTCGACGAGATGACCAGAACACTTCTCGACCAAGCTCTGCGCTACGCGCTCGACATCGTCTCCTGAATCACAGCTCGGCCCTCCGAAGGTCGACGAAAGTCGATTCCGCGACCTACGAACGACCAAGAGATGGTCAGCCGCCAACCGCCCTTCGGGCACCGGATCGTGGCCGACCGCCCGATGCGGCGAAGCGTCTGCGCGCTCAAGCTGGCCACATGATCACCACGACCGCTCTCACGAAGAGTTACGACAAGAAGCAAGTCGTGCGCAACGTCTCATTGCACTGCGAACCCGGGACCATCACCGGCTTCCTCGGGGCAAACGGCGCTGGGAAGTCGACCACGCTGAAGATGATCGTCGGACTGGTTCGACCCGATCGCGAGACGGCGACCATCGACGGGCGACCCTTCGTCGAGTTGCCCAACCCGACGCGGGTTGCCGGACTGCTGCTCGACGCCTCCGCGGTGCATCCCGGGCGCAGTGGCCGGGCCACGCTCACGATCGCGGCGCGACTGGCGAGCGTCGATCCGAAGCGGGTCGAGCTCCTGTTAGACCTGGTCGGGCTCACCGAGGCAGCGGACAAGCGGATCGGGACCTACTCCCTCGGCATGCGCCAACGCGTCCGCATCGCCCAGGCTCTCGTCGGAGAACCGGCGGCCCTGATCCTCGACGAACCGGCCAACGGACTCGACCCCGAGGGCATCGCCTGGATGCGAACGCTTCGGCGCGACTTCGGTGCCGTCGTCACTGCCGGTCGACTGGATGATCTGCTCGCTAGCTCCACGATCCTCGTCCGCAGCCCCGACGCCAATGGACTGGCCTCGGCGCTCCTAGCTGCCCAGATCGGCTACGTCGCCGGGCCGGGAGAAGCGCTCACCGTGGCTGTCTGCGGAGGTCGGATCACGACCGCGGCGCTGGCAGGTATCGCCCGCGACGACCAGGTGCTGCTCACCGAGCTACGGCGGTCCGAGACAAACGAACTTGAGCAACTGTTCTTCTCTCTCACCGCCGTCACGCCGGCTCCGGCCCGGGAGCCGGCGGCATGACCACGGCCTTGTCCCCCCGAGCCATCGGCATCGACCAGGCATCGTCGGGCCCAGGTCCCATCCCCATGTCCCGGCTGGTGCGGGTCGAGTGGGCCAAAGCTACCGATACCCGCGCCGCCCGCTGGCTCCTCGCTCTCGTCGCCCTGTCGACCGTGGCAATGATGCTGGTGCCGTTCGTCATCTCGACGAGCTTCGACCAGACCTACGCCAGCTACCTCCGCGTTGGCGCCTTCGGACTGACGATCCTGCTTCCTGTGGTGGCGATTCTTCTGTTCACCGGCGAATGGAGCCAACGCAGCGTCATCACCACCTTCACCCAGGAACCGCGACGCCTCCGGGTGTTGAAGGCCAAGTTGGCGGTGTCGCTCCTCCTCGGTGGTGGCGGAGCGGTCTTCGCTGGAGTGGTCGCTGCGGCCGGTCTTGCGCTGGCGGCGGCCTCAGGCCGCGCTCTCGAGTCGGACCTGACCGTCGGGGCCATCGCCAGCTGTTTGCTGTTCGTGCTCCTCAACGTCCTCTTCGGCGTCGCTCTGGGGGCGTTGCTGCAGAACTCCGCGGCTGCCATTGCCGCCGCCTTCGCCCTTCCCGCCGGCCTCGAGCTGCTCGGAACGGCATCGACGCTGGTGGCGGACTGGATCGACATGTCCGTCTGGAACTGGGTGATCGAGAACGACTGGGCCGGCCATGGGCCACAGATCTCGTTCTCGGTCCTCGTCTGGGTGGTGATCCCGCTCGCCGCCGGCTTCGTCCGGACGATACGTCGCGACGTCGCCTAGGCCGGCTCGACCGGATCTGGTCGATCGAGACCGCTCGGTCGCTGACCGGCCCACCAACACATCCCCCATTTTCGCGAATTGTCCCGAAAGGACGACCATGAATCGCCACTGCCGCGGCCGACGGGTCGCCACCCTCTGCAGCCTCGCCGTCCTCACCGCCGGCGCACTGCTGACCAACGGGTGCGGATCGCCGCAATCATCGGCCACCCCACCAACACCGGGAGCCCAGACGCCCGAACTCACCTACGCGGAGCAAGGCACGCACGCCCTCGGCTATCAGGTCTTCACCACCACCGGCGCGCACGAACAAGCCCTCACACTGCGGGCCTGGTACCCGGCAACTCGAACCGACGACCAGCGACCCACGACGATCACCTACACCGCGCCAAACAAGTTCGACGAACAGATCACCCCCGGCACCGAGATCAGCGCAGTCGGTAGCGCGATCGATGGCGGCCAACCCGAACGGACCGGTGGGCCATACCCGCTCGTGGTCTTCTCCCACGGCTACGCGCTCAGCCCGATCGTGTACAGCACCCTGGTCGAGCACTACGCATCACAGGGCTACGTCGTGCTCGCTCCCGAACACAACGAGACCTTCGACGGCTCACTCACCGGGTTCTGGCAGGAGTTGATCGACAGACCCGTTGACATCGATCAAACCATCGACGAGGCGGAACGACTCACCGAGCCCGGAGCGCCGTTGGACGGAATGATCGACCTGGACAACATCGCCGTCGTCGGCCACTCCTACGGCGGGTACACCGCTCTCGCCGCTGGGGGTGCACAGTTCGACTTCGCCGCCTACAAGACCCGCTGCGCGGCCCTCACAGCAGAAGATCCGCTCAACTTCTTCTGCGCTCCCCTACCCAACGAGTCGGACATGGCCGCACGAGCCGGACTCGACGAGGTCCCCGATGGTCTGTGGCCGTCCATGGGAGACTCGCGAGTCAAGGCCGTGGTCTCGATGGCCGGCGACGCATACCTCTTCGATCAGCGCGGCCTGGAGCAGCTCGAGGTTCCCGTCATGGTCATGGGCGGAACACTCGACGACGGCACCCCGTACACCTGGGGAGCGAAACTCACCTACGACCACGCAGCAAGCGACAACAAGTCGCTCCTCAGCTTTCCCGGCGCCGGCCACATGCTCTTCCTCGACCCGTGCAAGAACCTCCTCTGGGTCCAAGACTCTGCCTACCGCGATGGGATCTGCACCGACGCCGTCTGGGACGAACGGCCTCTCGACATCGTCGCCCACTACAGCACTGCATTCCTACGCGAAACGCTCGACGCCGACCCCGAAGCTCGGGCCGCCCTCACCGGCCAGCAACCCGACCTCGACAACGTCGAGTACCGCACAACCAATCGGCCATGACGGGCGGTCGTCCCACCGCAATGAAGGACGGAGAGATGCGATCATCGACCAACACACAGGCCGCAGTGGAGTCCCTTCACATGCCCGATAGCGCCGCAGCGGCAACAATAGGGCCGACCCCGACCAAAGCGCCGCGAGAGCGCGTCCTTGGAGCGACCGCCATCGCCTTGGCAGCGTCGATCGTGATCCAGAACGCGATGTTCGGCTGGGCCGATGCGCCAGGCTACGGGGACCCGATCAACGACGTCCTCGCCTGGCACCAGCAGCACCGCGCCGTCGTCGCGATCGCAGTTGGCCAGGAGGCGCTGCACCTGCTGCTGCTACTCGCGTTCGTCACGGGTTTCCACGGGCTCGTCCAGCAACGCCGAGAAGCCGGAGCAGACTGGTCACGCCTCACCATGGCTGCCGCCACAGCCCTCTCCGCAGTCCTCGGCCTCTACTCAGTCCTGTGGATCGGAGCCGTACTCTCCGCCGACGGGATCGCCGTACCGAGCCCGGAGTTCGAGCTCGCCTGGCAGATGCATGCAGCAGCGTTCGCCCTGGCGCTGCCAGCGCTCGGCACCACCTTCATCGGCGCTGCGCTGGCAGCACACAGGAGCCGGCTAACACCGCGCTGGCAATGTCTGCTCGGCTTGACCGGCGGAGGCCTGCTTCTCGTGGCCGGGGCCGCCAGCCTCGCGATCGCGGATGGTTCGGCGATCCTCTTCGTCGGGATGCCAGGCTATGCCGCCTGGCCCGTCTGGCTGTTCGCGATCGGCGTACGACTGGTGCGCGCTCGAACAGCCGGTCGTCCCGAAGACGCCTCGACCGCCGGGGACGAGACCCGCCGGTCACGCTGACGCCCTGCGCCGGGTCGCCGACGCCGGAGCCCGAACCGGAACCACCGAACCCGCTCGGCGGCGTCCAGTGTCCAAGCAGTCAGGCTGCCTTCTGAGACTGGCGCAGCGAACAACGCCATCCATCGCTTCCGGGGCGCGCTGGAGGGGGGACGTGTTGACCCGGGTTGACGGATCAGCAGATACACCGCGACCGTGCGAACTCGTGGCCCACCCCGGCGTGGTAGCCCCGCAACGACATCCACTGGGCCGACCTCGGACCACCGGCCGGGCGCCGACCCGTGGCTCGACATCGTCTGCTGAAACAGGGCTCAGCAAGACCGAGTGCGTGCTCAGACCCGTCGCCCCACGCCCATGTGGCGACGTCGACCAGCTCGAATCCCAGCTTGACTCCTCGGCCAGGATAGGGTTTATGGTTCGAACCGTGAACTCTGAAGGATCTGTATCTGCCGCCCAACTGCGGATGGATTGGGAGCGGGTGCCGCCGGTGCCGTGCCCGGTGAGCTCGACGCTCGATCTGGTCGGCGACCGGTGGAGTCTGCTGATCGTGCGGGACGTGATGAACGGGGTCCGCCGCTTCGACGGTCTGACGAAGCGACTCGGTATCGGGCGGGCGACGCTGTCGGCCCGGCTGAGGCAGCTGGTCGATGACGGCATCCTCGAGACGGCGGACTATCTGGACCGCCGAGGGCGGACGCGGAGCGAGTACCGCCTGACCGATCGTGGGTGGGCGTTACGGCATGTCGTGGTCGCGCTGCGGGACTGGGGCGACGCCCACGTGATCGGTGAGGGCAACGAACTCCTCCATCTGGTCGACCGGACCTCGGGTCGGCCCGTGCGCCTGGCCTTCGTCGACGACACCGGAAGCGAGGTCGACGACCGCGACGTCATGACCGGACCCGGACCGGGGTTTCCCGCCTCCGCCCTGGTCCCCGCCGACGACGCCCCGGTCAACGGGCCGAACGCGTGACCACCTCACCAACCACCGCTGCGATGTGCGACCCGGCACGGACCGCCGCCCACGACCTCCGACTGTTGTTGATCGCCGGCAGCGTGATCGCCGCGATCGGTCTCGGTGTGCGGTCGACGTTCGGCCTTTTCCTCAACGACCTCAACGCCGCCCTCGGCACCGACACCTCCACGTTCGCGTTGGCGATCGGGATCCAGAACCTGATCTGGGGCATCGGCCAACCCATCGCCGGCGCCATCGCCGACCGCTACGGATCCGCCCGGGTCCTCGCCACCGGCGCCGTCGTCTACTGCTCCGGCGTGGCGATGATGGCCCACGCCTCCACCGCCCCCCAGCTCTACCTGTCGGGCGGGTTCGTCGTCGGCGTCGGCCTCGCCGCCACCAGCTTCGCCGTCGTGTTGGCGTCGATCGGCCGCCGCTTCCCGCCCGAGCGCCGCTCGACGGCTCTCGGCATCGCCACCGCCGTCGGATCGGGCGGCCAGTTCGTGTTCGTGCAACTCGCCAACCGGATCGACGCCGCCGCCGGCTGGCAGACCGCCCTCAGTGTCCTCGGGCTCGTCACGCTTGCGATCGTCGTGCTCGCCCGTCCCCTGCGAGGCAACGCCGAGAACGCCGACGAGGCCGCCGCTCAAGCGGCCAGCCCCGACGCTCCGGCCGCGCCCGTCGAGTCGCTGTCGTCGGTGATCGCGCGGGCCAGCGTCAACCGGTCCTACCTGCTGTTGTGCGCTGGGTTCTTCGTGTGCGGTGTGCACGTCACCTTCATCGCCACCCACCTCATCCCCTACCTCGAGAACGGCTCGGTGTCCGATGGCGTCGCCGGTCTCGCCTGGGCGCTGGTCGGTCTCACCAACATCGCGGGGTCCTACCTCGCCGGCGTCCTTGGTGCCCGCCACAGCAAAGCCCGTCTCCTGTCGCTGATCTACGCCGCGCGTGGCGTCGTCATCGCAGGGTTCGTCCTCCTCCCCATGACCAGTGCGACCGTGATCGGCTTCGGCGCTGCCATCGGGGTGCTGTGGCTCTCCACCGTGCCGCTCACCGGAGCGATCGTCGCCCAACAGTTCGGAACCCGTCACGCCGGCACCCTGTTCGGCCTCGTGTTCCTCGCCCACCAGCTCGGCGCCTTCGCCGGCGCGTATGGCGGAGGCTGGCTCGCTGACCGCACCGGAGACTACGCCGCGTCGTGGTGGATCGCCGTCGCCCTCGCCGTTGGGGCCGCAGTCGCGAACCTGTTCATCGACGAGGGCCCTCAGCGACTCGACCCCGCGACGCCACGACGCAGATCGGTCCGATTGCTGCGCCCGGCACTGGGCGTAAACGCCATCGCCTTGTTCGCCTTCCTCACCCTGGCCACTCCGGCCGCCCCGGAAGCCGCCGAATCCCCACCGCAGATCATCTGCGGTGGGGCCCACCCCGCAGCCCTCAGCCCCGACAGCCGCACGACGTCCGAGGACCAACCGTGAACCAGCCAGCACCCTTTCTCACCGAGACCGTCGTCGAAGACGTCCGCCTCTGCGTCGACCGCACCCTCGCCGACACCGGCCGCCTCCCCATCGCCGACCAGTTCGCCGACATCGCCGGCGCCTGCCCAGCCTGCGACCGCGCCCTCGCCTGGCGAGTCGACACCACCGCTCCACCCACCGGCCCCGAACGTGCCCGCTTCCTCGTCCCCACCCAACACATGTGGAACGACGTCATCACGCCTGCAGCAATCAGCTCCTGTTCTGCGACGACGACTGCGTCGACGCCTGGCTCAGGAACACCGGCAACACCGACGGCTACCGGATGGACCTGGCCACCCTCTGGCACTTCGCCGCCCACTGGTACGACGGACGACTCGACCGAAACTACCAACACCGAGAACCGGCCCGACGCCCTCACCTACTTCGCCGACGTCGGCCTCCGCGGCGCCTTCTGGAGCCTCCCCGACACCAGCGGCACGAACGAGCCGCAGCCATGAGCGAGACCACCTCGTGGCCCGACGGCGTCCTTGTCGAAGCCGAGCACTTCGCCGACCACGGCGGCTGGACCGTCGACTCCCAGTTCGAGAACCAGATGGGCTCCCCCTACCTGCTCGCCCACGGCCTCGGCCGGCCCGTCGATGACGCCCGAACCACCATCGCCATCGACCAGGCCGGCGTCTACCACGTCTGGGTCCGAGCCAAGGACTGGGTCCCGGACCACCACCCCGGCCGCTTCACCCTCACCATCGACCACCACCGCCTCGACCGCGAGTTCGGCGCCGACGGACTCGACTGGAGCTGGGAAACCGCCGGCACCATCCAGCTCTCCGCCGGTGAGGTCGACCTGGTCCTCCACGACCTGACCGGCTTCGACGGACGGTGTGACGCCATCTTCCTCTCCACCACCGACCAGGCTCCCCCCAACACCGTCGATGCCTCCACCAGGGCGTGGCGACGCCGCCAACTCGGCATGCCCGATGAACCGATACCGGCCGGCAACTTCGACCTCGTCGTCATCGGCGGCGGCATCACCGGCACTACCGGAGCACTGACCGCAGCCCGGCTCGGCCTCACCGTCGCGCTCCTCCAGAACCGGCCCGTCCTCGGCGGCAACGCCAGTATCGAGATCGGCCTCACCCCACGCGGCACCACCGGCCCCATCGTGGACGAGCTCTCCCAGCGCGGTCCCGACGGCAACCTCCGCGCCAGTGAACTCCTTGCCGCCGAACCCAACGCCACCGTGTTCGCCGACCACCATGTCTTCGACCTCGCCCTCGACGGCGACACCGTCTCCACCATCGACGCCCGCGACACCACCACCGGCACCGAACGACGCTTCAGCGCGCCGCTGTTCCTCGACTGCACCGGAACCGCCATCCTGGGCATCCTCGCCGGCGCCCCCACCATGTTCGGCCACGAAGCGCACGACGAGTTCGGCGAAGGTCTCGCCCCCGCCGAACACCTCGACCAGCACCACGGCAACACCGTGTTCTTCCGCACCCGAGAAGCCGACCACCCTGTCGAGTTCCCCGACGTCCCCTGGGCTCTCGAAGTCGCCAAGGACTATGCCAACCTCAGCGGCCAACTCTCCGAACCCGGCGTCGACAACGTCCCCGGCCCCGTCGCCGGCCCGGGCCGCACGCCCGACCCCAGCATTCGTCGACGCATGCTCTTCCCCGCCACCCACTTCTGGGAGTACGGCCAATGGCACGACCCCTACACCGACGCCGAACACATCCGAGACCACCTCCTCCAAGCCATCTACGGCACATTCTCCAACGTCAAGACCCTCGAACCCGAGACCTGGGCCAACCTCGAACTCGACTGGGTCGCCCACGTCCCCGGCCAGGGCGAGTTCCGCCGCTACATCGGCGACCACATCCTCACCGAAACCGACATCCGCACCCACCGCCAGTTTCCCGACACCGTCGCTGAGAACTCCGGAGCGTTCTGCCTCCACTACCCCATCGACGACACCTACGACTTCCGACTCAAGGACTGGCGGTGGGACACCCGCGACGGCGAACCCTTCGACATCCCCTTCCGCTGCCTCTACGCCCGCGACCTCGACAACCTGCTCATGGCCGGCAAACACATCAGCGCCACCCACATCGCCACCTCGGTCACCAAATTCATGGGCAACGGCGCACAACACGCCATCGCCACCGCAGCCGCCGCGTCCCTCTGCCACCGCTACCGCGCGTCACCCCGGCAGATCCACGACCAACACCTCGCCGAACTCCAAGAACTCGTCACCGCCCTCACGGAACGATGAGACGCCCGAGCCCTGCGGACACCCCACAATCCACACGCCCCGACCCCGGACGTCGGCACGACTCCACAGCGGTCAAAGACGCTCATGCGACAGCAGCGACACCTTAAGCAGAGCGCCCGCCAGGGCCGACCTCAGCTCCGAACTTTCATCCGCGCGATCGAACACCTGTTCGCTTCGTGGCCGACACTTCAGGCACTCACCGCGCTAGCGCCCGTCCCCACGGAAGACGCCCGGCATGGCGGTGTCGGCCCCGGGCGCACCGGAGAGCAGGTCGGTGATTCGTTGCAGCTCGGCCGGGGTGAGGCTGTTGGGGCGCGGGCCCCAGCTGGCCGGGCTGATCGGCACCGCCTCCGGCCCGAAGAACCCCTGGCCGAGCTCGCCCCAGTGCATCGTGATCTCGTGGCAGGTCTGACAAGCTCCGCTCTCCCCCGACTCCCACCGCTCGATCGTGCCGGCCACCGCCCGGTAGCGGGGGTCGGGGCGGACGAACCACTGCTGACCACTAGCGTCCGTGGTGATGAAGCCCTGGGTCTTAGCCTTCAGCTCGCTCATAAAATGGTTCGACCCGGCCCGGTAGGCGGCCCGGTCGTAGTCGAAGACCGCTTCGGCCAGGCCCCTGCCGCCGAGTGCTCCTATGAACCCGCCGATCAGGCCGCCGACCACAGAGCAGACCGGAGCCCCGGGGCCACACACCAGACCCGCGGCCGCGCCGCCGGCCGCGCCCCCGAGGATGCCGCCGGCCGTCCCGCCGGCCACCCCGGTGGCGACCCTGGCCCGATGCTCGGGCTCGGCCAGGGCGATCTCGGCCCCCCCGGCGGCGAGGCCGATGACGAACAGGGCCCGGCCTCCCCAACGCAGGTACTTCATCGACGCCGGCATGCGGCCGATGACGGGTGGGCCCGTGGCGTTTCGGGGCAGGGCGTTGACGAGCGGTCTTCCGTCCTCGGCCAGGGTCACCACCACCCGGGTCCCGGTGCGGCTGTCCCAACCCATGATCGGCTCGCCCTGGCCCGACTGACGCATCCAGCCGTACACCCGACCCTGGCTGGCCTGGTTGGGCGCCCCTCCAGGAGCCCGGGCCGGGCCGAGGTCGGTGATCGACGTCGGCACCCCGCCCTCGGTCATCGGGCCGATCCGGCCTCCCAGGTACTGCTCGGCCACCGGTACCGCCCAGCGCACGCAGTTCTGCCCCTGGCAGAGGTTGGCTGCCGACGGGACCCCGGTGTAGTTCAGGGAGTGGGGCCCGACCTTCGGTAGACGCTCGGCGGCGACCAGCGCGGTGCTCCGGGGAACCGGGTACTCGATGCTCTGGGCCCCAGTGTGGGTGAACATGGGGATGCCTCGCCCGGGGGTGTAGCCCTCGCCGTAGACGGCTCCGGCCACCCCCAGCTGGCCGGACTTGACCGCGCCGGCCCGATCCGCGACGAGGGTCTGCAGCAGCGACCGCGGGGCATGGCTGCGCAGGATCTGGATCTGACCGTCGACCCTGGCGTAGACAGCGGTGTGACCCCAGGCCAGGCGGGACTGCAGCACACCCGTGTGGCCCGGGCTGCCGTACTGGGGGAAGCTGACCAGGCCGATGGCGTTGTCGCCGGCCGCGGCGAAGCCCGACACGTTCAGCGCCTGGGCCGAACTCATGAGGGTGCCGGCACTGGTCCCGGCCATCACTCCCCCCCAGGGGGATGGGGGCTGCTCGCGGTATCGGGGGGTCGGGAGGGCGTCGATCAGGCGCCCCTCCGGCATCGCCGACACCACGTCGGAGGCCAAGCCAGGCACCTCGAACATGGTGTAGGCCCCGCCCATCGGCAGCCCGGACGGTCGGGGAAGCTGCCCCTCACCAGACTGGACGTCGACGCCCAGGGACCGCCGGTACAGCTCCGTCTGAAGGAGGATCAGGTTGTCGGTCGCGCTCTGTACGGTCGGGTCGGTCGGGGCCAGGGAGGACAGGTGGTCACGCATCAGGCTCAGCTGGGAGCGGAGGTCGTCGTCGCCGAGCTGGTGGGCCCAGTCGCTGGTGATCGACATCTGTCTCGGGTCGGACTGTCGGCGTAGGGCCCGACCCCCCGACAGTGCCTGCTGAGCCACGTGGGTGAACTCGTGGGCCAGGAGCTCACGACCGGACGTGCTCGCGGGTTGGTATTCGCCCTCCCCGAAAACGATGTCGTTTCCGAAGGTGTAGGCGTTGGCGTTCAGCAGGCGGGCCGAGACGGCGGCGGCCGGGCCGGTGTGCAACCGGACGCCGAGGCGGCCCGCCATCCCCTGACGAGCGAGGTCGGCGGCCCGGCAGTCGGCACAGGTGCACTCCCCTCCACCTCCGGTCATGCGCTTGGCCACCCGGTCGGCCTGGCGCTCGGCCGCCGATGTCGAGGGGGTGGCCGGATCGACGCTGCGCCGTTGCACCGCTGCGGTCATCCCTCCGACGGCGGAGGGTCGCGGCAGGTGCCGAGGATCGGTCTGGCGGGTCGGCCGGGGCGGGCCGGCGGCCGCCACTGGGGACGGGCCGTGCTCGACCCGACGCACCGCCAGCGCGGTGGTCACGGTTGTGTCCCGACTTCGGGCCTCATCCAACTGATCCTAGTTCGAGGGCCTGGTCGGGCGCGGGCCCGCCTCGTCCCGCCGCCTCACGCCCCGGAGACGGGGAGGTCGACGTCGACGACCAGCGAGGGGCGCACCGGGTGTTCGTGACTCGTCCAGTAGCGGTGGAGCAGGTCGAAGTCGTGGCTCTCCTGGAGACGGATCGTGGCCTCCCGACCGGCGATCAGCGACGGCCCATGGCCCGAGAGGGCCTCGTTGACCACACCGAGCAGCTCACTCTCCTCCTCGGCCAGCGACGACCAGGCCGACACGATGAACCCGGCCCGCAGCCCGACCGGCGGACGACCGGCGGCGATCCGGAACAGGTCGAGTGACACGGCGGGGCGGCGGCCGGCCAGGCGGTCCTCGGTCGGCGAGCCGTGGACGACGTGGATCTCCTTGAGGAACCGCGATCGGAGGTGATCATCGATGCGGTCCCGGAGCGCCTCCAGACACGACCGCAGCAGCGTCCCCCGGTCAGCTTCCACATGGCCATCGTCAACCTCGGCCCCGGCCGGGCGGCGGCTGAGCCGCCCGAGCTCCAACATCTCGAGGGCCACCGCCCGGTCGAGGTCTTCCCGGCCGACCCGATCACCACGCTCCTCGGCCAGGAAGACCGCCTTTAGGGCGGCGTTGCGGATGTCACCGCCGGCCAGGCGGTGGTCGCGTCCGACGGCAGCCAGGTCGAGGTCGGGGGCCCGGTCCGCGGGTCCCGGGAGGAGCAGGTCCCAGATCCGGGCCCGCTCGTCGGCGTCGGGTAGCGGGAACTCGATGCGGAACTGGAAGCGCCGCAGGAACGCCTCATCGATGGCCTGGCGCAGGTTGGTGGCCAGGATCACCAGCCCGTCATGGACCTCGATCCGCTGCAGCAGGTACCCGACCAGCATGTTGGCGAACTGCTCGCTCGAGCTGGAGGCCCGCTCGACCCGGTTGGCGAAGATGGCGTCGGCCTCGTCGAAGAACAGCGCCACGCTGCCCCGCTCGGCCTGGGTCAGAACCTCGTCGATGTGCTGTTCGGTCTCGCCAACGTACTTGCTGACCAGGCGGGCCAGGTCGACGGTGTGGAGCGGCCGGCCGAGGGAGCCGGCCAGCGCCTCGGCGGCCAGGGTCTTCCCGGTCCCCGACCGACCCGAGAACAGGACCAGGGGCCCCTTCTCGACCCGATGCCGGGCCCCGAGGGCCAGCGCGTCGGCCACCCGGTCGCGGTGGCGGACGTAGTAGATGAGTCGTTCCAGGGCCTGGCGGGTCGTGTCGCGCAGCACGAGATCGTCGAACGAGCGGGCCGGGATGGTCAGGCTACTCCGCTCGACGTGGACGAACCCGAGGCTGGATGCCACCGCATCGAGGGCCGCCTCGGCCTCACCCGGCGACCATGTGACCGGCGGGGTGACCGGCCGAGCGGCCGGTGCGGCGGCTACCACCCGGTCGATCTCGACCCCGGTGAGGCGGTGGCGGGTGGCCAGCCGGCCCGCCCCGTCGCGGTCGATGGCGATGCCGACCCGGCCCGCCGCCTCGATCCAGGCCGCCCGGCGCTCGGACCAGCCGGTGGCCAGCACCGGGACCTGCGGCACAGCGAGGGGGAGGGCGTCGACCGCCAACATCCAGGCTCGTCCCCCGACGTCTCGGACCAGGGCTTCGAGCTCGGCGCCCAGGGCCGCCCCGTCGTCGGCCCTCAAGGGCCGTCCGTCGAGCACGGGGAGAGCGCCGGTGGTGGCGCCGATCCGCCACGCCGATCGAGCGACCTGGCGGGCGGCGTCGAGCGAGGCCGGCAGCTCGACGAGCAGCAGCTCGGTGGCGGACGAAGCCCGGGCCCGGGCCGTGCCCTCCCTGTCGCCGGGACCGAAGACAACCAAGAACGGTGCTGGCTCGGTGGCCGCACCCGAGCCGACGCTCCATCGTTGCTGGGTGACACCGGCAACCGGGGGGCGCGACCGACCGAGCAGGGCCGCCACCACGTCGGCGGCCAGGTCGAACGGGCGGGCCAGGGGCGGGAACGGGCCGGCCGGCGAGGAGACCACCCCCGACCGACACAATGCCCCCCCGTCGGACAGCGTCGCGGCAACGAGGTCGGGAGTGAACCCGCCGACCCCCAGCACGGCCCGCAGGAGCCGTTCGGTGGCCAACGGTTGGTTAAGGTCGTCCTGGAGGACGGCATAGACCGACTGGTAGCGGGGCTCGACGTGGGGGGCCAGGACCACCAGGACAATCTCGAGTTCGACCGCGCTCAACCCCAGGGCCCGGCCGAGGTCGCCGAGGGGCCCGCTGTCGACCAGATCCTCGAACGGACCGGTCGGCTCGGGCACCAGGTCGCCGAGGTGGGGGCGGACGAGATCGCGGACCCCTTCCCATCCGGCGTTTCCGCCGCCAGCGAGCCGCTTGGCCCGCCGCTCCTCGACGTCGCAGGCCGTCAGGAGTCGATGGTCGAGACCGGCCAGTGCGTCGGCGATCGAGTGAGCCTCCATGTCCCACCATTCTGCCCCATCGGTGACCGCCGAGGCCCCGGTTCATCGACCCCGGGTGGAACGACCCTGGTCGCCTCGGATGGGGATCAGAACATGACCCGGTAGCCGTCGCGGGTCATGGGGCTGGCCAGGATCTCCTGGAGGAGGATGCCGCGGGCCTCCTCGACCGCAGCGCGGAGCGCCACCGGGTCGCCCATCAGATCCTCCATACCGTCGAGGAGGACCTGGGCCCGGCGGTTGATGTTGGGGTGCCCCTGGAGAACCCGGAGGGCGCCCGGGGCGGCGTCGGGCGAGAGCATCTCCCGGGTCACCTGGTGGACCGGGAGACCCGACCGGAGGGCCACCGCCGGATTGGTCGGGAGGGCGACGGCGTTGAACAGCGGGTCGTGATGGTCCCATCCCCCGTTTCGTTTGAGCACCTGGAACACCGGGTGATCCTGCAACTCGACCGGGAACACGTGATGGGCGTTCCAGTCCCGACCGGAACGGGCCCAGCGTGGGGGCCAGCCGCTCTGGGGACCGGCCCTCAGCATCCGTTGCCGGAGGACCCTCCGACCGGCCTGGATCGTGGTGTCGTCAACCCGCCTGGTCACGGTCTGGAAGACCTGCAGCCAGTCATCGAGCCCGGCTTCGGCGGCGTCGGCGAAGGCCACCCCGCGGGGGGTCATCGTGGCCGGGCCCACCGTGTCGCCGACCGGGCCGGCCGTGCGGCGAGCCATGGCGGCGGCCACGTCCTGAGGGTTCTGGCGGCCGAGCGCGGTGAGCAAGCTGGCCGCCTCGTCGGGCTCCAGGCGGCGCAGGGCGGCCAGGATCTGGGCCCGGTGATTGGCCTCCAACCCGTTGAGGAGCCGGACGGCGTCGAGCCGGCGGGTCGCCGCCGCGTTGATCCTCACGCCGGGCAGGACCCGTCGCATGTCGGCCGCGGTGAGCGTTCCGTTCTGCACCGCTGGACCGAGGCGGATCAGCTCGAGCTGGTCGAGCAGATCCCTGGTGAGGCGAGCCACCCCCTCGGCCGCCCCCTCGGCCGCGGCCCGGGCGGTACGGGTGGTGGCCTGCTCGGCGGCCCGGGCCGCGGCGGTTGCCGCCTCCTCCAGGTCGTCGAGGGAGCGGGCCAGCTGCGGGTTCCCGGCCAGCTCGACCGCGTACTCGGCCCGGATGATGCCACACGACGAGCAGCGGATCAGGTGCCCGCCGGGGGTCACCTTGACGAGGTGACCCCCGACCCGCTCGGGGACCGTGGCCAGGGCATGCTCGGCCTCCCGCCCCATCGACCGTACGATCCGGCCCTCGTGCCCGGCCGCCCCCGCCGCCGTCTCGGCCAGTGACACTCCGGCCCCGGCCCGCTGCTGGCCGATGGCCTGACGGATCCGCCCACCAAGGCCGGCCCGTTGGGCCTCTGCGACCCGAACCGCCGCCTCCATGGCCTCGTCGGCGGTACCGCCGCCGGCCTCGACTGCAGCCTTGGCCGGCCCCTTGATCGACCGGAGGATGCTGATGGCCTGACCGAGGTCGATGACCATCCCGGCCACCTCCAGAGCGATCCACAGCGACGACGGGTCTTCGCCGGCGATGGCGTAGGCCCGGTCGGCCAGGTTGTCGGCCCGTTTCAGCCGATAGTCGTCGATGGCCCGCGACAGCGACACCGCTCCGACGGTAAGCGACGCCCCGGTGAGGGCCAGCGACGCGCCCCCGGTGGCCGGGATGGCCAGGAGTCCGAGCACCACCCCGAGCGCCGACAGGACGTAGTCCTTTACCTTGTCGCTCTGGACGGCCGCTTGGTGCCGCTCGTCGATCCACACGTCGTAGAGCGACCGGTTGGTCACCCCTCCGGTCCGTTTGGCGATCTCGACGACCTGCTCGAGGCGCCACAACCTGATGTCGCCGTTGGTCAGATCCCGGCGGGTGTCGCTGATCCGGTCCAGACGGTCGAACAGGAGCTGGCCTACCGTCGAGGCCCGACCGTGGCCATCGGCGATCCGGGCCAGGGCCGAGGTGTCGTCCGCGAAGGCGGCCAGCGCCGGGTAGCGGTGACCGTGGATGGCGACCAGCAGCTCGTACCGTTGCCTCTTCTCGGCCAGCTCGGTCCGCTTGGCCGCCAAGCGCCCCTCGGACGACCCCGCGATGTACCGGACCAGGCGGTAGGTCGCAACGGGGCTCGACATCCAGGCCGCGGCGTCGAGGATCGGCGGCGCCACCTCGCCCTCCAGCCGGTCGATCTCGCGGCGCTGGTCGAGCATGTCACGGGCCGCCCCGGCCATGGCCTGGACGTCGAGGGAGTCGTCCATCGAGTAGGTGTAGCTCAGATGCTCGCGGTACTCGCCGTAGCCCGAGTGGATCCTGGTCCGGTGGGCCTGGCGCTCGATGCCGTAGCGGTAGATTTCGGCGTCGATTCGGGACCGGCCCTCGTCGAGCAGTCGGGACATCGTGTCGTGGATGTGGGTCTCGAAACGGGACAGCACCTGGTCCCGCTCGGCCAGGAGGCGCCCGAGGACCCGGGGCGCCTTCTCGGCGATGCCGGGGTAGAGGCTAGCGATGGCCGCCTCGTTGCGCTGCCGCCGCTCCTCGCGCTGCATGTAGGTGTAGGGGTTCTGGACCAGGTCACCCCGACGTGCTCCGTAGGCGTGGGCGCTGATGACAGGAACGGCGGCGGTCCCCCGGGCGTGGCCCCGCCCGGCCAGAAATTCGCGGAGCAGCCACTCGGCGTGCGTGGTGCCGCCGTCGTTCCCCCGGCGATGCATGACCCCTTCGAACATCTCCCGCAACTGGTCCTCGTCGTCGGCCCACCAGGTGTTGCGGAAGTCGATCATGTTCTCGTGGGCGAAGCGGCGGGCCGGTGTCTGGGCCGGTCGGACGAAGGGCCCGGGGGCCGGCTCGGCCAGCAACGGATCCGGCGCGCCGGGACCGGTTGGGGTGGGGGCTGCCCCGGTGGGCGCAGGAACCGGTGCCGCGGGCTGGGCCGGCCCTGACGGTCCGTCCCCCTCATGGTCCTGTCGCTGGACCCGCTCGGCGCCGGCCAGGCCTCGAACCGGGCTGAGCGACGGTGACCGTCCCGACGCGACGGCGAGGGCGGCCGCGTCGGCCTCGGCCTCGTAGCCGTCGTAAGTCAACCCCGACCCCTGGACCTCGCCGTGACCGCCGTCCTGTTGGACGACGTGGGCCAGCTCGTGGTTGATCAGGTGATCGCCGTCCGGCGTCCCGGGACGGAACTGGCCGGGGGCGAAGGCGACGTGGCGGCCCACGGTGAGGGCCCGGGCCCCGAGGCGGGCGGTGAGCGGGTTGTCGGCGTGGAGCCGAACCCCCGGGAGCCGCCCGCCGGTGGCCCGATCGAACGGGGCGGTGGCGGACGACGGCATCGACATGCCGGGGCCGAGGGCGGCCAGGACCCGGGTCGGCGACGGTCTCGTACCGGCAGCGCTCCGGCCGGACAAACCGGCGGTGACCCCGCTGGCCATCCCGCTCGGCGCGGCACGCGACGACCCAGGGCCGGACGACTCGGCCGGGCCGCCGTCGCTGCGTTGCACCGCCAGGGCCGAAGCTGCCGGGCAGGAACCGCCCGGTTGGCCGCGGCAACCGCAACCACACGAGCCGACCGGTTCGGCCCCATCGAGGGCCGCGGACCAGCCGGTCGGGTCGGCGTCGTCGGTGACCGGCTCCCGACCAGCCCGGGGTTCAACGGCGCGCAACTGCACGGCTCGATTGGCCACGGCCACGGTCGACATCCGACTCGGGCCACCGGCCCGGGTCACGATCTGGCCCGCCTCGGCCCGACCCGCCACCGGGCCGTCGACCCCGAGCTGGCCGCGCTTCCCACCCGAGGCGACAACGGACGCGGCGCCCCGACTCCCGGTCGGTGCCCCAGGCACACGGTCAGCCGGGTCACGGTGGACCGTGACCCCCTGGCCGGTCATCGGCCGGCCTCGGGCCACACCGCGGTGAGGATGACGCGTCCGTCCGGGCCCCGGCCGGCCACCCGGGCCGTCACGGTCCTCGCCGGGCCGCCACCCGTCAGACCGATCCGGGAGTCGTCGGGGTCGGGCTCGGCCCCGGTCCAGGCCACCGTCCAGCCTGCCTCCAACCCGTCGACCCGGACGGTCAACCCGACCGCACCATCGGGCCCCCCGACCGGTTCGAGGCGGGCCACCGGATCGACCACCGGATCGCCGATCAGGGCCCAGCTGCGCCACAACTCCCCGGCCAGCCACCGCCGGTCGTCGGCGTCGAGGGTGCGCAAGGAGGCCCGGGTGGCCGGATCGGCCAGGCGCGCCAGCGCCTGGCGACCAGTGGCAAACCGGTCGGCGTCCACCAGGTCGCCGACCTGGCCGGGAAGTCGGGCGGCCAGCGAGGCCAGCAGCCGTTCGAGATCGGGGGGAGGCTCGGTCACCGCCACCGTCCCAGCTCCCGGTCGCTGAAGCGGGTGCCGATCAGGCGGCGGACACGGGCCGCCTGGCTCGCGGTGATCCTCACCACCCGACCCGACCGGACGACCCGGCGGACCGCCGGTCGGGTAACGTCGCTCGATCCGGGCGCCGGCGACCCGGCCGGATCGGGTGACCGGACCGGATCGGGAGGCGCCTGCTCGGTAGGCGTCCGCCGGGTCGGGACCGGGGCCGGGATCGGGACGGAGGCAGTCAGCACCGCCGTGTCGGTCGTGCGGCCGATCTCCGGGCCGGTCCCGCGGTCGGCGACGGGAGGCCGCCGGTCCGGACGGGCCCGGCGGCGGTCGCGGCGGGGCGCCGGGCCAGGCCCGGCTCGGGTGCGATCGTCGGCCCGTCGCTCGGACCGGGACCGGGGCCGGAACCGGGACGGGGGCCGCCGATCGACCTCGGACCGTGGATCGGCCGCCGGCGGGGCCATCCGTCCGCGCCGCCGGCCGCCATCGGTCGCATCGACCGGCCTTGGACCGGGTCGATGGCCGGGGCCACCACTGGGTTCGGCCGCCGTCGACGGCCGACGCGGGGCCTCGGGAGGCCGGATCCGCCCGACCAGCGTCGAACCAGCATCGACGGTCGAGGTCGGGGCCGGGTCGGCCGAGGCGACCCCCGCACGGCTTTCATCGTCGGCCGGTCGAACCGGTGGCCGGCGGTCCCCGCCGGTTGGGGCCCGGCCGCCCGGTCCGGCCGCCGGCTGACCGGTCGGCCCGGGGTCGGTGGCGGCGCGGGCGGGCGGAGCGGGACCGGGGCTCTGGTCGGGTGGTCGCCCGACCCCACGGTCTGGCGCTGCGGATCTCGTCCCGTCGGGTTCGGCGCGAGCCGCCGACCCTCGGTCGGGGCCCGCCCGGCCCTCCGACCGGTGCCCTACGGAGGGCCGGGTGGGGAGTCGGCCCCGACCGGGTGGCGGGCTTGGCGGGGCGGGCGGGGGACGCCGGTCGACAGGGGCGGACACCGGGGAGCGCGCCCTCACCTGGCCCGATTGCACCTGGCCCGATGGCGCCTGGCCCGATGGCACCTGGCCCGGGCCGGAGGGGCGGCCCGGGCCTCGCCGGCTCCACTCTTCGAACGACATGGCCGCCGGGTTCGCTCCGGCCAGTGGTGGTCCTCCGCCGACCGAGCCGGTCGGCGGGAGCGGGGGCGGAACCGTCGGCTCGACCCCGTAGCCCCCGTCAGCTCCGAACGACCGGATGGGGTGCAGAACCTGGTCGAGGTCGGCCAGCAGGCCGAGGACGCTCAGGGCATCAGCCCAGGCTCGGGCCCGGGCGCTCCCTTCCGGCTCGACCGCTTCCGGACCGGACCCCTCCGCCATGGTCTCCTCAGGCCCTGTCATTGCCGACCGTACCTCGTCCACTCGGCCAGGAGGCCGGTCGCCGCATCGAGCTCGGCCCCCCGGTCGATCGAACCCAGATTGGGCGGCGGTGAGCCGGTCACCTGCTCGACCAGGTCGTCGCCCATCGGGGTCCCGGTGGCCAGGGTCAGCAGGTCGAATCCGGCGAAGTCGCGACGCAGGGTCACCGGCCCCGTCAGTGGCCGGGCCTGCCAGGTCCGCCGCAGCGTGAGCAGGACCAGGTCCTCGTCCGGTCCGCACACCAGCGGTGCCGACCCGATGGCCCCCAACCGGGCCGGGTCGGCGGCCAGTACCGCGGCACGGGTGAGGTCGAACCGCTCGAACATCCGGCCCGGGATCCGCAGCGCCCGGTCGACCTCGACCACCGACTGGGCCACCACGGGTTCCTCCCCGGCCTCAGCCTCCGCGTCGTGCGTGGTGGCGTCGACCGTGCCCCGCAGGAGCAGCAGTTCGCCGGGTCGGACGAGCAACGGCAGGGGCGGTTCGTCGGGTTCGGGGTTGCGGTCCCACCACGGTTCCGGAACCCCCTGGAGGATGAACGACACCGTCATCGCCGGGACCCGCCCGTACCACCTGGTCTGGTGGAGGGGCCCACCGGCCGGTTGGGGCACGATCGGATCACCCGACCGGGTGATCATCGTCTCGCCGGCCAGCAGCGACAGCTGGGAAGCCAGACCGACGGCCTGCTCGACCAGCCCGTCGCGGGCCGGGTCGGTGGCGAAGCCCCGTCGGAGCTCGTCGGCGCTCAGACCTCCCGAGCCGATGGCCGCGAGCCGTACGCCGGCGTCGACCACCCCGGGGCTGCCCGGGGCCAGGTCGGGTGGCACCAGCGAGACCCGCAAGGCCCCGGTCCTGGCCGTCAGGTGCTCGCCCTGCTGGGCCACCCCGAGCACCAGGGCCGCCACCGGCCGGTCGCCGGTGACGATTGCGATCTGGCCGGCCTCGATCTGGCGGCCGATCGAAGGGGCGGCCGAGGCCGGGGCATCGAGCACCAGGGCCACGGCTCCAGTGTTGGCCGGCTGGACCGTGATCAGGGGGCCGGCCCCAAAGGTGGTCGGCGTGCCGTCGACCAGGGCGACCAGGTTGTCGACGAAGGTCCGGAGGAAACGGTTCATGGCCCGGGGCAGGGGGCCTCGTTCCCTGGCCCGGAGCTGGAGCTGGCGCAGGGCCAGCGGCCACCACCGGGCGAACCCCAACTCGATGGCTCGGAGGAGCCGAAGAGTGCCGTCGGGGTAGGCGATCCGGTCGGCCACGACGACGTCGAGTTCGCGACCGAGCGGTCCCAGCTCAATCGGCACGGCCACCAGGGGTGAGGCCGAACCGGCCACCGGCAGAGCGGCCAGGGCATCGGCCAGGGCATCGGCCGCGACCTGGCGGGCCAGGCGGACCGCGGCCGACGTGAACCAGCCGACCGGGTTACCGGCCAGGGTCAGGGCCAACGCGTCGGCCGCGTCGGCCACGGCCTGCAGGGGCTCGGGAGCCCCCGCCCAGACCGCGGCCTGACGGAGCTGGTCGGCCAGATCGTCGACCTCGCCGTCGACCCCCTCCTGGTCGATCACCGTGGCCGCGGCTTCCAGCGAGGCGGCGTCGAGCGAACCCGCGGTGGCCGCCGCCCCGGCCCCGGCGGCCACTTCGCCCGCCACCTGGGCGTGGCGACCGACCCCAAGCCGGGTCGCCACGCTCTCCCGGACATCGGCCACTAGGGCGTCGGCCCGGAGCCGGAGCGCAGCGTCGAACCGGGCCCCCGACGGCGAGCCGGTCGCCAGGGCACCGGTCAGGGGCACGTCGGGCCCGCCCTGGGTCCGGCGGACGAGGACCAAGCCCGACCACGGGGTGGTCAGGTCACCGTCGAGCGACTCGGCCACTGCGGCGTCGCGCCGCTGACCGAGCCCGAACAGCGAGGGGATGGTCAGGTCGACGTTGCGGTCGGCTGCGATCGAGGCCCCCCACGCCGGATACGACGGCACGACGACGGTGTCGAGCACCCCGTCGAGCTCGGCCTCGACGGTCAGGCGCCGGCCCGGCAGCCGAATCGCGGCCAGCACCAGTTGGCTCGGCAGGTTCGGCACCTCGATCGGTTCGGGCATCGGGGGAAACGGCACCGTGGCCACGTCGGCGATGGCCAGTTCGATCTCGTCGGTCCCCGGGAGACGGCCGGTCCGCACAGCCTCGTCCCACGGATCGGGGATGGGGCCAATCGACTCGACCCCGTGCTCGTCGACGAAGCGCCCAACCGTCGGGAGCTGCCCGACGATCGCGTCGCCCAGGGGTTGGTTCGACAGTCCGCCGGTCACCCGGATCCGCTCGATGGCACTGGCCGCGTCGAGCAGTGCCTCGGTCTTGACCCGCCCGCTCTCGTCGGTGTCGCGGGCCGACTCGACCCGGTCGAGGGCCGCTTCGACCTGGCGCCACACCATCCGCAGCTCGTCGAGGTGGCGGCTGAGCCCGCGGGCGTACCTCACGGACCCTCCGTGGCCCGGTTCGCCAACGACCGCCGGCCCCGCTGGCGGGCAGCACGGGCCCCCTCGATCTCGGCGGCCACCAGGGGATCGACCGCCATCCTGGTCACACCCCCCGACTCCTCGAGCTGCTGGTAGAGGTCGTCACGGAAGTCCTCCAGGGCCGCCCCGATCGACGACAGGGGGAGACCGGACGCTGCGGCCAGCTCCTCCCTGGCCTCCTGTAGGGCGGCCTCGAGCTCGATCCGGTCGGCTTCGTAGTCCTCCACCGTCTCCCGGGCCTGCTCCTTCATGGTCCGGTAGGCCGCGACCAGCTCCCCACCCTGGGCCGCGAAGGTCTCGGCGTGCCCGTCGATGTCGGCCTGGAGGGCGGCCCTGGCCTCGTCGAACGCCCCGTGCAACCCGAGGAACTCCCAGACGTGCGACGCCCCGACCTCGACGGCGGTGGCGGTGCCGGACAGCATGCAGCACCCACCGATGACGAGGCCCGGCAGCTCGACGCCGTCCTCGTCGTGTCCCGGCCGGTTCCCGGCGGCCAGGAACGCCTCGACCAGCCCGTCGACGCCGTCGTAGGTGGTCACGACGAGCACGTGGAGACCGGCACCGCTGAGCGCCTTGATCATCTCGATGATCCGCTGGATCATCTCGACCAGCTCCAACAGCACATCGATCTTGGCCCGCACCGCGGCGATCAGGTCCTTCAGCAGGGCGATGACACCATCGACGTTGAGCAGCAGGGCCTTCAGCACAGCCGGGATCCGTTCCAGCTCACGGAGGGGATAGTCGGGCGGGGCGATGTCGGCGATGCGCCACGCCTTCCAGTTGGGGCCGGTCGGCGTCCCCCGGACCCGCCAGTCGTCGGGGTCGTCGAGGCCGAGATCACCGAAGCCGGGTAGGTCGGCCCCGTCGAGCGCTTGGCGGATCCCCCCGAGGTCCACGAGGGCCGAGAGGATGCGCAGGGTCGGGGTGATCTCGGGCATACCGGGGGCGGTGGCCAGGATGAACGCCGCCTCGACCGTCGCCCCCTCGCTGAAGATGGGGCGGTTCTGGTCGCCCGGGTCGTCGAACGACTGCCGGAAGGTGTCCGCCCACCCGTCGAAGGCCCCGACGAAGGTGGGAGGGGCGACGGGGTCGCCGGCCTTCCAGCTCTCGGGGTCGCCGGCGTCGGCGATGGTCTTCCGCCACGACGTGAGGCCCGGGACGTCGGCGTAGAGGTAGAGGCCCGAGCTCAGCAGGTCGTCGATCAGGTCCTTCAGGATCTGGTGGGCGGCCAGGATCATGGCCCGGATGGGGTCGGGCAGCTCCAGTAAGAAGGCGGTCAACACGTCCAGGAGGCCGGCCACGACCTCCAGTACCGCGGCCACCGCTTCGAGCGGAGCGGCCGCGAGGTCGAGCACCTGATCGAGCCCGGCGATCTGACCGAGGGTCAGCCGGGCCCAGCGCAGCTGGCCGGCCTGGTCGGTGGTCGACGACGTCGACGGCGGCCGCGGGGTACCGTCGGCCAGTGACCGGGCGACCTCGTAGGCGGCCAGGACGTCGTCGGCGATGTCGGGGCAGTGGGCCTCGAGGATGGCCCGGAGGTCAGCGGAAGCGCCGCCGCCGTGGCTGGCCATGGCGCTCCTCTCCGACTCGTCGCTGCTGCTGGTCGACCATGGCCCCGAGCTGCTGGACCTCCTGGGCCGCGGTGAGCGCCGCCGCCTGCTCGAGCAGGTCTCGGGCCGTGGCCAGTCGCTCGGTGACCCCCGACAGGTCGAGGGGCCGCCAGGCCGTGGCGTACCGGGGCCCGGAACGTTCGGGATCGGGCCGTTCGGGATCGGGCCGGTCGGGATCGGGATGCCTGCTCATCCGACCGGGAACCGCTTGACGAAACCGAAGTACGAGAAGTCCATCAGCGGGGTCATGGCCGCCCACACGTCGAGGGCCGGGCCGTAGGCCAGCACCGTCATCGGGTTGATGGCCTTGGCGATCTGGCTGAGCATCGAGAAGTGGAGGGCAAGCCCGTCGCCGACGATCAGGGGGGAGAAGGCCGACACGCCACCGAGCTGGAGCATCCCGAGCCGGGTGTTGATCGACACGTTGCCGATGCCGGCCTCGACCTCGACGGCGTTGATGCCCGCCCCCGGACTGGCGGACGCCAGGGTGATCCCGGTTGCGCTCATCACCCGCACCCCACCCGCGCCACTGATCCCGACCCCGGACGGGCTCGACAGGGTGTAGGCCCCGGCCACCGTCTCCGACAGCGAACCGGAGATCTGGCGGACCACCGGACCCGACACCACGATCTGTTCCCCGTTGGCGTCGACCCGACGGGTGTAGACAGAGCCGATCGTCTCTTCGAGCGACGCCCCGTAGCGACGGGACACGGGACCGGCCACTTCCTCCTCATAGGTCGACGACACCCTGGTCGACAGCGAGCCGCCGAATTTCTGCTGCCCGTCACCCGAGACGGTGGCCGTCTGGTTGCCCTTGTTGACCAGCCGCTCGTTGCTGACGACGCCGTCGAGCCCCTCGGGGCCGAGGACCAGCCGGTTGTCCTGGGCGTCGCGGATCTCGAGCACGTTGCGCTCGTCGTCGAGCACGATCCGGTGACCCGACGTCGACTTGAGGATGCGGACCTTGGGGTTGGCGGTGGCCATTGGCCGCCGGTGGCGGGGGATGCCGGGTAGCCGCTCGGGGACCTGGCCGCCGACGGGGGCCTGCTCGGCCCGGGACGCGGCAGCGGGGGCGATCGACGCGTCGGTGCCGACGTCGTCGGCCGTCGGTGAGCCCCACCACATCCCGCTCCAGATCGGTCTCGACAGGTCACCCTCCTCGAACTCGATCCAAACCCCGGCCCCGACGTCGGGCACGGCGTAGAAGCCCTGGTCGGGACCGGCGTAGGGGGCGGCCGGGAGGGCCCAACCGGTCGGCTGGTCGGGACCGAGAAGGCGGGGGACGATGGCCTGGATCCGGCCCCGGTTCTCGGGGTCGTCGACCCGGTGCACGTAGCCCCGGTACTTGCCGTAGTACCGCTGGTCGAGGCGGTCGAGCACCTCGGCCAAGAGTTCCTCCAGGGTCACGACCCGACCTCCTCGACGTGCTCGCGGACCCCGGACACGTCACCGAGGGACAGGATGGTGGTGCTGGCCCGGTCGGGCCGCTCGATGGTGATGGCGTCCTGCTCGATGTCGCTGAGCCGCCCGACATAGACGTGGCCGAGGGTGGTCATGACCAGCACCACCCGGTCGGGGGGGATGCTCTCCAGCTGTGCTCGCAGGGTCACGGCAGGGCCGACCTGACGTGGTCGAGGACGAACCGGCGGTTAACCACCTCGATGGTCTCCACCTCGACCCGGTCGTCGCCCAACCGGGCCCGGGCCGCGCTGACCAATTCCTGCAGGGTCTGGGGCCCGGCGGGGGGTCGGGGGATCCGGCCCAACCGGTTCCGCCAGGCGTCGATCAGCACCCGGTGCCGGTCGAGCCGGTCGAGGTGGCCGTCGACGGCGGCCACCACGGCCCGGCGATGCCCGTCGTCGTCGGTGGCCTCGGCCAGGAGGGGGACCACCCCGACCCGGAGGTGGGCCGCGGTCAGCTGTGGGGGAATGGGCACGGTCGGGCTCCTTGAATGGCGGGGGCGGGTATGGCCGGGGTTCCGGCCTGGTCGGCGGCCGCGACGGCGGCGGGTATCGACGACATCATCGGGAGTCGGGCTCCACATAGCTGCCGGCGGTGCTGGCGTTACCGGTCACCGCCACCTGGGCCCCGCCGAGCACCACCAGGGAGTGGCGGCCCGGGACCGGGGGGCGGGGCAGCGGGGTCGACGGCGGGCGCGGGGTCACCGGGCCGACGGGACCAACGGGGCCGATCGGGTTGATGGGGATGGTGGCGCCGGGACGGACGGGTCGGAGCGGGCCGGGGAACGGGTTGCCGGCCGCTCCTCCCGGGTCGATAGGGGTCAGGTCGACATCGTCGAGGATCGGGCCGAGGAGCGACTCGAGCACGGGGAGGCCGAGCCGACCGGTCGGGACAGTGGCGGCCGGGACCTCGACCCCGGTGAGAGCCCCGAGCCCCGATCGGAGGGCGGCCGTCTCGTCATCGTGGTTGCGCAGGAGGTGCTGCTGGACGAGGGCCTTGGCCCCCGTGTCGGGCAACCCGCTCGACTTGGCCAGGCCGTACAGCTTTGTGGTGGCACTGATGTTGCCAGCGTCCAGAATCTTGGCGAAGTCGGCGGTCAACCGGCTCACCTCGACGGCGAGGGTGTCCGACTCGGTCCGGTCCCTCACCACCACCGGCGGGAGGTTCTTCAGGTCGTACGAGACGCTCAGCGCACTCAGGTCGACGTCGAGGATCCCGATCTGGGTCGCGACGTCGAGCACCGCTGCGGCCCGGGGGCTGGTGGCGATGCGATTGGTCTGGGCGAAGGTGGTGAAGGCGGCGGATGCCGCGGCCGCGGCCCGGGCCGTGGTCGACTCCCGCTCCTCCCGCAGGGCTCCCAGGACCCGTTCGGGGTCGAGGGCCACCGACAACTGCCCACCCAGCTCCTCGCCGAGGTCGACCCCGAGGGTGACCTTCGGCCGGATCGGCGAGATCCCGAGGTCGGGCCGGACCGGCACCGAGGGCCGGGGGACGGCGGGCGGCTGGCGCCCGGTTAGCACGTTCCCACTGACGCTGACCGGAGCCGCGGCCACACGGAGCAGGAGCACCGTCACGGCCAGGGGGCACTCGATCCGGTTCCCGGCCACCACCCCGGCGTCGATGTCGCGCAGGTAGACGGCCCCGGCCGTGCCGGTTGAGACCAGGGTGTTGGCACCGACGGACACCCGGAGCCGCACCACCCGATTGCCCAGTGTGAGCAGGGCCGGGCCCCGGGACACGATGTCGTTGCCGCCCACCTGGAGGCTGCGGTCGATCCGAAGGGGAGGCAGGGGAACCGGCGGCCTCGGGAACCGGTCGAGGAAGTCGAGGAGGGGGCCGAGATCGAGCCCGGGGACCACGGTCGGTCCTGGCCGCGGTTGGGGCGCCGGCCTCGGCCGGAGCCAGTCGACGGCCAACGCATCGGCCATGTTCGGGGTGGCCAGCAGGTCGGGTGGGGACACCAGCGACGTCACCGCCGGTGGTTGGCCGGCGACCAGGACGGCGGCCGACGTGTCGGGCGAGAGGCTGGTCACCGGCTGATGGGCCAGCAGCCGGTGGCCGAGGCTCGCCGCCAGGACCGACGAGGTGTAGGCCGGTCCGATCGGCGTGACCGGCCGGTTCGGCACGGTGGGGAACGTCGGCAGGGTCGGCACAACCGGTTGCCGTGGTCGGGGTGGCGGGTCGACGCTCAGGAACGGCGTGGTGCACAGCCGGTCGAAGTCCCACGACCGGTCGCCGTCGGCGCCGTCGGCCGGGATGGCGCCGACGGTGACCACCAGCCCCGCTCCCCCGTGTTGACCACCCTGGTGACGGATCCGGTTGCCGGCGATCGCCACGTCGCCGTCGAGACGGACCGCGATCCCGTGGATCAGCCCGGCGTGGGTCGACGAGCCGTTGCCCTCCAGCCGGTTGTGGTCGACGGTGGCCTGGCCCCGGCCCCTCACCGCCACCGTGGCCCGACCGGGGGCCGGTCCGTCGTCGACCAGCGCCGCGCCCCCACAGGCCTCGACGTCGTTGTGTTCGACCGCGACCCGGGCGTCCCGGTCGACGTCGACGTCGATCCCGGTCACCACCGCGCCCCGGATGCGGTTGCGCCGGACCCCGATGTCGAGCGCGCCGCCCGCCGTGACGACGTCGAGCGGGGCCATCGGGTTGAGGGTCGGGCCGCCGATCACGATGCCCCGGCCACCCCCCTCGATCGAGTTGGCCACGACCGCCAGGTCACCGGCTACCTGGGCGGCCAGGATCCCGTCGGCCGGAACCGGGTCGACCACCTCGGGTGGCAGCACGGGGCGGGCCGGGGTGGCAACAACCCCGGTCAGGGAGCCGAGCTCGACGTCGAGTCGAGCCAGCAGCGACGCCGGGTCGGCCGCGGCGAGCAGCCCCGACGCCGTGGCCGGGCTGATGGCGTCGGCGGCCGCCCCGACGTAGGCCTGTGCCGCGGCGAGCCGTTCCCGTGGTGAGCCGGTCGGGCTGACCGCCCGCTGCAGGGTCGCGGTCAGCACCGAGACGGCCTCGGCCTCGGAGGTGGCCCGCTGATCGGCCGCCGCGTCGGCCACCCTGGCCAGGACCGTCGCGGTGCGGTTAAGGGCCCGGAGCCGATCGATGCCCGAACCGGCCGCCGACAACGGCCCCTCGATTCCGTCGAGCTCGTCGAGCAGGGCCCGCCGCTCACCGGCGGGCAGCTCGACCCCGTCGGTCACGACCCGGCGGAGATCGGCGCCGATGGCCGAGGCCGCCGCGACCCGGTCTTCGCGGCCGGTGTCGCGGCTGAGATCGGTCAGAAGGTGGGCCAGGGTGGCCAGCCGCTCGTCGGTCTCGTCGTCGGCCACCACGGGAACGAGCGGCGCTCCGGCCGCCACGAGCCGGGCCTGGGTGGTGCGCAGGTCGAGGAGGGCCCTGGCCGCCCGCTGGGTGTGGGTGGCCCGCTCCCCCGGGTCCGCCTCGGCCAGTTCGAGGGCGTCGTTGACCTCCCGGGCCGCAGCCTGCAGCTCGGAATGGTCGCCCACCAGGCGGCCGAGCTGGCGCGCACTGTTGCGGAGCAGGCCAAGGCTGCGAGTCTCGGCGGCCACGTCGGCCGAGGCCAGCGAAGCCAGGCGACGGTCGATCCAGTCGGTGGTCAACATCACGAGCTGGCCGTCGGCCACCTCGGCCTCGGCCTCGGCGTCGGCGTCATCGACCTCGGGGCCGACCTCGGGCCTGACCAGGAACCGGCGGGTCTTGTCGAGGGCGGTGCGCAGCGCTTCTACATCGGCCGCAGGGGGGGCGCCGTCGCCCCGGCGAAGCCGTTCGTAGGCGGTGCGAACCGACTGGGCCAGCTCGTTGCTGGCCGGGGCCAGAGAATCGGTCAGGGCGTCGATGCCCTGGCTCAGCTCGTGGACCAGAGCCCGGTTCACGTCGCGGGCCGGGGCGGCCGGGAGCTGGCGCTCCACGTTGGCCAGCACGGTCGACAGCAGGGTGGACTGGCGACCCGCGAGGCGACCCCCGACCCCGACCGTGCCGGCCCGGCGGCGGGCGCCGGCGACCCGACCCAGCTCACCGGCCAGGGTCTGAGCCTCGGCCAGCCGCCGGGCGGGGTCGGCGGCCACTACCCGGTTGGCCACCACGGCCAGGTCGATCCCCAACCCGAGACCGGTCATCAGTCGGGGGGCGGCGTCGACGATGTCCTGGGCCACCTCGGCCACGGTGGCCGGGTCGCCGCCGATGGACCGGTCGACCCGGGCCGCGTAACCCCAGGCCTCGGCCGTGGCCGGGTCGGGGGCGGTGAGCTCGGCGGCCTGGGCGACGATGCCCCTGACCTGGATCGCCGCGTCGGTGTGGCCTTCCAGGCCCTGAGCCGAGCGCATGACCTCGATGGCGTCGGCCAGGGTCACCGCCAGACGGGCGGCCTGGGCCCCCCGGGTCGACAAGCCGTCGTGGACGGCCTCCATGGCGCCGTAGATGCGGTAGCCCAGCTGCTGGCGGGGTCCGGCGTCGGCGACCGCGTACTGGTGGACCAGGCTCCGGATGCCGACGATGGCCCCATGGAGATCGGCCCCTGGGGACAGCGACACCGAGCCCAGCCGACCCAGGGCCTCCAGCAGGCCGGGGAGAATGATGGGGGGCCGGATCGGCGGGGCCGAGCGGCGGATCGGACTCCGGACCCCCGATATGTGGTTGCCGTCGACGTTGTGCCGGGTCCCGCCGACCACGGCCACGCCGGCCAGGTGGATCCCGGTCCCGGCGATCTGGGTCACCAGGTGCTGGCCCCCGACCCCGGCGATCCGGTTGTCCGCCACGGTGGCCTCGTCGACCAGGCTCAACACCACCCCGCCCCGCAGCGTGGCCGCCTCGGTCCAGCGCAGCACCCCGTCGATGGCCTCGGCGATCCGCCCCTGGTCGGCGTCGAGCAGGCTCCGCAGGAGCAGGCCGGTGCTGTTGCCGGTGGCGGTGGGGACGAGGGCTGCGGCGGCGGCCGTGACCTCGGAGCTCCACCGCAGGTCGTTGCCGGCCACGTCACCGATCTCGCAGTCGTCGATCTGCACAGCCCCGATGGGGGCGCCATGGCCCATGGCCCGGACCCCGCACCCCCCGACCGAGTGGATCCGGCACCGGGTAACCCTGACCCCGTCGACCGGGGCCGGGCCGGCCACCACCAGCCCGTGGCCCACGGTGGCCGGACCGGTGCCGGTGATGTGGAGGTCGGCCACGGTCACATCGCTGACCGGCCGGGCCGGCCCACCGCCCTCGCTTCCCTGACCGACCACCACCCCGGCCTCCAGGTCGAGGGGGCCGGCCCCCGGGTCGGTGGCCGGCAGCGAGACGGTGCCCCCGGCCACCCGATTGTTGGAGCCGGCCAGGCGAATCCCGATTCGACGGGGGCGGGCCGACGGGGCCAACCGCACCTCGTTGTCGCCGACGTCGACCCCGTCGCCCCGAATGTCGATGCCGATCCCGGCGATGCCCTCGACCCGGTTCTCCCGCACCACCGTCCGGTGGACCGGTTCACCGAAGCGGACCTCGGCCCCGTCCTCGACGACCACGCCGTCGTCGAAACCGACCAGCGTGTTGCCCACGATGCCGACCCCCTGGACGTCGCCGTCGGCCACCCGGACACCGACACTCCCACCGGGACCACCGGCCGGGGCGGCGGAGCCTCCGGGGCCGGCTCCAGGGCCCGGCCCGATGTCGTTGGCCTCGATCCGCAGACTCCGGACCGACAGACCCGACCGGGGCCGCAACACCAGGGCCTCGGCGGCCAGCGAGCCGGCCAGGGCGGTGGCCACCACCCCGGCCGGGGCGACGATGCGACAGCCGTCGACGACCACGTCATGGAGCGTCCCGGTCAACAGCACCCCGGCCCCGATCGTGCCGACCGGGACCGCCCGCACCGTCGACTCCACCCCGAGGCGGCGCAACTCGACCCCACTGCTGTCGCCAACGCTGATCACCCCGTGGGGCAGGCGGCGCAGGGTCTCCAGCTGATCGGGGGCCACCTCGGCCAGTGGCCGCCCGGGTCGGGTTCGCTGGAGGCGGCGCAGTTCGAGCACGGTGGCCACCACCGAGGCCGACGCCCGGCCCGACCGGATGGTCAGGCCGGCCACCCGGTCACGCAGGGTGTCGAGCAGGGCGGCCAGGCCACCACCGGGTGGGGTCAGGTCGCCGGGTCGGAGGGCCCCACCCCCGTCGTCGAGCGGGACGATGGTGCCGACCTGGACCCCGTCGAGGCCATCTCGGTCACCCCCGACCGGCTGGGCCGCCTCCCCCTCTTCGACCAGGTCCATCAGCTCGATCGAGACGCCCCGCTTGTGGTGGGGATCGTCGTTGCGGACCCAGCCGCAGTCGTCGAGCACGAAGGCCCCACCGGCGCTGCGGATCTGCAGCCTCGTGGCCGGTCCGTCGCCCAGGATCCGCACCCCGGACAGGCCCTGCAGGACCACCGGGTGTTCCAGGGTGTAGACCCCGGCCCGCAGATAGACGGTGCCACCGGCGCCCCGCAGCTCGGCCAGGGCGGCATGGATGGCCTCGTCGCCGGTGACCCCCTCGCCCAGGTTCTGGTCGATGTCGCCGAAGGTCCTGACCCCGTCGCCGACCACCACGGTGAAGGCCCCGGGGGCCAGGTGGCGTCGGCCCAGTTCGACCAGCCGGTCCCTCACCTCGGCCAGCGGGAGGAACCGGCGCCGGCGATCGACGATCACCCTGGTCACGGCCCCGGTGACCGGATTCCGGGTCTCGCTCAGCGTGGCCAGCGGCACCCGCACGTGGTGGGGACCGTCGGGCGATGCCTCGTCGCGGCGCTCGACCAGGCCCTGCGATCGGGCGTCGGGGTCGACCACCCGGGCGGTGAAGGTCCAGTGGTCGGCCGGGCGGAAACCCTGGCCCGAGAAGGCGAACGTGATGTTGTCGACCAGCCGGTACCGCTCACCGGTGACCAGCCAATCGGCCCCGTCCCAGCGGCGGACCGCCGCCCCCTCGGACACGAGCAGGGCCCGACCGGCCGGGCCGCCGGCCGGCAGGCCCCCGCCGGCCGGGGCGAGCTGATGGCCGGCCGGTTCGAGCTCGAGGCGGCCGGTGGCGGTATCGACCGCCCGGAGCCGGCGCACCATCGGATGGTGCCGCTCGTCGCCGGGGTCGAGCCGGCTGGCCCGGTCCTCCAGGGTGACGATGTCGCCGGCCCGGACCCGGGAGGCGTCGAAACGGTCGACGGTCAGGATGACCGCATCGGCCGGCAGGTCGTTGGTGAGGCGGGCGGCCAGGGACGCGTTGTCGCGCGACCAGGCCACCGCCGGGTCCGCCTCGCCGGCGACGCCGATCACCTCGACACGCACGTTGGCGTTGACGTTGCCGATGTAGCCCTCGCCGACCGAGATCTGCTCGGTCGACAGGCAGCGTTCCCGGCACCGGTCGGGTTCCTCCGGTGGGGTCCGGTCGGGCAGCACCCCGTCGGCGATGGCCGAGCTGAGCCGCCCCGTCCCGGTCGGCGTGGCCAGGTCGGGCAGGGGCGGCCGAAGGGACGGATCGCCCGCCAGGTCGACCGGGACGGCCCGCACCTGCACCACCTGCTGGCGGCGGAACGTGGTGGGGTCGCCGTCGAGGGCGGGCTCGACGATGAACGGGTCCTCCCAGCCGTGGACCTCCCGGTCGACGATGTCGGCGACGAAGAGGTGATGGCGGGTCTGGCCCGGGTCGGGGGCCGGGACCGGCCGGGGTGACGGCAGGTGGGGTTGGGTGCTGTAGCGCCAGTCGGTGGTGGCGGACGCCCGCCGGCCCGCGGCGTAGATCCGGCCGGCGGTGGCCGGAGTCCCGCCCCCGCCCCGCACGATGAGGTCGGTCCCCAGATCGGCCGGGCGAGCCAGCAGGGTGTCGAGGTTGGTCTCGGCCCGCGGCGGGAGACCGGTCACCCCCCAACCGGTCAGCACGGTCAGGTCGCCTCGGTCGAGGATCGGGCGGAGGTCGGCCAATGCCACCTCGATGATCTCCCCGTCGGCCGAGGCGCCCACCGGGGCCACCGGGTGCCAGGCGCCGTCGTCGTCGCGCACCACCAGGCGGGTGTCGACGATCTCGTCGTCGTTGGCCCGACGGTCGATCCTGATGCGGACGACCAGGGCAGCCGCTTCCCAGGTGGCGCCCGGCGGGGCGTGACGCCCCGGTTCGGGGACGTGGCGGAGGTCGATTGGTTGGGGCAGGACCCGTTGGACGGCGATGTGGCCCCGGGTTCGCAGGACATGGGGCAGGGTCTCCCGGTCGCGACGCTCGAGCCGCAGCTCGGGCAGGATGACCCGGGGGTCACCAGGCTCCAGCCCGGTGGCGGCCCAGCCGGCGGTGGAGGTGATGGCGTCGACCACGAAGGTGTCGGTGATGAGGAAGCCGTCGTCGGGCGAGCCGTCGGCCAGGTCGGCCGAGCGTCGCCGGGTATCGGTCAGCGACAGCAGGACCTGCTCGTTGGCGTCAGCGTCGAGGCGGGCCCGGCCCATCTCCTCGTGGACCCCGACGAAACCCCGCTCCTCGTCGAACCGATCCCGAGAGGTGTAGGCCTTCATGCGTTCCTCCGTTCCATGCGGTGGGTGTCGTGACGTGATCTGTCGAGGTGGGTGGGGTGCAGCCCGAGGGGCAGGAAGTCGCCGGTCCGGTCCAGCAGCTCGACCAGTGAGCGGCCACGGTCGTCGTGGGCCCCCGGGGGCCGGCCCCCCTCGCCGACGCTCAGCACGGCCGGGCCGTTGTTGTCGTCGAGCACCATGTAGTGCGGCCAGGTCGGGCGGATGTCGGCCAGGGACAGCTCGGCCTCGAGGCCGCGCCAGGCCGCAGGCCGGCGGTCGTGCCCGACCGGAGCTACGCAACGGCGGAGCCACCCGAGGTCGGGGCGGTCGCAGCGGATGGCCCCGGCGAAGGCGCAGGCGGTGGCCTCGAGCACTCCGGCCGTGACGGTGCCCAGGATCGTGCAGTTGCGTAGTCGGAGCCGAGCCCCGGCCGCGGCCACGGCCGGCAGATGACGGCCACCACCGTCGAAGGTGCAGCCCGCGGCGACGACCTGGACCCACGGCGGCACCTCGAGACGGGCCACCTGGCAGCCGTGGAGGCGTAGATTCAGGGTCGGCTCCGGCGGCGTGGCCCGCAACAGCCCGGTGTCATGGCCGGCTCCGACCACCCGCAAGCCGATGGCTGTGGCCTCGCCCGCCCCGCGGGTCTCGGCGCCGAGACCCAGGTCACACCAGCGGACGTCGACGGCCCCGGTGTCGAAGGCCACCTCGAACGTTCCCCCGGTGGCGATGCCGGTGACGAACAGGTGCGGTCCGGCGGCCGCCCCGGTCCCGGCGACCGGAGCGACGGAGGGGTCGTCTCCAGGGCGGCCCAGCAGCGACAGGCTGATCCCGTCGGGGTCGGCGGTCACGTAGGGATACCCGCCCCGGTCCTGGGCCACGATCGAGGTGACCGCCCCCTCGGTGACCACCGCGGTGGTCGGCCGGAGCCGGGGGCTGCCGATCAGGCCGAGCACCCGGGGCTCGGCGGCCGGGCGGCGGGCCAGTTGGTCGATGGCGTCACCGAGGCGGACGCTGACCGCGACCCGGCCGTCGGCGCCCCAGCGCCGACCGGGGGGGCCGACGACGTCGGTGGTGGCGACGACCAGGCCGTCGTCGTCGGGTTGCTCCGGAGGGTGGGGCAGAGCGAAGCGCCCGGGGTCGTCCGGGTCGGCGGGCTCACGCCACCGCTCCGGGATGGTGGCCCCCGGGGGCACGAAACCGGCCCCGAGGCCGGACCCCCGGGCCACGGTGGCCGATGCGGTGAAGGTCGGGCTCGAGCCGGGGGGTCGAACCCCGGCCAGGTCGGGGTTGACCACGACCCGACCGAGCCGGGGGTCGAGCAGGACCTGGTCGGTGGTGTCGATGGCCAGGCGCCCGTCCCACCGGTCGAGCACCGCCTGGCGGAGGGTCAGGGGGGCCCAGCCCAGGCGACCGGCGGCCCCGATGCGGGGGATGTCGGGGGCGTCGCGGCGCAGGATCGGCTCGGGGTCGCGGTGGCGCCCGAGGCGCAGGGAGGCAGTGGCCGGCACCCCCGGTGGGTACCACCGCGTCGTGGACCCGTTCCGGTCGAGCAGGATGACGTCGGCCTGGTCGGCGGGGTCGGGATCGATCGGGGGGAGAAACGCGAGGTGGCCGCGACCGCCGACGGTGACGATGACCTCACTGGCCGGCAGAGGCGGCGGGCCGGTGACCAGGACCCGGTCCTCGACGGTGACCACCTCACCGTCGGCCGGCGGGTTGGGGGCGGCCGGCTCCAGAGCGCCGACGTCCCACCTCCCGGCACCAGGAGCCAGCGCCATCCACCGGGGACGCACCCGGTCGGCCCACACCACGGCCCCGAGACCCCCGGCCCCGTCGGTCCGGGCGTACAGGGTGCCGGCCACGCCGGGGTTGACGGGCAGCGACGGCAGGGCCGCCCACCGGGGCCGGGAAGTGGACAGGTCAACGATGGCCACCTCGGGGGCCAGGCCGGGGCCCTCACCGGCCCCACCGATGCGGACCAGCCCCCCGGGGGTGGCCACAAGCTGGCCCCCACTGCGGATCACCTGGTCCCGGACCCGGCGCAGCACCCAGGCGGCGATCCCCAGGTCGAGCTCCCACAGGTCACCGAGGGGGTGCCCGTCGCGTTGGCCACCGTGCAGCAGGATTCCGGCCCCGCCGAGGCAGGCCGCGGTGGCCCACCGGGCGGACGGGCGGCGGGCGGTGCCGCCGTCGGCGACGATCACCGCGATCGAGTTCCGGTCGAGGCCCGACAGGCGCCACGCCCCCAGGGTGCCGTCGGTGCGAGGAGCGACCAGGACCAGCTCGGCGCCGTCGGCCACCAGGTTGGCCGACGGGCCGGGGGCCAGGAGCTGGCGGGCCGGGCCCTCCCCACAGGTCGACGGATCGAGCGGGACCACCTCCCACGACGCGGCGTCGACCCCCCGGCGAGCCAGGTGCAGGGCGTTGCCGTCGAGGAGCAGGCGCACCAGGAGGGGCTGGCCGGCGACGGTGGCCACCGCATCACCACTGACCGCCACCCCCCCGGGTCGGGGGATGGCCCGGCGGGTCCAGGTCGCGTCACCGGCCCGCTGCGAGGTGGTGTTGGCTCCGATGCTGCGCTGGATCCGCAGCACCGCGTCCGCTCCGGCGATGGGCGTCGCGCCGGCCCCGGTGACGTCGAGGGTGGCGCTGGCCGCGCTGGCCCTAGCCGTCACCACCAACGGGTTCGGCTGGTCGGCGGAGGTGGCCGGAGCCACCCCGGCGATGGTCGCCGCCACCTCGTCGGGGTGGGTGAGGGCGGCCAACCCGAGGGTCCACGACTCACCCGGCGCGGGGCGGCTCCCGTCGGCGAAGCGGAGGACCGCTTCGGGGCCTGGAGGCTCGTAGGGCAGGGGCCCGACCCCCGGGGCCGACTCCCGACCGATCAGGGCCACCCCATCAACCGTGAGCCGAAGGACGTCGCCGGCCTCGACCGCGGCCGGGTCGGCGGCCAGGTCGGTGGGGGTCAGCATCTCGGGCCGTCGGGGGGGCGGGGCCGGGGCAGCCGGCTCGTGGACCGGGGTCAGGCCCACGGTCGGTGGCACCGCCTCGGCCAGGACCCGGCCCGCCAGGGGGCCGTCACCCCCGCCCGGGTCGAGCCGCAGACCGAGGAGCGGCCGGCCCCCGGCCACCGGGTCAACCGGGTGCGGGGGGCCCAGGATCACCTCGTCCCGCTCAGCGGTCACGAGGCGGGAGCTGCGCACGATGACCCCGTCGGGCCGGGCCCAACCGGCCAGGTCGACGGTGCGGGACGACGCGGCCAGGCGAAACGAGTCGGGGGCGCCCAGACGGATCAGGGCGGTCTCGATGTCGTCACCCTCGGCCGGGGGGTCGAGAGCCGAGCTGGGGTGACGGTCGGTGCGCCGACCGCGGCGGGTCAACGGGTCGGCGTTGGCCACCGGGTCCCACACCAGGGCGGTGCAGCCCCGGGAGGGCAGGACGCCGGCCAGGTCCTGGGTGACGAGCAGGGAGCGGAACCCCTCATCAACCTCGACCGGCCAACCGCTGGTCTGGGTCAAGACGTCCTCCAGGGTGGCCAGGGTGCCCTTGCGGCGGCGCCACCCGACAGTGCTGGCCACCACCCGGCGGTTGGTGGCGACGTCCTCCCCGAGCAGCCGGGCCCCGACCAGTTCGGCCAGGAGGGGGAGCGCCTCGGCCGAGGCCAGGGCGACAAAGGGGTCGGCCTCCAGCCGATCGACCGCCTCCTCCAGTGTGGCCAGTGGTTGGGCCAGCACGGCCAGCAGCCGCCGCAGGGGCTGGCCGGCCACCTCGGCGTCGGCGTTCAACAAGGCGGCCGGCAACAGCTCGGCCAATCGCCGGGCCGCGGGGCCGAACTCGCCTGGTACCCGCCCGGGACCGGACCGGTCCACCGCCACGTCGCCGCCGGCCGGGCTCACCGGTCGACCGCCTCGGCCCAGCGGAACACCACCCCGTCGACGCCATCGACCGCGGGGGCCCAACGCGGCTCTTCGCCGTCGGCCACCGCGACGGCGTCGGCCCTCCGGGGCGGCTCGCCGGCCCGGTGGAACGCCTCGACAACCGTGTGGTGCAGACCGTCGAGCCCGGCCAGTGCCCGGTGCAGGTCGGACAGGTGCACCGTCTGGCCGAGGTCGACCCGGTCGGGGTCGAGCAGCCCCGGCTCGTCGTCGCGGTCGACCCCGAGCCGTGCCCGGGCGCGGGCGACGACGGTCAACGGGTCGGCGGTCGAGGCCAGGGCCAGGGTGAGCACGGCTCGGAGCTCGACGACGGCCCGGTTGACGAGGGTGATCGTCACCCCCGGAGGGACCCGGGCCCCGAGGAACCCGCTGAGGGTGGCCAACTCGTCGGCGTGGAGTGTCCGTCCGCCGACCCCGCTGACGACGGCCCGCAACCGGCGGGGCCGGGCCTCCTCGGTGGCGCCGACGGCCGCCCGGGCCACCAGACCGTGACCGAGGAGGAGGGCGGTGACGTCGTCGGGGGTGACGGCCCGGTCGAGGGTTCGCACCCCGCCGACAGCCCGGAGCCGGGCCTGCTCCGGCGGCTCGCCGTCGACCCCTCCGGTGGCGGCCAGGGGGTTGGTGGTGCCGACCACCTCGGGCACCGGGGCCACCACGGTGGCGATGGCCCCGGCCGGACGGTTGCCCGACGACCCGCCGCCGGTCCGGATGGTCAGGGTGACCTCGGCGTCGGGAGGCACCACCGCACCCGCCGATCCGTCGCCGGTTCGCACTACCGGTACCGCGTCGGCCCGGACGACCACGTCGAAGACCCGCTGGCCGGGAGCGGCACTGGTGATGTCGGGCACCGCGGTCCACGGTCGACCGCCCACCGCCAGCTGCACCGAGGGGCGCCGTCCGTCAGGGGCCGCCGGATCGGGTCGCCACGTGAGGTCGGTGGCGTCGGGCAGTGGCCACGGACCCGGACCCCGGAGGGCGACCACCCGGGTACGGCCATGCGATGCCGGGACCACGTTGCCCACAAGCACGGTGCGGGCCAGGTCGTGGCGTCGTTCGAGCGCCGGGGTGAACACCAGGTGCGTGGCCCGCTCGCCGAGCAGAGGGGCCACCTGATCGTCGACCCGGACCACCCGCACGGCCTGGCGGCCCCGGTGTTGCCGGCTCGGCTTGCCGTCGCGGTCCGGCTGGTCGACCACGTCGGCCACGACGAGGTGGTCACCCGGCCGGAGTAGGCCGGCCTGGGTGACGGCCGGCCCGTCCCCGTCCGCCTGGGGGAGCAGGTAGAGACGGTCGGTACCGGGGAGGGCCACCCCGAGCTGGCCCGGGTTCAGGGCCCCCCGCAAGGCCCGATCGAGGGGCGACAGGCCCCGTGGTCCACGTAGGCGGGCCACGTCGTCGCGGGCCTGGGCCAGCACCCCCTCGACGAGGGCGTCGAGGAACCCGGCCAGCCCGTCCAGTCGGGCGCTGTAGGTCGCCTCGTCCTCGCCGTCGAGCTGGCACACCGCGGCCTCGAGGCCGGCCACCGCACCGGGCAGGGAGGCGTCTATGCGGGCCAGGCCACCCATCAGCAACTGCTGGGCCTCGCTCATCGGCCGGGGCCGGGCGGCCGCGGCCGCGGCCTCAGCGTCGAGCAGGGCGTTCGCCTGTGCGCACAGTTGTGCGCACAGCTGCTGGAACAGGTCGGGGCAGGCCCCGCCGGCCCCGACTGCGTCGAGGGTGGCGGCCATGTCCGCCAGCTTCAAGGCGTCGCTTCGGGCCCTGGCCGCGTCGCGGGCCAGGGCTGCGCTGTGCTGGGCGGCCCGGAGGCGGGAAGCCAGCTGCTCGGCCAGCGACGCCGACGACGTCGGCAGCGGGCGGGGCGGCGGTGCCATCGTCAGGCTGGGAGGGATGGCGGTCACCGCCGGGGGCGGCACGACGGCGAAGGGCTGGAGGGTGTTGAGGCGGTGGTCGGCCCGCAGCGCCGCGTCGGTCTCGAACACCGCCTCGTCGAGGCCCGGCCCGCCGGGGGCGCTGACCGCGAACCCGGCCGGGATGGTGGCCGACACCCCGGCCTTGAGCCGGAGCTGTTGCAGGCAGCCGGCCGACAGGGCCGGGCGGGGTGCGTGGCCGATGAGGCTCAGCAACCGTGAGGCCGAGGCCGGGAGCTGGGCCAGGGGGAGGAACGACTCGTCGGCCCAGGCGTGCTGGTAACTCCACACCACGTCGAGGGCCGCGGCGACGCAGTCGAGGACCCCGTGGCCGGGGTCGGACCCGGTGGGCGCCCCGACCGGATCCCATCGTCGGGGCGCGTCGGCGAAGTGGTGGCGGGCCAGTCCCTCGAGACCGGCCAGCAGTTCGTCGTGACGCCGGGCCCGGTGGGCCTTCGGGGTGCGAGTCATCGGATCCCTCCGCACACCTCGACGGTCAACAGGCCGTCGGCCCCGTCGCCGTAGGGCCGGCGGATCACGGCCACCTCTTCGGGCCCGATAGGCAGGGTGCCGTCGATGGCGTACTCGACGGCCCCGCCCTCCAGGCGGCGCAGCCGGGTGATCCGGGCCGACCCGACGCCGGTGACGGCCAGGACCGAGCGGAGGATCCCGTCGACGTGGACGTCGCCGCCGAGCCCGATCCGGTCGGGATCCAGCAGCCCGCCGTCGCCGGCGATGGCCCGGACGACGGCCCGGTGCAGGGTCTCGGCCGGGGCCCAGGGGGCGGCGTCGACCACCACGTCGAGGTCGAGGGGGACGAAACGGGGCGGGACCAGGGCCACGTCGAAGCCGAGGAGCCGGATCTCCTCCAGCCGGCGCCGCACCAGGGCCCAGCGTCGGAGCCGCTCGGCGTCGCGGATCGGGTCGACGTCGCCCCGCTCGTCGGGGCTGCCCGCCCGGGCCACCAGGGTGTCCTCGTCGGCCAGCAGTACCGTGACCCGGACCAGGCGGCGCTCCCCCAGGTTCTCGACCCTGGCCCTGGCCCCCGCCACCTCGTCCAACTCGGCGAGCAGCGTCTCATAGTCGGTCCGGGTCACTGCCGTGACCGGCCGCCGGGCCGTCCAGGGGGCGGCCCGGCGGATGCGCTCGATGCTGTCGGGACCGCGCCCGCCCCGCCCGGCCACCGGGTTGTCGACCCGGATCCACTGTCGCAACTCCGACAGGGTCGTGTTCGCCGGGACGGTCGAACCGTGACCGAGGGCGACGAGGGAGGTGAGGGTGTGGGGTGCGACGTTGCCCTCGGGTCCGGCTCCGACGCGGGCGCTGGTGATCGTCACGTCGACCGGGCGGCCGGTGAAGGAGCCGGGCTGGCCGAGGCGGGCGACGCTGCCCCAATCGCCGGCGGGGACGACCGAGAAGACCTCACCCGGTTCGACCGCGGTCTCGTCGACCAGTCGCCACATCTCGCCGTCGACCTCGACGGCGACGTCGAGATCACCCGAGCGGGGGCCACCACCCGGGAATGGCCAACCGGGGGCCACCCGGCTGGCCGAGGCCAGGGGGAGGGGGAGCTCGACCGGCTCGTCCGGGCTGGTGGCCGCCCGAACCGTCAGCACGGTCGCCAGCTCTTCCAGTTGGCCGGCCAGGCCATCGTCGACCAGGGCTGGAGCGGACCGGTGACCGACCCGGAGCCCGTGGTGGGCCGGCACGACGTTGGCCAGGACCCGGTCGCCGGCCGCGAAGCCCGGGGGTGGGGCCGGACGTCGGGGATCCCAGCGGACCAGGGTCGTGTCGACCCCCCGTTCGATCAGGGTGACCCGGACCACGTGGGGGTCGAGCCGTACATCGTCGGGCTGCAGGATCAGCCAACGTCCGGGGGCCAGGTCGACCAGGTCACCGACCAGGGTGGCGGTGATCTGACCGGGATGGACCGGTTCGGCCAGGGTCACCTCGGCCAACGAATCCCGCCAGACGAGGTCGTCCTCGGTCGACACCAGGACCGGGGCGTCGGTGCCGTCTCGATTGACCACGACGGAGTCGGCGGCCAGGACGAAGGGGGCGACCCGTGGTGACGACCGACCGGGCTCGGGCTCATCGGCTAGGCCCAGAGCGACGAAGGCCCCGGGCGGGATCACCAGCTCGATCATGGTCGTGGCCGACAGGCCGGGATCGGGGTGGTGGTCGGCCAAGCGGGCGTGGGCCTCGACCGAGCGGCGCAGCCGGGCGCTAGCCAGCGACGCCTCGGCCAGGGCCGCGTCCTGACGGTGGGAGAGCCGGTCGAGGCGGTTGGCCACCAGCTCGAGGATCGTGGTGGTCAGGTCGGCCGGGTCGCCAGGGACCCAGCCTGGCAGGGCGGTGGCCGCCCGGGTCTGCATCACGCCGAGCAGGCCACGCCCGTCGCGGGCCAACCGGTCGAGCACCGGCTGGGGGCGGGCGACGATCGCGACCGGTTCGAGCGGCGGTTCCAGGGGGTCACGCAGGTCACAGGCCGGGGGCCGCAGGGGCGGGTGAGCCCCGAGGTGGGGTTGGCGATCCGGCGGGTCGGCCGGGGCGGGGACGGCCTCGGCATGGAGGGGCGACCCGGGCACGAGCCGCAGGTCGACGGCCGACGGGGGCAGCGCCCGTCCCTCGGCCAGGGCCGGCGGCACCCCGTCGGGTCCGGGCGCGACGTAGGGCAGGCCGCCCGGCACGCCACCTGCGGTGCCGTCGGGTAGGGCCGCGAGCAGCGGTGCCGGGTCGCGGGGCTGGGCGTGGACCGCCCGGACCAGGGCCACCTCGGTCTCGGGCCCGAACTCGACGGCCGGGCCGTCGGCAACGCCGGTCACCAGCGAGCTGACCATGGTCAACGAGCAGGAACCGAAGGCCAGGCCTTGCTGGAGCCGGTGCCAGGTGGTCTCGGCCACGATGACCCGCTCGGCCCGCACCGAGGCGGCCCGGGCCGCGGCGTAGACCTCGACGCCCCGGATCAGGGTGTCGCGCAGGTCGCCGTCGATGGTCACCGCGGTGCCACTGATGCGGGCCAGAGCGCAGCCGGTGACCTCGACCGGACCGGGAGGGTTCGACTCATCGACCCAGATGGCCGACTCGCTGACCGGGGCCAGGATGTCGAGGCCGCTCACGGCGTCGGCGTGGCCGACGGCGTGCACCCCGGTGATCGACACCTCGTCGACCACGACGGCCCGGGGCGAGGCGCTCGCTTCGATCCGGGCTCCGACCGCCCCGCCGGCCCCTCCGGCCACCGCGTCGACCAGCCCGCCGGACAGGGTGGCGGCGCCCCCGGTGAGGATCCGCAACCCGGTGGCCACGTCACCCTCGACGTCGGTCACGGTGACGCCCCGTACGTCGACCGACCCCGTTCCGGCCGCGGTCAGGCCGGTGGCGGGACGGTCGGCCTGGCGGGCCCGGACCCCGGTCACCGTCACGTCGAGCAGGCCGATCGACTCCCCGCTCGGGCCGGGGGCGGCGGCGTCGAGCGCGTCGACGCTCGAGGTCCGCACCTCCAGACCAGCCGCCCCGTCGCCAGTGATACCCGCCACCGTCGCGGTCGAGATGGTCAACGTGGTGGCGTCGGCTGGGGAGCCGGTCGGCTCCCCAGCCCGGACGCCGAGGGCGTCAGCCGCGGCGACCACCGACTCGATCC